>DASREA010000036.1:0-45512 GCA_035652315.1 Xanthobacteraceae bacterium | reverse complement strand
CTTCGTTGCCATTCTCGCCACCGCCGGGATCGCCGCCCGGCTCGCCGCCCGAATAATCGCCGCCGAACAGGCCGCCGAGCAAGCCGCCGAGCGCTTTGCCAAGATCGCCCAGAATGCCGCCCAGGCCGCCGACACCGACGGACGTGTCGTCGTCATTGTGGACGGCCGGGGCGTAGCCATTTGCCGTGACCGTGTCGGCAGCATGCTGGGCATTGGCGATCGCTTCCTTCACCGCATCCGAACTGTCGGGGGTGATGTCGCGCGCTTCGCGCTCCGCGTACATGCGACCAAAATCTTGATCCTCCTCATCGACGGCCTGTTGCGCTTCGCGCACCGCATACATGCGCCCAAAATCTTGATCCTCATCATCGACGGCCTGTTGTGCTTCCCGCACCGCATAAATTCGCCCGAAATCTTTGTCTTCGTTTTCAACGGCTTTTTCCGCTTCGCGTACCGCATACATTCGCCCCTCGGCTTGCACAATCTCGGAAAGATGTACCGTGCCTGTCTCGCGAACCGCAGCGCCAAGAGTACCAGGTGCAGGTGTTCCGATTACGCCGGCAGATAGGGAAATTCCGTGCTCTGTGTCATATTCGCCGGAAACGAAGGTAGCCACTCCAACTCCGATGCCTTCGACCCACCCCAAAAGTTGGGGTCGAAAATTTCCCGGTAGCAGGGTCGTATTCACCCGAAATCGCCACCCCTAGAACTACGCCTTCATATGCAATAGTGCCTCTCCCCGCAAAGCCGAGTTCGTCATCACTTGTTTTCTCTAATCCTTCGATTGCCGAAAAGCCGAACAGCCCGGTTCCCACGGTGAACCCCACGCCAGCTATGACGCTGGCCTCCCCGTATTTGCCCATCTATTTTTTCTCCCCGTAGGCGGGCCGAGCCTAAATCCGACCAAACAAGCGACAGTACGCCAAAAGAATAGTGTAAAGATGTATCGCGGCGCCGGCGCAGTAGAATATTAGAGCCGTCCTATAAAATTCTCTCGGACTGAGAGGGCCAACTGACGCGGACCAATCAAAGATAGCTCGTTGTCTACGTGCGGTTAAGTCCTTGAACCATTGCCAATTGAACGCAGCCACAGCTGGGGCGAGAAACATCCCAAACTGAAATGCTGGCCCGACAATAAAATAGAACAGCTTGTTTTCAGATCGAAAGCCCCTGCTTGTAGGAAGCAGGATGTATTCTCCCGAGGGGGTATGAAAGTATGTATAGACCGCCATGATGACAGCTATCACCACCATAAGGCCGCAAATTATCGACGCGACGAAAACGTCAACATAGCGAGGCTCAGAGTCCCTATCTGTTGAAATCATGACATTCCGAAATCCTAGGCGGCAGTTAACACGGCACATGTTGCTGTCGTGAATAGCTACATTCAAACTCGCAATCGGACCATGCTCGTTTCCATCGTAAATGGTATCCAGGTCCAGAAAGCTACCGAGTGACGTTCTGCGTTGTACACAGCAATTTTGGAACTAATCCGATTGCGATTCAGGAGCGTTCCATCATCTTTGCCCCAATAGCGTTGCGCAACAACTTACAGTCGCTCTGTGACAGTTTTTGATCAGGTATTATCCCCAAATTCTCCACCGGGAATGCGAAGCTCAGGATCGGAGAATTCTCCAACTGCATCAAAGATCAAACCACGCGGTATCAACCATTTGTCGCCTGATAACGGAATGCAACCGGTGATGCGCGTGAACAAGAGAGACGCCGATATCCGCCGAGGCTCATATGTGAAGCGAATCCGGTGGCGGTGGTTCATCGTTCAAACAGAGACTATCAGCGGAATAGCGACTGGAAAAGCGCGTAAATCGAAATCGCTTTCGCAAAATCGTGACGCGGCGTTGTTCGACGTTGCCGCTCACTCTATTTGTTTGGTGTTCGTTCGGCGCCCGCATCGAACTTTGCGCCGCGCGACCCCGTCGCTCTCCAATCGAAGGGCAAGGTTTTTGTCAGCCCGTCGGCACTGACCGTACCGGCCGTCACCTGGGCGATGCTGCCGCCGCCATTGAGCGCCGTATCGGTGGTCGTCGTCGAGCCGTCGCCGTTGTCGACCACCGGGCTTCGTTTAGCGAGTGGCGGAGAGAGAGGGATTCGAACCCTCGATACGGTTGCCCGTATACACGCTTTCCAAGCGTGCGCCTTCAGCCACTCGGCCACCTCTCCAATCTTCCAAACTTCGAAGGCGCACGCATTTTAAGTCAAGACGCGCGCCCGGCGCGCTGGTGCGCCTTCAGCCACTCGGCCACCTCTCTGAGGCCCTTCATGAAGGCCCGCGCCGCTTTTTTCAAGCTCAGTTGACCAGGCGCACCATGCCTGCTTGCGCCACATCATAACCGCGGAGTTCCGCAGCCTGACCGCGGAAGACAGCGGTGCGCAAATACGTAAAAAAGGCCTGCGGGCCGGGCAAGAAATAATCGCGCTGGCGCAGCACGAGGTCGAAGCGCTCCCAAAGGAGGGGAACAAATTCCAGGCCCGCCCCCTGCGCGACGGAACGGCTGGCGATGCCGCAGTCGGCGCGGCCGG
Organism: Xanthobacteraceae bacterium; assembly: GCA_035652315.1. Taxonomy (GTDB): domain Bacteria; phylum Pseudomonadota; class Alphaproteobacteria; order Rhizobiales; family Xanthobacteraceae; genus CANKHA01. The sequence goes on along the minus strand of DASREA010000036.1, from coordinate 42,971 downwards.
AACGGATCGCCTGGCCGAGATCGGGCCCGGTCGGGCAAGGGGGCTCCTGCAGGGCGAGCGCGCCCGCCTGCAAGCCGGCGCGGGCAAGAAGCGCCAGCAGCAGCAATTGCGCGCCGGCGCCCGCCTGCCGTTGCGCCACGCGCACGCGAAGGCGCGCCGCCGTTTCCAGGCTCGTGATCTTGAGCGGATTTCCTGGCGCGACCAGCAAGCCCTGTTCGCGGCGGGCAAAGGCAATCACCACCGCATCATGCAATCCCGGCGTCTGCGCCACCGTCTCGGTATTCGCCGTCTCGTCGTCGCCGTCGATCCGATGCAAGTGGATGGCGGCCATCATCACCTCGCCGCGCGCGAGCCGGCGCAGGCCGGCTTCGCTGCCTTCGGAGAGGGTGGCGAGGCCGCAACCGCTGTCGCGCAGGGCCCAGTCCAGCAGCGGATCCTGGCTGCCGCCGACGATCGGCGGGCGCGTTTCGCTGCGCAGACCCGCCGGCGCGATCAGGCCGGCGGCAAGCCAACGGTCCAGCGCCGTCTTGGGAAAAAGCCAGCGGCCGGTGGCCTTGGTGCAGGGGATCGCGCCCTGCGCCACCAAGTCATAAAGCTTGCGCTCGCTGAGCCGCAAATAGTCGGCGGCTTCTTCGGTATTCAGCAGCTCATTCATCCCGGCATATGCACCTATCTGCAGCTAGGTGCATATAGTACGAAAATTGAACGGTCCAGGAGGAAATGCAAGCATTTCACGGCGGAAGCCCAGCCAGGAAAATCGTCATATGCCGGAAGGCGTTTCGGCGCTGCAGCTTGTGTTTACCGCGGACCCCAGCCTGGTGGCGATCATCAAACTGTCGCTGCTGGTCAGCTTGTCCGCCGTGGTGCTTGCCGCCCTGATCGGCCTGCCCGCCGGGGCTCTCGTCGCGCTGACGCGCTTTCCCGGCCGCCAGGCCCTCATTGTTTTCCTCAACGGCCTGATGGGTCTGCCCCCCGTGGTCGTCGGCCTTACGGTCTATCTCATGCTGTCGCGTTCGGGCCCGCTGGGCCCCTGGGGCATCCTCTTCACCCCGGCGGCGATGGTGATCGCGCAGACGATTTTGGTGGCGCCGATCATCGCGGCGCTGACGCGGCAAACCGTCGAGGATCTCGCGGTCGCCTATCACGACGAGCTGGCGGCGATGAAGGTCGGCCCGCTCGGCCGCGTGGCGACGCTGCTATGGGACGCCCGCTTCTCGCTCGTCACCGCGCTGCTGGCTGGCTTCGGCCGCGCCGCCGCGGAGGTCGGCGCCATCATCATCGTGGGCGGCAATATCGAAGGCTATACCCGGACGATGACCACGGCCATTGCGCTGGAAACATCCAAAGGCGATCTGCCGCTCGCCATCGGCCTGGGGATGGTCTTGATCGCGATCGTCTTCGTCGTCAACGCGCTGGCCGACGTCGTGCGGCGCGCCGGCCGCTCGATGGCGGGGTAGCCGATGCGCGCGCCATCGCATGATCTGCCCATCGTTCTCGAGAAGGTTGGATTCCGCGCCGGCGCGGTGACGATTCTCGACGATATCTCGCTGACCTTGAATGCCGGCGGGACGACGATTCTCATCGGACCGAACGGCGCCGGCAAAACCACGCTGCTGCGTTTGCTCATGGGACTGGCGCCGGCCTCGCAAGGTCGGCTCGCCTGGGGCGGCCGCGAGGGCGCGGCGCCCGAACGCCTTTCCATGGTCTTCCAGCGCCCGGTGATGCTCCAGCGCAGCGCGGCCGCCAATGTCCTTTATGCGCTGAGCGCCGCCGGAGTACCGCGCAGCGAACGCGCCGCGCGCTGCGCGGCGCTGCTGCAAACGGTCGGGCTCTCCGGATTGGCGCGCCGTCCGGCCCGGCGGCTTTCCGGCGGCGAGCAGCAACGACTGGCGCTCGCGCGCGCATTGGCGCGCGATCCGTCGGTCCTGTTTCTCGACGAGCCGACGGCGAGCCTCGATCCCGCCGGCACCAAGGCCATCGAAGATCTGGTGCAGACGATCGCGGCCCGGGGCGTGAAGGTCATCATGTCCACGCACGACCTTGGTCAAGCACGGCGGCTCGCTGACGACATCGTCCTGCTGCACCGCGGCCGTGTCGTCGAACATGCCTCCACAAATTCGTTTTTCACGGCTCCCGCCACCGAGGAAGCGAGAACATTCATCGCCGGTGAACTGCTGCTTTAGCGCAGGAAAGGAACGATCCCATGACTTTTACCCCCACCTTGGCGATTTTGTATCTGCTGCTTTGGCCGCTCACCAGCCCGGCCGTTGCGCAGGAAAAATCGATTGTCGTCGCCTCGACGACCTCGACGCAGGACTCCGGTCTTTTCGAATATCTGTTGCCGAAATTCACTGCGAAGACGGGCATAAAAGTCAAAGTCATCGCCCAGGGAACGGGTCAGGCACTCGATACCGGCCGCCGCGGCGACGCGGATGTCGTATTCGTCCATGCCAAGTCGGCGGAAGAAAAATTTCTCGCCGAAGGCCATGGCGTGACGCGTTATCCGGTCATGTACAACGACTTCGTCCTCATCGGGCCGATGAGCGATCCGGCCGGCGTGAAAGGACTGAAGGACGTCGCCAAGGCGTTGCAAACTATCAAGGACAAGAATGCCATTTTCATCTCACGCGGCGATCGCTCTGGGACGAATATCGCCGAGCTCAATCTTTGGAAGGATGCCGGCATCGACATCGCGAAGGATCACGGTCCCTGGTACAAGGCGATCGGCCAAGGCATGGGGGCGGCGCTCAACACCGCGAGCGCCAGCAATGCCTATGTGTTGTCGGATCGCGGCACCTGGATCCATTTCAAGAACAAGGGCGATCTGCGGATCGTCGTGGAAGGGGACAAGCGCATGTTCAACCAGTATGGCGTCATGCTGGTGAATCCGGCGAAGCATCCGACCGTGAAGAAAGAACTCGGCCAGGCCTTCATCGATTACCTGATCTCGCCCGAAGGCCAGCAGGTCATCGCCGGTTACAAGATCGACGGACAACAGCTTTTCTTCCCCAACGCCAATGATCCCAACGCCTGACCGGCACCGCTTTTCAACCTAACCTCCGTAAAGAACCGGAGGTGTGGATTTGACCGGAATCAAATCCGGTTTTCTTGGGGAGCGCATCGTGGCCATCGCCTCATAGGAGCGGTGCCATGTGGAATTCGCATCGTCATTTGCAACACGATTATCAGGGCGCGATTTTCTCGTTCTGGATCATCGCGACCGGCGTCGCGGTCGGCGCTTATCTTGCCCTCGCGCTATAGCTGGTGAGCAAGATGAACGCCTCCATCACACGTGCCGACAGCGCCACCCATGTGAAAATCGTGGCGACCGCCCTGTTCTGCTCGGCGGTCGTCGCGTTGATTGCGGCGGTGCTGCATTAGCCCTTTCCCCGTGATTTGGGCATTTTCGCTAGCCCGGCCGGTCCACAGCGCCGCGCCCGGCGGGCCGCATCCGGACCCAGTTGTCGGCCACCGCCCGCCATGACAGCATAGGCGCCCGCCACCCACCGCCGGGTTTCAGCGTCATGCCGCGCCGCTTTGCCTGGGCCTCGTTGCCCGACGAGGAACTGCTGAAACTTCGCTTGAAGGACCTCAAGGTCGGCATCGAGGGCACCTGGCTCGAAGACTGCCTGCGCGACCTGCATCGCGAACTGAAGCGGCGGCAGCTGCCGGTCAGGCCGCATGCCTGGCTCTCGGACGAATGGTTCAGTCCGGACAACACGCCGGGCATCGCCATTCCTTTCTTTCTCGCCCATCCCCGTCTGATGCGTCTCGAGCGAAAAAAAATTCTCGAGGTGGAAGGCGGGACCATTCGCGAATGCATGCGAATCCTGCGTCACGAGGCCGGCCATGTCCTGCAGCATTCATTTCAATTGCAGCGCCGGCGTCGCTGGCAGCAGTTGTTCGGCCCCTCCTCCTCGCCCTATCCGAAGCATTATCGCCCCAATCCGCACAGCAGGCGCTTCGTCCAGCATCTTCGGCTTTGGTATGCGCAAAGCCATCCGGACGAGGATTTTGCCGAAACCTTCGCCGTGTGGCTCACGCCGCGCTCGGCGTGGCGCAAACGCTATGCCGGCTGGCCGGCATTGAAGAAGCTGCAATATGTCGACGCGTTGATGGAGGAGATCGCGGAAAAGAAGCCGCTGCTGGTGCGGCGGCGCGAAGTCGACCCGCTGAAACGGCTCAATCGCACGCTTGCTCAACATTACAAGAAGAAACAGGCTTTGTACGTCGTCGATTCTTGGAAATCCTATGATAAGGATTTGCGCCGTATATTTTCCGTCGAACCGGGGCGGCATCCCGCCCAACAGGCGGCGAGTTTCATTCGGAAGCACCGCGCCCAGATCAGGCGTCGCGTCGCAAAGGCTACTGGCGAATATCAGCTAACCGTCGATACCAATCTCGATGAAATGATCAAACGCTGCCGCATCATGAAATTGTGGGCGGCCGGACCCAAAAGGAAGCTGCTCAGGGACTTCACCGTGCTGCTAACCGCAAAAACGGTGACTTCGCTCTATAGCCCCTCGCGGCGCTCATTCGCGCTATGAAACCCTGCCGCATCTTGGTGCTCATGCACCCTGATCTGGTGCCGCCGGATTCCTTGAAGGGCTATACCGAGCAGCAGATCAACGTCTGGAAAACCGAATATGACGTGGTGAGCACGTTACGCGCCAACAAGCACGAGGTGCGGCCCCTCGGCGTGCAGCACGAGCTGAAACCGATCCGCGACGAGATCGATAGTTGGAAGCCCGACGTGGTCTTCAACCTGCTCGAGGAATTCCACGGCGAAACCGCCTACGACCAGAACGTGGCGAGCTATCTGGAGCTCACGCGCATTCCCTATACCGGCTGCAATCCGCGCGGTCTGATGCTGGCGCGAGGCAAGGACCTGTCGAAGCAGCTTCTCTCCTATCATCGTATCCCGGTGCCGGAATTCGTCGTTTTTCCCATGCGGCGCAAGGTCCGCCGGCCGGCACGGTTGCCGTTTCCGCTGATTGTCAAGAGCCTGAGCGAAGACGCCTCTGAAGGAATCGCGCAGGCTTCGGTCGTGGACAGCGACGAAAAGCTTGCCGAACGCGTCGCCTTCATTCACGACCGCATTGGCACGCCGGCGATCGCCGAGCAATATATCGAGGGCCGCGAAATCTATGTCGGCGTGCTCGGCAACGAGCGGCTGCGGGTGCTGCCGGTCTGGGAGCTCGATTTCGGCAGCATGGGCGGCGCGAGCCGGATCGCCACCGCCCGGGTCAAGCACGATCCGATCTACCAGGAACGCTACGGCATCCTGCACGGGCCGGCAAAAGGGTTGCCGGCCGAGCTGCATGCGCGCATCAAAAAAGTCGCCAAAAGGATTTGCCGTACGCTCTCGATCGACGGCTATGCCCGGCTTGATTTCCGCCTCTCGACCGAGAATGTGCCTTATTTCATCGAAGCCAACCCAAATCCCGAGATCGCGAAGAGCCAGGAATTCGCGCACGCCGCCGAGCACGACGGCATTAAATACCGGGACCTGCTGAATCGGATCGTGGCGCTGGGGATCAATCGCGCCAAGGCGATGAAGGCTTGATGGCCTCTGTCCTGCGGTTGCGGGCAGGCCCCGCCGCCGGCCATCGCCCGCCAAGCCCGGTTCAGCCGCGCCGCTTTTCTGCTAAGGTCGCGGCATGAAAGCTTCGAACGACGACGGCTATCTTGTCCGTCCCAATCCTCAGGATCCGCGGCTTACCGAGCGGGTGAAAGGCATCGATCAAACCGGCGCCGCCATCGAGACGGCGGTGACGGTCGAGCGGGCGCTGACGATTTTCCTTAACGCGCAGGAGATCGTCACCGCCATGACGATCGGCGACTACCCCGATTATCTGGCGATCGGCTACCTGCTCAATCAGAACATGCTGCGCCCCGATGATGTCATCACCGGCGTTGACTACGACGAAGAATTGGCCGTCGTGGTGGTTCGCACCAAGCGCAAAACCGACTACGAGAAAAAATTGAAAAAGAAGGTGCAAACCTCCGGCTGCGCCCAGGGAACCGTCTTCGGCGACCTCATGGAAGCCTTGGAGAACGTGCAATTGCCGGATGCCGAGCTGCGCACCTCCTGGCTCTATACGCTCACCAACAAGATCAATACCACGCCCTCTCTTTATCTCGAAGCCGGCGCCATTCACGGCTGCGTGCTCGCCCAAGCCGACCATCCGCTGGTCTATATGGAGGACGTCGGGCGGCACAATGCGGTCGACAAGATCGCCGGCTGGATGTTTCAGCACCGCGTCAATCCGCAGGATAAGATCTTTTACACCACCGGGCGGCTGACCTCGGAAATGGTGATCAAGACCGTGCGCATGGGCATTCCTATCCTGGTATCGCGCTCCGGCTTCACCGCCTGGGGCGTCGATCTCGCGCGCAAGGCCAATCTCACCTTGATCGGCCGCGCCCGCGGTAAGCGGTTCGTCGCCCTCGCCGGCGAGTCCCGCATCATTTTCGATCAGGACCTCGCCTATGTGGAGGAGGAAAGCGCCAAATTCAGGCGCAAAGCCGCCGCACATGATGATTGATCGCGCACCGCCGCCGACGCAAGGTCTCATTCTCGCCGGCGGTCAGGCGCGGCGCATGGGTGGCGGCGACAAGGCGCTGATGAAGATCGGCGGCAGCACCATCTTGCAGCGCGTGCTCGACCGGCTGCGTCCGCAATGCGCCGCTCTGCTGCTCAACGCCAACGGCGATGTGGCGCGGTTTGCCGCCTTTGGTCTGCCTGTCGTGGCCGACAGCGTCCCGGGATTTGCCGGCCCGCTTGCCGGAATCCTGGCGGGGATGGATTGGACCGCCGCGCACGCGCCGCATCGTGAATGGATGCTGAGCGTGCCCGGCGATTGCCCTTTCCTGCCGCACGATCTGGTCGCGAAGTTGCACGCGGCGCGGCGCGCGCAAGGCGCGGTGCTGGCCTGCGCCAAATCAGGAGACTGGCGGCACCCGGTGGTGGCGCTTTGGCCGGTCGCCCTGCGGGACGATCTGCGTCACGCGCTCGTGGACGAGGATCTGCGCAAGATCGAGATCTGGACGGCACGACATGGCGTGGCGCTGGCGGAATGGCCCGACATGCCGCTCGATCCGTTCTTCAACGTCAATACGCCGGAGGATGCGGCCAAGGCGGAAGCATTGGCCATCGACCATCAAGGCGCCTGAATCCGGGATCAGCCGATCAGCGTGGCATAGGGGAGAAAGCCGATGCTCGCCCCCGGCTCGATGCTGGTGACATCGTCGGCGAGTTCGGCAAGGCCGTCGGTCTCGGTCAAAGAGGTGATGACGCCGGCGCCTTCCTGCGGATGCTTCACGGCTTCGAGGCTGCCGTCGGCCGCGCGCCGCAGCCGTACGCGCACATATTCGCGCCGTCCCGCCTTCTTGCGGTAACCAAACGAAGCCTTCACCGGTAATGGCAGCAATGGCGCGGGTGAAGCGCCGCCGAGCCGCAGCATCAGCGGGCGAACGACGCGCACGAAGGTAACGAAAGCGGCGACGGGATTGCCCGGCAAGCCGGCGAAAGCCGCTCCCTTGATCACGCCCATGGCGACAGGCCGTCCCGGTTTAATCGCCACGCGCCAGAACACCAGCGTGCCGATGGCCTCGACGGCGGTGCGCACATGATCGGCTTCGCCTGTGGACACGCCGCCCGAGGTCAATATCAGATCGTGGTCTGTGGCCGCTTCACCGATGGCGCGCTTTAGCGCCTCCGGATCGTCGCGCACGATGCCGAGGTCGGTCGTCTCGCCGCCGAGTCTGCCGATAAGATCCGCGAGCAGATACCGGTTGGCGTCATAAAGCGCGGCGGCGGGCCGAGTGGCGCCCGGCTCGACGATTTCATCGCCGGTCGAAAACAACGCGATGCGCAGCCGCCGCCGGACCGGCAACGAAGTGACCCCGATCGCCGCCGCGAGCGCCACGTCGGCAGGCGAAAGCAGCCGGCCCGCCGGCAATGCGACGGCGCCGGCCTTGATATCCTCGCCGGCGAGACGGCGATTGGCGCCACGTTTCAAGCCAGCCGGCAGGATGACCTTGTCGCCTTCGCGCCGGCAATCTTCCTGCATGAATACGGTATCCGCGCCGTGCGGCATCGGCGCGCCGGTGAAAATACGAATCGCTCGACCGGCGCCAAGCGCCTCGGCGGAATGACCGGCAGCAACCCGGCCGGCGACCAAAAGCGACGTCTCGGCAGCCGGCTGCAAGTCAGCATGGCGGACGGCGTAGCCATCGACGGCAGAGTTGTCGAAAGGCGGCAGGTTCACCGGCGCGATGACATCCTCGGCAAGAACGCGCCGGTCAGCCTGACGCAGCGCCGCCGTCTCAATCCCGGCGACCGGATCAATGCGCTCGGCGATCAGCCGCTCCATCTGCTCAAGGCGGAGCAGCGGTCCGGAAAAGGCAAAGCAGTCGTCGGTGAGTTGCGCCATCATGCGCCCCGTGCGGCATCGACAGGAGCAGCGTGCTTCAGCATCAGTTCGGCAATCGTCTCGATATCGTCGAGGGAGATGACCGGAAGGGGCGACGAGGGCAACGGCTGGTCCGAAGCAATCGCCACGATCGCCGGATCGTCGGGATACAACAGCGGCTTGCCCAGGGCGACGCGGTGCACCTCCAGCTTAGGATGCGGCTCGCGCTTGTATCCTTCGACGATGACGAGATCGACGGGTGACAGTTTTGCCAGAAATGCCGACAGAGGCGGTTCGGCCGCACCGCGCAATTCGTGCACCAAGGCCCAGCGCGCCGACGAGGCGACCAGAACCTCGGCGGCGCCCGCCATCCGATGGCTATGGGAATCCTTGCCGGGCTGATCGATATCGAAGCCTTCGTGGGCGTGCTTGACGGTGGACACCGCCACGCCGCGTTTGGTGAGCTGCGGAATTACCTTGGTAAGCAGCGTGGTCTTGCCGGAACCGCTCCAGCCCGCCAGTCCGATGATGCGCATGATCCGAAGTATATCGATCGCCTCGCTGATCGGCCCTTATAGCAGCAATGACCGAATGCGCGCCAAATGAAACGACCGGCCTTGCGGCCGGTCGTTCTGATCCAATGCGCGATGGCGCTATTCGGCCGGCGTTGCCGCCCCGGATGGCGGCACGCGGGCGCCGCGACCTTGCGCCAGTTCCTGCTCGACCCAAAGCCGGTGATGTTCGCGAGCCCAGTTGAGATCTACGGTGCCCTCGCCCATCGCTTCGAACGCGCCTTCCATCCCGAGCGTGCCGATATAGATGTGGGCGATAATCATCGCGATGAATGCCATGGCAATCACGCCATGCACCACTTCCGCGGTTTCCATGCCGGAAATGTTGGTGATGTAAAATGGAAACAGCAGCATATAGCCGGAAACGGCGACGGCCGCCGTCCCAAGGCAGACCAGCCAGAACAGGATTTTTTGGCCGGCATTGAAACGCCAAGCCGGCGGATGCTTGTCGCCGATCATGCCGCCCCCTTCCTTCAACCACTGGGCATCGGCCTCGGTCGGGAAATTATCCTTCAGCCAGATCAGGAAAAGCAGCGCGACGCTGATGACAAAGGCAAAGCTTATGAAGTCGTGGGTGTATTTGGCCCATTGCGACCAGGTGGCAAAGGCATCCGGACTCATCAACGGCAGCAACAGCCGCTTGCCGAAACTGATGTTCAGGCCGGTGAGCGCCAGGATGATGAAGGACACCGCCATGGTCCAATGAAGGAAACGCTCCAGCGCGTTGAACCGCACGATCACGCGCCCCGACCGCCCGGATTTCAGGCGGATCGTGCCATGGACGAGATAGTAGATGGCCAGCAACAGAACCATGCCGATAATGGCGATGCCGCCGATCCAGGGCAGCCATTCCTGATGGAAGGCGCGCCAATCGCGACCGCGCGGGTGCTCGAGCACCGCGGCCTTGGCGTCTGGAATCGAAATACGGCCCTGCACGCGATTCAATTCGCGCAGCAGCTGCTGCTCCTGGACCGCGCTGGCCGTCGGATTGACCGACGCCGGTGCCTGCTGCGCATGAGCGGCGGGCAGCGCAATCATCAAGAACAGCGCCAGGGCGCCGGCGATGATGCGGATGCGCGCGAAAAGCGATGGCATGCCTAGTCCTCCCTATCTTCTTTTCGCCCCGAGCGGCGTTCGCCGCAGCGGTTTCGTGCTCTGGTCAGGACGCGATCGTTTCGCGATAAGCCGTCTGCCAACCCCAGGCGCCCGAGCCATAGCCGCGGCGGGTGACGCGCTCCTTGTAGATCTGCGCGATGATATCGCCGTCACCGGCGAGCAACGACTTGGTCGAGCACATCTCCGCGCAAAGCGGCAGCTTGCCTTCCGCCAAGCGGTTGCTGCCGTATCTTTCATATTCGGCGGCCGTATTGTCCTTCTCCGGTCCGCCGGCGCAGAATGTGCATTTGTCCATTTTGCCGCGCGAACCGAAATTGCCGACGCGCGGATACTGCGGCGCGCCGAACGGGCAGGCGTAGAAGCAGTAGCCGCAGCCGATGCAGATGTCCTTGGAGTGCAGGACGACGGCGTCGGCCGTGGTGAAGATCGCATTGGTCGGGCAGACCGCCTGGCAAGGCGCGTCGGTGCAATGCATGCAGGCCATGGAGACCGAGCGCTCGCCCGGCTTGCCGTCGTTCAGCGTGACAACGCGCCGGCGATTGATGCCCCAGGGCACATCATGCTCATTCTTGCAGGCGGTGACGCAAGCGTTGCATTCGATGCAACGATCGGCGTCGCAGAGAAATTTCATTCGCGCCATGTCCCGCCTCCTTATGCCGCTCTAATTTGACAGAGCGTGACTTTGGGCTCCTGCATGCCCGTCGCCGGATCGTAGCCGTAGGTGGTGATCGTGTTGGCGCTCTCGCCCAGCACGATCGGATCGGTGCCTTTCGGATAATTGGCGCGCAGGTCGTCGCCGCCAAACCATCCGCCGAAGTGGAACGGCATCCAGGCTACGCCCTTGCCGACACGCTCGGTCACCAGAGCCTTTACCTTGGCCTTCGAGCTGTTTTCGGCGCCCGTCACCCAGACCCAGGCGCCATCCTTGATGCCGCGGTCGGACGCGTCCGCCGGATTGATCTCGATGAACATCTCCTGCTGTAGTTCAGCGAGCCATTTGTTGGATCGCGTCTCTTCGCCGCCGCCCTCGAACTCGACCAACCGTCCCGAGGAAAGGATGATCGGGAAATCCTTGGCGATGCCTTTATCGATCGCCTGCTTTTGCACACTGAAGCCCGTGTTCGGCAGCCGGAACTGCTTGGCGTTTGGCAGTGTCGGATACTTGGCCACGAGTTCGACGCGCGGCGTGTAGATCGGTTCGCGGTGAACCGGAATCGGGTCCGGCAGATTCCAGGCGTTCATACGCGCCTTGCCGTTGCCGTAAGGCACACAGCCGTGTTTCAGAGCGACGCGCTGAATCCCGCCCGAAAGGTCGAGCGACCAGGACACCGCGTCGGGCGTGGTCGGATTGATCTTATTGATGACCGCCATCTCGGCTTCGGTGAGATCCTTGTCCCAGCCAAGTTTCTTGAGCACCGCCAGCGTGAATTCCGGATATCCGTCGGTGATTTCGGAACCCTTGGAATAGGACTTGTCGGCCAACAGGCTGACCTTGACGGTGGTGCCGTCCGGCCGCTTCTCCTCCCGTTCCAGCCCGAAACGCGGACGGAAAGTGCCGCCGCCATCCATCACGTGAAGGTTGGTATTGTAGAGTAAAGGCGTGCCGGGATGCCGAACTTCCGGCTTGCCCCAGCAAGGCCACGGCAGACCGTAATAGTCGCCGCCGATTTCCGGCAGGTCCTTCGGCGCCCGCTGCGTCACCATGTCGAACTTGGCCTGGTTCTTCATATGCGCCTTGAGGCGCTCGGGCGATTGTCCGCAATAGCCGGTCGACCAGCTGCCGCGGTTCATTTCGCGCAGAATATCCTCGGCCACAGGCAGGTTGTTCTCGACTTTGATGTTCTTGAACATCAGATCGGCGAAACCGAGCTTCTTCGCGATCAGATACATCACCTCGAGATCGTCTTTCGATTCGAAGATCGGCTTGACGATCTGCTCGCCCCATTGCAGGGCGCGGTTCGAGGCGACCCGCGAGCCCTTGCATTCGAATTGGGTGGCGACGGGCAGCAGATACATGTTGTCCTTGCGGCCGGCCTTGACGGCCAGCGACGCCCAGGTCGTCGGATGAGGATCGGCCACGACCAGAAGATCGAGCTTGGCCAGCCCTTTCAGGGACTCAGGAATGCGGGTGATGCTGTTGCTGGCATGGCCCTGAACGAACATCACGCGCACATTGTCCTTCTGCGCCACCTGATCCTTCGGCAGAAGCACGGCGTCGAACCAGCGCGTCAGCGGAATGCCGGGAGTCTCCATCATTGTCTTGGAGTCGAACCGCGACACGAACCAGTTGTAGTCGGTTTCCCAGACGCGGCTCCAATGTTTCCAGGCGCCCTCGGCAAGCGTGTAATAGAAGGGCAGCGTCACGATATCGAGGCCGACATCGGTGGCGCCTTGCACGTTGTCGTGGCCGCGGAAGATGTTGGCGCCCATGCCGGGACCGCCGACATTGCCGGTGAGCAGCAGTGCCATACAGCTGGCCCGCACGTTGGCGGTGCCGACGGTATGCTGCGTCTGCCCCATGCACCAGATCAGCGTCGATGGCTTCTCGGTCGCGAACATCTTTGCGACGCGTTCGAGCTGCGCGCCGGGCACGCCGGAGACGCGCTCGACTTCCTCCGGTGTCCACTTTTCGATTTCCTTGCGCGCGTCGTCAAAACCGTAGACGCGCTGCTGGATAAATTCCTTGTCTTCCCATCCGTTTTTCAGGATGTGCCACATCATTCCATAAAGCACAGGGATATCGGTGCCCGGCCGCAGGCGAACATATTCCGTGGCGTGGGCCGCGGTGCGCGTCATTCGCGGATCGATGACGACCACGTTGGCTTTCTTGAGTTCCGCACCTTCCAGAAGATGCTGCAGCGATACCGGGTGCGCTTCGGCCGGGTTGCCACCCATGATGATCTGGGTCTTGGCGTTGCGGATGTCCGTATAGCTGTTGGTCATCGCGCCGTAGCCCCAGGTATTCGCCACGCCGGTGACCGTCGTCGAATGACAGATGCGCGCCTGATGGTCCGTATTGTTGGTGCCCCAGTAGGCGCCGAGCTTGCGGAACAGATATGCGCCCTCGTTGGTCATTTTGGCGGAGCCGAGCCAATAGACCGAATCCGGCCCGGCCTTTTCACGCACCGCCATCATCTTGTCGCCGATCTCGTTGATCGCCTGATCCCAGCTGATGCGGCTCCATTGGCCGTTGGCGAGCTTCATCGGATATTTCAGCCGGCGCTCGCCCGAGACGAGCTCGCGAACCGAAGCGCCCTTGGCGCAATGCGAACCGCGATTGATCGGCGAATCCCAGCTCGGTTCCTGCCCGATCCAGACGTCGTTGGCCACTTCGGCGGTAACCGTGCAACCCACCGAGCAGTGCGTGCAGATGTTCTTGCGAATGGTCACCGCGGCGCCGGCGGGCGGCGGCGGACCGGCTTCGGCCTTGCGCACGCTGACCAGCGGCAGACTGCCGAGCGTCGCCAAGCCGCCGGCCACAAGGCCGGAGCGGCGCAGGAACGCACGGCGGTCGATGCGGCCGGCCGACCGGTCGGCCAGAGCCGACGCTAGCTTGCCCCGATGGGCATGGCGTTCTGTTCTTTTCGTCAGCACGGCAGCCTCCCGTCAGCTCGGATAGCGATTGACGCGGTAAAACGTCTTTACCTCGTCGGAATTGGCGTTGTAGCGCGCCTTGCGCTTCTCGTCGTTGTTCTCCGTATCGGCGGCCGCCGTCGTCGCCAACGGGCCGGCGCCGGCAGCGGCTACGCCGGCGCCCGTTGCCAGAACGCGAAGGAAATCGCGACGACCGAGCGCCGCCTTATCCTGCTGTTTCATCGCCGGCTCCTTTTGCGAAATTCCTCGGTGGATTCTCGTTTTCATCGCGCACCGCCTCAGGCCGCATCGGCAAGCCCAAAGGCGTCCTTTTCCAAACTCATGAACAGGCTGCCCAAGGCGCCCACGGCCCGATAGAATTCCGTACCGGGGACGCGCTCCAGATCGGCGAAGAAGCGGCCGATCCACGGCGCCAAGTGCTTTTCGAAAATCATCCGATCGCTATCCGGCGGCGCGGCGAATTGGCCGCCGACGATTCCAGACATGATCTCGCACAAGATCGCGGCATGATCTTCCGGTTCCGCGACGCCCTCCGCGCGCGCGATGCCGATCCGGGAAAGATCGTCGCGCAAGCGCGCCAGCGGGCGCTCATGCAGAAACCCGGTCAAATAGTAAGAACCATAAGGCAGCAGTTCGCCCCGGCCGATGCCGATGAACAGATCGAAAAATTCGCGTTCCACCTGCGCGTGATCGATATGGCCCGCAACTTGCGCCAATTGCACATGCGCAATACCCAGCGGCGTGGCATCGCCACGCAATCGGCCGAGGCGCTGTAGAAATGCGCGGTCGGGTGCGCGCGACAACAGGGAGGCGAGGAGCGCATATTCCTGCGCGCGCGCTGAATCGATTTCATCGATCTCCGGCGCGTTCAGCCTGCTCTCGCCGAACAAATCCGGGCGCAGCACCGCACGGTCTATGCCCGTCAATTCGGCAACCGCCGCAACGCGCTCTGCTGGGACGCGGGACCAATTGGAGACGGACGGCTGCGAGATGCCGATTTTGCGGGCAAGTTCGCCGATGCCGCCGGCAGCATCGATCGCCTGTTGAAGCCCAAGGTCGCGCATCGCGATTTGACTCCCGAAGTTCCTTTTCGAGGTGCTTCTTATGGCGCACCGAAAAGTTAATGCGGCTGTCAAGGGCGGGTCAATAGTAGGAGGCTATCAATGCGTATAACTATTTGGGTAATGCTCCGCCGTGGCGCGACGCCGGCGCAGCCGCATTGGCGTCGCGGCCATTCTGTCGCATCGCAACATAGGTTGGCTCGTGGCCCGCAGAATTTATGTCAGGCTTCCTGTCACAATCGGATTCGTTCTCCGGACGGTCGGCGGCCACGCGATTGGCGGCATCCGCCGCATTTCGTTGAGGAACCGCGGCGGGGTGCTCTGCAGCGGCAGAGCTGGACGCTGCCGTGCTTTTCTCCGATTCGGCTTGTTGGAAAGGCGAGCTCTCGGCGCGGATGTGATCGGCGAGCTGCTGCAGATCAGCCGCGCTCAAGGGCCCGAATCCAGGGACGCCATTTGGGTCGTTGAAATCCCAGGAATTCTCCGCAAGGCCGACGAAATCCCGAATCGCGGGATCGGCGCTCCACGCGCGCCTTAACGCCGCACGCTTCAGCGCAAGCGGCACGCCGGCCTGCAGAAACGGGAGGATGTCGGTGGTTGCGTCGATCGATTCGACCGGCGGCAGGGTGGCCGGATCGAATGGCACCGGGGCCGCGCCGGCTTGATCCGGCCCATTCTGCGGGCCGGCGGCGCCGGGATCCCGCGATTCCGTCGCCAGCTTTTCGACGCGGGGCGAAGCATCCGGCTGGCGTAGCCGATCCAGTTTTTGTCTCGACCATCGGCTGAGAAAATTTTTCGGCTCCGTCATGTGCCGCCGTCCTCTTCCCGCCGCACTGCCTGCCGCGCCATTCTTTCCGGATCAGCGCGGTCCCGTTGCCGCTTGACAAATTCACGTTCGACATGGTGCTCGGCGACGAAAGCCGCAAGCAAATCGCGGATCGGCTCCGGCATCGGCAAAGCTTCCACAATGTCGTCGCCGGCTTCAGCGAAGGACTCGCCCTCCGTCGGATCTGCTGTCACCGCGAACAGCCGGTATGGCATTTCGCCGTCGCTCCGGCGCAGTGTGACCCATATCGAAGGGGCCCCGCTCGTCAGATTGCTGAGATAATGCGCGGTCTCCGAGCGATGCAGCTCCATCTCCGCAGAGCCTGCGTAAAAGCGGGTCGCGTTGCCGTCGGAAGAGAGGATCGTCCATGGCCTCGCTTCAGGTTCGCCGGGCAACACCGCCACGGGCCGCCATAAGAAATCGATCCAGGCACTGGCTGCTTTCTGCCGCTCCACGATGACGCCAACCGAAATGCGGGCAAGCACGGTCATATCACGCCTTCCAAGTGACTGATCGGCAGGCCAATGACCAGATTTTGCGGCTTCAACCGCAAGATGCGGTCCGCCGACATCGCGAGTAGCAAGTAGACCGCCTCGCCGCGCACCTTATCGAAGACCATTGTTGGGTCGCGGAAACTGAGCCGGAACAGGCCGATGATACGCGAGCGAACGGCGTCGTCGACTTCTTCGCCATTCCATAGCGCATCGCCAATGTGCGTGGCTTCGGAATCGAGACCCACATACCAGGCGAGATTGACGTCACGAATTTCCGTAAGCGGTTCCACATCGACTTCGATCGACAGCATATGGAAAATCCATGCCGCGATGACTTCGCCAAGGGCGGCAAGGCCTCTTCGCCCCGCCGTCAGATCGAGAGCCAGGGCGAAAAGGTCGCTGCGCTCCCAGTAGCTATCTGCGTTGGAGTCGTTCAGCACCTCGATGGCCGAAGCCGCCGGCATTCCCAGCATGGAAACCAGCGGCGATTGCGGGGCATCGCCGATGCCGGCAATGGTTTCCTCATCGGCGGCCAACAGCGACTGCTCATGCACCGTCACCCGCTGCTCCCGGAAAAACAACTCGGCCGCGCGCAGCATAAAGACATCCTCGCAGCCATCGAGCGCGTTACGCAGGATGACGTGCACGAGGTGGTTGAGAAACAACGGCGGCGTGCGGCCGGTGCCTTCGCGGATCAGACTGACATAAGCGGCTTCAATGGTGTGATGGCGTAACAGGTGATCGCGGAAGGCGACCATCAGCTCCCAATTCTCCCGCGCGTCCGGATCGTCGATGGCCGCGATCTCGGCGGGGCTGACCGGCCGGCGCGGATCGGCCATCAAGGCGTCATGCAATGCGCGCTCAGCCTCGCTGGCGTCGGGCGGCGGCACCAGCTCCGGCCGCGCCAGATAGACCTTGAGAAATTCATCGGTCACCACCAGCCCGCCGCCTGCGGCACGATCGAGCAGATGATGGCCGCAGGACAGCCAGAAGTCTTTCATTCCACCGTTCCTTTGTGCGCCCCCTGCGCGAGGCCCGCCAGGTCGATTCGCTCATCGGGCGCTTCCTCTTCGTCAGCCTCCAGGAAGGAGAAGACGCGCAGCGGCTTCGGCCCGTTGCGCGGACGCAATGTCCGGAAGGTTTCGCGAATCGCACCGTCCTCGAAGACGCGATGGAGGGCGACAAGTGTGTCCGCCGGATGTTCGCAAAGCGAAGCCGCGTAAGCGACTTCCTCGCCCGCCGCGCGGCGCGCGGTTTCCATGTCGGGCGCCGCGAAGCTTTGCACAAGATGCCGTGCCAAAGTTTCCACCGCGGCGTCGCGCCCCCCTTCATCGGTTTCGACGATCTGCGCCAGTGTGGACCAGCCGAGCGAAGCAACACCGAGGAAGCCGGCGCGGAACGCGCTGCGGGCCCGGCCCTCCAATGCCGAAATATCCTGCTGCCAAAAAACGAAAGAGCCGGGAACCGCCCACTCACCCGGTTCGGCCGCTTTTTCGAACACGAAAGTATCGGATGGATCGAGACGGATGGTGCGCAACAGCTTCATCGGCGCAGCCCTCCGCTTTTCGGATCGTACCAGGCTGTCGCCGCCAGCGCCGATACGAGCGACCTCCGGTTTGTCTTCTTGCCTGCGGTGCGCTCGACCAGTAAATCGCCGGCCTCGTCAAGCCGGCGCTGAGCGCCTTTCTCCGGCGCCAGATGCAGCAAATAATCCCTTGCCGTCGCGGCAAATCCATCTTGCTGCAGGCTGTTTATCGTCGCCATGAGATGCCGGGCAAAACCTTCGACCAGTGTTCGCGCGCCGAGCTCTTCAAATCCTTCCTCCGCTAGAGCGGTCTCCAATGGAAACAAGCCGGGATCTTGGGTCATGGAGACGAGGCGGATCACGCCGCCGAACACCAGCCAGGGCGGCGTTGCCGATTCACCCGTGCCTTTGGGCCAGGCAAGACGGCCGCCGCCGACCAATCCGCCGTTCACGCGCAACGCATCCGGCCAGTCGATCGTGACTTCGGTCTCCGGAGGCGCCAAAGCGATGAGGGCGGAAGCCAGCGCATTCATGGCCGCGTAAAAGACCCGGCGCGCCGTGCGCAACGGCTCGTTCGGCTCAAGCACGACGGCGAATTCCGCGAAATCGAATCGCCCGACGAAAACCAGCGTGCCGGCGCCCTCCTCGATCGCGACTTTTTGCGCATGGACAAATGCATCTCCCACCTCGCGCAGGGTAATGAGGCGGAAGGGCGGCGGCAGCACGAGATCCGCGGTAATCGACCCGCGGCTACGCAAACGCGTTTCCAGCGCCATCGTGGCTCCTGGGCTATTACAATGGGAAGCATACAACGATAAACTCGTTGTTGCTGTAGTCCTTTTCGCCGCAAAAAAGCGCCGATCGGCTATGGGGGCCCGTGCTGACCGAGGAAACGATGACCGAGCGCCCACGCAAGATTTGGGTCTGTTCCTGCGAGGGCACGATGCCGCTCGACGCCGAGACGTTGCGGCGGGGCAGCCGCGGCGCCGAGATCGCCACCGCGCACCACCTCTGCCGCGCCGAAATCGATCGATTCCGCGCCAGCGCGCAGGAAGGCGGCGACATCACCATCGGCTGCACGCAGGAACGCCGGGTCTTTACCGAAGTTGCCGCCGAATCCGGGAGCGATGCGCGGCTGGATTTCGCCAATATCAGGGAGACGAGCGGCTGGTCTTCGGAGGGCGCCACCGCCGCACCGAAAATGGCCGCATTGCTCGCCGCCGCCGCCGAACCCGCGCCGCAGCCCGATCTTGTCACTCTGCACAGCGACGGCGTCATCCTCGTCTATGGACGCGATGAGAGCGCGGTGGAAGCCGCCAAGCTGCTCGGCAGCGAGCTCGATGTCACCGTCATCATCGTGCCGCCCGCTACGGTGGCGCCGCCGCGCAATACCGACTTCCCGGTCGCGCAGGGAAGAATCCGGTCGGCCAAAGGCTATCTCGGGGCCTTCGAGAGCATCGTTGACGATTTTGCCTTGCCGGCGCCGAGCTCACGCGAAACGCTGAAATTCGCCGCCGCGCGCGATGGCGCCATTTCGCGCTGCGACATCATTCTGGATATTTCTGGCGGCGCTGCGCTGTTCAGCGCCCATGAGCTGCGCGACGGCTATTTGCGCGCCGATCCCGGGGACCCTGCCGCCGTTTTGCGCGCCGTGCTGCGCGCCCGCGATCTCGTCGGCACTTTTGACAAGCCGCGTTACATCCGCTTCAGCGAAGAACTCTGCGCGCATTCGCGCTCGCGCATCGTCGGATGTCAGCGTTGCCTTGAACTGTGCCCGACCGGCGCCATCGCGCCGGCCGGCGAGCATGTGGCTATCGATCCCTATATCTGCGCCGGCTGCGGTCAATGCGCCGCGGCCTGTCCGACCGGCGCGGCAACTTATGCTTTGCCGCCGGCCGACGCGCTGATGCGCAAGCTCCGCATGCTGTTGTCGACCTATCGGCAGGCGGGGGGTACAGACCCCGTTTTGCTGATTCACGACGGCGCCCATGGCGCTCCCCTGATCGACGCCTTGGCGCGCTACGGCGACGGCTTGCCCGCGAACGCGCTGCCACTCGAAGTCAACGAAGTCACACAGGTCGGCCTGGAAGCCATCGCCGCCGCTTTTGCCTATGGCTGTTCGGCGGTGCGGTTGCTGCTGCGCGGCCGCCCTCGCCATGACACCGCCGGTTTGCAGAAGACCCTCGCCTTGGCGGAACCCGTGCTTGCCGCGCTCGGTCTTGCGGGCGCGCGCGTCACCACGATTGAAACCGACGATCCGGACGCGCTGGGCGCGACGCTTCGCGCCGTCGAAAAGCTCGCACCGGTGCCGCATCCGGCGACCTTCCAGGCGGTCGGACAAAAACGCGACGTCACGAGGCTGGCGCTGCGCGAATTGCATCAGGCCGCCCCGGCGCCGGTCGATCTGGTCGCCTTGCCGCCAGGCGCTCCCTTCGGCCGTATCGAAGTCAACGCCGAGGGCTGCACGCTTTGCCTATCCTGCGTCTCCGCCTGTCCCACCGGCGCGCTCCGCGACGATCCCGACCGGCCGGTGCTGCGCTTTGTCGAAGACGCCTGCGTCCAATGCGGCTTGTGCAAAGCGACATGTCCGGAAAAGGTAATCAGCCTCGTTCCGCAGATCGATTTCCGCGCCGCCACCGCCTTGGCGCGGACGCTCAAGGAGGAAGAGCCGTTCAACTGCATTCGCTGCGGAAAGCCCTTCGGCGTGCGCAGCACCATCGAGCGCGTCGCTGCGAAACTCGAAGGACGCCATTGGATGTATCAAGGTTCGGCACAACGCCTCGAAGTCATCAAGATGTGCGACGATTGCCGCGTGATCGCGGTTACCGAGCAGAGCCTCGATCCCTACGCCGCCAAGCCGCGCCCGATTCCGCGCACGACCGACGATTATCTGCGCGAGCGCGCGGCGAAGGGCGAGCCCCCTGCCTGACGGCCAACAAAAACGCTATTTCTTCTTCGTTGCCTTTTCGAGGAAACGCACCAAAGCGGCGCGGTCTTGCGGCGCGCCGATTGTTTGCTCGGGCATCTTGGTTCCCGGCGTGTAGGCCGCCGGCCCTACCTCGAAGAGCTTGGAGACCGTTTCCGGCGTCCAAACGATATTCAGCTTCTTCAGCGCCGGTGAAAAATTATAGCCGGGCAGCGTCGCGATGCGGCGGCCAAAGAGACCGGCAAGGCTTGGGCCGGCGCGGTTGCCTTCATCCGGGCTGAGCGTGTGGCAGGCGACGCAGGCGCGAAAGACTTCCGCGCCGGGATCGCCTGCATAGGCGGCCAAAGGATCGTCGGCCGCGCCGGCGGTCACCGCGCCGATCTGTTCGCCGCTCGATATATCCCATTGGCGGACCGCGCGATCGGCGCCGCCGGTGAGCAGCGTGTGATTGTCCGGGAAAAACGCGACCGACCAAACCGGCAGGCCCGGACCAATCAAAGTGCGCACCACTTTGCGCTCCGTCCGCAAGATAATCGCCACCGAACCGCGGATACCGGCGGCCGCGATGAAGCGACCATCGTCTGAGAGCGCAAGCGCAATGATCGGGCTTTGACCGGTCGCCAGTTCGGCGCGGATCTTGGCATCCGGGCCAAGAAAATAGACCTTACCGTCCGCGCCGCCCGCAGCGATTTCGCCGTCGTTTGCGACGGCGACCGCGTTCAGCGGCGTCGGCAGATTTCTGACGACCGTGGGGCCGCCGGAAAGCGGCCAAATCCGCAGCGTGGCGTCGTATCCGGCGCTGACCAGCGCATGCCCGTCCGGAGTGAAAGCGACGCCGTTGACGTTCTGCTGGTGGCCTTGGAAAACGCGGACGGCGTCGCCGGAAAGCGGCCAGAGCCGCACCGTATGATCCCAGGACGCCGAGGCGAGCGCCTGTCCGTCAGGCGATAGCGCGAGCCCGACAACAGGCCCCCGGTGACCTTCGAGGACAGCCAAAGGTTTCGGCTGGCCCGCGCGCCAAAGCGCGATCTTGCCTTCGCCGCCTGCAGTGGCCAGGCGCCCGTCCTTGAGAACAGCCACCGCGTTCACCGGGCCGTCGTGAAAGCGCAGCACCTGCATGGCGGATTTCCGGGTCAACGACCACAGAATCGCCGAGGTGTCGAAGCTGCCGGAAATCGCCTGCGTCCCGCCGGCGGCAAGCGCCACGGCGCGGACCGGCCCGCCGTGACCGCGCAATTCGCTCCAGCCCGGCCGTGCCGGAAGCGCCATCGCCGCGAAAATCAAGCAGAGCCGCAAAAGCCGTGAGAGAATGTGAATCATTCGCCAGATCAATCCGCGATGCTCCCGCCCGATCAAACAGAACGATCCCATGTCAGCTTGTGTTCATCCGAAGATAGGGGCAAAATTCGGCGTTTTCATTTCCTGGGGAGGGGAACTTCCATGAACTTGAATGCAAAGACAGCCGCAATTGTGATCGGCGTCGTATTCATCCTCGTTGGAATACTCGGCTTCATCGACAATCCATTGGTTTCGGCCACGGGCCTGTTCGCGGTGAACACGGTTCATAACCTTGTTCATATCGTCAGCGGACTCGTCCTCCTCGCCGGCGCCTATAGCTTCGGGTCGTCCTTGGCGCTGAAGATTGTCGGCGTTGTCTATGGAATCGTCGCGATTCTCGGGTTGATCACAAGCAGCGATATGCTGCTCGGCACGATCCTGGTGAATCAGGCGGACGACTGGTTGCATGTTCTGCTTGCCGTCGTGATCCTCGCCGCCGGCTTTCTGCTGGAAGACGAACCCGCCATGGCCTGAGTCGGCGTTCTCGGGCCACGCCGTTCGATTATTTTTTTGCTGGGCGCAAGCCTAGCGTCTGAAGTTTTTGCCTGACGGCATCGTTTTCCAACGCCTCCAGGAAGGCCTGCAGCCCAGTCCGGTCGCGGCGCCGATCGACGACCAGAAAATCGTAATATTCCGGCGTCAACGGCAGGAATTCCAGGTCATAGAGCCGCGCCACGGATTCGATGGCAATACCCCAATCGGCGCGACCCTGGGCCACGGCAGCCGCCACCGCATTGTGCGACTTCGGTTGATTGGCATAGCCCGGCGGCCGCGCGCCTGTGAGTAAACTGTCGATCAGAGCGCGCGTCCCGGCTCCGGCGTTACGGTTGATCATCAAACAATGAGGGTCCGCCAGCGCCGCCTGCAGCGACTCTTGCGCGGTCCGACCGGCGAAGCGCGGATCGCGGCGCCGGTGCACGATCCCCTGCATGCGCTGCCAGCCGCGAACGAGCGACAAACCGTTGCCGGCGAGATGCTCGTTGTACTTGCCGCTGACTGGATCCAGAAGATGCACCGGTGCGATATCGCATTCGCCCCGGCGCGCGGCCGCGACGCCGCCAAGGCTGCCGATGGCCACGGTCCGCGCTGCGAGACCCCGTTCGGCCAGGCTGCCAATCACCGCATCGAGCCCGACGCAGTGACTGCCCATGACGACGAGATCGGGGAAGCGCGCCTTGCCGATCGTCGTCACGCGCGCCGGCGTTCCGGCTTCGACGCCGCCGACCAAGGCGTCGATTTCAATGAAGCCGTCGGCTTGGGAAAAGGCAGTCACGGCGCCCGACCCTTTGGCTAACGGAAACGCGACAGGTCCGTTTTCGCCCGGGACGAGAGCGACGAGAACGAACTCCTTGCGCCCCAGCTCCGAGGCGATCGGGACGGCCAATTCCGCTTCCAGGCTTTGCGCAGTTTCCGGCGGCATCCCAGCGCGGGCACGGATGACCGGGGCGACGAAGGCATGGAAGGTGAAAATCGCCGAGGTCGGAAAGCCCGGCAAAACGACGAGCGGCGTGCGGTCGATGACCGCAAGGCACAAAGGCTTGCCCGGCTTCAGCGCAACCCCATGCACGAGGATGCCCGGCTGACCGAGGCGCGAGACGACACGATGGGAAAGGTCCCCTGCCCCTTTGGATGTGCCGCCGCTGACCACGACCAAATCGCATGCGCCGAGCGCCTGCCCTATGGCGCGATCGAGCGCCGCTTCGTCGTCGGCACACGTGCCAAACGAAACGGCCTCGCCTCCACATTCCGATATTGCCGCGGCAAGGATTGCACCATTGCTGTCATAAACGCCGGCCGGCGGAAGCGATCGCCCGGGCGAAACAAGCTCGTCGCCGGTCGAGAGAATGCCGACTCGCGGCCGCCGCACCACCTCGATCTTCGCCAGCCCGCAGGCGGCAAGCATGCCGATTTCGCGCGAGCCGATCTGCGTTGAACGGCGCAACAAGGTTTCGCCGCGCGCGATGTCGGACCCGGCATAAGCCACGAACTGGCCCGGCGCCGCCGCGCGGCGGATGTCGATAACCGGCACACCTTCGCCCTCGATCATGTCGGTATGCTCGATCATGATGACGGTGTCGGCACCGCGCGGCAGCATGCCGCCAGTGGCAATGGCGGTGGCCGAGCCAGCCTGAACGTCGATCGACGGGACGTGGCCGCAGGCGATCACTTCGTCATTGAGCCGCAAGCGGCGCGGCGTGGCATCGCTCGCGCCCGTCGTATCCGCCGCGCGCAATGCGAAACCATCGACGGCGGCGCGATCGAAGGGCGGCGCGTCGACCGGCGCGGTAACGTCGCATGCGAGAATGCGTCCGAGTGAAGCGGCGAGCGGCACGGTTTCGGCGCCGAGAGGCGAGAGATCGATATGCCGGGCAAATCGCGCTTGAGCCTCCTCCGGAGAAACGACCTCGAGAAATTGCTCCTGACGCGCGGCGCGGCGCACGGCGCCGATCAGATCGTCGCTCATGCGAGCGGTCTCACGGCGACTTGCGTTCCCGCCGGCCAGCCTTCGCTATGATCCGGAATGAAGATCCAGCCGTCGGCGGCCGCGAGCGACGACAACGACAAATAGCCGCCGGCCAAAGGCTCGGCGGAATTGCCGCGGCGGCGCACCGGGACGATCTCCGCCATGCCGAGCGGCGAAGCGATTTTTCGCGACAGCTCGGCCATCGAAACAGCTTCATCCATCTGGCTGCCCGCGATCCTTTCCAGCAACCGCCGCCCAAGGGTGAGCCAGACGGCAAGAGCCGCGTCGAGCCTGCCGGGGAAAAGCAGGACTGGCTTTGTCCCTGCTAGGCCGAATGCGGCGGTCTGTCCCGGCAAAAGAGCGACGCCGTGGAATTTGACCTGGCCAAATGTTGCGAGCGCGGCAACGCTCATATCAGTGCTTCCGGTTCCGGTGCCGCCCACGACAAAGATAGCGTCGCTTGTTTCATCGCGAAACGCGGCGGCGAGCTGGTCTGCCGCAAGCGATTGACCAGGCGCGGCGCCGACGTTGTGCCGAACAGCCGCGCCCTCATTGGCCAGCGTCCTACCGAGCCACTCATAGGCTGCAGCTATGACCTCCCCGCCACGGCCGCCACGGACAAGCCGAAGCCTTGGCTCACGGATGCCGACCTGTCGGATGCCGACCGCCCGAAGTACCGCTTGATCGATCAGGCGCAGCCGGCGTCCCATGAGGCACAGCTTGTGCCCCGCCTGAGCGTCCGCCGCGCGGAGGAGCACCCCGTCTCCGGGCGCAATCGGCGCCACGGACTCTGCAAGTTCACCGCGGCAAAGCACCGTTTCTTCGGGAGCGACGGCGTCCGTACCGGCCGGCATCGGTTCGCCCGCGGCAATGCGAAGAGCGCCGGAAAGTGGAGCCGGCGCGTAGGATCCCGCATCGGCCGTATCCTGGGAACGCACCGCCCAGCCGTCGCGTAGCGCCAAAGCCGCCTCCGGCTGCGGTCCGGTGACGATGACATCGGCCGCCAGCGTGCGGCCGCATGCGGCAGCGAGGTCGGCATTCCGCGCAGCGACCGGCCGCGTGCTCGCATCGACGATGGCCAGAGCTTCGGCCAGCGGAATCAACCGGCTAATCCGTTGCCTGGGCTTGTGATACGCGACCATCACGGATATGTGGCCGGTCGGCGCTTTGCTGGTCAAGCGGCGGCGCCGAGACTTGACGGCGGGCCTGCGCTGCGTCCATTCCACCAGAGCGAAAAGCGGAATGCGGATGGCGGAAACGACACTCAATCTGCGGGGCTTGAAGTGTCCGTTGCCGGCCCTGCGCACGCGCAAGGCGCTATCTCGATTGACGTCGGGCGACGTTCTCGTTGTGGAATGCACCGATCCGCTGTCGGCTATCGATATTCCCAACCTGCTTCGGCAAACCAAGGATGCTTTGGAGGAGACCTCGCAAGAGGCCGAGGTGACCGTCTTCCGCATCCGCAAGCGATGACATGACACTGATCTTATCCAACAAGGATGTCGATGATCTGCTGACCATGCCGGAATGCGTTGCCGTGTTGGAGGAGGCCTATGTCGAGTTGGCCCATGGCCGCGGCGTGGCGCGCGTCCGCTCCGACTGCATCACGCCGACTTCACGCCCCGACGCGCATTACAGCCTCAAATCGATGGACGGGGTGATTCCGAAATTGGGCATCGGCGCCGTTCGCATCGATTCCGATATCGTCACCATGCCGAAGGTCGGCAACAATCTCCGGCGGGTAAAGGTGCCGGCGGCGCCGAACAACCGCTTCGTGGGACTGGTGTTGCTTTTCTCGACGGTGAATGGAGAGCCTCTGGCGATCATGCCCGACGGCGTGATGCAGCGCTTCCGCGTCGGCGCCACCAGCGGCCTTGGCATAAAGTATCTGGCGCGCAAGGACGCCAAACATCTGGGAATCCTCGGTTCCGGCTGGCAGGCCGGCACGCAACTCATGGCCGCCTGCGCGGTCAGGGATATCGCCAGCATCCGTTGCTTCAGTCCCAATCCGGCCAGGCGCGCCGCATTTTCCCAAGAGATGAGCGGACGGCTCGGCATCGAGGTTATTCCTGTCGATCAGCCGGAAGCGGCCGTCGAAGGCATGGACATTGTACTGTGCGCGACCAATAGTGAGGACGCGATCTTTTTCGAGCATTGGATCGTGCCCGGCGTCCATATCGGCTCGATTAAAAAGCCGGAGGTCGAACCCCAGGCGATTCGGCGGGCTGACCGCGTCTTCATTCACGCCCGCGACAACAGCCCGATTCTGGAACTCAGCTCGGAGCTCCCCGACTCCGTCGCCGAAGCGGAAGGCAAGCGCTGGCCGTGGGCCGAGCAACAGGAGTTCAAATGGCCGACTTTGTCGGAGTTGATCGCCGGCACGGTCAAAGGCCGGCAGAGCGAGCAGGAAGCCACCTGCTTCCTGAATTACCTCGGGCTTGGCTATCAATTCGCCGCCGCGGGATCGGTGGTCTATCGCAAGGCCAAGGAACGGGGCCTCGGGCACGAGCTGCCGACTGACTGGTTCACCGAGGACGTGCATCCTTGATGCGGGCGACGGCGCCCGACGGCCTAATCGGGCTGCAATAATTTCCCGGGCAACCGTGAAGCGCAGGCCATGACGTGGGTGATCGCCTCGCGGTCGTATTCGTCGCCGGAGCGATAGCGATCGAAGAAAGCCTGCAGCTTTTCGACCCGCTCGGCGTGCCGGTGGACTGCTTGCAGTCCGAGCGACACCCCGTAGTTCGTGAATGCGAATTTCACCTGCCGCAGCCGCTGAGACCGGCAAAAATATCCCGGCGGATCAATCCACATGCGATCGAGCGCGCCGAGCGAGCGCGCGGTCTGCACCTTCGCCCAAGGCTCCTGCGGGAAGAAATGTGCCAGCCACAACATCATGCCGAGCCCGAGATCCTGGTCGATTGAAAGGCCCTGGTAGTCGCGATCGATGAGGGCCCTCATCTGTGAAATCTCGATGCCAAGCGCCTGCTCGTCGAGCCGCCGGTAGCTGACATAGCCATCGAAGGCGTCGAGTGCGCCGAACCCATAACCAGGATAAGGGCCGCTCAGGTCTTCCAGCATTTTCCAGAACACGCCGACGCCCGGAAGCACGAAGGCGCGGTGAACGTCCTGCGCGAGCTTAATCCCGCGGCGCCGGTATTCGGGCTCCAGGTCGCCCAAAACGCTCAGGGCAAACATCCACATGGCCAAGTAATGGAAATACTGGCCGTCGCGGTCCGCGGCTTCGCCGATGCGGATGCCGCGGCGGCGGCCAAGCACGCGCTCGACTTCCGCAACGAGCCATTCCGCCTCGTCGAGATAGCGTTGTTCGTCGAGCAAGCCGAACAGGGAGACCAGGAGCACGACGCCAAAGGCATCCGTCCAAAGATAACGGAGCCCATTGGGCCAGATTCTTTCCTCGCGCATCCAGCGCAACTTTTGAAGAACGAAATCGATGTTGGCTTGCGCTGTCGTCATCACCCGCCTCCCGGCCGCGCCTGGCGGTCCCGGACTCTCGCGCCGTCGCGTTCCCGTGGGGCGTCGGGGAACGCCGATGCCGGGGAAGTCGTTAAATATGGAGGATGGAAATCGCTGAAGGCAAATGAGGATTCGTCATGAGCGAAGCCAAGATGACTACCGATCACACGAAAATCCGCCGATGGGCGGAAAAACGGGGCGGCATTCCCGCGAGCGTGCGCGGCACCAGCGACGGCGACCCCGGGGTTTTGCGGCTAGATTTCGAGCCGAAAGATCAGGAGCTCGAAAAGATCGGCTGGGATGAATTTTTCCGCAAGTTCGATCAGAAGAAGCTTGCCTTCCTTTATCAGGATCGAACCGACGATGGCCACATCAGCCGCTTTCATAAATTCGTCGATCGCGTCGAGGCCGCCGCGGATTAGTCGCCGGTGGAATGCGCCATCGCAAAGGCTTTAGCGGCCGACAGTCCGTCGTCATTTGGACCCGCCGGCTGCAGGCTGACCCCCGAGTCCGGTCCTGAATTGATCAAGTCGCGGACGGCCGCGTAGCACGGGCAGCTTTTCCTTTTGAGCTGGTCGACGTCGCGGATCATGACCCGGCCGCGGCGGACTTCGACAACGCCGTCGTTCTGAAGTTCGCCGATCACCATGTTGATGCTGGTGCGGCGCGCGCCAAGCATGGCGGAAAGGTATTGCTGGGTGAGCACAATGACGTCGGTTGGCGCGGCATCGCGCGCGTGCAGCAGCCACCGGCAAACCCGCGATTGCAGACGGTGGAAGGTGCTGCAGAGCACAGTCTGCAGCACCTGAGCCATCAGCAGGTCGCTATATCTGGCAATCATCTCGCGAATGGCCTGGCTCTGCGCGGCCGCCTCGGCAAAACGCGGTTGAGCGATCGAAATGGTGCGCAAGGGCGCGTGCACCACCGCGCGGCCAATCGCGGACCGTGAACCGATCCCGGCAGTAAGCCCGAGCGCCCCTTCACGACCGATGATCGCGGTATAGATACCGCTACCGGCGGTCGAGACGGCCGAGAGCGAAATTATCCCGTTCGTCGGGAAATAAATGCGTTGGATCGGCTGCCCCGGCTCTTGCAGCACCTTGTCCGGGTCGAGTGTCATCTCGAAGAGATGCGGCGCGAGCAGCCCATAATCTTCGGGGGAAAGCGCGGCGAGCAGGCGATTTCCCGCCGCGCCCGAATTTGCCGGAGGAATTTGCGTCCCAAAGCCGCCTAGCATTACAACTTCCCGCTGCTGCAACGCAGCGACAGCTCGTGCCGCCGCGCCCGATTCATGGTCGCAAGCGCTGCCTCCACCCCACCCGCTAACGTTTACCGCGGTTTCTTCGTTCCGACAGGGCGCGCGCCGCCCACCACGGCGGCAGAATGGCTGATTCCGGCGAAGCTGTTAATCGCGGATCAGGACGTCATTCTCCGAAGCGGCGGAACGCCTGAGCGCGTTATTTGATGAACGTGCCGTTGCGCAATTCGTCCACCGCCTGCTGCAACTCGGCCTGCGTGTTCATCACGATGGGCCCGTACCAGGCGACCGGCTCCTCGAGCGGGCGGCCGGAAACGAGCAGAAAGCGAATTCCCTGATCACCGGCTTGAACGGTCACCTCGTCGCCGCGGTCGAAAACGATGAGCGAGCGATTTCCGGTCTGCTCGCGCACGACGGTATCGGCGCCGCTCACCTGCTTCTCGGTGAGCACGCCGAACGGCTGAGAAGCCGAACGGAAGCTGCCGGTCCCTTCGAACACATAAGCGAAGGCATGGCGGTCCGTTTCCACCGGTAGGCTTTTTCGCTTTCCCGGCGGCACCCAGACATCCAGATAACGCGGATCGGCAGCCACCCCCTCGACAGGACCTTTCTTGCCCCAAAATTCACCGGTGATGACGCGCACTTTCGTGCCGTCGTCGTCGATCACTTCGGGAATGTCCGCAGCCTTGATGTCCTGATAGCGCGGCTCCGTCATCTTCAGCGAGCGCGGCAGATTGGCCCAAAGCTGGAAGCCGTGCATGCGGCCCTGGGCATCGCCCTGCGGCATTTCCTGATGCATGATGCCGCGTCCCGCCGTCATCCATTGCACGTCGCCCGCGCCGAGTACGCCCTTGTTGCCGAGGCTGTCGCCGTGTTCGACATTTCCGGCCAGCACATAAGTGATGGTCTCGATGCCGCGATGCGGATGCCACGGGAAGCCGGCGCGATAATCCTCCGGACGGTCGTTGCGGAAATCGTCAAGCAGAAGAAATGGATCGAACTCGCCCGTCTCGCCGAAGCCAAAGGCGCGGCGCAATTTCACGCCGGCGCCCTCGATGGTGGGCTTTGATTCGACGACGCGCTTGATCGGGCGAATGGACATGACGGAATTTTTCCTCGTTTGGCGGCATGCCGCTGTTCGGGCTCAACGCGGGCCGTCCCAATAAAATAGGCATCCGCCGCGGAAAAAGAAGACCGCGCTTTAATGCCGGCCGACAAGCGCCACCAGAGCCGCAGCTGCCACGATCAGCCAGCCGGCAAGGAGAATGATTCCGCCGGCTGGAGCCGCCATCGGGAAAAGGCGGTGCCCGACAAAGGCGCGAAGCGCGACATCGGCGGAAAACAGGATCGCGCCAAAGGCCCAGGCAGCAAAAGCCAGAAGGCCCAGGGGACGCCAAACGAGGTCATGTTGCAGGACCGCGCTGCCGCCCCAAGCAGGGCCGCCGCATGGAAAAGCAGGATATAGCCGGCGCTATCGAGACCCGCGCGCGAGGCCGCGTGCGCCCCGGCCGCCGCGAGGATAATGCCCGCGGCGCCCATCAATCCGGCGACGATGATGGCGGTGCCCATCACGTGGCGCGCTTCAATGCCATAGTGGAGGGAGCGGAACTGGGAACCAACATTCTCTCGCAGAATAGCGAATGACTTCGCGATATTTCGGCTTTTACCTCTATTTGCCGTGCGCGCGAAGCCTTTCATCTTTTTGCCCTTACATCGCCAGTTCCGTCTCCGTTGCCCGCTCCTTCTTCTCCTCGGGAATTTCTGTCATCGTGGCTTCCGTCGATAGCAGCACGCTGGCCACCGAAACGGCATTTTCCAGCGCAATACGGACCACCTTGGTCGGGTCGATAATCCCAGCGTCCATGAGATTGGCAGAGGAAGAGGCCAAGTGCACCGGCGACGAAAAAACGGGCATGCCAATCCTCAAGCGCGCTGCAAGGAGTCCAGACGGACCGGACGCGAGGAACGGCAACCGTGTCGCCCTGCTGGTGGAACCTTCGATCTTGGCGACTTCGCCCGCCTCCCTCACTCGTGCCGCCGCCATCCGGTCGGTGCGCACCAACATCTGGCCATCGGCAGTCAGCGCCACATAGCTCGGAAATGCCTTAGCCGCCCGGTGCGATGCCTTCGGCGCTCGGATGATGATAGGCCGCCCGCCGCGCAAGAAAGCCGCAGCCGAGTCGGAGGTCCCAAGATCGATACCGATAATTGGCATGCGATCAGTCCATTTGACGCTCGCAACCCAGCTGGACGAAGGCCACCTTGAATTTGATTTTCCGCAATACACATTTTTCGCGCTTGCCTAATTGTTACGGCTATTCCAGCCGAAAGGAGGATTTGGTCATGGCTGAGAGTGCAAGCAAAGTACCTGTGAAGACAGAGGGAAAGGCTCCGGAGCAGGCCTCGGCGATCCAGCCCTGGCGGCCCTTCGAAACGCTGCGCCGGGAAGTCGACAGACTTTTCGAGGACTTCGACCGTGGTTTCTGGATCTCCCCCTTCCGCCGCTCGATTTTCGACATCGAGCCGTTCTTGGAAACGTGAACTGACCCTGCCGGCTGCGCCCGCAGTCGACATCGTCGAAAAGGAAAAAGCTTACGAGGTCACCGCCGAGCTTCCCGGTATGGACGAAAAAAATATCGAGGTGAAGCTCGCCAACGGCGGCCTGACGATCAGGGGCGAAAAGGCAGAGGAAAAGGAGGAGAAGAAGAAGGACTACTACCTCCACGAACGCCGCTTCGGCTCCTTCGAGCGCTGCTTCGCCGTTCCGGAGGGCGTCGACACCGACAAAATCGAGGCGAATTTCAGGAAGGGGGTGCTGACGGTCACGCTTCCCAAGAAGCCGGAGGCCATCAAGCCCGAGAAGAAGATCGAGGTCAAAGCGGCGGCCTGATTTTCCCGAGACAAGGTCCGTCGCTAAGCACTTCGGTCAAGCCATCCAGGCCGCGTTGCGGCCTGGATGGAAAGATCTCACTGGGGACCAACTTCGCCGGAGAGACGTCATGCGTATCTTGATCGCGACGTTGTCCATCATCTTGGGATTGTCGCAACCTGGATATCCGCAGGGCGCCCGACAGGAGCAAGCGAGCCCGCTACACGGTAGCCCAACGCTCGCCCCGCTCGTCAAGAAAGTGACTCCGAGCGTGGTCAACATTGCAATCAAGGGGCGCATCGCACAGGAGCAGAATCCACTCTTCAACGATCCCTTTTTTCGCCGCTTCTTCGACCTCCCCGAGCTTCCTGCCGAACGGGAGATACGCGCCGCCGGATCGGGCGTGATCGTTGATGCGCAGCAAGGTCTCGTCATCACCAACAATCACGTGGTTGAGCATGCCGATGAGATCACGGTGACGCTCACCGACGGCCGCCGTTTCCAGGCCACGCGGGTCGGTGCTGACGCCGACACGGACGTAGCCGTTATCAAGATACCGGCCAAGAATCTCGCTGCCTTGCCGCTTGGCGACTCCGAAAGGCTCGAAGTCGGCGACTTCGTGGTGGCCATCGGCAATCCGTTCGGGCTCGGTCAGACCGTCACTTCCGGCATCGTGAGCGCTCTGCGCCGCACCGGCCTCGGCATCAAGGGGTACGAAGACTTCATCCAGACCGACGCGCCGATCAATCCCGGCAATTCCGGCGGCGCATTGGTCAACTTGCGAGGCGAACTGATCGGCATCAATACCGCCATCATCGGTCCAAGCGGCGGCAATGTCGGCATCGGCTTTGCTATTCCGGCCAACATGGTCCGTGACGTGATGGACCAGCTCGTGAAATTCGGTGAGGTTCGGCGAGGACAGCTTGGCATCATGACCCAGGATCTGACGCCAGAGCTCGCCCAGGCGATGGGTTTGTCCGGTCAACAAACAGGCGCACTCGTTGCCAAGATTGAGTCTGGATCGGCAGCCGAGCGGGCAGGTCTGAAGGTCGGCGACGTCATCACCGAGGTCGGCAAGGTTCCGGTCCGCGGCTCTAGCGATCTCCGCAACAAGATCGGCCTGCTTCGCGTCGGCAACATCGCAGAGCTGACGGTCCTGCGCGAGAGGCGATCCATGGTCATTCGCGCCACGCTGACGGCCCCGCTCAAGGCCGTATTGCAAGGCGGCGAGATCAGTCCGCTGCTGGAGGGTGCGTCGTTCGGACCGACGAGTTCGGCCACACCAACGGGCGGCGTCGAAATCGTTGCCGTGCAAACCGGCAGCAAGGCATTCAGAGCAGGGCTGCGCAAGGGAGACATAATTACTTCCGTCAATCAGGAGCCGGTTTCCCGACCGGATGAATTTGCCGCCAAGGCAAAGGAAAGCCCGAAGCGCTTGCTGCTCAACCTCCTTCGCGAGGGAACAGCCCTGTTCATCGTTCTGCAGGGATAGCGATGTCATCGCGGCGATCGACATGAGGAAAGCACGAAAATGACAGTCCGGAGCCTCGCCAAAGAGAAGTGGCAATCTTATTGCGACCAAATCTCAAAGGGCTTGGTCGGCAAGCACGCCTATATCGAGGTCGGTGAACTGACGTTCGGCGACCAGGTCGTAGCCAAATGGTTGCCGCTGCTCGGCATCACCTACGAGTCGAAAGACGATCTGCTGGAAATCGCCTTGGAGGGAGTCGACCACCTCATTCGAAGACCGGCTAGCATATCGGTCGATGACGGTCCCGACGGTCTCAAGAGCATGGAGATTGTCGACTCCGACCGGCGGCGGCAAATCGTAAGGCTCGCAGAACCTCTATTGCTGCCGCCATCCGGATTTCACACAGCGCAAGACGAGAGGAGGTAACTCATGAAAGCGAGCGACGTGATGGTTGCCCCGGTCATCACGGTGAAACCCACTGCTCTGGTGAGGGATGTCGCCAAGCTGTTCTTGGAACGCAGAATCAGCGCCGTTCCAGTCATTGACGATCAGGGTAAGCTTGTCGGGATTGTCAGCGAAGGCGACTTACTTCATCGCGCCGAGATCGGAACGGAACGGCGACGCCCTTGGTGGCTGCTGCTGGTAGCCGAAGAGCAGACACTCGCTGCAGACTATATCAAGACGCACGCAAACAAAGTTGCCGATGTCATGACGCACAACGTCATCACTGCAGCGCCCGATACGCCTTTGCATGAGATTGCGATGATGATGGAAAAGAATGCCATCAAGCGCGTGCCGATCGTCAGAGATGGCCAACTCGTCGGAATTGTCAGCCGGGCAAATCTCGTTCAGGCGGTGGCCAGCAGCGGGGCCAAGCTGGAAGTTCCCCTGTCGGACGAAACCATTCGCGCCAAACTGATGGCACACCTGAAGACGCAAAGCTGGGCCCATACTGGCCTTGTCAATGCGACCGTAAACGGCGGCATCGTCGACCTATGGGGCTTCAGCAGTTCCGAAACAGAGCGAAGAGCAATCCGCGTCGCCGCAGAAACGACGCCAGGCGTGCGTGCCGTCAACGATCACATGATCGTCCGGCGCCTGGAGGCCATGGCGTAAGAGCCGAGGCAAGCGAGGCCCAATCTCGCGAGTGAGAGCCCCGATAGAACCAGCGGAGCTGCGGTTCCAGTCCCACGGGGGCGCGCAGACATGTAGAAGTGCCATGCGAATGATGTCGGCTTTTTGCGTCAGTCACGAGCTTCCGTCGACGACGAACTCGCAGCGCAGGTTCGCGCCGATTACGAGCGCTGCCATCCAAATGATACTTTTGACGATTTGCGGCGACGGGCTGTTTTCTCAAAGGAGGATAAGGGATTGCTGCGGGATTAGCTTGCTGTTGCGACGCGTCGATTAAGTGCGGACTTTCAAGGTAGAGGATTCGCGTCGTGCAGACGTGCCCACTCGGTGGGCATGCGTGCGACTCTGGTACATCTGCCAAATCTCACGAACTGTTGTAGCCTGCTCCGGACTCTCGTCATCTCGGAAACGCAAAAATCGCGGAAACCGCAACGCTATACCGTCTGTCTTGAGCTTATCGTGAGCCATGCGGTGCACGAGGCTGATGGTAAGATCGGCGCCCATGATTTCGATGACCTTCGCCGGCTCGGACCACACATCCATTTTCATTGGAAATCAATCGAAACATCCTCCAAAAATCCAACGTGCTCTGATCGGCAGGCCAGCACTCTTCAGAGGCTGTCACGCCGCATGCTTCCAATCGATGACGATCGCTATCCAAGCATTCTGCTTTCGATCGAGGCAAAGTCGATATGGCGCCCAGCCGCGCTCGCGTAGTTTTAGAGACACGTCTGCCGCGTCAGCGGTGGCAGAGACGGTGAAGCCAGCACTGATCCGGCCCTTGGAAGATTCGACAAATACGCGCCGACGCCCGTGCTGCATTGCACAAAGCACTACAAATTATTTGCTCTCCCCGTTTGGCGGGCAGCGGTCGCTCGGTCAATCTCGCCCACCAAATGAGGAAGACGATTTAGGAACAGCTCATCGAAATTCAAGAACCCGACGGCCTCGCGGACGCGCGATCGAAGGTGCCAGCTCTCCCGATGAACTAACCGCCAAGCACGGTAGTCTCGCCGCCGGTACCAATTCGCGAGGTCCTAGGTGCATTCTCCGAGGCCGTCCCGGGATGCTGGCGAATGCTCTTCCTTTTTATCTTGGCCAACATTGCCGTTCTGGTGTCGGCAACGGACGGCAGCTGTGTAGCTGGCCGAATGTTCCTCTCGAACTTGGTAACGGCCTCGCGCGGGGCGACGGTTCGGCGATAAATCTCGACATAGTCTTTCGCCATGCGCTCGGCCGTAAAGCGCCGCTCGAATGCAGCACGAACGGTAGCGCGGTCCAGCTCCGGAATACGACGAACTGCGGCGACGGCTTGCTCAACATTGTCGACGATGAATCCGGAGACGGCCTCCTCGACCACTTCAGGCACCGATCCGCGACGGAGCGCGATCACGGGCGTACCGCATGCCATCGCCTCGATCATGACCAGCCCGAAGGGCTCCGGCCAATCGATCGGGAAAAGCAGGGCAACCGCGTTGCCAAGGAGTTTCGCCTTTTCCTGCTCGTTGATTTCGCCGATGAACTCGACCTTTGTATTGGCGCGCACCATTGGCTCGATCTTCTCACTCCAATAGGCTTGATCGACCCGGTCCACCTTTGCGGCGATCTTGAGCGGCACGCCGGCCTTAGCTGCAATTTCAATCGCCAGATCGGGCCGTTTTTCGGGCGATATCCGACCCAGGAATACGAGATAACCCTCACCGGCATCACGCTGGAATGGCAGAAGATCACGCGGCAATCCGTGATGTACTGTGCCAATCCAATTTGCGTGACGCAAATATCCGCGCTGGTGCCTCGAAATCGAGACCAGTGGCATTTCGTGAAATACTCCGTAAAAGAACGCTAGATCCGGCAAATCCAGTCGACCATGATGGGTCGTTATTGCCGGGCGAGACAATTGGCGAACCAAGGGGGCATGCAAATAGTCTACGTGGAAATGCAGGATTTCGAATTCGTGGGCTCGTTGCCGAATCTGCTCCATCATGATCACATGATAAGGCAGCGGGTCCCGGATGGAGGGGTTGAGCCGCAACGCCATGTCGCAACACGGCACGAGCTCGGCGGATGTTTTTGAATCACCGCTGGCAAACAGCGTCACGTCGTGTCCTTGCCGGACGAGCTCCTCGGTCAAGTAAGAAACGACACGTTCTGTGCCTCCGTAAAGTTTAGGCGGCACGCATTCATACAAGGGCGCAATCTGAGCGATCCTCATCGACAAGACCTCCTCGACTGAGCGAAGCGTTGACAATGAAGCGGCGCAAGCACGCGGACCTCCCCCACAAATTTTCGATACCCGTCGGAACTGTGCGAAACGCACAGAGTTCCTAACGTTCACGCCGGTGGTAACAGTCTGGACGCTTTCTTCTCCTCCTGTCGCCGGGCTCAGTGAAAGAACGCGCAAGCCCGTCGGAAGGCGGCAATCGAGATAGGTGCGGCAAAAATCACGCTCAAGATACTGCGGAAAAGTTTAGCAGTCGTTGGCCCGATACTGCCAAGTGCTTATGATTATTGTCGTTTCCGGCTGGACTTTGGCGTCAATAAGGCCTTCACCGCGGCGGCCAGGACTTGACAAGGAACATACGCAACCTATTTCGGCCGTCGCCATGGGGCGCGGCACGCTCTCGCGCCCAGCAAATTGGAGGAGACCGAGGACAATCGGAGCAATGCCATGTCTGACGACCTGACTGTTTCTGCCTCTATCGCAGAGCCGTTTGGGCCCGAACTCGGACGGCTTCTTCACCCCGCCCGCTACTTCCGTCATCCGCGCGACGTGCTGCAGGCCGACGACATCCCGATCGCGGAAAAGCGCGCCATTATTTCGTCCTGGGCCTCCGATGCCTGCGCGGTCGAGTCGGCGCCGACGCTGCGGCTAGCGCCAAATTCCGATTGCGCCATTCCTTACGACGACATCATCGACGCGCTTCAGGAACTGGACGGCCTGACCGCCGAGACCCCTCGGAAACGTAAATCGCATACTCGCCGCCCGCGGTCGGGCGGCAGGTCGCAATCGGGTCCGATCGAGGCCGGCAGTTGGGGCTGAGGCACCGACGGTCCTTGCCCCTTGACCGCGATGATAGCACTCCTAAATCGAATTGCGGCCCATCGCCCCTTGTGGATCGGCAATATCCCAGGGGGCGCCGGCTCTTTGTGCGCTCACTCGTATCCATATCGCTCAGCGGAGGATGTGGCTATGAGAAACTGCGATCCTAACCCTCTCTGGCGGTCGACAATCGGTTTTGATCGCCTGTTCGATCTCATCGACGATACGCTCCGATTGACGGGCGAGGATAACAATCCGCCCTACAACATCGAGAGGATCGGCGAGGACGAGTACCGTATCTCGCTGGCGCTCGCGGGATTTTCGACCGACGAGGTCACCATCACGGCTGAGCAGAATGTGCTCACTGTCGTGGGCCGAAAGACTGAAAAGGGCGAACACCAGTACCTCTACCAGGGCACCTCGGCACGACCGTTCCGGCGGATGTTCAACCTGGCCGATTACGTCCGGGTGGAAGGAGCCTCGTTCAAAGACGGACTCCTGAAGATCGACCTCGTGCGTGAAGTGCCTGGGGCGATGAAGCCGCGCCGGATCGAAACCGCGACCGACAACGGTAGCGACACCCGACAAATCAAACAAAAGGAAGCGGCCTGAGCGGTCGCCAAGACCGCTTGGCTGGCTCCACATCTCGCGCGGCTCTGCCGCGCAACGAGATATCGTAATGGAGGCTGATCATGAGCGTTCGAGATCTGATCTCCTGGAATCGCGGCCGGGACGTGACGGTTCGGTGCGGCGAAGAGAACATGATGGCGCTGAGTATGCTTGGATGTGCCCGCGACGCGCCTACGACTATGGGCCTCCTCCTGTTAGGCGCTGCGATAACGATGATCGCAGTGGCCGACATCAGTCGTCAGGCGAATACGTCTGTGCGGCGAGACCTGCGAAGCGCTACACCAACCCAAATTCCTGAACTCCGTTCAGGGGCACCATTGCCCTTTGGTCTTCAGGTCGAAAAGCCTTTGAAGGGCAAATCTGCACATGGCATTCGTGCCAAAGGAGGTCGTCATGATGGAGAAGCTATGGAGAAAGGAAGCAATCGCTGATGTCATCAACTTGGTCTTGGCGGCCTGGCTGTTCCTGTCGCCTTGGATTTTCGGCATCGTGTCGGAATCGAAGGTGAGCTGGAATGCCTGGCTCAGCGGCCTCGTGATCGGCGTCCTCGCGGTCGCCGCGCTCGCGGCTTTTGCCGAGTGGCAGGAATGGATCAACCTCGTGCTCGGTCTTTGGGTGGCAGCGTCTCCCTGGATTGTCGGATTCTCGGGTCACTCGACCGCGCCCCGGGTCCATATCCTGGTCGGCATAGCCGTAGCGGTCGTAGCCGCTATGCGACTGTGGATCATGCACCGCAATCCCCCGCGCGTCACGGCTTGATGCCGGCCGCCGCGGGCCGATACCCCTCGGTCCGCGGCACCTGCCGCACCGCTGCGAAGGGAAGGAGAGCTGGATGACTGAACACATCAAGCAAATTATCGAATTTTTGCAAAAGACAATCGATGATGCCGTTTCGCGCTTGACGGGCAAAGGCTCGATACTGGACTACGGAATGTGGATTCGCCGTCAGATTGCGGAAAACATTTTCTGTCACATCCAATCACCGACAGGTACAAAGTCGGCAACGCGGCCATGTGTTGGTGCCAGCTCAGCAATCACGCCATATGCTGATGTAGAAATCGACCTTGGCCTGCGTAATGGTCTGTCGGCGGGAGTTGGCAATCTGCATGCAGCGGCGACTAGGGCAAACACCTGCGCCGGTATTCCGCAGTAATCGAGCAAACGAGCCGCCATCAGCCAGCCAGCGAATATAACCGACGACAAAATCTTTATGTCTTCAGACTCGCCCGTGAAGAGGTTTTTGGCAGAACTTTCTGCGGACCTGGATGCAGCCGACGAGGCAACATTTTATATTCCAGTGACAGGACCGGCAGCGCGGCCACGGCGTATCTTGAAAGAAGGTGACAGCTTTATCGTTCTCGATAGTCATGGCGATGTTGGCACTTCGACAGATGGTCCGGACGGGCTGTTTCACGCGGACACGCGGCACCTGTCTCGCTTGGAATTGTCGCTTAACGAGCTGCAGCCACTCTTGCTCGGCTCGAATCTACGCGACGACAACGCCATCCTAACCGTCGACCTCGCAAATCCGGACCTGTTCTTAGACAAGCGTCTTATCCTGCCAAAGGATACCGTGCACATCGTGCGTACAACATTCCTGTGGCACGGTGTCGCCTATCAAAGATTAGGACTGCGCAATTACGGTGATCGGCGGCTTGCCGTTCGCCTATCCATCGCATTCGACAGTGATTTCGCGGACATCTTTGAGGTACGTGGATTGCGACGGGAGAAACGCGGGGCCATCGTTCGCAACCTGATCGGGTCAGATCGCGTAGCGATCAGTTACCAAGGTCTGGACGGCAAGCTGCGACATACCACCCTGAGTTTCGAGCCAATCCCTACAACACTGGAGTTAACGAGCGCCTCCTATTCCATCGATTTGCTGCCAGGGCAGACGATGTCCATTTTCCTGACCGTTGATTGCAACCCAGTCAGCGAGCATCGACCCCTGCCGTTCTTCCGCGGCATACGCGCAGCGCGCCGCGAGCTGAAAACGATAGCCCGAGACGCGACCACCGTCGAAACCTCAAACGACATTTTCAACGAGGTCTTGTGCCGGTCGATGGCCGACCTGCATATGCTGATGACCGACACGCCAGAAGGGCGATATCCTTATGCCGGCACGCCCTGGTATTCGACGACGTTCGGCCGCGACGGGCTCATTACGGCATTGCAATTGCTGTGGATTGATCCCGGCATCGCCCGCGGCGTACTCAAGCGCTTGGCCGCCCACCAAGCGAAGACGACCGATCCTGCCGCGGATGCTCAGCCGGGCAAGATTCTCCATGAAATGCGCAGCGGCGAAATGGCAGCGCTCCGTGAGATACCGTTCGGACTGTACTATGGCAGCGTCGATTCCACGCCGCTCTTCGTGCTGCTCGCGGGCCTTTATTTCGAGCGCACGGGCGATGCGGAGACGCTTGCACAGCTTTGGCCTTCAATTGAGTCGGCACTGCAATGGATCGACGAATTCGGCGATTCCGATCGGGACGGATTTGTCGAGTACGAGCGCGCGGGAACGCAAGGGCTATTGAACCAAGGGTGGAAGGATTCACAAGATGCGATCTTTCACGCCGATGGCAGCCTGACCAAAGGTCCGATCGCCTTGTGTGAGGTTCAAGGCTACGTGTTCGCGGCCAAACGCACAATCGCGCGCTATTTGCGACGGACAGGAAATGTGGCTGGTGCGGACAGGCTGGAGTTGGACGCAAAGCGTCTGGCCGAGCGTTTCGAAGCTGCCTATTGGTGTCACGACCTTCAGACCTACGCACTCGCGCTCGACGGCGAGAAAAATCCGTGCCGCGTCCGCACGTCAAATGCCGGCCAGGTGTTGTTAAGTGGGATTGCTTCCGCGGAACGCGCTGCGCAAGTGACGAAGGGGCTATTGGGACCACAGTTCTTCTCGGGCTGGGGCATCCGTACTGTCGCGTCGGGACAACCGCGGTACAATCCGATGTCCTATCACAACGGCTCGATTTGGCCGCATGACAACAGTCTCATTGCATTGGGCCTCGCCCGCTACAACCAAAAGACAGCCGTGGAGCGCTTGTTCAACGCTCTGTTCGACGCGGCGAGCTACATGGAATTTCGACGGCTTCCGGAATTATTTTGCGGATTGCAGCGCGCGCGAGGTCGTGGACCAACGCTCTATCCTGTCGCCTGTTCTCCCCAAGCCTGGGCGAGCGCAACCCCGTTTGCGTTGCTCGCTGCATCCCTTGGCTTGGAATTCGATCCCCAGGCGGGCGAAATACGGATGAGGAATCCGCACCTGCCGGTGTTTCTCGACGAAGTCGTGCTGCGAAAATTGCGGCTTGGAGAGGCGAGCCTTGACGTCAAAGTGCGCCGTCACAGAGGCGATGTATCGGTGGAAGTCCTCGAAAGCCGCGGGACGATACAACTTGCCATACTTCACGCGAGATGAGGTAGTGCGGAACCGATTTTCATCATTGGCAACCGTCTGATCGATGGCGGCAAGGCCGCCTCGCACAAGAAAAGGACGATAACGGGAGGGGCGAATGGATGATCATCCCCTGGCTGACCTCAGTCCCTGCGAACGCACCCGCTTCTCTGGAGCATTGAGGCGGCTCTTGCCAAGAGGGATCATCAAGGAGGCAAGTGGCAACCCGACCGATGCTGCCCCAGCGAATTGACAGAGCGGACGATGTAGCATGAGTCAATCAATCAATGAGGCAAAATCAGAGTTAGAGGCCGCCCAATCGGCACTTGATGCAGCACTTCGAGCCTGGGACGAGAGCGTCTCCGAGTTATGGCGCACGTCGTTGTCGCTGACGCAAGCACAAAAACGAGTGACACGCGCACATGAGCTTTTGCGGAGCGCTCTGAAGGCGGCTCACGAATGATAATGGACGCGAGTCATTTTGGGTTCTTTTGGATTGAGGTTCGCTCTATTCGATCAACACGCCGTTCGATCACATTGAGCCGCTCGTCCTGCCGGCAGTGGTGACGACAATGTCCGCGAGCTGCAGCAGCGTCGCCTCGATCTTGGCAATGCGCTGATCAAGATCCTGTAGCTCGACTTTTGTGCCGATGAATGCGGCCAATGCTGCCGCCAGAAAGCTGCTAGCTGTCAGGATGTGACCGTCGTTAGTCGTTGGATCAAATCGCGGCTTCGCGCGCGCGAATTAAGTACTCGAACTCGGTTTCGCCAGACCGCAGAACCTTGCGGACCGTATTGCGGAAATCTTTGAGGTCCCGCCTCCACGACCAGCATCCCCTCACCACCCGCTTCGAATCAAAGCGGGAAGCCTGCTAGGGCCATGCTTCAAGGGTGGGGTCATTTTTGGACGCCGATCCCCAGCTCAGGGGGCGCCCACAGCACCGCCACGAACTAAAATCGGTGTTCGTTTTCGGTCGGGCCATTGCTAGCCCAAAAAGACACAGCAACGTGCGGAGGGGGTGGCATTCGAAAACCTATTGAAATCAACCCCTTGCGGATTCCATACTGAATCCACGAAGTCGGGAGGACCGGAGACAAAGTGGCCCAGAGAGAATTTCGGGCCATACTGGGTGCCGCGCAGTGCGGAGGTTTGCGCACGACGCGTGTGATTATTGGGCTTTATTGCGCGCTTTAAGTTGGTAGAGAATGTTGCGCGCGATAGGACTGGCGGAGAGGGAGGGATTCGAACCCCCGATACGGTTACCCGTATGCCGCATTTCGAGTGCGGTGCTTTCAACCACTCAGCCACCTCTCCGCGGGAGCTGTCCGGATATAGGCACGGAAAGCGCGTTTCTAGACAAG
>DASREA010000035.1:0-144687 GCA_035652315.1 Xanthobacteraceae bacterium | reverse complement strand
CTCGCCGTTGAAGGTCGGCCGCAGCAGGATCGGGTCATAATCGATGCCCAGCTGCTGCGCGAGCTGGCGCATCGTCGGCTCGCTGCTGCCCACCAAATCCTCAAAACGCAAGACGATGACCTGTCCCGGATAGGCGGCGCGATTGCGCAAAATCGACTCCGCGGACGCGCGCCAAGCAGCCAAAATCTCTTCAGCAGACTTGGCCGCCGAATCGGCTCCGTGCCTTCGCGCAGACGCAAACCAGGCCTTGGGTTCGCGCACGATTTGGATCAGAAGGCCGTCTGGATAATCGCGGAAAAATTGCGCCACATTGCCGGCATCATGGGCAAGGCGTGGCGCGAAGGCCGCGATCCATTTCTTGGTCCGAAGGTCGCCCCGATAGTTGAGCCACGCGTTGAAATAGGCGGTGAAGAAGTGATCGAGAATATCGCGCGCATTTTGCGGCGGTTCGGCCGCCATCAACCGCAGGAAGACCCGGTACTGAATCCGCGGCACCAGGAAGAAAGGCCGGCGGTCCGGATCCTGCTCCCCCTTGCTGAAGCCGCGGCGCAGAAGGCCAGCCGTGTACGGCTCATAGAGCAGCCGGAAACAGGTCTTGGCGTCCGCTCCCATGTCGACATCCGGCCATTGCTCGCTGCGGGCGGGGCCGATTTTTAGCTCGTGCGGATGAACGGCGACCGCGGGGTGCCCGTCGAGCAGTTGGCTGAGCAAGGTGCCCCCGGACCGATGCGCCTGCGATATCAGGATCAATGGCGCGCGCAGCGGCACCGGGCGCGCGAGAATGTATTGCTCGATGTCGTCGAGACCGGCGCGCGCGCCGGCAAGCGCCTCGTCGATACCGCGCGCGCGATTCTTGCGATTCAACAGCCGCTCAAAATTCCGCCGCGCCCTTGCCGGCAGCAAGGCGCCGAGCTGGCGAGTGAAGGAATTGCGTCGCAGCGATTGAATAAAGGTGGCGGTCAAGCTTTCTCCCGAATTCTTCACGATGAGGCGGCCGCCATCCGCGGTGCCTCGGCTGCGACGACGATCGCCTCGGCCAGCACGCGGTGGTAGAGTGCGCCGCAGCGTTCCGCGATCAGCCGGCGCTCGTTTTCCTCGAGCATTTCCTGCCGCGCCAGCGGCGCGGCGATGACGCCGCGTTGCGCGACATCGAAGCTGGAATTGGCGCGCATGACGTGGCCGTTGAAGGTCGGCTCCAGCAGTAGCGGATGCATGGCGATGCCAAGCTCGCGCGCCAGCGCCCGCATCGTCATTTCCGTGCGACCGACCAGGTCTTCGAAGCGCAGAATGATCACGCGATTACCGTAGCGGGCCTTGTTGCGCAGCATGGATTCCGCGGAAACGCACCAGCGGCTAAGAATATGCTCTGCAGACTTGTTGCCGAATCCGGATTTGAGATGGTTCTTTGCCGATGGATACCAGCTCCTCGGATCTCGCACGATCTGGATCAGCCGGCCATCCGGATAGGCGTCGAAGAAGCGCTGCATATTCGTTTCGTCGTTGGCGAGCCGAGGCGCAAAGGCGGTGATCCATCGCTTTTGCGCGAGATCGCCCTGATAGTTCAGCCAGGCATTGAAGAAGGCGGTGAAGAAATGATCGAGGATCGCGCGCGGTCCCGCCGGCGGCTTGGTCTCGAACAGATGCT
Source organism: Xanthobacteraceae bacterium (assembly GCA_035652315.1). Classification (GTDB taxonomy): domain Bacteria; phylum Pseudomonadota; class Alphaproteobacteria; order Rhizobiales; family Xanthobacteraceae; genus CANKHA01. The sequence goes on along the minus strand of DASREA010000035.1, from coordinate 143,042 downwards.
GGAACAACAGGTATTGCAGCCGCGGTATGAGCAGAAAGCTATAGCGCTGGGGATCGCGGTCGCCCTTGGTGAAGCCGCGGCGCACCAGGCGTGGGAAATTCATGTCGAACAGCCGGCCGAAATTCCACCGCGGGCCGCGGGCCGGGTCGAGCAGCGGCCAGCGGTCCGCCTCCGGAAAGCCGATCTTTAGCTCATGCGGGTGCGCGGCAAGCGCCGGATGCCCGTCGAACAACTGACTCAAGAGCGTGCCGCCGGAGCGCTGGACCTGAGAAATCAGCACCATGGGAGCCTGGAGCGGCACGTATTGATCGCGAAGAAAACCTGCAACGTCGTCGAAGCCGGCATAGCGCCCGGCGATCGCGCCGCGTCTCACCCGTAAATGATAGAGACGGTGCAGAGCGCGCGTGCCCGCGCGCACGAGGCGGCGCACCGGCTGAGGAATCCAGCGCACGCGGTGCCGCGCCGCGGCGGCGCGGATCCACTTGAGCAATTGACGGTGCATGCTTAGGCCACCTGGGTTTTGGCTGGCCCGACGCCGAGTTCGGGGCCGACGGTCCGCGCCAGCAGATCGAGTGCTTTGGCCATGCCGGTGTCGTCGATGGAGAAGGTCGTCTGCATGTCAGCCTCGATCATGCAACCAAGGGCGCGATCGTGTTCCTGCGGATCAGTGACAGCTTCGCTGTTCAAAATCCGCAGAATGGCGGCATTCAACTCGCCTGGCGCGGCAACGGAAGTCGCCCGGCCGGCTCCATCATAAAAAGTCCGAGCGAGTGTCAGCACGCGCCGGTGCAACAGCAGGCCCTCCCAGCCGGAGGAGCCGTTCTCGGTCACCACCAGCGCGGCATGCTGGAGATATTTGAACTGGGAGTCGAAAGGATCGATCAGGGTGACGTTGGGCAGCACGGCGAAGCGCTCGTAGCTCCGCGTCGGGCGGTGCCCGAGGTTCATGCGGTGCTCGCGCACGAGCAGGCGATACCCGTGCGGCAGAAGGCTCGCGAGTACCCGCACCGTGTTGTACTGATCGTGCCAAAGCGTCGCTTGGAAGGTCTGCGCCAGCTCGGCTTCTTTGTGCAGTGGGAAGTAGACATATTTGGTTTTGCTGAGATCAACCTCATCGACGACGTTGAAATAGCGGCGGTGCTTCCGCATCAGAAACAGCGAGTGGTAGTAGCGCAGGAAGCGCCCGAGTGGCGGTTCGCGCAGCGACAGATCCTGCCCCCGCCAGCCGTTGATGAACTCGCGGACGACGACGCGCGCGTTCTGCAGATGCCAACGCACAAAGCTGCGCCGGCTCTGATTCATCCAGCGCGTGGCGATGTACTTGATCACCTTGGGGCGGTTGCGAAAGGCGGCGATGCGCGCCTTCGCCTCTTCGCTCGGCAAGGCGCCGGATTGGACTTTCTCCCGCGCCAACTCCGCCGCCTTGTCGTTCAGCATGATGCCGTCGGTGGTCCAGAAGGCGTGGTCGGGTGTGATCTTGGAATAACGCAGGGCCACGCAGGGAATGCCGCGCCGGCGCGCCGCCAGCCAAATGCAATAGCTGAGCGGGGTCGCCCACTCGAAGGTGTAGATCAGGTCCGGCTTTGCAGCTTCCAGCATATCATCGGCGAAGCGGAACAGCCGCTTGGCGATGCGGAAGGCTTCGGTATTGTCGCGGAGAATGCGCCTCACCAGCGCATAGTGGCGGACATGACGGACGGGCAGGTTGAAGGCGCGGCCGATGCTATGCGCGCCGGCAAGAACAACGCGGCCGAGCGGCACGCCAGTGATCCGCTCGGCTTCGCGCAGCATCTTCTCGGTACGCTCGACTTCCGCGGGATTCGACTCCCAGGACGCCGGCTTGAGCAAGTGCGGCTTGGCAATGATCAGCCCGTCTGGCGCGATCAACTCCTGATAGGCTTGGCTGTCGAGAGCGGCGCAGATCGCGCTCACCCTCCAGTTCCAGCGCGCTTTTCCAGCGAGCAGAGGGCCCGCGAGCGGCTTGACGCGATCCTTTTTCGGCGGCGGCAACACCGCCACGACATGCAGATTCTGCATCTGCGCGCCGAAATTGCCGAAGGTTTGCGCGTCCATGATCAATGACCTTTGCCGAGGCTCGCGGCCATGCTTGCCGCGAGGCTTTCCGCATCGAGGCCATGGGCCCGCAGCACTTCATCGTTCTGCCCGCAAGCCGGAAAGTCGTGGATTGCGAAGTGTCGCAGCGTCGGTGTCTTGGCGACGCCAAGCCCCGCGAGCACCGCAGCGATGCGTATACCCTGCCCGCCATTGGCCAGATGATTGTCGAGTGTGAACACGGCGCGACGGCTTTCGACGACGCCCCTTAGCCATTCGGGGTCGACCTGGGCGAGCCACGGGAGGTTGATCACCGCCACCTCGATGCCATGCCGCTCCTTTAGAAGCTCTGCCGCGCGCCATGCCTGCGGCAGCAGCACCGGTCCGTAGCCGATGATCGCCGCGTCTTTGCCCTCGCGCAGTTCGACGCCGCGGCCAGGCGCGGGGCGATAATCTTTTGGCAGACTGTATGGAATTTCGCATGGAATTGAGACTAGGCGCAGATAGCCGCTGCCCGGCGCTCGGTTCACAAGATAATCAAAGAGGGGCGCAACTTCCGCTGCGCAGCAGGGCTCGACCAACTCAAGGCCAGGAATGGCGCTCAACACGGAAATGTCGTTCACCGCCTGGTGCGAATGGCCGGGCCCGGCCGGCAGCAGTCCGGCAAGCGAGCCGACATAGATCACTTTCCGGCGCTCGGAGGCATTGTTGTAGATCTGCTCGACAGGACGCGCGATCAGGAAGCACGCGAAGGAGTGCACGACTGGCAGCAAGCCCTGCAGCGCCATGCCGCCGGCCTGCGAGACCATGTCCATCTCGGCGATGCCGCACTCCAAGAAGCGATTGGGAAAGCGCTCGGTGAAAGGAATTAAGCCGGTGTCGAGCACGAGGTCGCCGTCGAGCGCGACGATGCGGTCGTTGCGCTCGGCCTGCGCCACCAGAGCGTCGCTATAGGCGGCCACGAGCTTTTCCGGCGCGCGTGGGACCGCGCGGCTCGGCCGCGCCACGCCCTCCAGACGCAAGGGCTCGGCGCCGGCGAGATCGAGCGCGCGGTTGGCGCGGCTGATCAATTCGTCGGCCGCGCGTACATAATCTTCCGGCGAAGGCGCGCCCGAGTGGTAGCGGTAAAGCTTCTCGTCGCGTCCGAAAGCGCTCGACTCCATGAAGGAGACGCCCTTGCCTTTCACCGTATCGGCAATGACGACTTTGGGCCTGTCCGTCATATGTCGCAGCCGGTCGAGCGCGCCGGCAAGGTCGGGAAAATCGTGCCCGTCGCAGCGCTCCACATGCCAGCCGAAGGCCGCGAACTTCGCTTCGAGATCGCCGAGATCGCTGGTGCGCGCCACCCAGGTATCCGACTGCAGCTTGTTATGATCGACAATGACAGTCAGCTGGCCGAGGCGATGATTGGCAGCGGAGACAAGCGATTCCCAGATCTGCCCCTCCTGCAATTCGCCGTCGCCGGTCATGACAAAGATGCGGCGATCGCGGCCGAGCAAGCGATCGGCAAAGAGCATACCCTTCGCCTTGGAAATACCCATGCCCAGCGAGCCGGTGTTGGCCACCATGTGCGGCGTGCCGACATCCGGATGACCAGGCAGACCGCCGAGCCGCCGCAGCTTGCGCAGCCCGTCGGCCGGCAATTGCCCGCAGGCGATCATCGCCGCATAGAGGCCAGGCGCGTCGTGTCCCTTCGAGGAGAAATAAAGGTCGCCGCTGCCGTTGGTGCTGCCCGGCGGCGGCTGCAGCTCGTTGAGGAACAGCCAGGCGACGATATCCAGCGAGCTGAAGCTCGAGCCGATATGGCCCGATCCGGCATAGGCAATCATTGACAGCGTGTTCAGCCGGCAGAGATCGGCAAACAACGCAGCGCGCGCAAAATTCTCAGCATTGAGCTTGCGCACGCGCTCAAACTCGGAGACCGGGACGAATTGAAGATTGTCGTTCATGCACTCACAGCTATGGTTTCGCGCCTGCCCATGGCGGGCTTGTGGAGAACAGCAGCAAGCAGGTCGAAGTTTGCGGCGGATGTCGGCTCATCCACCGGCACGCTCGTCTGCCATTCGGCGTCGAGAATCCAACCGAGATTGAGGTCGTGCTGTCTTGCATCCGGCGTCGGCGGCTGCCGCAGCATCTCGAGCACGATCTCAGCTAGCGCACCAGGCTCCGTGACATGCCGCGCAAGACCGGCCGCACTGTAAAAGCATCGATCGAGCACGATGACCCGCCGCGACAGCAGCAGGCCTTCCCAGCCGCTAGTGCCGTTCTCGGAGACGACGAGCTCCGCGTTGCGGATGTATTTGAACTGATCGTCGAGACCGTCGATCAGCACCACCCCTGGAAGCCGGCGCAAGTCTTTATAGTAGCGCGTCGGCCGCCGCCCACGGTTGTTGCGGTGCTCGCGCACCAGCAAGCTGAAACCATCCGGCAGCAATCCAGCTAACAACGAGACGGTGCTGTATTGGTTGGACCAGAACGGTGCCTGATAGTTCAGCGCCTGCTCAGGATCCTTATGCATGGCTACGTAGATGTAGCGCTTCTTGGCCAACTCTTCTTCGCTGATGCGGCGGAACAGCCTTACCTGGCGCAACCGCAGATAACTGCGGCGGTAAAATCCGCCGAGCACCCGCAGCGCTGGCTTCGGCGTCGGCCCGCTGCGACCGGCGATGTGATAGCGAAGTTGCGCCGCGAGGAGCCGCGCGAAATCGATGTGCTCGAAAAGCCAGCCGCGGCGGTCGATCGCGTTCCAATTGTGCTGCACGTAGCCGAGCGTCTTCGGTCGCGAGCGGAATTCGGCGATATGCTGCTTGGAACGCTCCTGCACCGGCGCCGTTGCGGCGCGTAGCATCGTCGCGCGCTCGCGCGCCGCCTCGTTATACATCAGGGGATCGGCCGACCAGTAGCAGCGACCGCTCCAGAGCTTTGACTGGCGGTTGACGACGCAAGGAATGCCCATCTCGCGCGCGGCGAGCGAAAAGGCAAAGCACAGCGGATCGGCCCATTCACCGGCCAATACCAAATCCGGCCGCGTCTTTTCCAAGGTCTCCTTGGCGAAGGCGAAGATGCGACGCACGATCCGGGCTGGCTCCGCCGTATCCTGCAGCACACGCCGCGCCATTTTGTTGTGGAACCAATGGAAGTTGCCGCGGGAAAAGCCGCGGCCGAGATCGCGCTCGCCGGCAAGGATGATGCGGCCGGCCGAGGTGCCGGTCGCGCTTTCGCAGGCCGCGATGAAGGCATCGACCGCCGCACAGCGGACTTTGTCGCTTTCCCATGATTGCGGCGCGCTGAACTCCGGCGGCTCGGTGAGGCTGTCGGCCGCCTCGCGCCATGCTGCCGCATGCCGCGCCGGGCCCACTACGGCGACCTGCCACCCAAACTCGCGGCGCGCCGCCGCGAGCAGCGCGGCGAAATACGGCGTACGGCTGTTCTTGGGCAGGAACAGCACGCGCCGATTGGCGAGCGGGTGAGGCTCGCGGGTGAGGCTTCCGGGATTCACGCGGTCGTCCAAGAGGGAGGCGGCTTCGCTGAGATTGCAGAGCCGGCGGCCATTACGCCGCCACCGGCTCCTTGATGTATTTCATGTAGCCGAACTCCTCGAGCGCGGCGCGCATCTGCGCCTGCTCATCCTTGTCGAGCGGCGTGTAATAAGAGGTCATGCAGGGTTTGCAGATGCCGCGCAGTGACAGGATGTATTTCTCATGCGCCCCGGTGAGGAAGTTCCACTCCCGCGCGCGCTTCGGAAAACGCGACTGGAAGCTATTGAACTTGTGCTGCGCCGCCAGCGCTTCTTTCTGCTTGCCGGCTTTGTAGAGGTCGTAGATCTCCTGCAGCGGCTCTGGAATGGCGCCGGCGAGGCTTGTCGTGCTGCCGGCGACGCCGACGGAAAGCACCATGATGAATTGCGTCGCCACCGCGGTGATCACCTGGAAGCCCGGTTCCGCCATGCCGATCACGTTGATCTGGTCAGTGGTGCGGCTCGAGCTGAACTTGATGCCGGCGATATTCGGATGCGGCTTCAGGCGGCGCACGAAATCCGGCGGATAGTATCGGCACCAATTGCCACTCAGGTACATCCACAGCGGCTTCGGTACGTTGTCGGCGATGTCGCGATAGAATTTCTCGACGCCATCGAGACCCATCACCGGATGATAGGGCATGACGTGATAGGCGTCGAACTCGAGATCCTTGGTGGCCTCGACGAAGGCGAAGGTGTCGTCCATGCAAAAGAATCCGGCACCGAGAATCAGCGGCAGCCGGCCGGCATTGGCCTTGGTCATGGCGCGCGCCACGGTCAGCCGCTTTTCGAAGCTCAGATTCATGTCCTCACTGCCGGTGCCGAGCACCCACAGGCCGCCGACTTTCCTTTCGATGAGGAAGTCGATGAGCCGCTCGCAGCCCTTGATATCGATCGACCCGTCTTCGTGCACCGGCGTCTGCACCACCGGTATGACGCCTTTCAGCTCGCGACACTTCTGCATGATTTCCTCCCGATACGAATTTGCGCTGTGGGCTACCCGCGCTGCCCTGCGCCCGCGGAGCGCACAGGCTCGCGGTCGCCGAAGGGATCAAGCCCGAGGTGATCGAAATAGGCTTCCACCACGACGGCATCGACCCTCTCGTCGATGTCGGCGGAATGAAACCGATCCATGACGAGCGGTACCGAATGCTGCGAGACGAAACTGTTCTCGCGCAGGAAGAAATCCCGCTTCATGGCATAGATCGAAGCATTATAAATGTGCGCGGCGTCCCACTGCGCCGGATTCTCGCGCTCGTTGTAAGGCACCAGCTCACCGTTGCGGATGGCTTTGACGTTGGGGTCGCGCTTCTTGATCGGCGGGCCGACGCTCGCCAGCGTCTCCAGCGGCGAGGCCCATAGCAGTTCCACCGCCTGATCGATATGCGCGGCACTGCGGATCGGACAGGTCGGTTGAAGCAGGATCAGGATGTCGTAGCGACGGCCGGTCTTGGCTTCCATAAAATCCATGGCATGGCGCACGACGACATTGTTGCGATCGGCGTCGCCGGCGAGATCGGCCGGCCGCTTGAACGGCACCGGCGCGCCGTAGCGCCGCGCCACTTCAGCAATTTCGTCATCGTCGGTCGAAACTAACCAGTCCGTCACGCGGCGCGCGTCGGCCGCCGCCTTGATCGTATAGGCAATGAGCGGATGACCGCGCAGCGGATAGACGTTCTTGCGCGGAAATCGCTTGGAACCGCCGCGGGCGGGAATCACCGCAAGAACGCGTGGTTCGTTCGACATCAGACACGCGCCGGATTCGTGGTGATGTAGACGTTCTTGAGATTAGAATAGAAGTCGATCGCTTCGGTGCCTGGCTCGCGGCTGCCGTTGCCCGACTGCTTGACACCGCCGAAAGGCATGTGCGGCTCGCTGCCATAGGTGCCGGCATTGACCGAAACCGTGCCCGCCTCGGCGCGCCGGATGAATTCCGAGGCCCGATCCAAGCTGCGCGTATGGATGCAGGCGGTCAGACCGTAAGGCGAATCGTTGGCGAGCGCGAGAGCGCCTTCGAAATCCTTGACGCGGTAGAGGCAGAGGATCGGCCCGAACAATTCCTTGACGGAAATCTCGTCGGCCACGCCGGCGCCTTCGATGATGGTCGGCGCGAGGTAACACCCCTGGGCATGCCCTGGGTCCCTCAAGCGCGTGCCGCCGATGAGCACGGAAGCGCCGGCCGCGCGGGCGCGCTCGATGGCGGCGAGCATGGCCGTTAGCTGACGTTCGTTGATCACCGGGCCGAAGTCATCATTGTCGGTGGGGCCGACCTTCAGCTTGCGCGTGCGCTCGAGAAGCTTGGCCTTGAAGGCATCGTAGACCGCATCGAATACGATGACGCGGCTGCCTGAGGCGCAGCGCTGCCCGGCATTGCTGAAGGCTGAAAGTGCCACCCATTCCACCGCGGCGTCGAGATCGGCATCGTCGCAGACGACAAACGGATTCTTGCCGCCAAGCTCAAGCGAGATCTTGGCCAGCCGCTCACCGGCCACGCGCGCGATCTCGCGCCCGACCGCGGTCGAGCCGGTGAAGCTGACCACCGCGACGCGCGGATCGGCAACGAGTGCCCGCCCGGCTTCGGCGCCAAGTCCCTGGATGATGTTGAGTACGCCATCGGGCAGGCCCGCTTCGCGCGCAATCTCGCCGAACAGCCAAGCCGTCGCTGGCGCGTCTTCGGACGCTTTCAACACTGCGGCGTTGCCGCAAATGAGCGCCGGAAAAACCTTCCACGCCACATTGGCGATCGGCGTATTGGCGGCGATGATCAAGCCCGCGACCCCGAGCGGCGCGCGCAGCGTCATTGCCTGCTTGTTCGCCCCGGCGCTGGTCGTGGTGCGGCCGAACAGGCGCATCCCTTCCCCCGCCATGAACAGCGCCTGCTGGATCGCACCCTTGGTTTCACCGCGCGCGTCCTTCAGCGACTTGCCGGTTTCCAGCGCGACCGTTTGCGCCATGTCTTCCGTGTGCGCGGCCAGCGCCATGGCAATCGCATGCAGAATGTCGCCGCGCTGCACCGCCGGCATTTGCGCCCAAGCGGGCTGCGCCGCTGCGGCAGCCGCCACGGCGGCCTCGACGTCCTGCTTCTGCGAACGCGCGGCGCGGCAAAGCGTGCTTCCGTCGTGTGGCGAAATCTTTTCGAACGCTTCGCCATAGGCGGCAGGCATTTCCACACCGGCGATCCAATTGCCTATGCGATCCGGAAAAGGCCGCGCCGTTGGTTTGATTTTTGCGACTGCTTCGCTCACGCGCTCACCATGCGGTCCAGCCGCCATCGACGACAAGATTGGCGCCCGTCATATAGGAGGACGCGTCGGAAAGAAGGAACACCACCGCGCCGTCGAGCTCATTTTCGCGCGCCATGCGGCCCATGGGCACGCGGCGCTCGTAGGCGTCAAGAAAGTCCTTCTCCTGTCCGGCGAAGACGCCGCCCGGCGTCAAAGTATTCACCCGCACGCCTTTGCGTCCCCAATAGGTCGCAAGGTAGCGCGTGAGATTGAGCAGCGCCGATTTCGATGCCGAATAGGCGACAGGCTTGTAGAATGTTTCGCCGCGGGCGCGGCGATAGTCATAGAGACTCTGATCGGGCGACACTACCCCGTAGGTGGAAGCGATATTGACGATCGCGCCGCGGCCCGCCTTGGCCATGGCGGCGCCGATCACTTGGCAGGAGAGCATCACGCCTTTGACATTCACTGCCATGATGCGATCCCAGGACGAGGCCGGATAGGTCTCGAAGGGACCGTTTTCCTCCGGTGGTGCGTCCGGTGGCGCGTCGATGGCGGCCGCATTGACGAGCCCCTGGGGGTCGCCCCAATTCGCCCTCACGCGATCAAGCGCCGTCTGCAGCGAGGCGTTATCGGTGACGTCGACCTGCTCGAACCGCAGCCGCGAATTGGACCCGATGCCATTGAAGCGGGCGCGCGCCTTGCCCGGTTCAAGCGAATCGAAAACGGCGACGCGCGCGTTCCGCGCCACCAGCGCCTTGCAGAAGGCGGAGCCGAGCCGCCCTGCCCCGCCTGTGACCACGATCACGCGGTCACGCAGGGAAAAAAGCGCGTCGTCGTCCATATTCATCGGGCTGCTTATCGAACCCAACGATTCTATTGCGCCGCCGCCACGCGCCGCGCCGGCTCAGCCGGCTCGAGAATTTCGTACTTGATGCTGTCGTCGGCTTTCACTGCCGTGGTCAGGCGCATGCCGAGGACGTTATCGTATTCGTAGGGCGGCAAGCCGTTGCTTGGTGACTTGAACGTGAGATCGGCGGGAGTGAGCACATGCCCCGCTGGCAAGTCGCGCGCGGCGACCAGCGCTTTGGCCATCTTATAGAGCGGCCCCTTCTCGCTTTCGTAGGTGCGCTTGACGCCGTCGCCGACAGCAATGCGCGCGCGGCGCAGATCGCGCACCATGCGGTGCATACCCTCCGGCGTGAGCGAGAAGGCATGATCGGTGCCCTTGGCCGCACGATTGAGCGTGAAATGCTTTTCCACGATCCGCGCGCCCATCACATAACCGACGAGCGCCATGGCGATGCCGTTGTCATGCGAAGACAGCCCGATCACCGTTTCCGGGAAGCGATCGCGGAAAGTCTGAATGACCTTGAGGTTCAATTCCTCGAATTCCGCCGGATAGCCCGAGGTGCATTGCAGGATCGCAAGCTGCCGGTTCAGCGGCATGATCGTGTAATAGGCCCGCACGACGTCTTCCATCGTTCCGCCGCCGGTGCTGATGATCATCGGCTTGCCGAGTTTGGCGACGTGCCGCAGCAGCGGAATGTTGGTGAGATCGCCGGAAGCGATCTTGTAAGCCGGCATGTCGAGCGCGGCGAGGAAGTCGGCGCTCGGAATGTCAAAGGCCGTCGAGAAGAAGGTGATGCCAAGCTCCTTGGCATGGCGGATCAGCGCCTCGTATTCAGAACGGCCGAATTCCAGCTTCTCGCGATGCTCGCCATAGGTGGCACCGTAGCTGTTGCGATGCAGATACGGGCTGTCATACATCGCCTTTGTATAAAGCGCGCGGTTGTCACGCTTCTGCAGCTTGACTGCATTGGCCCCGCACTCCTTGGCCACCGCGAACATGCGCTTGCATTCGTCCAAGCTGCCTTGGTGATTGTGACCGATCTCGGCGATGACATAGCAATCGCTGGCGTCACTGATCTCGGCACCGTCGATCCACAACTCACGAGCCATGATGCTACCCCTCCTCCTGAATCAGAACGCCGCTTGCCTGCGGTTGAATGGAAGTCGCCGTCCGCGCTACGCCGGGCAAGGCGTAGCCCCAGCGCGCCAGATCTAACCCAAAGCTGCGGGCGAGCTGGGCGTTGTCCTCGGCATAGTAAACACGCAGCCGCTCGATCCACTCTGCAGGAAGTGCGATGTGTGACTTGGCTCCGCGCGCAAGCATGCGCTCAAAACCCGTCTGCACCGACTTCGGTAGGAGCGCGCTCAAGCTGGTGCCCGGGAAAAGATGCGAACGCAGGCTGCGATAAGCGAGCATGAGCTGCGTCTGCCGCCGCGGATTTTCGTGCCGGCCCAACAGACAGGCAACGACCGCGGCCGCGTCGACGCCGAGGAAACCGCCTATGCGCCTGGCAAATGCGGGAAGATCGTCGCGCATCTCCTCGAAGAGCAGCACGCAGACATTCTCCCGGCCGACGATATCGGCATACATGCCGGCGAGGCGGCCCGCTTTGAGATGCCCGAGCTGCTCGTAATCGGGGTAGCGCATCATGTATTCGAGATGATCGGTGACCGGCAGGCGCACACGCAGCCGGTCGGGCGCGAGCTTATACTCGCCGCCGAGCGCGATGTAATTGGCCAGGAAGTGATCGACCTGCTCGCGCACCATCAGGATGATGCGAATATCGCCAAACACGTCTTTAAGCCGTTCGGCGATCAAGCGACGGTCGGCATAGCCGCGCCAAAAGCCGCCGAGCTTCTCATCGGACAGCGTGTTGATCTTGGCGGGATCGAGCTTGGAAAGCACCGCCTGATCGGCAAGAGCACGCGCTGCGGCGCGGTCGTAATTGACTCCGTCGCTAAGGATGATGCGATGAATGAGATCGGATACCTGCGGATCGGCAAAACGCGTCGTGTCGTTCAGCCACATGCCGAAGTGATTGATCTGTGGCAGCTTAGCGAAGAGACCTTTCTGCAAGGTCGTGCTCGCCGCCTTGCGCAGCCCAACATGGATGAAGAGTGGCGGCCGCCGGCTCACGACGGCATCCTTTCCAGTAAGCCGGCAGCGACGCAGGTTTCGGCGATCTCCGCAAGCTGCAGGACGGTTTCGCCGCTACGCTCCGCGATATCCAAAAGGCTGTGATTGCCGTCGGAGAGATTCAGCAGCCACGCTTGCGCGCGCACCCGCGCTTCCTTTTCGTTCGAGCCTCCAAAGCTCGGATAGAGCCCGCGCTTGCCGAGCTGCGGTTCTCCGAAGGGCACAAGGTTGCGGTAGCGGCCCTCGGCGTCGAGCACTTTGCAGATGTCGAAACAGGTGTCGATGGTTTCGACCATTGCCGAAAAGGAAATGAAATCCTTGTTATCGAGCGACGTGTGATACTCGGGATAGCGCCAATACATCGTGCGGGTTAGGCAGCCGACCGGCAAATCAAATCCGGGAGAGCAATATTGCCGCTCGTCGCTGCCCTGCGGGAAGAAATCGATGATGTCTGCCCGGCGGCCGCATTGCGTCAGCACCTGCGCCGCGGCGCGATCGCCCGGGCTCCCGCTGCGGCGCGAGCGCTTGTACGTGAAGCGCCCGGCATCACCGAGGCACGTCAGCACGTAGCCTGCCACAAGCCGTTCGCGCAGTTTTTCGCCCCGCAGACTGAGATAGGCGATCGCGCCAATCGTCTCCGGCACGAAAGCGAAGCGGTAGGTGAGCCGCCGCCGCGGCAGCGCGGCGAGACGACGGTAAAGAAACGCCGCGACGAGCGGCCCCGACAATTCGTTGCTGGCGAGCGAGGGATGGCAGGTATTCACCGAAATCAGCACCTCGCGGCCAGTTTCGCCCGGCAGCACGCATTCCGACAACGTCATCGATCCGTCGATCAGCGCGGTATCGACGACGACGTCATATTCGCCTTGGGGCAGCGCCTGGCGTTGCTCGTGGCTCAGGCAGAAGCCCCAACTCGGCGCGTAATAACTCGTGACGTAAGGAATGGCGGTTGGCCGGTCCGGCAAGCTGTGGAGATGCGTGTCGAGCTCGGCGCGGCTGAGCTTGCCGCGGAACGGCTGCGAATAGCCGACAAGATGCAGATTGTTGTCGGCAAAATCGAGCAGCCGGCGCCCATCCGGCGCGATGATGTGGGCGCCGCGCACCACCCATTCGCGCGGCACCGTCCAGTCGAAGACCTGCGTGCCGGTCGGGATTTCGATGCGCTCGAGCGGCAGGAGTTCGCCGAGGATATCATGCGTCCGCCGCACGCCCTCGCCGGTAATACTGCGCGGCAGCGGCCACAGCCGGTCGAAGTAATGTTCGAGCAGCGCCACCTCGGGGAGGCTCTCACGGGCCTCAAACTGGCGCGCGGTCGCCTTCGACATCGGCTGAATTGATCAGAGGCACTTCGCCGGAGGGCAACTTCTCGACGCAGAAATCGCCGATCACGAGCACGTCGATATTGGTGGAGCGGAAACAGGCGATCGCCTCTTCCGGCGTATTCACGATCGGTTGGCCCTTCACGTTGAAGGACGTGTTGAGCAAGACCGGGCAGCCGGTCTCCGCGTGGAAGGCCTGCAATAGCGAATAAAAGCGGCGGTTGGTTTCCGGCCGCACCGTTTGCACGCGGCAAGTCTCGTCGACATGAACCACTGCGGGGATCGCGTTGCGCTTCTCCGGCCGCGCCTGGCAGGCGATCAGCATGTGCGGGCTGTCCTGCCTGATCGTGAAATATTCGTTCTGGAATTCGGCAAGCACCGCGGGCGCGAAGGGACGGAATTCCTCGCGGAATTTCACGCGCGCGTTGAGATAGTCTTTCATCTTCGCCGGAAAAGGCCGGGTCAGAATGCTGCGATTGCCGAGCGCGCGCGGCCCGAACTCGGCGCCGCCCTGGAACCAGCCGACAATCTTGCCTTCGGTCAGTTTCTTCGCGGTCAGCGCGTAAACATCTTTCGGCCGCAGAGCGGCGACGCCCGCCGCGCGAAACGCCGCGCCAATCTCGGCATCGCCGAATCGCGAGCCTTTCAGATTGTCGTCATCCCGCTTCGGCGCGATGCCGCCCACGTGATTGGCGTGAGAGAGATAGCAGGCACCAATCACCGTGCCGTTATCGCCGCTTGCCGGCTGCACGAAAATCTCATCGAAAATTCCGCTCGCCTCGATCTTGCCGTTCATCGAGCAGTTCAAAGCGACGCCGCCAGCGAGACAAAGACGATTGAGGCCAAACGCCTTTCGCGCCCGACGCAACTGGTTAAGCACGATTTCTTCCAGCCGCGCCTGCAGCGCTGCGGCGATATTGCGGTGGTGAGCGGTGAGCGGCCCGCCAGGAAGGCGGCGCGGTCCCAAAACGTCAATGAACTGTTCGCTGATCCAGGTATCACGAACCTTGTGATAGGCGATCCAATTGGTGTTCACCGCGATGTCGTAATCGCCGGTCTCGGCGAGGATCTCGGCAAAGACCTCGCGATAGCTGCGCGTGTCGCCGGGAATGAGCGCATCAGGATCGCCATAAGGCGCCAGCCCCATGACGATGCCTTCATCGCAATGATGCTTCCAGCCGAGATAATAAGTGATCGCCGAATAGAGCAGCCCGAAGGAATGCGGATAGCGGTTGCCCTGGTGAACGATCTCGATTTTGCCGCCGCGGCCGGCGCCGATCAGGCTCGTTTCGATTTCACCCATGCCGTCGAAGCTGCACAGCAGAGCGTTATCGAAACCGCTGGGGTAATAGGCGCTGGCGAGATGGCAGAGATGATGACGATGAAAAACGATCGGGCCGGCGAAGCCGGTTTCATCGCGGACGCGCTCTTCCATCCGGTATTCGTTAGCGATTCGCTCGATGTCGTTGATGAGGAAGCCGATGCGATCGTTATCCTCGAGCGCCGTCTTCAGATAGGTTTCGCGGATGTAGTGGAAGGGATCGAAGCAGAAGCCGATCTCGTTCACGTCAGCCATTGTGACGCCGGCGATCTGCAGACAATCGGCGATGGCGTCGCTGGGGAAGCGCCGCGTATGCTTCTCGCCGCAATAGCGCTCTTGCTCGCAGGCGGCCAGCAACCGGCCGTCGATCATCAGGCCGGCGGCCGTATCATGGCCGCCGAACTGGATGCCGAGCACGACGTCGCGACGGGGCATTTGACCTGATTGCTGGGATTGGAGGGAGAAGGCTGCGCCAAACCGAGGCTTGGCAAGCTACCGCAGTCCGGGTGAGGCGAAATCGCCCGGAGCAAGCTCGAAATTTGGGAGATATTTCCAAGCCTTAAGGCTTGTCGCCTCCCCCCTCGTTAAGTCCAGTGTTCATGAATTGAACACGCGTGTCAAGACGAGCCCGACCGCACTTACGGGTATGGCTAAGAGCCTGGGAAGCCGCATAGAACAGGCACGGCCAGCGCCGCGCAGGTGCCATGCGGCCTCGGGGAAATTAAGGCGGAGCGGCAGCGTGGAAAAAGATACACGGCAAACGGTGGCAGATTGCATGCAGGCTGCCCCCGCGCCGGACTCGGTGCCCGCAAAGGACCTCGCCGACGACCCGGCCTTGCTACGCTTCATGATGGCCGGCGCGGACCGGAGGTCCGCTCTGTTCCGCCCGACCGCCTATTGGCGCGCCTACTGTGCGCGCATCATGCGCGAGCTTGATCGCGCGGGTTTGAAAGGCATGCGCGCCAATCAGCGCCTGCTCAAGGGCTTTGCGGTCGGCGGCGTGCCGCAGCCGGAAATTCCCGACGCCGCCTGGAAACGTGCCGCCTGGGCCGCGCTCGAAAAGCTGCCGGGCATACGCCAAATTGCCGGTTGCCGGCAACATGCGCGGCTCGCGCTCGACGAGATCGCCCACGCTTTTCCGGCAATGCGGATTCCGGCCGGACTTGCGAATGGCGGCGCCGACGACGCTTTCGATTGGCGCGGGAATGCGGTCGTCCCTTATTTCGTGATGTATCTCAGCCGTGCTGCTGATTTTTACAGCCGGGTGCGGGCGCACGAGGTGCAGTCGATCCTCGAAATCGGCCCCGGGCTCGGCCTCAATTCGCTCGCCCATATCGCGCTCAACCCGGAACTTCGGATCATCGTGAACGTCGACATCCCGCCGGTGCTTTATCTTTCCACTCAATTCCTAAAATCGATCGAGGGACTGAAGGTCGACGATGCCCGGGCGATGGAAGCGCCCTCGCCCATCGTGCCGCAACCAATCGATGGCGCGGTGCATGTCTATCAGCTCGCCGCCTGGCAATTGCCGCGGCTGCAAGGGCCGATTGATTTCTTTCTCAATGCCTTTTCGTTTCAGGAAATGGAACACGAAGTCTGCGGCAGTTATGCTGCCGAAATTCTGCGCGTCGTCCGTCGCGGCGTGCTGCTGCACAGCATGATCTCGGGCCATAAAGCGGGGGCGGGAGGACAGAAAGCGCCGGTCGCTCTGGATTTTCTGGAGTCGCTCTTCAAAGGCAAGTTTCCAAACATCTCGCGACTCGACGGCTTCTGGCCGCGATTGTACGAAGGCGATGCCGCGTCCACCCGACTGATGACCGCGAGCGCGCTTAGCGTTCCGGATTGAATCAGGTCGCGGGCGCGACGGCGTCCACGGGCAGCTCGACGACGATCTTGCCGCCGAGCAGCGAGAGCAGCGCGATGACCCGCGCGCTGTCTCGGCGCGCTTCGAAGATCGCCACTTGCCCGGAAAACGGACCGCCGGCGATGCTGAACTTGTCGCCGCGGGCGAGCTTGAGATGGTTGCCGAGCAATACAAACCCGTTCTCGTCTTCGCGCGCGCGGATTTCGGAAATCACGAACTCCGGCACCGGCACGGGATCGAGTCCGTTCTTGACCAGATCGATGACACCGCGTGTCGAGCGGATGGCCTGCCAGCGCTCTCCCACGATGTCGAAGGCCACAAAAATGTAGCGCGGAAACAACGGAGACGGCACGACATCCACGCGGCCGGCGTGGCTGCGCCGCTTCCGATAGCGCGGGTAGTAGGCGTCAAAACCCTGACGCGCCAAATGCTCCCGCGCTAGGCCTTCGTTCCTGGGCTGCGTATAGACCGCGTACCAACGTTTCATTCCGCCGCTCGAATTTCGGCCGCCGAGGTTTCGGCAGATGCCGTGCGCAGGCCAAGAAGGGCCGGCACCAGCACGCGCTCCTCGCCGATTTTATCGGTCGTCGCACGCAGGATCGTTTCCGCGTCCTTGACGCCGGTGATAATCACCGCGTCGATCACGCCGAGATCGGCCAGACTGGCGCTGACCGTGACGCCGCAAAAATTTGTTCCTGCCCGCGCCGGATCAACGACGCCAACGAGCGTGACCGGATAATCGTGCACACAAAGCGTTCCCACTTCCGCGAGTTCCGATGTGCCGGCGAAGGCAATGCGTTTCCAACCGTTCGCCGCACACTGCGCCATCAATTGGGACATCTGCTCGCGCGCGCGGCGGAAGAAGGTGAAGGAGGCGGAGAAATATTCCGCCGTCAGCCGGGTCTTTTCGGCAAATCCCTTGGGAGTCAGGTAATAGGCATAACGGCGCGGCGGCACCTGGCTGATCTTGATCCAGCCCTTGCCGACGCAGCGCTTGAGATAGGCATTGGCCAAACCAAGGGCGACGCCAAGTTCCCGGGAAATGGTCCGTTGCGACGTGCGCGCGTCCCGCTCGATGGCGTTAAGGACGCCAAGCAGGATTTGATCCGGTTGGCCGGACCCGTCGGAACGTTCGTCGGACTCGATCGGCATGCAAGCCAAGGTTCGGAGTAGACAGCTTTATTAAATGTTCATAGCATGAACGCTGGCTGTCGGCAAGGCGAGCGAGAATTCCGGATGGCAGACGCGAGAGTTCCGCTCTGATGTGCGGCATCGCCGGGCTCTTCGACATGCGATCGAAGCCGCGCGAGAGCGATCCCGCAGCGGCCGCGCGACGGATGGTGGACACCTTGGCGCATCGTGGCCCCGACGGCGGCGATGCTTGGGGCGACCCAGAGGCGGGCGTCGGGCTCGGGCACCGGCGGCTAGCGATCATCGATCTCTCGCCGGGCGGCGCGCAGCCGATGCATTCCGCGGACGGGCGCTATGTCATCAGCTATAACGGCGAGGTTTACAATTTCCGCGAATTGCGCGCGGAGCTCGCGGCCCGCGGCCACACGTTCCGCAGCAGCTCCGATACCGAGGTGATGCTGGCGGCCTTCGGCGAATGGGGGCCGGAGGCGGCGGTCGATCGCTTCATCGGCATGTTCTCGTTTGCCGTCTTCGACCGGCAAACCCGAACGTTGCGGCTCGTGCGCGACCGGCTTGGCATCAAGCCGCTCTATTGGACGCTGTTGAACGATGTTCTGCTGTTCGGCTCGGAATTGCGGGCGCTGATGGCGCATCCGTCGTTCCGCAAGGATGTCGATCCCAACGCTATCGCTTCGGTGCTTCGCTACAGCTATGTGCCCTCGCCCGCCACGGTTTTCCGCGGCGTTTTCAAACTGCCGCCGGGGACGATCCTGACGGTACAGCCCGGGCATGAGCCGGTCGTCAGCACCTTTTGGAAACTTGCCGATGTGATCGCGCGGCGCCGGAACGATACCATCGGCCGGGCGGAAGCTGTCGAAGGGATCGATGCGCTTCTTCGCGATAGCGTGCGGCGGCGGATGATTTCCGACGTTCCGCTGGGCGCCTTCCTCTCCGGCGGCATCGATTCATCGGCGGTGGTTGCCGCCATGCAGGCGAGTGCCGATCGACCGGTCCGCACATTCACCGTGGGATTTGAGGCGGCGGCTTACGACGAGGCGAAATTCGCACGCGAGGTGGCCGATCGCCTGGGGACGGAGCACACCGAAGTCACGATCGAGCCGAAGCGCGTCCTCGATCTGGTCGCCGACGTGCCGAACTGGTTCGACGAACCTTTTGCCGATTCGTCGCAGTTGCCGACCTATCTCGTTTCCCAGGTCACGCGCCGGCATGTGACCGTCGCCCTTTCAGGGGATGGCGGCGACGAATTATTCGGCGGCTATCCGAAATACGACTGGCTCACGTCTATTTGGCGCCATGCCGGCCGAGTGCCGCGTCCGCTCCGCGCGGCCCTTGCACGGCTTGCAACAAAGTTTCCGGAACCGCTGGTTGAGAAAGCGGCGGCCGCCTTGCTCGATGCCGGACGCGCCGAACGAGCCGGCGAAAAGGCGCGGCGGCTCGGTCTCGCCCTGTCCGCCGCGACGCCGGACGACGCGGCGCTGGCGCTGGCGGCCGTCGGCCTCGCCGGTCCATTGCCTCTCCGACGAGCAACACACGAATTGCCGCTGCCGCTCATTCCTAACCTGGAAACGTCGCTGCCCGATTTGAGGCTGCGGATGCAGGCGCAGGATACCGTGACCTATTTGCCCGACGACATCCTGACCAAGGTCGACCGGTGCTCGATGGCCGTCGCACTCGAAGCACGGGTGCCGCTGCTCGATCATCGGCTGGTGGAATATGTCTGGTCGCTTCCCGCATCGCTCCGCCATGACGATCGCGAGCCAAAACATCTGCTTCGCCAAGTCCTCGCTCGCTACCTGCCGCCATCCTTGATCGACCGTCCGAAGCGAGGCTTCTCGGTGCCGCTTGCGGAATGGCTGCGCGGACCGCTGCGCGGCTGGGCCGAGGAATTACTGGCCCCGCGCCGGACCAGCGACGACGGCATTTTCGATTCTGACCGCATCCAGGAACTCTGGAAGAGGCATATCGCCGGCGTCGAGACCAACGCCACCGGCATGTGGAATATCCTCATGGTGCGTGCCTGGGCGGAGCGTTGGCTGCATTAATCCCGGCGCTCACCGGCTGCCGGTCTATTCTCGACTCGACTTCCGGGGGCTATGCTGCCCCCAGATTTGTTCATCCGCCTCGGCCAAGAATTCCCACATCGCAGGCAACGAAAGCGCGGCGCACAACATGGCGGCGAAAGTCCTAGCAGAGCAAGGTGCCGCGCCGCGTCTGCTCTATGTCGTATCGGAAGACTGGTACTTCCTCTCCCATCGTCTACCCATGGCGCGCGCGGCGCGCAATGCCGGTTTCGAGGTCCACGTCGCCACGCGTGTTATCGACGGCGCGGCGGCCATCCGGTCGGAAGGATTCACGCTTCATCCTATTCCGTTTACGCGCGGCACGCTTTCGCCGCTGGCGGCGTGGAAAACCATTGCCGCGCTGCGCAGCCTGCATCGCGCAATTGCGCCGGCAATTTGCCACCACGTCGCGCTGCAGGCCTGCGTGCTCGGCTCGACGGCGGCGATCGGAATGCGCCCCGCCCAGGTCAATGCGCTCACCGGCTTCGGCTACGCATTCACAGGCAGCGACGTGAGGGCGCGCCTCCTGCGCTTTGTGCTGGGCGCGATGCTGCGCTTTCTTTTTGTGCGGCACGGCAATGTCGTCCTGGTTCAGAATCCTGACGATTATGTGAGCTTGCAAAAAATGGGCATCCCGGCCGGTCATATCGTCGTCATCCACGGCTCCGGGGTCGATACCGAAAAGCTCCAGCCGCTGCCGGAGCCTGCAGGCCCGCCGGCAGTCGCCTTTGTCGGGCGGCTGCTCGAAGACAAGGGCGTGCGCGCCCTGGTAGAGGCTCACCGCCTGCTGCGACAACGCGGAATTAGGGTGAGGCTGCTGCTGGCGGGAACTCAGGATCCCGCCAATCCGGCGTCAATTGCCGACGAGGAGATCACTGCCTGGCGCCAAGAACCCGGCTTGGAATTGCTGGGTCACGTCAATCCGATTGAGACCGTATGGGCGCGCGCGCATATTGCTGCGCTGCCCTCGCATCGCGAGGGACTGCCAAAATCGTTGCTCGAAGCGGCCGCCTGCGCCCGGCCGATGGTGGCGACGGACGTACCCGGCTGCCGCGAAATTGTGCTGCCGGGTTTGACCGGATTGCTGGTGCCGGTCGATGACCCCATTGCGCTCGCGGAGGCCATCGCGACTCTGGCTGCATCGCCGCAATTGCGGAACGAATATGGGGCCGCCGCCCGACGCCTCGCGGTCGAACGATTTTCGGCAGCGGCCATCGGCGAGCAGACTGCCGAACTCTATGCTCGACTTCTGCATCCGCCTTCCTGATATATCGCGCTCGGTTGAAACAATGGATTCGCGATGAGTGATGCCGCGATGGCTGTCGCCCTTGTCCTGGGATCCGCCTTGGCCAGCGCGATTCTGATCCTGCTGCTGCACGACACGCTGCACCGCTACGCGCTGGCGCGGCCGAACGCACGCTCCTCGCACCGGGAGCCAACGCCGCAAGGCGGCGGGATCGCGGTCATTGCGGCCACACTCGGTGCCGCAGGGGCCGGGCTGGTCCTCTTCGGTTCCGGCGCGTACGGCCTCTGGCCGGTCTTTGCCGCAACCGTATTCCTTGCCGCGGTCGGCGCCTGGGACGACATCAAGATCATTTCCGTGATGCCGCGGCTGCTGCTTCAGGGCTTGGCCGTGGGCGTCGTCCTCGCCGCGGTGCCGTCCGAGCTGCGGCTGTTTCCCGCGCTGCCTTGGGGAATCGAGCGGGTTCTGCTGCTCATCGGCGGCATCTGGTTCGTCAACCTCGTCAATTTCATGGACGGGATCGACTGGATGATGGTTGCCGAAGTCGTTCCGGTGACGATCGGCCTGGCGCTGCTCGGTTGGCTCGGCGCGCTGCCCGATTACGCCGCGGTCGTGGCGCTTGCGCTTCTTGGAGCGATGCTGGGTTTCGCGCCATTCAACCGCCCGGTCGCAAAGCTGTTTCTAGGCGACGTCGGCAGCCTTCCCGTTGGGCTGCTGTTAGGCTGGCTGCTGCTGCTGCTCGGTGCGCGCGGGCACATCGCCGCGGCCTTGCTGCTCCCGTTGTATTTCCTCGCGGATGCGACGGCGACGCTGGTGTTGCGGCTTCGCCAGGGCAAGACGCCGTGGCATGCTCACCGCGACCATTTCTATCAGCGCGCGGTGGACCGTCATTTCACCGTCTCCGGCGTGGTGGCGCGCATTTTCATCGCCAATGTCATCTTGATCGCGCTGGCGGCGGCGACGGTTCTGCTGCCTTCCCCAAGCGTGAGCCTGGGCGCTTTGCTGCTCGGCGGACTGTTGATTTTCGCTTTGCTGGTGCTATTCGCCCGCGGAAGGGGCAGCCGCTAGTCTGACTTCGATTGAAAGTCCGGAACCGCGGCGCGAAGCGCGCCATAGATCAGGCTTCTTTCCTCGCGGGCGAGACCCTCTTCGAGCTTCGCGATCCATTGCCGCATGGTTTCCCGCGAGGGACACGTCGGCTTCGCGGCGACGACGCCGGGAATACCGATTTCGGCGCTCGGCTCCTCTCGCGAGAACAGAATTTCATGCAGCCGTTCGCCAGGGCGGATACCGGTGAAGACAATGTCGATGTCGCGTCCGGGCTCGAGTCCGCTCAAGCGGATCAAGCGTTCCGCCAAATCCACGATCTTCACCGGCTGGCCCATATTCAGCACATAGATCGATACGTCCAGGCGCTCCGGGCCAAGGGCATGGCTTGCGGCGCTGACGACGAGATCGCAGGCCTCGCGGATGGTCATGAAGTAGCGCACCATGTCCGGATGGGTCACGGTGACCGGTCCGCCGCTCTCGATTTGTGCCTTGAACTTTGGCACCACTGATCCGTTTGAGGCAAGCACGTTGCCGAAACGCACGGAAATGATGCGCATCGGCTTCTTCCCGCCGTTGCCCTGCGACGCAAATTCGGCGTCCATCGCCTGGCAATACATTTCCGCAAAACGCTTCGTGGCGCCGAGCACGGACACCGGCTCTATCGCTTTGTCGGTCGAGATCATCACCATCGCCTCGGCTCCCGCGGCCGCCGAGGCATCGGCGACGTTGATCGAGCCGAAGACATTGGTCTTGACCGCCTCCTCCCAATCTCTTTCCAGCAGCGGCACGTGCTTGAGCGCGGCGGCGTGGAAAACGATATCGGGCTTGAAATTATTCACGAGCCGGAAGATGCGCTCGCGATCGCGCACGTCTGCGATCCGCCCCTCGATACCGGCCTTCGAACGCTTGGCTGCCAGCGATTCTAGGATCGCATGCAGCGCCGGCTCGGAATTTTCGATGATCAGCAGCCGCGCCGCGCCGAAGGTGACGATACGCTCGCAGATTTCCGCGCCGATGGATCCACCGCCGCCGGTGACGACAATCGACTTGCTGCGCACGAAGTCTTCCAACCGCTGGTAGTCGATCTTGACGCTCGGCCGCAACAGCAGGTCCTCGATCGCGACCGGCGCGAGGCGCAAGGCTTCGCCGCCCTCGTCGAGCGAAGGTAGCCGCGCCGTGGCGAGGCCGAGCCGGCGGGCTTGCATGAGCAGGCTTTCCGGCTTGAGCTGCGGATCGAGCGCCGAAGGCGTGAGGATCAGCCGGTCGACGCGGGTGCCGCGTTCGCCGAGGTGGGCGACGACACTGCCGAGATCGTTGAAATTGCCGAGGACGGAAACGCCGCGGATCGCCTGCTCCTGATCGGCTTTGGACGGCGACAGGATGCCCGCGGGCCAAATCTTTTTGACCGCGCCGCTTTCGATGGCCCGGATCAGGACTTCGGCATCGGCGGCGCGGCCGAGAATGAGAACCGGGATCGACTCGGACAGGCGGGCGCCGCGGCGCGTCCGGGAATAACGGAAATAGCGGTAGGCGATGCGCGGCCCGGTAAGAAAGGCCATCTGCAGCAGCCAGTAAAGCGCGATCGTGATCTTGCCGAAGAAAAACGTGCCGTAGAATCCCGGCGTCACCAGGATGTAATCGAGAACGAGCAGGGACACGGCCAGAACGGTTGTGGCTTTGAAAATCTTCTGCAGATCCGGCAGCGAAACAAAGCGCCACTTCGCCTTGAACAGGCCAAAAAACAAATAGACCACGCAAGCGTAGAGCACGAAGGCCGGAAGCAAACGATGCAGACCATCGAGCCGCTCCTCGAGGCCGCGCGCTTCAAATCTGACATAGAAGCTGGCGGTAATGGCCGCCGCCGTGGCGAGCAGGTCGTGCGCCACGATCAAGAGCTGTCGCCCCGTCAGCTTTGGCAAACCCAAATTCATCGGATTCTTGGCGGCAAAAGTTTCCCGGCCGCTTTCATAACGGCCTTTGCGCTTCAATGCCACTCTGTCCCGCATCGGCGGCGGAATTGGAAGTCACGGCAGGCGCCACCGCCGGTTTTTTCGCCCGCAGAACCGCGCCGCCCGCGACCCCTACACCAAACACGTAAGTCCATCCCTGAGTGAAGTCGAACAGATGTGAATTGAAAAGCGAGCTCACGATATTCTGCACGACGACCAGAAGCCCCACCCACGCCATCAATCCCGCTTCACAGAACAATAGAAGGTGAGCGAGCCACATCACGAGCAGAATGCCCACGCCGACAAGGCCAAGCTGGATGGCAATGGCAAATATCTGATTATGCGGATTGGTCGAGATTTGCGCCGAATATCCGCTCTGGCCGGCGACTCCCTTTTCGAACTGGCTTTTGATCGATCCGGTGCCGTGACCCAGCATGGGAGCGGTTGAAATGAATCCGAGCGACTTCTTCCAGTAATCGAGACGTAGTCCCGCTGAGGTCACGTCCTTATCCACCTCGTAGGAATGCACTTCGTAAGAAAGATTGAGCACGCGATCGCGCAAATGAGGCGACGACACCCAAATCAGCGCCGCCGCCAGACCGCCGACGACGGCGATCGACGCCACGCCTTTCCAGCCAAACTGCCGTAGCCCGAGAAGAACGAGCATGATCGGCAAAGTCACGAGCGTCGTGCGGCTGCTGCTCACATAAAGAATGTCGAACAGAAAAACGCCTGCCAGCCCGACCCAGACCAGCGCAGTCCGGTTTCTGGAGCGGAAAAGGTCTATGGCGACGTAGGCGCTGGCCATGGCACAAAGCGCGAATTCTCCGCTTTGCGCGATATAATCCTTCACTGGAACGCCGTAGGATTTGTTCGGCACGATTTTCGGCCAAACCGCGAGCGCCAGCGATAGAACAAGCAGCGCCACGCAGCTCACCAAGAAGCCGCCCAATACCCAGGTGGCTCGATCGGACCGCCGGAATTGGATGAATAACAAGGGAATGACCAATAACTTCGCAAAGGGCGACAGGCCGCGCAACGCATCAAGCCAACCGACTTCCGTCCAGAAAACCCCAGCTATGGCAAGGGCCACGAGAAGTACCGGTAATCCTGCCGCCGGCGGCGCGATTTCCCGGCACAGCGCAGCCCAACCGAGGACGGGAAAAGTAGTTCGCAGCCAGATTGCCAGTACCCAGACAAGCAACGTTACCAGCCAGATTCCCGCCAGAATACTCGTCGCCGAGGTCGACCAGGGCAACGACATTACTGTGGCAAGAGCTAGCCCCTCCGATGCCCGCAAGAGCATCGGCTCATAGCTCATTAAAATCGCCGCAATACTTTTTAAGATGGCAGCAACCGTCATTGATCTAGCCTAAGGCGGCTCGCTCGGCAGCATTCTCGTTTGCAACGTCGAAAGACCGGCTTGCGCCCTCACCCGGCGTTCCGATCGGCACCGCGCAAGCTCCTGGTCGTTGCGGGGCAAACGAGCGCGGTCGGCCTCAACATGCCACAAATGCAGGACGCCCGTCGCGAATTCTCCGCCCTTGCGCCGGACGCCGCCATGCAACAGCCGGATCAGAAGATCAGAATCTTCGCGTCCCCAGCCGCTGAAGGCCGCATCGAAGCCGTCCACCTTATCGAGATCGGCACGCCAGGCCGCGAGGTTGCACGAGCGCGCGCCGCGCCAGGCTTGCGCGCGCAGCTTGCGCAGTGGCCCGAGCCTAAGGCGCAGCAGCGGCGCGAGGCGATTGATGCGCCGCCGAAGGCGCAGTCGCACCCAGTCGGCAAAACTCCAATGCTCGGGCTGGAGCCGTTGCTGAAGCACAGCCGACGTCAGCTCCTGCGACATGAGAATCCGGTTGCCGGTGACGAACCAGCCGCGTTCCGCCAGCCGGCGATGCGCCGCAATGAAATCCGGACGTGGAATGCAGTCGCCGTCAAGAAAGATGCAATAAGCCCCGCGCGATGCCAGAATGGCGCGATTGCGTATTTCGGAAGCACGGAAGCCGCGGTCCTCATGCCACACGTGGATGAGAGGGAAAGGCACTCGCCCCCGCCATTCTTCCACGGTGGCGGCCGTGCGCTGCTGCGAGCCGTCATCGGCGACCACGGCCTCAAAATTTTTGTCCGTCTGCTGCGCCAAGGCGCGCAGCACTGCTGCTAGCGCGTCCTCGCGGTTATACGTGGTGATAATGACGGAGATCAGGTCAGCCACGGTTGCGTCCCATCAGCCACGCCTTCATGTAGCGATAATAGGCGCCTTCGGCATTGGCCACCGCCAACAGAAATCCTTCACAGCCGTCGAGAAATCCGGCTCGGAAAAAATACGTTCGCACAAATGTCCATAGTCCGTGCCCGATTCCGCTCATAAACGAAACACGCCGTCCTGACGCAACAAGCCCGGCGGCGCCGCTCGTCGAGTAACGGTCCATGCGCGAGAGCGCGTCCTCGAGCCGGCTTACCGGAAAATGCAGCAGCGGCTCGCGCAGCCTTTGTACCGTGCCCTCGCAGATGACGCGTTCATGCACCATCGAGTCCGAAAAATGCGCCTTGCCGCGGCGAAACAACCGCAGCACATAATCGGGATACCAGCCGGAGAAGCGCATTTCGCGGCCGCAGAAGCTGGAGCGCCGCGGCACTTTGTAGCCTTCGGCGCGACCCGTCGCGATGACTTGCTCAATCTCCTTGGCCAGCGCCGCGCTGACGCGCTCGTCGGCATCGACAGACAGAACCCAATCTCCCGTTGCATGGGACAGCGCCAGATTCTTTTGCGGACCAAAGCCACGCCATTCCGGGGCCAGTATCACCGACGCCCCTTTTTGCCTGGCAATCTGTGCGGTGTCGTCGCTGCTTCCGCCGTCTACGACAATGCGCTCATCGCAGAAGGATACGCTGTCGAGGCATTCCGCGATTCGCGCCGCTTCGTTCTTGGCGATGATGATGGCACTCAGGCGCGGCACGGCAGCCTCGTCAGCTTTTGATTAGGGCCGAATGCATTTTCACGTCATGCGCCGGCGGCGGTGCGCGAGCGGTTCACGAGCTTGGTGGTAGAAAATCCCGGAACGATGTCCACCAGCATCACCTGGCCGCCATCTGCCTCCACCTGTTCGCGGCCGACCACCTGATCGAGCCGGTAATCGCCGCCCTTGATCAGCAGCTTCGGGCGCACGCGGGCCATCAACTTCAGCGGCGTGTCTTCCTCAAAAATGACCACAAGGTCCACGGCTTCCAGCGCCGCGAGCACTTCTGCGCGCGCGTGCACGTCCTGGACCGGACGCGCCTCGCCTTTTAACCGACGCACCGAGGCGTCGCTGTTAAGGCCGACGATCAGGCGGTCGCAACGGCCGCGCGCTTCGGTGAGCAGTTTGACATGTCCCGGATGCAACAGGTCGAAGCAGCCGTTGGTGAAGCCGATACGCAGTCCTTGGCTTCGCCACGCAGCAAGCCGCTCGTCAAGTTGCGACCAGTCGTACAGGATCTTTTCCTCGCTCGCCAAACTTGCCGCCGGAAGCAGCCGGCCGCGCAATTCGGCAAGCGAAACCGTCGCCGTTCCGCGTTTGCTGACCGCGACGGCGGCCGCCGCGTTGGCGGCGCGCATCGCGGCCTCGAATCCGGCCTCCGCCGCCAGCATGGCCCCCAGCACCGCCGCCACCGTGTCGCCGGCACCGGAAACGTCGCGCACTTTCACGGGGTAAGCGGCGACATGAACCGGTTCGGCGCCGTTGACGACGAGGGTCATGCCCTGCTCACTGCGGGTAACCAGCACCGCCTTGCAGCCGACAAGCTTTTCCACTTCCTCCGCAGCCGCGACGATTTCATCGTCGCTCTCCGCCGCGCTTCGCGTCGCGGCCGCAAGCTCCTGCCGATTCGGCGTAATCAGCGTGGCGCCACGATAGCGCGCGAAATCCTTTCCCTTGGGATCGACGACGACCGGCTTTTTCGCCGCCAGGGCGGCATCGAGAAGCGCGCGCACGACCCGCTGCGTCAGCGTGCCTTTGGCATAGTCCGACAACACCACTGCGTCGGCTCCCGGCAACGCGGCGAGCGCCTGCTCGATCACCGCTTGTTCCTGCGCCGCGGCGACAGGCTCGGTTTTCTCCCAGTCCGCCCGCATCAGATGGGTCGAAAAATGCTCGGAGACAAAGCGCATCTTGCGGGTCGTCGGCCGCGCCGGCGCGATTACAAGGTGCGGCTCGATTAAGCCGAAATCCGCGAATGCCGCGCTCAGTTCGCGGCCGGCCTGGTCGTCGCCGATGACGCCGACGAAGACGCAACGCACGCCCAGCGAGGCGAGATTGCGAGCCACATTGCCGGCACCGCCGATATTCGTTTCACTGCGCTGCACCGCGAGCACCGGCGCCGGCGCTTCCGGCGAAATCCGCGTCACCTCGCCATACACGAATTCGTCCAGCATCGGGTCGCCGACGCAAAGCACCGTCTTCTCGCGCAGCCCAGCCAGTTCTTTTTCAAAATCCGACATCGGCGTTACCGGTAGCGGTCCGGCCGATCGAGATAGGCGGTCACATACTGCTCGACCGCCGTCTCGAGCGGCGTAAAGCCCGCGTTGTAACCGGCACGGCGAAGACGATCGGCCGAAGCTTGCGTGAAGTATTGATAGCTGTCGCGGATCGCCGGCGGCATCTCGATATATTCGATGTTGGGAGGGCGGCCGAGCGCCGTGAACATCGCGGTCATCATGTCGCGAAAGCTTCGCGCCTTTCCCGTGCCGACGTTGAAAATGCCGCAAACCGCGGGCGTCTCTAACAGCCAGCGTGTAACCGCCACCGCATCGTCCACGTAGATGAAATCCCGTTTCTGGTCGCCATCGGCGACGCCTTGTCTGTGCGATTTGAAGAGCCGCACCGGCGCGCCTGCCTTGGCGCCGTCGAAGCTGCGGCAGAGCACGCTTGCCATCGCCCCCTTGTGATACTCGTTCGGACCGAAAACGTTGAAAAACTTCAAGCCAGCCCATTGCGGCGGCAGACGCTCGCGCTTGGCGTTGCGCTCGGCGACCACGAGATCGAACAGGTGTTTGCTCCAGCCATAGAGATTCATCGGCCGCAAACGGCGCAGCGCCGCGGGCGAGGACTCGTCGTCGAAGCCGTCCTGGCCATTGCCATACGTTGCCGCCGAGGATGCGTAGATGAACGGCGTGCGCGAACTTGTGCACCAGTCCAGCAGCCGCAGCGACAGGCGGAAATTCGTCTCCATGATCAGATCGCCGTCGCTCGCCGTGGTGTCGGAAATGGCGCCGAGATGGATCACGCCGTCCAGCTTGCGGCCGTCAAGCCAGCGAAAGAGATCTGCGGGTGGGACGAAGTCGGCGATCTGACGCTTCGCCAAATTCTTCCATTTGCCATCCGATCCGAGAAGGTCGTTGACCGCGATGTCGTTGCGGCCGGCCTCGTTGAGGCTTGCCACTACATTGGACCCGATAAAGCCGGCCCCGCCGGTCACCAGCAGCATGAACGCCCTACCCCGCTAGACTCCCGGTCTGCGCAAAACACATTTGCCCGAGGATGCCCCGGGGTGCAACTTGGGTTTGCCACCGGCGTAAACGCCTGAACTCTCTTGCATTGCTCGCCGATCATGGCCCGTCATCATCGCCTTCTGATGGGGATGAGAATGCCTTGCCCGCGCGGCCTGGCTTTGCGACTGTCCGCTATCGTAGCATCCAAAAGAAGTGAATTCAGATTTCACTCCTATGAATAAATGAATATAAGTTCATATCATAAGCCAGAATCCGCAGCCTTGGCGCCGGCGTCGACGACCAAGCCAATCCTGATCGTCCCATACATGTGGATCGGGGACTTCGTGCGCTGCCATTCGGTCGTTCAAGTTCTCCGCGCCCGGTGGCCGGAGCGGCCGGTTGATATGCTCACCACCACGCTTTGCGCGCCTCTGCTGGATTACATGCCCGGCCTGCGTCGCGGCATTGTTTGCAATCTCCCACGCGGCCGGCTGCCGTTCGGCGCATACCGCGCCCTCGCCGACCGGCTGCGGCAGGAAGATTACGGCACGGCGCTGATCATGCTGCGCACCTGGAAATCGGCGCTGGCGCCTTTTTTGGCGGGGATCCCCGAGCGCGTCGGCTTTATCGGCGAGGGGCGCTTCTTCCTGATCAATGACCTCCGCTGGGGCGAACGCCGGTTGCCGCGTATGATCGACCGCTGCGCTTCCTTGGCCTTGCCCAAGCGCGCGCCGCTGCCGGTCGAGTGGCCCCTGCCCAGGCTGGCGCCGACGGCGGAGGACGTTGCCGCATGGCGCGCGAGCCTGGGCCCAGCAGCCGGTGAGTCGCCCGTCATTGCCCTTGCGCCCGGTGCTGTCGGGCCGGGGAAAAGCTGGCCGGCGGCCTCATACGCGGAGCTCGCGCGCGAACTGGCCAAGGACGGTGCGACAGTTTGGATTCTAGGCGGCCCTCAGGAAAAATCGCCGGCCGCGCAGATTATCGCGCATGCGGGCGACCGTGTTCACGATCTCACCGGACATGACCTGCGCAACGCCATTCTTGCGCTCAAATCCGCCGACCTCGCGGTCACCAACGATTCCGGCCTGATGCACATAGCGGCCGCGCTCGGCACGCCGACGGTCGGAATATTCGGCCCGACAGATCCACGGCTGTGGGCGCCTCTCAATCCGCTCGCCGCCATCGTCGAGCCGCCGGGCGATGGCCCGTGCAAGGTTTGCGGAAAGTGGGCCTGCGGCAACATCCGACACCGGCGCACCAGCGATATTCCGGTCGGCTCGGTGCTCGAGATCGCGCGGCGGCAGCTTCGATGAATGGCCTTGCCGTGACGCGCGTATCCGACATCACTTGTCGGCCAAGGAAGTTGCATGCAAAGCTCGCCGTGATCGGCGCGCCAAGGATTTAGGGATGACGCATACGGATTCCGTTCAGGACTATTTTGCGCGATCCCGGCAGCTTTTCGAGCAGGCGACGAAGGACGCCGCTTTTATCGCCGCCGTTGCAACGATTGCCGACCGCATGGCGCGTGTGTTGCGCGAAGGCGGCAAGCTGCTGTTCGCCGGCAACGGCGGTAGCGCCGCCG
Organism: Xanthobacteraceae bacterium; assembly: GCA_035652315.1. Classification (GTDB taxonomy): domain Bacteria; phylum Pseudomonadota; class Alphaproteobacteria; order Rhizobiales; family Xanthobacteraceae; genus CANKHA01. Next base: position 112,253 of record DASREA010000035.1, on the reverse strand, counting down.
ATGCTCAGCATGCCGCCGCGGAATTCCTCAGCCGCTTTGCCATGGATCGCCATCCCCTGCCCGCCATCGCATTGACCACGGACACCTCGGTGCTTACCGCCATCGGCAATGATTACGGATACGAGCAGGTCTTCGCGCGGCAGGTGCAGGGTCTGGCGAAAAAGGGCGACGCTTTCATCGCCATTTCCACATCGGGCGGTTCGGCCAACGTGCTAGCGGCATTGCGAACCGCGCGTGACATGGGCGTCACCACGATCGGCTTTGGCGGCGCCACAGGCGGAAAAATGCGCGAGCTTTGCGACTTGTTGCTGGCGGTGCCCTCGACCGAGACATCACTGATCCAGCAGGTGCATATCGCCGCCTATCACGCGATTTGCGGCATCGTGGAACGCGAACTGTTCCCCACACCCGGCCCGGCGAAGACACGGCCGTGAATGTGAAGGCTACGCCGCGCCGCGCGGCATTCCTCGACCGCGACGGCGTGCTCAACTACGACGATCACTACATCGGCACGTTTGAGCGAATCCGCTGGATGCCGGGGGCCGCTCAAGCCATCCGCCGGCTCAACGAGGCGGGGTATCTGGTTTTCATCATCTCCAATCAATCCGGCGTTGCCCGCGGCTATTTCACCGAAGCGGATGTTGACGCCTTGCACGAGCGCATGCGCCGCGAACTGGCGGAGCAAGGCGCACGCGTCGACGATCTGCGGTATTGCCCCTATCACCCCGAGGCCGCGATCGCGGCTTATCGGCGCGATTCCGACTGGCGCAAACCGGGGCCGGGAATGATCCTCGATCTCATGCGCTCCTGGCCCGTCGACGCCGAGGGAAGTTTTCTTATCGGCGATCAGGAAATCGACATCCAGGCGGCGCAGGCGGCAGGAATCCGAGGCTGGCTGTTTCCCGGCGGCAACCTCGCCGACTTCGTGGAAAAATGCCTTGCGGACTCGGCCTAAACCGCCACGCCAACAAAACCGCTGACGTTCAGGCCTTGCCGACCGTCAACATGCGGTCGCGCTCCTGAAACCAGAGATCGGCGAATTCGGAATTTTTGTAGTCGTCGAAATAGGGGCCGCCTTCGGTATAGTGCAGCATCGAGATGCCGTCCGGGCCGGCCTTGCTGTAGCCGACCAGGTGATTCCAGCGCGGCGGAATTTCCCCGATCAGTTCGTCGCTCGCGAGCCATTTGAAGCGGTGCAGGTCAAGCCCCGTCGCCGTGTTGACGTATTCCGGGGTCAACGCCTTGCATTTGGCATTGTTGAACAACATGACGCTCGACCAGTTTTTCTTCTCGTATTTCGTCTGCACCGTGCCGAGAAATTTCGTCTCTCCCTTTGGCTGGTGGTCGTGCTTCACGCACATCACCGACCAGCGGTCGTCGCGGATATCCCAAAGCTTGGCCACATCGTCGAGCGCGAGGATATCGCAATCCATGAACAGCGACCAACCCTGGTAATTGCTGAGATAGGGCGTAAGGAATCGCGAAAAGGAAAAATCGGTCGACTGGAGCGGGTTGCGCTCGCGCCACATTTCATTCTTGAGATTGGCGAGCGCGATTGGCGTCACTTGCAGCGGCCGGCTGGAGCGGCTGACCAGACTGTGGACGAGCACGTGATAGGCGATCGCCTCTTTCGCATCGTAACCGATGAATATCCGGATGACGTCGGCAGTCATGCTCAGCAACCCCTGCGGACGCGCATCACCTTAAGCCACGCGCCGCTTGTGGCTGTAGGCTTAGTCAATACCCCCTGCGGGTTCAAGCTATGGCGCCCCATGTTAACCCTCGCCCTAGGGCCGTGCTGGTTCCCAAAGGCGGCCCGTTTTATGATTGACGGTCCCGGACGGCAGTGGAACAAAAGGGCATGCTCTCTCGACCTCCCGTGAAAGCGGATTCGCCCGAAATTCTCGATCGGGCGCGGGCCGTTGTCGCGCAAGAAATTACCGGGCTGGAGCGGCTTGCCGAGACGCTCGACGCCTCCATCGGCGAGGCTGCTGCGGTCATCGCCGCCGGCACCGGCCGCCTGGTGGTTACCGGCGTTGGCAAATCCGGCCACATTGCCGCCAAGCTCGCAGCCACTTTTGCATCGACCGGCACGCCCTCCTTTTATCTTCACGCCGCGGAAGCCGCTCATGGCGATCTCGGCATGATCACCCGCGGCGACGTCGTGCTTGCCATTTCGAATTCGGGCCATACGCGCGAGCTGCACGCTGTGACCGACTTCTGCCAAGCCAATGGAATACCCGTCGTCGCCATGACGGCCAATCCGGAGAGCCGGCTGGGCAAACAGGCACAGGTGGTTTTGCGGATGCCGCAGGTCGATGAGGTCTGCCCCAACAACCTGGCGCCCACCACGTCCGCGCTGGTGACCATGTCGCTGGGGCATGTGCTCGCCGTGCTTCTCATGGAGTTGCGGACCTTCGGTCAGGCCGATTTCGCCCAGCTTCATCCCGGCGGCCGGCTCGGGCTTTTGCTTTCGAGCATCCGCCGCTATCTCGACGAATTTGGCGCGGATGTTCCCGCGGTCGCGCCGACTGCGAAGATCCAGGAAATCATCGCCACCCTCGCCAATGGGCGCAAAGGCTGCGTCGCCGTGCTCGATCCGGAAGGCAGGACATTGAAGGGCATTATCACCGAGGGCGACTTGAGGCGGGCTTACGCGCCGGACATGTTCGAAAAGACCGCGATGCAGATCATGTCGCCCCATCCGGCGACCATTGGCATCGACAGCTTGATGCGCGACGCAGTTCAGATAATGAAGGAACGGCGTATCGCCAACATCGTCGTCATGGACGGCGATCGGCCGGTCGACGTGCTGCACATGAAAGACCTGATGCAGCGCGGTTTTCTTTGAGCGCGGCTTTTCGTCATCCGTCGCGCTTACTCCAACTCGGCGAACCATTAGTGCATCGGCAGCTTCGCATAACCGGACAAGTCGGCTGCGCGGCGCTGATCGCTTCGCTGATCGGCGGCTGCGGCATCAATTCCGAGGAGCTATTCGTCAAGCCGGGAACCTACGAGTATTACGATTGCGCCAGTATCGCGAAGGCGCAAAAAGCCGCGGAGGCCAATGAAGTGCGATTGCGCGAATTGATTGCGCGTGCGGAGCAAGAGCCGATCGGCGTTCTCGTCGCCGCGGCGGCCTACCGAACGCAATATCTCACCGCCAAGGGTCAAATCCGTCAGTTGGAAGACGCGGCCCAGCAGAAAAACTGCCCGGCGACGGAGCCGACGCCAGCCGCGCCGCCGTCGACGGTGGCAAAGAGCAAACACCGTTAATCGCGGGATCGCACAATTTACAACCTTTGGTTGATAACAAGGGTGCGATGCAGGAGAACGTTGCGGTGATCCAGTTCGGACTTCCCATGCGGGGGCACCGTGACGAATTTACCACCCGTTAACCGCTTTCACGCTCGCGGCTCGCTTTGCCCCCAGATTTCCGAGGCAAACTTAACAAGTTTGCCTTCTCGAAGCCATTTTATGGAGGAATTCAGGGGGAGACCTGCGAGACTGGATTTTTGGGGACCGCAGGGGGCGCGCCGCACTTGGGATGGGCGTGAGGGGACGTCGAAGCGGATGGTCTTAATCGATTGTGGCAGGCGCACCCTAGCGCTCGCGGCGCCGGCGCGTTCGCTGGCTGCGGCGCCGGGCCTTCAGGATTCTTCTGCGGGGGGGAATTTTTCGCGATTCTTAGGTGGCAGCCGCGCCCGGTTTTTGCTTTTTAGGCAGGCAGTAAGGGTGGCCGGCGGGGTGGTAATGGTTGCCGTGGGAATGGCGTTGTCCGGCGTGAGCGGTCGGGGACGGAGCGGCTTGTGCGCCGGGGTAACGGCGTGACCGGCCGGGCGCTCACCATAGCCGGGGGCGGCGGGCGCTATCGCTGGCGCGCCGCATTCTTTTTCGTCCTGGCGGCAGCGCTCGCGGCCGCCTGCTGGGCGCCGGCCGCAACGGCGCAGAATGTCCATTTCCCCCCTCGGCCGAAACCTCCAGTCCGCAAACCGGCATCCGACAACCAGATGCTCGTGCAGTCGGACGAAATTCATTACGACTATGCCAACGAGCGCGTTTCCGCGGTCGGCAATGTGCAGATTTATTACAAAGGCTCCATCCTGGAAGCCAACAAGGTCATCTACGACCAAAAAACCAAACGGTTGCACGCCGAGGGGAATGCGCGGCTGACCGAGGCCAATGGCCAGGTCACTTACGGTCAGATCATGGATCTGAGCGACGACTACCGCGATGGCTTTGTCGATTCGCTCAGGGTGGACGCCGCCGAACAAACCAGTATTGCGGCGGCGCGCGCGGAACGTTCGGGCGGCAATTTTTCGGTCTTCCACAGTGCCGTCTATACCGCCTGCGAACCCTGCAAGGACAATCCGAAAAAGCCGCCGCTCTGGCAGGTCAAAGCCGTCCGCATTGTCCACGATCAGTCGGAGAAGATGCTCTATTTCGAGCAGGCGCATTTTGAGTTCTTCGGCATGCCGATCGCCTACCTGCCCTATTTCTCGGCGCCGGATCCGACGGTGAAACGCAAATCCGGTTTCCTCGAGCCGGGATTCAGCTCCAATTCCCGCTACGGCACCGCCGTGAGCGTTCCTTATTTCTGGGCGCTGGCACCCGACTACGATTTTACCTTCACGCCGACCATGACCACGCAACAAGGTCCGTTGCTGCAGGGTGAATGGCGTCAACGCCTCAGCAATGGTGCCTATTTCATTCGCGCCAGCGGGATCGAACAATGGGACAAGGAAGAGTTCGTGCATCAGGACGGGTCGCCGCGTCCCGGCTTCCGCGATTTTCGCGGCAGTCTCGAGAGCTCGGGTCAATTCGCGCTCTCAAACAAATGGAATTGGGGTTGGGACTTAATTGCTCCGACCGACAAGAGCTTCTTCAGCGATTACAACACCGGTCACTTCAAGAATAACGATCTCGTGGAAAGCACGCCATCGGTCGGCGTTTCGCAGGCCTATCTCAGCGGCCGTGGCGATCGCAGCTATTTCGACGTGCGCAGCATGTATTTCTACGGATTTTCCGAAGCCGACGTCCAATCCGAAATTCCGATCATCCATCCTGTGCTCGATTACGCCTATACCTTCGCCAATCCGGTTTATGGCGGTGAATTGAGCTACAAGGTGAACGCGATCAACCTCAGCCGGGAAACGGCGAGCTTCGATCCCATCAGTCAAGTCGCCTACCAGGAAAAGCTGTGTCAGTCAGCCTCCGCCGATCCAGCACTGAACAAAAATATCGGCAACTGCGTGCTACGCGGCTTTCCCGGCGTTTATTCACGTTTTTCGGCGCAGACCGATTGGCGCCGCAGTTTCGTCGATCCTTTCGGTCAAGTCTTCACGCCGTTCACCACACTTCGCGCCGATGTCGCCAACGTTTCGGTGGATAACGAACCCGGCGTGTCCAATTATCTTTCCACGGGCAACAGCTCGATCGTCCGCGCGATGCCGACGGTCGGCATGGAATACCGCTATCCGTTTATCGGCGTTCAATCCTGGGGCACGCAAACCATCGAGCCGATCGCCCAGATCATCGCACGGCCCAACGAAACCGGCATCGACAAGCTGCCGAACGAGGACGCGCAAAGCCTGGTCTTTGACGACAGCAATCTTTTCAAGATCGACAAGTTCTCCGGCTGGGACCGCATGGAAGGTGGCGGCCGCGCCAACGTCGGCGCACAGTATACGGCGCAGTTCAACGGCGCCGGATTCTTCAACGTATTGGTGGGTCAGTCGTACCAGTTGTTTGGTCAAAACTCTTTCACGCAGGGCGGGCCGACCAATACCGGTCTTCAGAGCGGCTTGGATACGTCGCAATCCGATTATGTCGCCCGCGTCTCGTATCAACCCAACCGCGACTACACCTTCACGTCGCGTTTTCGTTTCGACAAGGACACGTTGGATGTGCAACGGTTCGAGCTCGAAAACCGGGTTGCCTTCGGCCGCATGTCGTTCACGACTATCTACGGCAGCTATGCGGCGCAGCCGGAGCTTGGATTCCTGACCCGGCGCGAGGGCGTTCTTGGCTCGTCGACCTACCGGCTGACGAACAATTGGGCGATCAATGGGGCGCTGAGCTATGATCTCGACGCCCACAAGGTGGACACGACGCAGCTTGGCGTCAGCTACATCGACGATTGTTTCGCCTTGGCGCTACGCTACACCACCCATCACAACAATACGGATCAGACCGACCACATGATCATGCTGTCCTTGGGACTGCGCACGCTGTGGGATAACTCGGTGAGCCGAAGTGTCGGTGGATTGCCGGGCGGTCTTTGATATCCGCCTGCGTTAGGCTCGGCCGACGCTGGAATAATTAAAGCCGTGGCGGATGACCTCTTCCGCCCGGTAGACGTTGCGCAGATCGACAAGAGTCGGCGATTCCATGATCTGCTTCAAGCGAGCGAAGTCGAGGGCGCGGAACTGCTCCCATTCGGTGACGATGACGATGGCGGCGGCCTTCTCGGCGCAACTATAGGGGCCGTCGCAATAAGTGATGCCTTCGCCAAGCACTTTCTTCGCCTGATGCATGCCGACCGGATCGTGGGCCCGTATTTTGGCTCCCATATCCTGTAGCGCCGTGATCAAGGCGATCGACGGAGCTTCTCGCATGTCGTCGGTATTGGGTTTGAATGTCAGCCCGAGCACAGCGATCGTCTTGCCGCGCAGATCCTCGCCCACCGCGCGCATCACCTTGCGCGCCATCGCGGACTTCCGCGCATCGTTGACCGCAACCACCGTCTCGACAATGCGCAGGGGAGCATCGTTGTTTTGCGCGGTCTGGATCAAAGCGCGCGTGTCCTTGGGAAAACACGATCCGCCGAAGCCCGGCCCGGCGTGAAGAAATTTCAAACCGATCCGGTTATCCAGGCCGATGCCGCGCGCCACCTCCTGAACATCGGCGCCGACCTTCTCGCAAAGCTCGCCGATCTCGTTGATGAAGGTGATCTTCGTCGCCAGAAATGCATTGGCGGCGTATTTCGTGAGCTCCGCGGTGCGGCGGCCAGTATAGAGAATCGGCGCCGCGTTCAGATAGAGGGGGCGGTAAAGCTCGGCCATGACTTCGCGCGCGCGCGGATCTTCCGTGCCGACGATGATACGGTCGGGATGTTTGAAATCACTGATCGCAGCACCCTCGCGCAGGAATTCGGGATTGGAAACGACGGCGACATCGGCATCCGGACGCTGCTCGCGGATATTCCGTTCGACTTCGTCGCTGGTGCCGACCGGCACCGTCGATTTCGTCACCACCACCGTGAAGCCGTTCAATTTCGCCGCGATTTCCCGCGCCGCGGCGTAGACATAAGAAAGGTCGGCATGACCGTCTCCCCGGCGCGCCGGCGTGCCGACCGCGATCATCACCACGTCCGCGTTCGGCACAGCCTCGCCAATGTCGCCGCTGAAGGAAAGCCGCTTGCCCTCGACATTGCGCGCCACAAGCTCGGCCAAGCCCGGCTCGTAGATCGGCACCTCGCCGCGCTTCAGCGCCGCGATACGGTCCGTATCCTTGTCGACGCAGATGACGTGATGGCCAAAATCAGCAAAGCAGGCGCCGGACACGAGCCCGACATAGCCGGAACCGATCATCGCAACGCGCATGAATTAAGCTTCTCCCACCCGCCAGCTTTCGCGCCGTCTTTATGCGCCACCGGTCGCATTTTACAAGAACCGCCTGGCCGAGACGGGCCTTGGGCCTGCCTTCAAAGGCCTGAACCATAAGGAAATTTCGTCTGATTAACGTTTGCCGCAGTAATCTGAGGGCCGCTTTCCAATACGCGGCCCGCAGCCTTGCTCCTGCCATGCTGCACCGCTTTCTATAGGCCGGGGTACACCGATGAAATTCAACTCAGCGCGCAAGACCGCGGCTTGGCCGGGACCGCTATTGGCCGCGGGTCTCGGATTGGCGGCTTTCGGATTGAGCGGCTGTTCGGCCTCGATCATCGATTCAATCCCGACCTGGGCCGGGGGCGAGCCACAGGGCACGCCGCCGCGATCCGCCGTCGAGCCTTCCTATCCTCCGGTGCATGACCGGCCGCCGCCGCCGGCCACCAAGGTCATCTCGGAGCAGGAAGAGGCCAAGATCGAACGTGAGCTCGCCGCTGCGCGCGAAGCGCAGGCCGCGCGCGCAAAGCAGATGCAAAAGGATCGGGCCGACATGCTGGCCAATACGCCGCAACCCCCTTCGATCCCAGCCGCAGATTCGTCAAAGTGAGCCACCTTTGCCGGCGCTATAGGATCTTCCGGTAAACCTCGACGATCCGTTCCGCTTCGCTTTCCACCCCGTGCTCCGCCACCGCGCGTACCCGCGCTCGCTCCCCCATAGCGGCCGCTCGCGCCGGATCGCGCATGACCGTTTCCAACCCCTCAACCAACGCATCGGCATCGTCCGGCGCAACCAGAATTCCGGTTTCGCCCGGTACGACGACCTGATCCGCCGCGCCCGCGCGTGCCGCCACCAGGGCTACGCCGGCCGCCATCGCCTCGAGCAATGTCAGACCGAATCCTTCGTTCCGCGAAGTGAAGGCATAGATTGAGATTCGTTGATACCAGCGTGGTACCTCTGCGATCGGCAACTCGCCGAAAAAGCGCACACGGTGCTCGAGGCCCGCGGCGCGGACTTGCGCTCGTAGGCGATTGGCGAATATCTGCTGGTCCGCGGTAATCGCGCCAACGATCACCGCGGCGAAGTCCGGATATTTTGGCAAGAGGCGGCACATCGCCTCGATGAAGAGGTCCGTCCCCTTCTGCGGGCGGACACGGCCGAAGCAACCCACCGCATATTTCCCCGGTAAGCCCGTGGCCGCGAAAGCCGCCGCACGGTCCGGTGGCGGACAATAGACGGCGGTGTCGACGCCATGATGAATGACAACGGTTGGCCGGCGCAGATAAGAAGCGGCGGCTGCGCTGGTGGCGATCACCGCGTCCATCCGGGCGACAAGAAAGTGCGTGATCCAGGTATGCGGCCGCTGCGCTGCCGAGGTGAAGACCAGCGCCAATCGCCAGCCGAGCATGCGCAGAAAAAGCCCGACAATCATCTCGTTGTTGCGCCGGGCATGCCAGATGCGAATGCGCCCATGCTTCCCCCGAAGCCGGAGCAGATCGGAAAACGACAGCCGGCGAATTCCGGGCGGCGCATCGGATCCAAGCCAGGCGGCGCTGACCCGCTCGGCCAACAAGGGAGCGATCATCCGGTTTGTCGCCGTGACTCCCGAATAGCGCCAATGCAGATTGGGCACGATGACTTCAAGCGCGGCCAGCGTTTGCCCGTCCATTTATTTGCTCAACGCCCAAGCCTTCATCCGACCGTCATATACGGAGTGTTAAGCATAGTCACCCTAGGCTCGCCCGGCAAAGCTGTATTTCAAAGCCGAACAGCGCCGGAGCACGCGAAGGTTCATGACGGTCCTGGTCACCGGTGGCGCCGGTTACATCGGCAGCCATATGGTTCACGAACTCACGGATGCCGGCGAGAGCGTCGTCGTCCTCGACGATCTGTCAACCGGTTTCCGCTCGGCGCTTCCGGCCAATGTGCCGCTGTTCATCGGCGATGTCGGCGACCAGAACCTCGTCTCCTCGATCATCGGCGTTCATGACGTCGACGCGATCCTGCATTTCGCCGGCTCCATCGTCGTTCCCGATTCGGTGCGCGACCCGCTCGGCTATTACCGCAACAATACCGCCAACAGCCGCACATTGCTCGAAGCCGCGGTAAAGGCAAACGTGCGCCACTTCATCTTTTCATCGAGCGCGGCGGTCTACGGCAATCCCGATATGCTGCCGGTCGCCGAAGATGCGCCCACCAGGCCGTTATCGCCCTACGGCACGTCGAAGCTGATGACCGAGATCATGATGCACGACATCGCTGCGGCGCACGATTTCAAATATGCGATCTTGCGATATTTCAACGTCGCCGGGGCCGATCCGAAGCAGCGCACGGGACAATCTTCCGCCGCAGCCACGCATCTGATCAAGGCGGCTGTGGAAACCGCGCTCGGCGCGCGGCCGAGGCTCGAGGTCTACGGCACCGACTATCCGACGCCGGACGGCACCTGCCTTCGCGACTATATCCACGTCACCGATTTGGCGCGCGCCCATTCGGCCGCGCTGGCTTACTTGCGCCAAGGTGGCGCGAGCATGACGTTCAATTGTGGTTATGGCCGCGGCTATTCGGTGTTGGAAGTGATCGAGGCCGTCAAACGGGCAGCCGGCCACAGCTTTCCCGTGCATTTGGCGGCGCGGCGGCCGGGGGATCCGGTGAGCCTGGTTGCCGACGCCCGCAAGATTCACAGCGTGCTGAGATGGCTGCCGCAATATAACGATCTCGACCTCATTGTCGGCCATGCCCTAGCCTGGGAGCGGCGGATGCAGGCGGTCCGGAAAAGTGGCGAGGTCGCGTCGGCTTGATGGCCCGCGCTGCGCTTAACCGATTTCACCGCTAGCTTATTCTTTTAGCTTGAAAAATGCCGCCCGGACGGGCAAGGAACATCCGTGGCGCCGACGGCGTCAGCCATACGGAAACCAAGGCGCTCGCGCCTTGCCCGACGGACGGCGGATGGTCGAAGCGATCGCAAAATCACTTCTCGCAGAACCCTTTGGCGCTTTCGCACTAACCAAGCGATTGCTCGCCGAACAGGGCTTGCGCCATTGGAAGCAATACACACTCGCCTTCGTAATGATGGGCGTCGCGGCCGCTTGCACGGCGCTCTCTGCGTATTTGATCGGTCAAGTGATCAATCAGGCCTATATCGACCGCAACTTCGAGGCCATCGTCGTTCTCGGCCTCGTCACCATCGCGCTGTTTACCACAAAGGGCGTGGCGACCTACGGACACTCAGTCCTGCTATCGCGCATCGGCAACCGCATCATTGCGGAAAATCAAAGGCGCATGTTTGCCAAGCTGATGCATGAAAAGCTCGAATATTTTGCCGACAGGCACAGCTCGGAATTTCTGGCACGCCTTTCCGTAGGCGCGATGTCCGCGACCCAGGTGCTGAATCTTCTCATTCGGGCGATCGGGCGCGATTTCCTGTCTCTGGTCGGTCTTGGAGCGGTGATGTTCATCCAGGACCCGGTGATGTCGCTAATCGCTATCGTGGTCGCGCCGCCCGCGCTTTTTATTCTGCGAACGATGATCCGCCGTATCCACAGCATCGCCCGCAATCAATTCACGGGCGGCGCGCGAATCATGGAGACCATGCAGGAAACGTTGCAGGGCATCCGGATCGTCAAAGCCTTCACGCTGGAAGAGACAATGCAGGCGCGGCTCGATCAGAATGTTGCAACCGTCGAATATGAATCGAACAAGATGGCGCGGGTCGGAAACCGCGCCAGCCCGCTGATGGAAACGCTCGGTGGCATCGCCATCGCCCTTGGTCTCATCTATGGCGGCTACCGGGTGATCGAGACTGGCGCGGCACCCGGGCAGTTCTTTTCCTTCATCAGTGCATTCTTGCTTGCCTACGAGCCGGCAAAGCGCCTGGCGCGGCTCAACATGGATCTGCACCAGGGACTGGTCGGCGTTCGCATGCTGTTCGAAATCCTCGACAGCCCGGCGACCGAGCCATCGGACGATGACCGGCCGGCGCTGAAGATTTCCACCGGACGGATCGAATTTTCGCAGGTCAGCTTCGCCTACCGACCCGGCGAACCGGTGCTGAAGGATCTGTCCTTTGTCGCCGAGCCCGGCCTTGTCACTGCGCTGGTCGGGCCCTCCGGCGGCGGCAAGTCGACCATCCTCAATCTGATCTTGCGTTTTTATGAGACGCCGCGCGGCCGCATCAGCATTGATGGCCAGGACATCATGCAGGTGTCGCGGCACTCATTGCGCCAGCAGATCGCCTATGTGGGGCAGGAAGTGTTTCTCTTTCGCGGCTCGGTGAAAGAGAACATCGCCTTCGGCCGCCCGAACGCCACCGAGCAGGAGATTGTCGCGGCGGCACAGGCCGCCTGTGCCCACGATTTCATCATGGCCTTTCCGCAGGGCTACGACACCCCGGTCGGCGAACACGGTATGCAGTTATCGGGCGGACAGCGCCAACGCATCGCGGTGGCCCGGGCGCTGATCAAAGACGCCGGCATCATCCTGCTGGACGAAGCCACGGCCTCACTCGATTCCGAATCCGAACGTCAGGTGCAGGAAGCCATCGAGCATCTTTGCCAAGGCCGCACCACGCTGGTCATCGCTCACCGTCTACATACCGTCACCCACGCCGACCGAATCTTCGTCATCGAGGACGGCGCCGTCGTCGAATCGGGGCGGCAGGACGAACTGTTGCGCAAAGGCGGCCGCTACGCCTCCTATTATCGCCTGCAGCTCAAGGGCCAGGAGCCGCGGGACGCCATAGCCGCGATCGGCTAGCCGTTGCTGCCACGGCCGGCGCATTGAGCGCGGCTTTCAGGCGGCCTTTCGCAACCCTTCCGCCTTCATCGCTTCCTCGACTTTGGGCCGCGAACCGATGCGTTTCAGGTAGGCCCGCAAATTGGGCCAACGCGCGGTGTCGATGCCGACGCGCTGCAACCAGTTGGAAACGACGAAAAGATAGGCGTCCGCGACGCCGAATTTGCCGCCTGCCAGATAATCGTTCGCCGCCAGATGCTGCTCGATGAAGTCGTACCGCTTGCCCAGATTCTCCTTGGCGATGCTCTTATATTCGGCCGGCGTGGTGTCGCGGAAAAGCGGCGTGAAGGTCTTGTGAATTTCTGAGGTGATAAAATTCAGCCATTCCTGCACGCGGTAGCGCTCGAAACTGCCGCAAGGCGGAATAAGCCCGGCTTGCGGATAGCGGTCGGCAATGTACTGGACGATGACCGGCCCTTCGGTCAGCCGCTGCCCGTCATCCAGCTCCAGCGTCGGCACATAGCCCTTGGGATTGATCCGCCAATAATCGGCGCCGCTCTTCGTCTTCTTCGCCCTGTTGTCGACCTGCTCGATTTCGAAATCGGCGCCGGCTTCGCGCAAAATAATGTGCGGCGACAGCGAACAGGCGCCGGGAGAGAAATAAAGCTTCATAGCAACGCTCCTTTCATGCCGCGTGCCGTACGACTTTGTCAGGCGCTTTTCACGCGCACCTTGATGGCAGTGGGGCCGGTGTCGCCCATCTCTTCAACGTAATAAACCTCGATCCCGGGTTTCAAGAGATCGAAGTCGCCGTTCAACAGGCTGTTGCGGTGGAAATAGAGAAGCCCGCCCTCTTTGGTGAGCAGATAGCCGAAGTCGCGATCCGGATGCAGCTCTGCGACCTGCCCGAGAAACTGGTTTTCGGCGTCGTGGTGGGACTCCTTGGTGCGGCGGGCGCGTTGCTCCTTCAAATCGAGCAGTCGGCGCTCAGCAATGCGAAATGCCTCGTTGATGGCGCGGTGCAGGTCGGGCCGCTGATAGCGTTGCTGGAGGTGGTCCGGTTCGTGGCTCACGACGAGATCCTTGCCTCCCGGAATCCCCATCTCGATGCGCACGACCGGCGGAATCGTATCGTTGCTGTTTGTCGCGCGCTGATCGACGCGGACGCGGCAGGAAATAAGCCGTTCGTAAAGAGTCTCGAGGTCGGCCACACGCTGGCGGATTTCCTGTTCGGCGGAGTCGGAATGGTCGACATTGTGAAAGGAAATTTCGAGGGGGACTTGCAGCATGCGGTGACTCCACAAGGGTCGAGAAGCATCAACTCATTGAAAACACATTATGTTGTCTATTGTTTCACGCGCAACCAGCGCCACGAAACGCACACGCCGGCGCCAAAAGCGCGGCGTCCAAAAGCTATATATGCGCTCTCCAAGGCATATTGTCAGTAGTCAGGAAAACAACAGTGATTTGATCACCATCGGCACCACACCGGGCGGCGCGATCATCGAACCCACGTCGACGTAATCGAAATCGTGCAGTTGCACGCCGTCGATGGAAATAACGTGTCCCGGCAGCTTGAGCTCGCTTTCCAGCAGATGCCCGAAGGTGCGGCCGACGTCGCCTTCGATGGTCAGGAAAAGCACATCGCCCGCTTTACGGCCTTTGGATACAGCCGCCGCGATTCCCTCCGCCGCCGCGCGGATTCGCGAATATTCCGGGTCGCCAGACCAGGTGAAGGCGATGGCCATGCGGGAATTGGCCTCGAGATCCGCCTGCTTCAGCTTGGCCTCGATGGCGCGGGTCAACGCCGGCGACTCGATTTTTCCGGAAAGATCGACGTCGGCATGCACCACCGGCACGTTATGCACCGGCAGGATTTCGGCGTCCGGCAGGTAGATGGTCTTGCCGCTCACCTGCACGGTGAATTGCGAGGCTCCGATCACCGTGGCGCGGATACGCTGCCCTGGGTCGATCACCACGGTGGAACTGCGCCGGCCGAGTTGCGTCCCGATCTCCTGCGCCAGCATTTTGGCGATGTCACCGTGCTCGCGCGCCTCATGGCCGAAGATGTATTCAGCGACGCCGCCCGAGAAGGTGAGCAGTGTCGGCTCAACCTCGCGCGGCAGCGGCTCAGTCAGCTCGAGTGCCTTGCCGAGCGCATCGCGCGGCGCATTGACGATTTGATCGACGGCAAGCGTCGCCAGCCGGGTCGCAATGGCCTTGCGGATTTTGGCGTCGCTCATGCTGCGGAAGTCGGTGGGCAAGCCGAGCTCTTCCGCCACCAGCCGCGCCGATTCGTCGACCCGGGTCCAGGCGCCATATGAATCCGTCGCCAGCAGGCGTCCACCGACGGCAAAGGCGGCGACTCCCAGAATCTTGCCGCGGTTGATCAAAGCGAGCTTTGTCGTGCCGCCGCCAATGTCGATATGCAACACGCATGCATCGCGCTGCTTGGAGATCGCCACCGCGCCGGATCCGTGCGCGGCGAGGGTTGCCTCGAGCTTGTGCCCGGCGGTGGCACAAACAAATTTACCGGCTTCGGCGGCGAACAGCTCGTCGATGGCCCGCGCATTGGTTTTTTTGATCGCCTCGCCGGTCAAGATCACCGCGCCGCTGTCGATATCGCCGCGGCTGAAGCCGGCTTCGTGATAGGCGTTGTGGATGAAGGCGCCGAGCTTCTTGGCGTCGATGGTGCCATCCGGCAGGAAGGGCGTGAGCATGATTGGCGATCGCCAGACGATCTCGCGGCCCACAACCAGGAACCGGCTGCTCAAGCCGAGCGACTGCCGCTGCAGGGTAACTTTGGCGAAGAGCAGATGCGAGGTCGAGCTGCCGATATCGATGCCGATAGTGCGCAGTTCGATATTGTCTTGGCTCCAGATGAAACGGGCGAGCTCTTCCCGATAGGCTTCGTCCGCGTGTTCGTGCTCAAAATCGACTTCGTGCATCCGTTCTTCCATCGTTGGCGCTTTTGCTGGCAGCCTCAGGCCCCTATCGGCACGCGCGCCGTGACGCCTTTGCCGGCAACAGTTTTAAGCCAAAGCTCGTGAATGCGTGGGTCCTGCTGCGCATAGGAAATCGTCGCATTCCCCGCCGCATAAACCGTCTTATCGCCGTAAGCCGCGCGGCGGTGACGAAACATCGGGTCGTGCAGGCTGCCGAGCTGGATATCGAGATAGCGCAGCGGCTCGGCGCCAGCGTTGAAATGTTGATGGAAGTGCAAACCCGGCGCCGCGTAGACGACACCATGGCGCCACGCGGTCCGGCTAAGATCCGGACTCCCTTCTTCCCAGGTGAGCGTGTAGCCCTCTCCAGCGACGCCGAAAAGATGTGCGCCCTGCATCTGCCGTGCCGCCTGTTGATACATGCCGGGTGCGACCTCGACGGCATCGGCGCCGATGCTGCCCTTAGCCAAAGTCAGCGGCGCGCGGCCGATTCCATCGGCGGATTGCACCGGGACGGCCGCTGCATCGGACAGCAAGATCGTGCCATCGCCCCGTTCCGGAAAATCGACCGGGGTGTCGAAGACGAATGTCTCGCTGCGGTAGAGGCTGAACAGATAGCGCAGATCGTTGATGCAGGCGATGCGCGCCGGCGCGGCGGAGGTATTGCTGTGGCGGTAGCGGGCATTCATCGGCACGGCAAAAAGACTGCGCGGGCCCCATTCGATGCTGTGCCTTCGGCCTCCGAGCTCGAATTCGGTGACGCCGCGGCCGGACAGCACGTAAGAGATTTCCTCATACAGATGCCGCTGCGGCGCCGTCGCGCGCTGCGGCGCGATTTCAAGAAGAAAAACGGTGAGAAAATCGTCGCGGCCGTTGAGATGACAGGCCGCTCCGCTCGCGCCGAAGCGCGGCCACGGCTTTGTCTCCGCCTGCAGCAAGTCGACCGCCGCGCCGGTGTGAATTGGCACGCCTTCGCGCTTGACCCACTCCTGGTACGGATCGACCAGAAACTTGCCGGGCGGCGCCGGCTGGTTGAGCTCGCTCATCCCGCCGCCTTTTTTATGTAGCGGGATTCGTCGATGAATTGGGCCATGCCGGAAGCAACGCCGTTCTTCGCGATCTCCCGCAGCCACATTTCATGGATGCGCGGATCCTGGTCGGCGTATTCGATCTGCGCCCCGCCCTGGCGGACGTCCTTATCGACGCCGCTATCCCAGATGTCGTGCTTCACCTTGAGCAGCGGATAGCGCACGGTGCCGATCTGCAGCGCCAGATAGCGCGAGGGATGGTTGGCCACATTGAAATGCTGGTGGAACATGGCGTCCGGCGGGCAATAGACCACGCCGTGCTCCCAATCGACGCGGACGAAATCCGGATCGTTCTCGTGCCAGAGCAGCGAATAGCCTTTGCCAGTGACGGCGAAGACGCAGACGCCGTCGAAGTGCCGGTGTCCCTTCTTGTAGGTGCCGACCGGCATTTCCGAGGAATGCGCGCCGATGGTGTTGTCGGCGAGCATGAAGCGCAACATGGTGCCGCCGGCGCCGCGGGCTGCCCAGGACTTCAGCTCGAAGGCGGAGAGATCGGCGACAAAATTCGTTTCCCACTGATGCCGGCCGGGCCGGATACCGATGAATTCGCCCTCGCCGGCAAAATAATTGTCGCCACCCATGCGCTCGGGGAACCGCACCGGGCAGTGGAAGATGAAATCCTCATTGCGAAAGCGGTTCATGGTGAAGACCATGTTGTTCGCCGAGGCAAAGCGCGCCGGCTCGACGCCCGAGCCGTTGAAATGCTGGTGCTCCATGTTGAGGGGAATGGCGAACAGGCTCTTCGGCCCCCACTCGAAGCTATGGCGGCGCCCGTCGTCGGTGGTCACCACGGTCGAGCCATGACCGGAGATGACGTAAATGACCTCTTCACAGATATGGCGTATGGGACGGGACTTGCCGCCGGGCGGCAGCTCGAAAGCGAAGATGGAAAGGAAGTCGTCGCGGCCTTTGAGATGGCAGAAGGCCCCCTGCATGCCGTAGCGGTCCCACGGCGCCACCGGCACTTTGCGGATGTCGATACCGAAATCCTCGATGACGGGGACGCCCTGCCGCTGCACCCATTCCATGTAGGGGTCGCGGAATACGCCGCTCTGAACTGCTGCCATTCTCGACGGTTCTTGTTGTCCTCTCGGGTTGTCTAGCATCCCTCCCTGGCCACGGGAAGGCCGTTTAACGGCAGGCGCTCCGGCACCTCACTTTGGCGCCTTGCGCAAGTTGATTTCGAGCGGTGTTTGCATGGCTATAGCCGCCCCATTTCGAAGTCTTCGCATGAGATGCCGAGCTGCGAGAGGCCCTCCTCCAAATAGTCCGGCAACAGCGGCATGCCAAGGAGGTAGGACGCCGTGCGGTTATTATGGGCGCGGGCCGCTTCGGCGCGAAGCTCGCGCCAGTCGCCAACGGCACCGTCGCCACGGCCCAGCCAGGCGAGCGTGACCAGATCGACCTGCTCATCCTCGGTCAGCGCGCCGATGAAGCCGCGCACCTCCTGCACGACCGGATCGTCGCGATGATCTTCGAGCACGGCGATCATTCGGTCATCGGAAGGATTGGATCCCTCGTCGAGGTCGGTGACGACATCTTTGGCGTCGAATTCGCGCGCCTTCACGATGATGAAGCACACCTTCTCGGAAGAGATGGACAGTTCTGGCACTTCGGGCGGCATGACCAAACCTCAAATCGCTGGAATTATTTGAGTAACCGATAGGCAAACGTGCACGCCCCTGCTTTGAGCTAAATCAAGCATGAAATGGAACCGGAACCTATTTGCGTATCCATTTGCTCCCGGTCTTTTCGTATGAGCGCTTCACCGCCGCCCAGGCAATACGATGTGCCGCTTCTTCCTGGCGCGGGTCGCCGGCATGCGCGGCGAAAGCGTGATTAAACGCCTCGCGATAGATGTCCTGCGCATGCGCCGGCAGATGCATGCGCACGGAAGCCGGAAGGTCCTCATTGCTCGGGTAAGGCATGACACCTCCGCGGTTCGGCGTGCTCTGCCGAGCCCGTCGCGGCCGGCTCAATATCCATAATGTTTGCCGCCCGGTATTGATCCAGGTCACACCCATGCCTTAGCCGGCCATATAGCACCACCTTGCAGCCACGTCCGGACCGGGGCTCGTCCCGGCGCGGGTGGGTCCTGTGAAGACGAGATATTGATTTTCGCGCATTGCGACACATTTCTGTCCCAAAAGGTGACCGATGGCAGATTTTCCCAGTCGTTGGATGTGGTCCGAAGCTTGCGACATGCTCGCGCGCGCGGAGCGGATGCATCGTGAAATCTTCAGGCCCGCGCATTCGGAATCGCGCCTTCCGGTCTGGGAGCCGCCGGTCGACGTGCTGGAAACGAACCGCGAGGTGCTTGTGCTGGTCGCTTTGCCGGGCGTCGATCTTGAGCAGGTCGACGCCGCGATCGAGGGTGGCGACCTTGTCGTCGGCGGCAGCCGCATTTTGCCGGCGGCGCTGCGCACCGCGGTCATTCACCGGCTCGAGCTTCCGCAAGGGCGTTTCGAGCGGCGCGTACGATTGCCTGCTGGGCGTTACGCGAATGTACGCCGGGCGGTTGTGCATGGCTGCCTTCTCATCACTTTGGAGAAAGCGGGGGTCTCCCGTGGCTGAAAACGAAACCATGCGTTCCCTGGAAGAAAGAGCGGGCGCTGCCGGCGCGGCAAGAGAGCCAGCGCGTGAGCCGGGGAATCTGCCGCCTCTGCCCCCGGACGCCATGATCATCGTGCCGGTGCGCAATCTTGTGCTTTTTCCTGGCCTTGTCATGCCGGTGACCATCGGCCGGCCGCGTTCGGTCGCCGCCGCGCAACAGGCGGTGCGCGACCAGAGTCAGGTTGGAATTCTGAAGCAGCGCGACCCCGATGTCAGCGACCCTTCGGCCATCGACATGCATCGTATGGGAACGGTGGCCAATGTCGCGCGCCTGATTACAGACGCCGAAGGCTCCCATCATCTCGTGTGCCAGGGTGAGCAGCGCTTTCAAGTGGTCGAATTCCTCAATGGCTGGCCTTTTATGGTCGCCCGCGTCCTGCGCATTCCCGAACCCGATTCGCGTTCGCCGGAAATCGAGGCCCGCTTCATGCATCTGCGCGGACAGGCGTTGGAAGCCCTCGAACTGCTGCCGCAGGCGCCTCGTGAGTTGTTGGCGGCCATCCAGGGTATCGAGAATCCCGGCGCGTTGGCCGACCTCGCCACGGCCTATATGGACGTGAAGCCCGAGGAGAAGCAGGAAATCCTCGAAACCATCGACATCATCGCGCGCATGGAGAAGGTCTCGCGCCTGCTCGCCCAGCGAATCGAGGTGCTGCGGCTGTCCGCGGAGATCGGCAAGCAGACCAAAGCCGCGCTCGACGAGCGCCAGCGCGAGGTGCTGCTGCGCGAGCAGATGGCCGCGATCCAGAAACAGCTTGGCGAGGGCGAGGAAGGCAAGGCTGCCGAGCTAGCCGAGCTCGACAAAGCCATCACCGAGGCCGGCATGCCGAAGGAGGTCGAAGAAGGTGCTCGCAAGGAGTTGCGCCGCCTCCAGCGCATGCCGGAAAGCGCCGCCGAATACGGCATGGTGCGCACCTATCTCGACTGGCTCATCGAGCTGCCCTGGAAGCTGCCGGCGGAAACTCCGATCGACATCGAGCAGGCTCGGCGCATCTTGGACGAGGACCATTATGGGCTGGAGAAGATCAAGCGCCGGATCATCGAATATCTCGCCGTGCGCAAGCTGGCGCCTCAGGGCAAAGCGCCGATCCTTTGCTTTGCCGGCCCCCCCGGCGTCGGCAAGACCTCGCTCGGGCAATCCATCGCGCGCGCGATGAACCGCAAATTCGTGCGGGTCAGCCTCGGCGGCGTGCATGACGAGGCCGAAATACGCGGTCATCGCCGCACCTATATCGGCGCCCTGCCCGGAAACATCATCCAGGGCATCCGCAAGGCCGGCACGCGCAATTGCGTGATGATGCTCGACGAGATCGACAAGCTCGGCGCCGGCATCCACGGCGATCCGGCTGCGGCCCTGCTGGAGGTACTCGATCCGGAGCAGAACAATACCTTCCGCGACAATTACCTGGGCGTGCCTTACGACCTGAGCCGCGTGGTTTTCATCACCACGGCGAACATGCTGGATACGATCCCCGGTCCGCTGCGCGACCGTATGGAGATCATTTCGCTGCCCGGCTACACCGATTCGGAGAAGCTGCAGATCGCCTCACGCTATCTGGTCCGCCGCCAATTGGAAGCAAATGGGCTGAAGGCGGGTCAGGTCGAGATCGCCGAGGCGGCGCTGCGCGAAATCATCCAGTACTACACGCGCGAAGCCGGCGTGCGCAGCCTCGAGCGCGAGATCGGCCGCGCGCTGCGTCATGCCGCAGTGCGCATCGCCGAGGGCGCAAGCGGACCGATCCGCATCGACCGCGACGATCTTGCCGCCATTCTTGGACCGCGCCAGTTCGAAAGCGAGGTCGCTATGCGCACCAGCGTTCCCGGCGTGGCGACCGGGCTCGCCTGGACGCCGGTCGGCGGCGATATCCTCTTCATCGAGGCGACGCGCGTGCCGGGCAGCGGACACCTGATCCTCACCGGGCAGCTCGGCGACGTAATGAAGGAAAGCGCCCAGGCGGCGCTGAGCATCGTCAAGAACCGCGCCCCGGACCTCGGCATCGATGCAAGCCGTTTCGAGAAGGCGGACATCCACGTGCACGTGCCGGCTGGCGCCATCCCCAAGGACGGCCCCAGCGCGGGCGTCGCCATGTTCATGGCGCTGGTGTCGCTGATGACGGAGCGTACCGTGCGCAGCGATACCGCGATGACCGGCGAAATCAGCTTGCGTGGGCTTGTGTTGCCCGTGGGTGGCATCAAGGAAAAGGTGGTGGCCGCCGCCCGGGCGGGCCTCAAACGCGTCATGCTGCCGGCGCGCAACCGCAAGGATTACGAGGATATTCCGGAGGAAGCGCGCAAGCCGCTTGAATTTATCTGGCTTGAGCGCGTGGACGACGCGGTGGTCGCCGCGCTGGAAGGCGAGTCTCATGCCGCTTCGCCGTCGACAAGCCCGTCGGCGCACGCAGACGCCCCGGCCTGAATGCACCTGATCCAGGGTTCAGGACCGGTCGCCTTTCTGGTTTCCCACCAGAAGGGCGACCGGCATTCCTTGTCATTCAGTAGCGATAACAGACACGCACGTGATGTCTGTAATAGCAGCGGTACGGATAGCCATACGGGTAGCCGTATGGATAATACGAGCCGCTTAAGGCCGCACCGAGCGCCAAGCCACCGAAGAAGCCCGGCACCCAGGCATTGCTATGATGGTGGCGCCAATGATGCCCGCGATGATGGTGCGCTGCATACGCAGCATCGGCACCGGCAATCGCCGGACCCAAGACCGCAACGATCGTGGCGCCCCCCAGCGCAAGTTTGCGGAATGCATTACGCATGTCATCCTCCTTCGGCTCCTCTCTGTAAGAAAAGCCGGCCTTTATCGGATATGTTCCATGCAATGCGCGTTCGGTCGCAGGCGAAATGAGCATGTCCGCCCTGCCTTTTGCTCCTAGCGCCGCAAATGCAATGACGCTAAGCGTCTCGCTCCGGCCTCGACTTGCAGTTATCGAGGACACATGCATCCGATTCCGCGTCTAAAGGTCTACTCTGGCCCCGCAGTTCTTAGCTATGGGTTCAGGCCATTCTTTCTCGCCGGTACGGTTTATGCGGGATTGGGCTTGCTGATCTGGCTGCCGCTGTTCTTTGGCGCGATCACAATTCCCACGGCATTCTCGCCGCTCGATTGGCACGTCCATGAGATGCTCTACGGCTACCTTACAGCGGTCGTAACGGGCTTCTTGTTAACGGCAATTCCCAACTGGACCGGGCGGCTGCCGCTCCGGGGCGCAGCTTTGGCGGTCCTGGTCGCGGTATGGATTGCCGGCCGCATCGCTGTCTACGTTTCGGCAGACATCGGGCGGCCTGCTGCTGGAGTCATCGACGTCTCGTTCCTTGTCCTGGTAGCCATTGCAGCGGCCCGCGAAGTGATTGCAGGCCGCAATTGGCGCAATCTACCGCCGATCTTCATTCTTCTGGTCTTTTTCGCCGGGAATGTGATTTTCCATATCGAAGATTACCAGACAGGAACGGCGGAACTCGGCATGCGCCTGGGCATTGCCGCCGCCGTGGCGCTGATCTCGCTCGTTGGCGGGCGTGTGGTTCCCAGCTTCACGCGCAATTGGCTGGCGCGGGAAAATCCCGGACGGTTGCCGGTACCCTTTGGCCGCTTCGATATTGCGGTAACCGCCGTATCGCTGCTTGCGCTTGCTCTTTGGGTTGGCAGGCCGACAGGGACGGTGACGGCGGTATTGATGTTGGCGGCAGGAGCCGCCCAGGCCGCGAGGCTCGGACGCTGGGCTGGCGACCGAACACTGCGCAATAAACTCGTTCTCATTCTTCATATCGGCTACGTGTTTGTGCC
Source organism: Xanthobacteraceae bacterium (assembly GCA_035652315.1). Classification (GTDB taxonomy): domain Bacteria; phylum Pseudomonadota; class Alphaproteobacteria; order Rhizobiales; family Xanthobacteraceae; genus CANKHA01. Next base: position 89,472 of record DASREA010000035.1, on the reverse strand, counting down.
GCTTGGCTTTCTCATGCTGGGCAGTGCCATACTTCTTCCCGACCGGATGCCGACGGATGCAGGCATTCACGCTTGGACGGCAGGCGCGATCGGCACCATGACGCTCGCCATCATGACCCGCGCGAGCCTTGGCCATACCGGCCAGCCGTTGGCGGCGGGGCCGCTGACGCAGGTTGTCTATAGCGCTGTCGTGCTCGCCGCCCTCCTTCGCATCGCCGCCACTTTCGCCGGGAATACGACCATTGTCCTGCTGCAAGCGGCCGGCGCTGCCTGGATTGTGGCGTTTTGGTTGTTCGCGGTAGGTTATGGTCCGTTGCTATTGCGGCGGCGGAAGACCGCGACGTAGTCATTTCTCATCGGATACGGCGGATAGCCGCTTGCGCAAGGTCCATCGCGGCCTACATGACCGCTTGCTATTTTGCGGGACGCGGCATGGGCGGCAAAATTTCTGCAAACAGAATCAAAATAAAGCGCGTCTATGAGAGGCGGTCGCCGGAGGACGGAACCCGCATCCTCATTGACCGGCTATGGCCCCGCGGGCTGAAGAAGGAGAAGGCGGCAATCGATCATTGGTTCAAGGAGATCTCGCCAAGCACCGAACTGCGCCAATGGTTTGCACATGATCCGGCGCGCTGGAATGGGTTCAAGCGGCGCTATGCGACGGAATTGAAATCACACACCGAGCAGCTTGAGGAAATCCGCAAACTTGCCCGGCGCGGACCGATCACGCTTTTGTACGCGGCGCGCGATGAAGCCCACAACGACGCCGTGGTCCTGCGCGACATGCTGACGGGCTAGGGATTTATCGCTAAATCGGCGCATTGCGCCGCGGCGCAAGTGTGAGACTTTGTCTCACGCGTCTCGTCTCACGCGCCGCCGCGTTCGCGTTTGTTCATGCGCCAAGTCCTTGAAATCTTTGGTGGGCGCACAAGGATTCGAACCTTGGACCCGCTGATTAAGAGTCAGCTGCTCTACCAACTGAGCTATGCGCCCGGAATGAACCCCGCCGAGACGTCCGCGAGGCCCGGGGGGTCCTGTAGCAAAGCGAGCCACCGGAGTCCACATCATCGGCGCGCTTGGCGCTGGCCGGCAGCAAAAAGCCGCCGGCGCTTGCCGACGGCTTTCCGGTCGCTCGGCGGAAGGGGGCCTAATTCCGCCAGGACGCTTCGGCTTGCCTCATAGGCGCTCGTGCTCTGGCGACATCTCGGAAGATCCCTGACGTTCGCGCCAATGACCGCGCCAGCCGTGCTCACGGCCACGTTGCGCAAAGCGTGCGGCGCGTGGCGAGAGAATGTGCGACAGAGCAGCGAAGCGGTGCTTTTGCGCGTCGTCGAGGCTATTGTAAAGTGGAGCCTGCGCCTCGGCGAGGCGCTTGAGCGAGGTTCCGGCGCTGGTCAGCGCCTCAGCTTCCCGCCGCAACCGCTCCACGGGATCGGTTGGCCGCGGTTCACCCTGGCGCGCGACCCGGCGTTCCAGCCGCGACTTGGCGATATCGCGCAGCGCGTTTTCCAAGGCCGGCCACAGCTTTTCCTGATCGGGAGTCAGATGCAGTCCGGCTTTCAGCGCGGCGATGCGTGCGTCGGCGAATGCCGACATGTCATCTTGCGAAAAGCGCTGATGCGCACGGAAATGAGAGTGAGGCCGCTGCACTTGCGGCTTCTGCTCTGGTTGCTGCTGCTGTTGCGCATAGACAAAAGACGTGCCGGCGATGGCTAAAGCTGCCGTGCCAGCAAGAACCGATTTCCACATTTGTCGCTCTCCAAGCGAGATGATGATGACATGAGTAGAAGCGCGGTCGCGCGCGCCGGCAAGTTAAAGATTAGTTAGATTGGAATTCTGTCTAAGCATTCAGAATCGAGACGCCGGCAAGATCGTGCGATGGAGAACAACTTTCCTATCAATCAATGCTGCTTCTGCTTTTTCTGATCGCCCTGAGGCGCCTCACGCTCGGTGTGAGCGCGATCGAGCCGCGAACCGGCGATGGCGCGCAACGCGCCGCGGAAATCGCCCCACCCTCTTCTGTTCTGCTGGGGAGCCGCCTGCTGACGCGAGGCACCCTCCGGCAGCTGCTGTTGCGCATATCCGGGCGACGCCCCGGAGAACACGAACACCGCCGTTGCGGCGAGCAGCAATTTCCGCATGGCGACTCTCCAAGGGCGATCGTCTCGGCATATTAAAATCCGCGAAGGCCTTTATCGCAAGTTAAAGCTTCGGCGGGCGCGTCGCATTCCTGTCAATCTGTTCAGAATGCGGCGACAACGGCTTCCAGGCCGATCGAGCGGGCGAAGGTCAGCGCGCTTTGTTTCTGCTCCGCGTCAAGCGTGCGCAGCAAAGGATAAGCCGCAGCGAAGAGGTGATGCAGCGCGGCGGCATCGAGCGCGACCGACGCGGCGCCCGCGCCGAGACCGTGGGCGACGCCGGGGGCGGCGCTGGCGAGCTGCGGGTGCCCAAGCTCCCGGAACGCCTCCTCGACCGCCGGCCACAGCGGCTCCTGCATCGGTGTCAGCTTCAATTGCGATTTCAGGCGGGCGATCTGGGCAGAGGTTACGAGGACACCGGACGTGCCGGCCGCATGCGCCTGTCCGGCAGCAGCTTCCGATGCAGAGTATGTCAACGCCGAACCGATCGTCGCGAGCGCCACTGCGCCCGCGAGCGCTGCCTTCCACATGCACGCCTCCGTTTTTTAATTTATGCCCAGCCTGGGCGGCATAGTGAAATGGTGTCGGGCCGTTCTCAAGCCGAAATGCCCCAGGCGCGCGGGCATTTAGCGGTTAACCTTGCTTTGCTAACGATCAAGCGCGGGCGGCGGTTCGGCGATTCCTTGGCCATTGTGGGGCAATGGAACAAAAGTGCCGCATCCTTGCGGGCGCGGCACTCATGTCTTGCTTATACAGGCGCTCAGATCGTGTCGGTGGAATGGATGCGCTGGCCGGCAACCACCATCGGCTCGGGCTTGCCGCGCTGCCGGCGTACCATCAGCTTATTGAGCGCGCCCAAATAGGCTTTCGCCGAGGCCACAAGCGTGTCGGGATCGGCGCCCTTGGCAGTGACCGACCGTCCGTTCTCCGACAGGCGCACCGAGACTTCCGCCTGGGCGTCGGTGCCTTCGGTCACCGCATGCACCTGGTACAGCTCCAGCTTCGCATCATGCGGCACCAGCGTATGGATCGCCTTGAAAATGGCGTCCACCGGACCATTGCCCGTCGATTGGGTGGTCACGTGCTTGCCGTCGATGTCGAGGCTCAACGTCGCCGTCTGCGGCCCCATGGTGCCGGCAATCACCGTCATCGACAGGACCTTGATGCGGTCGTGGGAATGGGCGATCTCCTCGTCCACCAGCGCCTCGATGTCTTCGTCGTAGATCTGTTTCTTGCGGTCGGCCAGCGCCTTGAAGCGGATGAAGGCATCTTCCAGCTGATTGCCGGCCAGCTTGTAGCCGAGCTCCTCTAGCTTGTGGGCGAAGGCATGACGGCCGCTATGCTTGCCCATCACCAAGGAGGTCTGCTTCACGCCCACGCTCTCCGGCGTCATGATCTCGTAGGTCTGCGTGTGTTTGAGCATGCCGTCCTGATGGATGCCGGATTCATGCGCAAAAGCGTTCCGTCCGACGATCGCCTTGTTGTATTGCACCGGGAACGAGGTCACCGCCGACACCAGCTTGGAGGCGCGGGTCAGCATTGTGGCATCGATGTTGGTCCAATAAGGCATAACATCGTTGCGCACTTTCATGGCCATGACGACTTCTTCCAGTGCTGCGTTGCCGGCCCGTTCGCCGATCCCGTTGATGGTGCATTCGATTTGGCGGATACCGGCTTGCACGCCGGCTAGCGAATTCGCCACCGCCATGCCGAGGTCGTCGTGGCAATGCGCCGAGAAGCGCGCCTTGTCGGAATTCGGCACGCGTTCGCGGAGCATCTTGATCAGCTTGAAATATTCTTCCGGCACGGTGTAGCCGACCGTGTCGGGAATATTGATGGTAGTGGCGCCGGCGTTGATCGCCGCTTCGATGCAGCGACAGAGAAAGTCATGCTCGCTCCGGGTGCCGTCCTCGCACGACCATTCCACGTCGTCGGTATAGTTGCGCGCGCGCGTCACCGACGCGATCACCATCTCGTAGACCTTCTCCGGTTCCATCTGGAGCTTCCATTTCATGTGAACCGGCGAGGTGGAGATGAAGGTATGGATGCGGCCGCGCTGCGCTGGCTTGATCGCCTCGCCGCAGCGGTCGATGTCCCTCTGCCCGGCCCGGGAAAGGCCGCAGACCACGGCCTTCTTGGTGCGCTTGGCGATCTCGTGCACGGCCTGAAAATCGCCATCGGAAGCGATGGGGAAGCCGGCCTCGATGATGTCTACGCCCATGTCGTCGAGGACTTCGGCGACCTCGAGCTTCTCGTCATGGGTCATGGTGGCGCCGGGCGATTGCTCGCCGTCGCGCAAGGTGGTGTCGAAGATGAAGACGCGGTCCTTCTCGGACTGGGTCTGGCTGCTCATGGGACTGATCCTTCTCGTCGATCGCGCCCTTCTATCGGGCGCTCCTGGGTTCGGTGGCTTCCGCGACCCCTGAGTGCCCAGGCGCGAACGCCCGGCCGGCCCTCAGGGGCGGATAAGAAGCAGGAGCCCAGCGAGAATGAGGGCAGCAGCGGGTTTCGGCCCTTCGGCCGCCCGTCCGATCGCGCGAAAATCGCCGCACATCGACATGCCTACCCTCGTCAAAGGACCTTCAGGGTCGAGGATTTTGGTAAATCCCGGGTTAACCCAGCGTCCCGAGCATTTTATCTACGGAAAATGTGACGGCGGCGCAAGACCGGGGATCAGCGCTTCTTCCGCTGGCCATCGCTGGCAGGGCCAGGGAGCGCTTTTTTGAGGCCAGCGCCTGCGCGCCAAGGTCGGAAACCGAGCATCCAGCCACTGCAGCGCCAAAGCGGCCACAATGCCAGGGCGCATGACGGCGCCGGTGGCAGGCATGCCGGGTGCGATCAGTTCCTGCTGCGATCGACCAACGCTCTTTGCTTGATCCATGGCATCATGCCGCGCAGCTTCTCACCGATCTGCTCGATGGGGTGGGCGGCCATCTTGGCCCGCATCGCCTTGAACGAGGTCTGGTTCACGCGGTTTTCCAGCATCCAGTTGCGCGTGAAGGTGCCGTTCTGGATGTCGTTGAGGATGCGCTTCATCTCCGCCTTGGTCTGTTCGTTGACCACGCGTGGGCCGGAAACATATTCGCCGTATTCGGCGGTGTTTGAGACGGAATAATTCATGTTGGCGATGCCGCCCTCATAGATCAAATCGACGATCAGCTTCACCTCGTGCACGCACTCGAAATACGCCATTTCCGGCGCGTAGCCTGCCTCGACCAGCGTCTCGTAACCGGCCTTCATCAATTCGACGAGACCGCCGCACAGCACCGACTGCTCGCCGAACAGATCGGTCTCGCATTCCTCGCGGAAGGTGGTCTCGATGATGCCGGCACGGCCGCCACCGATGGCGGAGCCGTAGGACAGCGTGAGATCGTGCGCATTGCCGGAAACGTCGCGATGCACCGCCATCAGCACCGGCACGCCGGCGCCGCGCTGGTATTCCGAGCGCACGGTATGGCCCGGGCCCTTGGGAGCGATCATCATCACGTCGAGATCGCCGCGCGGTTCGATCAGATTGAAATGGATGTTCAGCCCGTGGGCGAACATCAACGCCGCGCCCTTCTTCATCTGACTATGCAGATGGTCGCGATAGATGTCCGCCTGAAGCTCGTCCGGTGTCAGCATCATCATGACGTCCGCCCACTTCGCAGCCTCGGCGACTTCCATTACCGGAAGCTTCTCGGCCTCGGCCTTCTTCACGCCGGCCGACGATTTGCGCAGCGCCACGGCAACGTCCTTGACGCCGGAATCCCGCAGGTTCAGCGCGTGGGCATGGCCCTGGCTGCCATAGCCGATGATGGCTACCTTCTTCCCCTTGATGAGATTGATATCGGCGTCCCGATCGTAATAAACGCGCATAATGGGTCCCCTACTGGCGCTGAAAAACCTTTTCGGCCCTGCTTCTAAGACGCCCGGGCGCGGCCGACAAGCCCGGGAGGTTTGGGGATCGTCCCCGCATTCAAATGACCGTCGGCACGATGCTGGCCAGCAACAGCAGCGCCATCACGCCGTTGAACACGCGCGCATGCCGCGGGTTTTGCAGCAGGCGGCGCAGGGCGACACCGAAGCCCGTCCAGGTCAAGACGGACAGCACGGTCGCGGCCAGAAAGACCGCAAGCATCACCGGCAGGTCGCCGCGCTCATGGCCGGGCCGGATGTAGAGCGAGATGGCGCTCAGCGCCGCGACCAGGCCTTTCGGATTCACCCATTGAAACAGCGCCGCCTGCCAGAAGGTTATCGGGCGCCCCGGCGCCGCGCCCTCCGCATCCGCAGGCCGCGCCGTCGCCACCTTGTATGCCAGCCATAGCAAATAGCCGGTGCCGGCGACCTTCAACACGATCTGCAAAGCCGGCAGCGCCGCGAAGGCGGCGCCTAGGCCGGCGCCGCTTGCGGCCAGCAGGATCACGAATCCAACGCTGACGCCGACCATGTGCGGCACACTGCGCGCGAATCCGAAATTAACGCCGGACGCGGCGAGCATGATGTTGTTGGGTCCCGGTGTAAGGGACATCACGCCGGCGAACAGCACCATCGCCAGGAAAACGTCGAGCGGCATGGCACGGCTACATCGGCTCGGCGCCGCGGGTGATGGCGACAATCCCGCTGCGGGAAACTTCGACCAGGCCCAGCGGCAACAGATCCGCGATGCAGCGCTCGATCTTATTGGTGGAGCCGGTGACTTCGAAGATGAAACTGTCCGGCGTGTCGTCCACGACCCGCGCGTCGAATTCATTGGCGACGTCGAGTATCTTGCTCCGCTCCGCTCCCGGGGCGCGCACCTTGATCATCGCCAACTCGTGCTCGATCGAGCGGCCGGAAAGCGTGACGTCGATCACGCGATGCACAGGCACCAGCCGCTCGAGCTGGTTCTTGATCTGCTCGATCACCATCGGGGTGCCCCGCGTCACGATCGTGATGCGGGAGACGTGTTTCTGATGCTCGGTTTCCGACACCGTCAGCGAATCGATGTTGTAGCCGCGACCGGAAAACAGCCCAATGACGCGCGCCAGCACGCCCGGCTCGTTGTCGACGAGGACAGAGAGCGTGTGTGCCTCGATTTTCTGTTGCGCCGGCGCAGCCGGGTAATGGGTGGAAGGGCTTGCCGTGTCCATTACACCATCACCTTGCCTTCCTCGGTGATCGCTTCATCCACACTCTCACCGGAGTCGCCGAGGATCATCTCGTTATGCGGCCGGCCCGAAGGAATCATCGGGAAGCAATTCTCGTGCGGATCAACGATGCAATCGAAAATCACCGACTTGTCGACGGCGATCATCTCGCGGATGGCGTCGTCGAGCGCGGCGGGCTTCGCACAGCGGATGCCGACGGCGTGATAGGCCTCGGCGAGCTTGACGAAATCCGGCAGCGCGTCGCTGTAGCTCTCCGAGTAACGCCCCCCGTGCAGCAATTCCTGCCATTGCCGCACCATGCCCATATACTGATTGTTGAGAATGAAGATCTTGATCGGCAGCCGGTACTGCGCGGCCGTCGACATCTCCTGCATGGTCATCAGCACCGAGGCTTCGCCGGCGATATCGATCACCAGCGCGTTCGGATGCGCCACCTGCACACCGACCGCCGCCGGAATCCCGTAGCCCATGGTGCCGAGGCCGCCGGAGGTCATCCAGTGGCGCGGCTCCTCGAACTTGAAATGCTGGGCGGCCCACATCTGATGCTGCCCCACTTCGGTGGTGATGTAGACGTCCTTGCCGCGCGTAAGCTCGTAGAGCCGCTGGATGGCATATTGCGGCTTAATGATTTCCTTCGAGTTCTTGTAGGCAAGGCTCTTGCGCGCGCGCCACTTATTGATCTGTTTCCACCAGTCGGCAAGCGCAGCCTTGTCCGCTGCACCGTTGTTCGCGCGCCACAGCCGAAGCATGTCGGTGAGCACGTGGGCGCAGTCGCCGACGATGCCGATGTCCGCCTTGACGTTCTTGTTGATTGACGAGGCGTCGATATCGACATGAATCTTCTTCGAGCCGGGCGAAAAGGCATCGACCCGGCCGGTGATGCGATCGTCGAAACGTGCGCCGATGCAGATCATCAGGTCGCAATCGTGCATGGCCCAATTCGCCTCGTAGGTGCCATGCATGCCGAGCATCCCGAGCCATTGCGGATCGGACGCCGGATAGGCGCCAAGCCCCATCAATGTCGAGGTAATGGGAAATCCGGTGAGCCGCACCAGTTCACGCAAAAGGTCGCTCGCCACCTTGCCGGAATTGATGATGCCGCCGCCGGTGTAAAAAACCGGACGCTTGGCGCGCGCCATCAGCTCGATTGCTTGCTTGATCTTCTCGGGATCGCCTTGGATCCGCGGCCGGTAGGTCTTGTGCTCCGCGTTCTTCGGCGCCTGATAACTCCCTTTGGCGAACTGGATGTCCTTGGGAATATCGACGACGACGGGACCAGGGCGTCCATTCGCCGCGATATAGAAGGCCTCGTGTAGCACGCGTGGCAGGTCTTCGATGCTTTTGACAAGATAGTTGTGCTTGGTGCACGGCCGGGTGATGCCGACCGTGTCGCACTCCTGGAAGGCATCGTTGCCGATAAGGTGGGTCGGCACCTGTCCGGTGATGCAGACGATCGGGATGGAATCCATTAAAGCGTCGGTCAGGCCGGTGACCGCGTTGGTGGCGCCCGGCCCCGAGGTGACCAGGACGCAGCCGACCTTGCCCGTCGAGCGCGAATAGCCTTCGGCCGCGTGCACCGCGCCCTGCTCATGGCGCACCAGGACGTGCTTGATGTTCTCCTGTTGGAACAGCTCGTCGTAGATCGGCAGCACGGCGCCGCCCGGATAGCCGAACAGATGGGTCACGCCCTGATCGATCAGAGCTGCGATCACCATTTGGGCGCCGGTCATTTCTTTACTCATATGTTCTGCTCCAACTTGGTGCTTTCCTTTCGGGGAATCAAAAAGGGGCCTGAAAGCCCCTGTTTTCCGCGCACCGGCGTCCGCAAGCGGGTTCAGCCGCTTTGCGCGGTGCGCGGTCCTACGACTAAGCAATGAGCAATAATATTGCGCACCGGATCGTTACCAGGATCATTTCCTTGCGCGGTTATAGGGAGCGTGGCGGCACGGGTCAAGCGGTCATCTGCTTGGCAATCGCAGTGCCAGCCTGCTCCGGCGCCAGCCACACCCAGTCCGGCAGTTGATGACGAAACCAGGTCGCCTGCCGCTTAGTGTATCGCCGTGTGTCGCGCTTGGCCATCTCCGCGGCCTGCTCCAGCCCGATTTCTCCCCATAGATGCCGGATCAGCCAGGGCACGCCATGCGCCTTCATCGCCGGCAGTGATGGATCAAGGCCGCGCGCCGCGAGTTCTTTTACCTCCTCCAAGGCACCCGTGGCCAGCATCAGGTCGAAGCGCGTGTCGATGCGGCGGTAGAGTTCCGCGCGCTCCACGGCCAGAAAAACCTTGACCGCGTGATGCGCGTCGATGAATGGCGGCAAGCCTTCGCGGTGCCAATCGGAAAGCGATCGGCCGGTCGCCGTCGCTACCTCCAGCGCCCGCGTGATCCGCGCACGGTCGGCGGGCATCAACCGCTCCGCCATAGCCGGATCGCGCGCGCACAATTCGGCACGGAGCGAAGCGACTCCCTCGCGCTTCAGGCGATCCCTGACCGCCGCGCGAATGTCTGCCGGAATTGGGGGCACCGCCGCCAGCCCTTGCGTCAGCACTTTGAAATAGAGCCCGGTGCCTCCGACCAGGATCGGAACGGCTCCCGATTTCTGCGCATCGCCGATCGCGGCTCGCGCTTCGACGCACCAGCGACCCACCGAATAATTTTCCGCTGCGTCCACGTGACCGTAAAGCCGATGCGGCACGCTCGCTTCTTCCTGCTCGGTGGGACGCGCCGTGATAATCCGCAGGTCGCGATAGACCTGCATGGAATCGGCATTGATGACGACGCCGCCGATTCGCTGCGCCAGCTTCAGCGCCAGCGCCGACTTGCCGCTTGCCGTCGGGCCTGCAATAAGGATGGCCTCAGGTCTGCTCATCCCATGAGCTAGACTATGCCCAACCTGCAAAATCAATCCGCCTGGCGCGCCGGGCCGAGGAGATACGTTTGACGCTGATCCGACCTTTTCGCGCTCTTCGCCCGGCACCCGGCCGCGCGGCCGACGTGCTGGCGCCACCTTACGACGTACTGTCGAGCGCCGAAGCGCGCGAGCGCGCGAAAGACAAGCCCTGGAGCTTTCTCCATATCTCCAAACCGGAGATCGATCTTCCTCCGGTAATCGATCCTTACGATCCCGCGGTCTATGCAAAGGCCGCGCAAAATCTTCGGCAGATGATCGACTCCGGCGTGCTGATCCGCGATGCGAAGCCTCAATACTACGTTTACCGGCTTACCTGGCGCGGCCGGACGCAGACCGGGCTTGCCGCTGTGGCATCGGTTGCGGATTACAACGGCAACCGCATCCGCAAGCACGAATTCACCACTCCGGTGAAAGAAGACGACCGCGTGCGCCAGATCGAGGCGGTCAACGCGCAGACGGGCCCGGTGATGATCGCGTATTCCGACGCGCCGGAGATCGATGCAATTTTGGCTGAATCCGCCAAGCGGCTGCCGGAGGTGGATGTCAACGCAGAAGACGGTGTGCGTCATGAAATGTGGGCGATCGGCGACGATGTAACGATCATGAAGCTCACCCGCGCTTTCGACGCGCTGCCGGCGGTATACATCGCCGACGGGCATCACCGCTCGGCGGCGGCTTCGCGCGTCGCGGCGGCGCGCGGCGGCGACGGCGCGCACCAATATTTTCTGGCCGTGCTGTTTCCGCAGCGGCAGATGACCATTCTGGATTACAACCGGCTGCTGCGCGATCTGAACGGCCACAGCGCCGATCAACTGCTGGCGGCGCTCGGCAAGGATTTCTCGGTCGAGGCATCCACGACCCAGGTCCGCCCCGCCGCCGCCGGCGAGTTCGGCATGTATCTGGCCGGCCGCTGGCATCGGCTGGTGTTGCGGCCGCAACTCATACCGCCAAACGATCCCATCGGGCGGCTGCCGATTACGCTGTTGAGCAAACACGCGATCGAACCGCTGTTCGGCATCACCGACCAGCGCAAGGACAAGCGCATCGATTTCGTCGGTGGTGCGCGCGGCCTCGGCGAATTGGAGCGCCGTGTCGATTCGGGAGAAATGGCCGCCGCTTTTACGCTTTATCCGACGCAGATGTCGGATTTGATGGCGGTCGCGGATTCCGGGGGAATCATGCCGCCGAAATCCACCTGGTTCGAGCCGAAGCTCGCCGACGGCATGGTGAGCCACGTGCTGGACGAATAGCGGCGAGGCGGACGCGCCTTAAGGCAGGTCCAGGGCGACGAAGCGGGTCTGATCGGTATCCGCATCAACCACCAGCAACAGCGCCGACTTCCGGCCTTCCTGTTTTAACTGCGCGATGCGCTTATCCACATCGGCTGCGCTGCTGACCGGGAATTGCGAAATCTCGACGATCGTATCACCCGCCTTCAATTCCTTGTCCGCGGCCGGCGAATTTGCATCGACGTTGGTGATCACCACGCCTTTCACACTGTCCTTGATGCGGTAGCGCCGCCGCAGATCGGCGTTGATATCGGATAATTCAAGACCAAGCGCGTTCTTGCTCCCGGGCCTTTTCGCTGCGGGAGCCGCCGATTTTGCCGGAGCCGGATTCTTCTCACCGTCCGCAAGTCTGGCGACCTTGACCTTTTTCGTGACTTCCTGGCCCTTGTGAAAGACTACGACGTCGACTTCCTTGTCGACGGGCGTATCGGCAACCTGCCGCGACAGGTCGCGATCATCCTTGATGTCCTTGCCGTCGAACTTCAGCACCACATCGCCGACTTCGATGCCCGCCGCCTTGGCCGGGCCTTTTTCGTCGAGGCCCGCGATGAGCGTGCCGCGCGGCGGCTTGATGTTGAGCGCTTCGCCGATCTCATCGGTCACCGCCACGATTTTCACGCCGAGCCAGCCACGACGGATTTCTCCGTAACGGCGCAATTGATCGACGATGGCAACGGCTGTCTTCGAGGGCACCGCAAAACCGATGCCGATCGAGCCGCCCGATGGCGAAAAGATCGCGGTGTTCACGCCGACGACTTCGCCGTTCATATTAAACAAAGGTCCGCCCGAGTTGCCGCGGTTAATAGCGGCATCGGTCTGGATGTAATTGTCGTAAGGACCGGAATTGATGTCGCGGTGACGAGCGGAGACGATGCCCGCAGTCACCGTGCCACCGAGCATGAAAGGATTGCCAATCGCGATCACCCACTCGCCGAGGCGCAGCTTGTCGGAATCGCCGAAGGTTACCGCCTTCAGGGGCTTGTCGCTTTTCACCTTGAGCACCGCGAGATCGATCTTCTCATCTCGCCCCAGGATTTCCGCCTTCAGCTTGGTGCCGTCGTTGAGAATGACGTGCACTTCGTCGGCGTCGGCGATGACGTGGTTGTTTGTGACGACGATGCCCGAGGGATCGATGATGAAGCCGGAACCAAGCGAACTCACGCGCTTGCTGCCCTCACGGTTCGGGCCGCCCTGCCCGCCGTGATTTTTGAAGAAGTCGTTGAACAGGTCTTCCAAAGGCGAGCCGGGCGGCAACTGCGGCATCGGCCCCATTTTCGCGTCGATTGCTTGCGAGCTTGAGATATTAACCACCGAATCGATGACCTTCTCCGCGACATCGGCGATGCCTTCAGGTCCCTCCGCAAGAGCAGGAGGCGGCAATAACAATGGAAGCGCGACGGCGGCGACGGCAAACGCGAAGCGGCGCACCCGCTGCATTCCGTTCACAGTGAAAAAACCAGGCATGACAGGCCGTTCCCCAAAAGAGCGGTTTCAATCCTAAGACTGCGCTCGCTCAAGAATGGGCGCAAGAGCGGCAGCTTTTGTCCAACGAGAGCACCGAATTAAGCCGCAAAAGCGGCAAAGCTGACGGCCGTCCAAGCCGGACGGCATAAAACTTTCATCCCCGGATCAGCCAAATCAGCACGATTCCAATGACCGCCGAAACAACGCCGACCGCCCGCAGCGAATGGTCCGGGCTTTGCAGCACCGACGCCATGGCGCGCTTAGCGGTGCCCGGAAAAGCCAAAAACACCACGCCCTCGATGAAAAAGACCAGACCGAGGGCGACGATGAAATCTGACATGGGCGGATCCCGGACGCGCTGCGATCAGCGCGCCCCTTGGGTCGCCGGCGGCGCTGAAGACGGCGGCGCAGAGGGCGGGAGCGTCGGCTGTGGCGTCGCCGCCGGCGCCTTGCCGGCTGGATTGCCGAAATAGCGGAAGAAATCCGAATCGGGCTTCAGCAAGAAGCGCGTGTCCTTTGCCTGCAAACCATGCTCATAGGCCTGCATGGAGCGATAAAAAGAAAAGAAATCAGGGTCGCGGCTGAAAGCCGCCGCAAAAATCCGATTGCGCTCGGCGTCGCCCTCGCCGCGAATTTGCTCCGCCTTGGAGGTCGCCTCGGCCACGGTAATGGTCACTTCGCGGTCGGCCTTGGCGCGGATTTGCTGGGCATCGCGCTGGCCTTCGGCGCGATAGCCCGCCGCCTCGCGCTGCCGTTCTGTTTGCATGCGCTGGTAAACCGCCTGGCTGTTGGCCTCCGGCAGGTCGGCGCGGCGAATGCGCACGTCTACGATGGAGATTCCGTAGGGCTGCGCATCGCGCTCGACCTGTTCGCGAATATCGCCCATCAATTGCGAACGCTTGTTGCGCACGATGTCGGCGAAGGTCGCCGCGCCGAGGACGCGGCGCAAGGCCGAATTCATCAGCGCATTGAGCTGAGCATTGGCGGCCGGAGTGGAGCCGAGCGTCTGGTAGAATTTCAGCACATCGGTGATGCGATAACGTGCGAAGGCGTCGACGACGAGACGCTTCTGGTCGGACGCGATCAATTCCTGGGCCCGGGCGTCCAGATCGAGGATGCGCTTGTCGATGGTGATGACGCTATCGACAATTGGCCACTTCACATGAAGTCCCGGATCGGAAACCACGCCGACGGGCTGGCCCAGGCGAATGACGAGCGCCTGCTGCGTCTGATAGACCGTATAAAGCGAGCTGTAACCGACGATCAGCGCGGCCAGCGCCACGACGATCAGCGTCCCGCTGGCGAACGATCTCATCGGCCGCCTCCGCTTTGTTGCTGCGGCTGAGGCTGGGTGCGCCGGTTCAGTTCGGGCAGCGGCAGATAAGGCAATACGCCGCCGGCGCCCTGGTCGAGAATGATCTTATCAGTGTTGCTCAGAATCCGTTCCATCGATTCCAGATACATGCGTTCCCGCGTTACCTGCGGGGCCTTGCGGTACTCGTCATAGATTTTCAGGAAGCGCGCGGTCTGTCCGGTCGCCTCGGCGACGGTTTGTGCCCGATAGGCTTCCGCCGCCTGGGTTATCTGCGCCGCCTTTCCTTGCGCCTCGGGAATAACGCGGTTGGCGTAAGCCTGCGCCTCGTTCTGCGCGCGTTCCTGATCCGCGCGCGCCGCTTGGACATCGCGCGCGGCATCGATTACCTGCGCGGGGTTATCCACCTTCTGCAATTGGACCTGGCGCACAAGTATGCCGGCGCCGTAATGGTCGAGCGTCTTCTGCATCAGATCCTGCACGGCGGTTTCCGTCACCTGTCGTGCGCCGGTGAGCAGCGGAGTGATTTCCGAGCGGCCAACCACTTCGCGCATCGCGCTTTCCGCGACCGCCTTCACCGTGCCTTCGGGATTCTGAATATTGAAAAGGTAGTCGCCGACGCCGTCGGCCTTGATCTGCCAGAACACCGAAAAGTTCACGTCGACAATATTCTCGTCGCCGGTAAGCATTAGACTCTCTTCGGGAACCTCGAGATTCGCTGCCGGTCCACGGCGGCTGTCGACGCTGGCGCGAGTGCCGATATCGATCTGGTTGACACGCAAAGCCGGAGGCGTGATCGCGATCTCGATCGGATAAGGCAGATGATAATGCAGTCCGGGCTGCACCTCGCGAACTTCCTTGCCGAAGCGCAGGACGACGCCGAGTTCGTCCGGCTCCACGCGAAAGAAGCCGAAAAGCCCCCACACGATCACCAACGCGGCCGCGAAGATGGCGAAGCCGCGCCCGCCCAAATTCCCGCCGGGCAGCATCCGCCGCAGCCTTTCCTGGCCCTGTCGCAGCCAGTCCTCGAAGTCCGGCGGATTCGGTCCCGACGGTTGCGGCCCCGATCCCCAGGGTCCTCGCGATCCTGGACCCCAGGAACCGCCGCCCTGATTGCTCCACGGCATGAAAAATTCTCCTCACGCGGGCGTGCCCGGCTTTGTTGGCTGCATTTATAGGGGAGAGCCCAATCAGTTACAAATGGCCCGTGCCGCCGCCTTTGGGATGGCGCCGCTCATAAGTAACGAAGCTCACGTCGGCATCGTCCTGCGCTCCGGCTGCCTGACGCTTGCGCGCGGTTTCCCGCCATTCCCGGAGGTCGATCACCGGGAAGAACGTGTCGCCGCCGGGCGACGCGTGAACGACGGTGATCTCGAGCCGGTCGGCGACGGCCAAGGCATCGCGGAAAATTTCCGCGCCGCCGATCACGGCAATGGTGTCGGCGCCGCGCGCCCGCGCGTCTTCGCGCGCCAACTCAAGCGCCATTTCGAGGCTGCGTGCGGAAAGAAACCCTGGCTCGGCATATTCGGCGTTGCGGCTGATCACGATGTTGGTCCGTTCCGGCAGCGGCTTGCCGATGGATTCGTAGGTTTTGCGTCCCATGACCACCGGACGTCCGAGTGTCAAACGGCGGAAATGCCGCATGTCCGATTTCAAGCGCCAGGGCAGCGCCCCGCCGCGGCCGATCACGCCATTTTCTCCGACAGCGGCGACGAGAATAATGGCCGGAGCCGGGGCCTTGTCCATTGTTGCTCCGCTCACACCGCGACCTTGGCCTTGATGTGCGGATGCGGATCGTACCCTTCCAGCGAAAAATCTTCGTATCGGAATGAGAAAAGATCTTTGACGGCGCGATTGATCTTCATTACCGGCAATTGCCGCGGCGGACGGGAAAGCTGCTCCCGCGCCTGCTCGAGATGATTCAAATAGAGATGTGCATCGCCCAGCGTGTGCACGAATTCGCCCGGCCGCAGATCGGTGACCTGCGCCACCATTAGCGTGAGCAGCGCATAGGAGGCGATGTTGAACGGCACACCAAGAAACACGTCTGCCGACCGTTGATAAAGCTGGCAGGAGAGCCGGCCTTCGGCGACATAAAACTGGAACAGGCAGTGGCACGGCGGCAGCGCCATCTTGTCGACATCCGCCGGATTCCAAGCGCTGACGATCAGGCGGCGCGAATCGGGATTGCGGCGGATGGCGGCGACCACATCGGCGATCTGATCGATGGCGCCGCCGCCGGATGTCGGCCATGAACGCCACTGCTTGCCGTAGACGGGACCGAGCTCGCCACGTTCGTCGGCCCATTCGTCCCAGATCGTGACTCCATGGTCTCTGAGATACTTGACGTTGGTGTCGCCTCGCAAAAACCAAAGCAATTCGTAGACAATCGATTTCAGATGCAGCTTCTTGGTCGTAACCATCGGAAAGCCGCGCCCGAGATCGAAACGCATCTGATGGCCGAATACGGAAAGCGTGCCGGTGCCGGTGCGGTCCCGCTTTTCCACGCCATCCGCCAGAACGCGGCTCATCAGGTCGAGATATTGACGCATGCCTTCGTCTCCGGCCGACTCGGCCAGCCGTCCAAGATTAACCGTCTCCGATCGCGGCGGACAGCGCCCGCGGAGACATATGGGCCGGCCAAGGCTCAAAGCCAGCCGGCGATGCCCAACAGCCCGGCGGCGGCAAACAGCCAGCCCGGATTGATCCGGGTAAAATAGGTGACAACGGCCGTTATGCCGGTGATCAGGAAGGCAAAGGGCGTGTGGTCGGCGGCGCGGGCGACGATGATGCCGCTGGCGCCGACCAGGCCCACGGAAACCGGAACCAGCCCATTTTGGATCACGATGCGCCAGCGTGCATAGCGAAAGCGCTCCCAGGTTCTGCTGACGTAATAGGCCAGCATGCAGCTGGGTCCGCACATGCCGAGCGTCGCCATGACTGCGCCGGCCCAGCCGGCGACATGATAGCCGATCAGCGTGCTGATGAGAAAATTCGGCCCCGGCGCGGCTTGGGCGATGGCGAAGATATCGGCGAATTGCCGCTCGGTCAGCCATTGCTGGACGTCGACCGACAAACGATGAACCTCGGGAATCACCGCGTTCGCGCCGCCGACCGCCAGCAGCGACAGCAGCGCGAAATGCAGACCGACGATCAGTGCGCCGCCGAGATCGAATTTCATCGCGCGCGACTCCAGCTCACGACGAAGGCGACCGGCAGCAATATGGCAAGCGCCCACCACAAGGGGACGCGCAGCACGCCGACCACGACGGTCGCCGCTAGGGCAAGGATCGGCGCTTGCCAATGCTTTTCTTGCAGTAGCGGCTGCGCCATGCGCCCGGCGGTACCGAAGATAAGGCCGGCGGCGGCGATGCTGACCCCGCCGAGCGCGCGGCGCAAGATCTCGATCTCGCCGAAGCGTGCATAAAGCGCGCCGAGAATGATCATGAGCAGCAGGGCCGGCGCGATGAGGCCGGCGGCCGCGCAGACCGCGCCGAGGACCCCGCGCACGCGGGCGCCAAACACCGCGGCGAAGTTTCCGACATTGGGGCCGGGCAGGAATTGGCAGAGCGAAAAGACCTCGTTGAATTCGGCTGGGGTCATCCAGCGCCGCTCGTCCACAGCCATTCGCCGCGCCCAAGCCAAAGTGCCACCGAAGCCGAAGGCCGAGACGATGGCGAAGCTGATGAAGAGATTCCAGAGGCTCGGGATTTGCCGCTGCAGCGGCGCGGTTTCGTCGGGTGGCATCGGCCGAGGCTTAGCTTCGTAAGCCCGGCGTGACAATGAGCCGGACGTAAACGTGATCCGCTTTTCCAAAGGTCAAGCGATTCCGGCCACCATCGCGAGGCCGCAGGGGCCAGACAACCCCGAACTGGTCTTTTTTTGTCAACCTTCAAGGCCTATATTGAAGGCGCCGGTGCAAGCCGGTCTATGGCGATAAACGGACGTCGGAATAAGCCTTTCGGACCCGGGGGCAGTACCCGGCGCCTCCTCCAAAGCTCAGGCTCGGCGTGAGCTTCGGCGGGGGCGAAATAGGATCGACGAGGGTGTAAAGGGCGCTCTTTCGCTCGGCATGGTTCCGCCGTTATCGGGCCAAAGCAATAGTTGCCAACGACAACTATGCTCCGGTTGCTCAGGCCGCGTAAGCGGTTTGAAATACCGACTTGAAGTCCTGACGTCTTAGCAGCGTCAGGCGGGGTTCGGAGGCACCTGGCAACAGAAGCCTCCACTTTCCCTTCCGTTCGTCCGCTGCTTGGCTGCCAACGGCTCGCCGGCGTTTTGCTTATGAAGTGAGGCTGCGCCGCCACACCGCGGCACTTGTCGGCCGGTCGGGGCCGCGATGGCCTAGAATTGTCGGTGCGCGGATGCCATCTTAGGGAGCCTTACAAGGGCGACTTCGGCCATGCCGACCGATCACATCCGCTACGATCTTCTGGCGCAAAGCGCGCTGCGCGGCGTCGTCCGCACAGTGATGACGGACGCCGCCAAGCGCGGCCTGCCCGGCGAGCATCATTTCAAGATCTCGTTCGACACCAATGCCCCGGGCGTACGGCTTTCCGCGCGGCTGCGCGAGCAGTATCCCGAAGAGATGACGATCATTCTCCAGCACCAGTTCTGGGATCTGACCGTGGGCAACGATGCCTTCGAGGTCGGCCTGTCCTTCGGCGGCATCCCGGAGCGATTGCGCGTGCCGTTCAATGCGATCATCGCCTTTTTCGACCCGGCAGTGAATTTCGGCCTGCAATTCGTGAAGGTTCCGGAAGATACCGAGAGCGCCGTTCCGGCGGTCTCGACGCAGCCGCCGCGCCTTCACGAGCGCAAGGCACCTCGCGAAAAGCCCAAAGCCGCCGCGCCGGCCGCTCCCGCAGCGACGGAGGAAACGGCCGGCGACAATCCGGACAAGCCGACCGGCGGCGGAGAAGTCGTGCGTCTCGATCGCTTCCGCAAGAAGTAGCGTATGGCGAAGGTGCGCACCGAATCCGATAGCTTCGGCCCCATCAAAGTTCCGGGCGACCGTTATTGGGGAGCGCAGACTCAGCGCTCGCTGGAAAATTTCCGCATCGGCGGTGAGCGCATGCCGCGCCCGCTGATCCGCGCGATGGGCATCGTCAAGCGCGCTGCCGCTGAGACCAATCTGCAATTGCACAGCCTGGACTCGCGGCGCGCCAAGGCCATCATCAAGGCCGCGCAGGAAGTCATCGACGGCAAGCTCGACGATCATTTCCCCTTGGTGGTCTGGCAGACCGGCTCCGGCACCCAGACCAACATGAATGCGAACGAAGTGATTGCCAATCGCGCCAACGAAATGCTCGGCGCACCGCTCGGCTCAAAGGAGCCCATTCATCCCAACGACCACGTCAATATGAGCCAGTCGTCCAACGACAGCTTTCCGAGCGCCATGCATATCGCCGCCGCTGAGCAGATCGCTTACGTGCTCGACCCGGCGCTGGCGCATCTGCAGGATGCGCTGCAGAACAAGGCCAAGGAGTTTGCGGCAATCATCAAGATCGGTCGCACCCATACGCAGGATGCCACGCCGCTGACCCTGGGCCAGGAATTTTCCGGCTACGCGGCGCAGGTGAGGTCCGGCATCGTGCGCATGCGGCTCGGTCTCAAACAACTCTATCCGCTGGCGCAGGGCGGCACGGCGGTGGGCACCGGCCTGAATGCCAAGCCGCAATTCGCCCGCGTCTTTGCCAAGAAAGTCGCCACGATCACCCGGTTGCCCTTTGTCACGGCGCCCAACAAGTTCGAGGCGCTGGCGTCGCATGACGCTTATGTCTTTGCTCATGGCGCGCTGACATCGGTCGCCGCCGGCCTGTTCAAGATCGCCAACGACATCCGCTTGCTCGCCAGCGGGCCACGGTCGGGGCTAGGCGAGCTGATATTGCCGGAAAACGAACCGGGCTCGTCGATCATGCCGGGCAAGGTCAATCCGACGCAAACGGAAGCGCTGACGATGGTCTGCTGCCAGGTCTTCGGAAATCAGACCACCATCAGCGTCGCCGGCAGCCAAGGTCATTTCGAGCTGAATGTGTACAAGCCGGTGCTGGCTCTTGCGATGCTGCAATCGATTCGGCTCATCGCCGACGCCGCGCGATCCTTCACCGACAACTGCGTCGCCGGCATTCGCGCCAATGAGTCGCGCATCAAGGAATTGATGCAGCGCTCGCTGATGCTGGTCACGGCCTTGGCCCCGAAAATCGGTTACGACAAGGCGGCGCAGATCGCCAAGGCTGCGCACAAAAACGGCACCACGCTGCGCGAGGAAGCGATACGCCTCGGCTTTGTGACCGCGCGCGATTTCGACCGCTGGGTGCGGCCGGAAAAGATGGTGCGGCCCGGATGACGCCGCTTTTTTGCCGCTATCTCACGGTGGAACAATCCGCTCGCGCGGCACGAGCCACGTAGTCTTCCGGATGCGCGGACGTCACAATTCTGTTCAACTAACCGTGAGTTGCCTTACCACCGCGGTCACGGGCATTTTGGTAGGTGCCCCGATACGTCGGTGACATCCGCTTCGCCGGGGACGACGAAGCGCCATAGCACCCTCGATTGGCGGGCCGCCTGGAAATTCATCGATGCCATTTTCTGAATCAAAGGGTCGAACCGCAGCCTCCACGAGAAGCTACGGTCCAGCGCGCGCTTGCAACTATTTCTCCGCTTGAGTCGGGCAGAAACGGGAGAGAGATGATGAAATCACCGGTCATTAAACGCTCGATTGTGATCGCTGGGCACAAGACCAGCGTCAGTCTCGAAGACGCCTTCTGGAGTGGGCTGAAAGACATCGCGCGCGGCCGGAGCATGACTCTTTCGGAGCTCGTGGCCACGATCGATACCGATCGCCGCCACGGCAACTTATCCTCCGGCATTCGGCTGTTCGTGCTCGACTACTACCGTTCGATGTCCGAAACGTCGCACCACAACGAATCGCGCGCCACAGCCAGCCTCATTCCGATGGCCGCCGCGCCGTCAGTGGTCGCGGCCGGCCGGTAATTCGGGCCTCAAGGGCAACGGCGAAACCAGCGGCTTCGCCGGTTTTGGCTTCGCAGGCGTTGCAGATCCGGGCGTGGCAGCCGGCAGCGTAGCAGACTTTGCCGCCGCCGCCCCTGGGGCAACCGGAATCTCGATCGGCATTGGTAATGGCGGCGCGCCTTCGCTGGGAGGCGGCGCATAAAAGCTCTCTTTTTCCCGCGCCGGCGGCGACGCCCCCGGAGGTTTTTCCACCGATAATCGCCGCTGCGCCTCAATCGCCTCGAGCCGCTTCGCCTGCAGGTCGACGGAGCGCATGGTCAGCCACGTTGCGAAGCTGCTCGCATCGACGCTCCGTTGCGGAGCATCCATCCGGCCCTTCAGCGATACGACGATGATCGGCCGCTCCGCGGCGGAATTGGGCGCCGGCTTGTCAGGCGATAAAGCCAGCCGCGCATTGAGTTCCCCGCCGACCAGATCGGCGGTGCCGTTGACGGTCAGAGTCGCGCCTTCGGCTTGCACAGCGACGCTGTTCACACGCACCTGCCCTGCGGCAATCGTCACGGCGCCTTCGGCCGAAGCAACCGGAAGCTGCGCTTTGTCGAGCGCAGCGGCGACGAAATCATTGACCGTCGCGGCCTGCGGATTCATGCCGCGATCCACGGCTTGAATCGCGGCGTCGAAGACCTTGCCGTCGAAACCCATGAATTTCGCCCCTGTGAGCGAGACCGTGCCGCTGCCCGACATCGCCTCGATGAGTTCTCTCGGCGTCGTCCCAGCCGCATTGGTTTCAAGCCGCAAGCTGACATGGCCCGCGAGACCGCCATGGCCGTAAGCCGCAAGCAACGCTGCGGCATCGGCATTCGCCAGATGCAAGCGCGCGTTGGCAGAGACCGCGTTTCCGTTCTTAGTTATGTCTAATTGCCCATCGAACTGGCCGTCGGCGAGCATGCCGTGAATGTCGCGCAATGCGATCAGGTTGCTGTTGAATTGCGCCACGCCCTTCGCTTCGCGTAAGGCCAGTGTCGGGGTGAGCATCACCTGCGCCAGCTTGAATTGCACGCGGCCGTCGACCTCGAAGAACAGACCCTTAGCAAACGGCTGTGCTGGCCAGGCTGACGCCAGCTCCGCAGCGCTTTTCGGCGACGGCACGCCGATGGCCGCGGCGAAGGCGGCAGGCAATTCAAGGCCGTCGGCCTCGACGCCGCCTTCGATCTGCAGCGGCTGACCGAAAGTGAATTTCAAGTTGCCGCGCGCGCTCCGGCCCGCAACGGTGCCGGAAAAATTGGCGAGGGCGGCGGCCTGGGGCGAGATTTGCAGATCGCCAATCAGAGTGACGGGCAGCGGCTTCGGCAGCCTTGCCGCCTTGGCTGCGATAAGCGGCATGGCGTCGGCGGCGGCGACGTTGAGGCGCAAATTCGCCGTCGGTTGCTCGGCGGCGAGATGGAGCAGACCGTTTGCCGTGGCGTTGACGCCGCCGGCGAGCAGCTTTCCCTCGATCTCCAAATCGCGGCCAAGAGGGCCGGCGGCGGCGAAGCTGAATTGTCCGGGATGCCCGCCGGAGACCGTAACGAGATCTCTCAACCCGAGGAGATCGACGATGGCCGAACCGTCTTCCGAGTCGAACTGCCCTTGCAGGCGCAGCTTCGCGCCGGCGATCGCCGCCAGCGGGCTAAGTGCGAAAGTCTCGGATGCTGCGCCGGCATCGCCCAGGAGCGAAAGCCGGATTGCGCCCGAACGGCCTTCCGCGGACAGCTTGGCCGTCGTTGCCGAACCGGAGGTTGCGAGATCAAGCGTGACGTCGAGTTGCGCCGGGCGCCAATGTTGCGCAAGCTGCCGCGCCGAATCCGCCGCTTGCGGCACGAATTTGTCGAGCAGCGCCACCATCCCGCCAAGCTCGCGCGCGTCGAGATGGAGATTTAGCTTGCCGCTGGGCGCGGCCCCCGATGTGTCGACATGGCCGCTGGCGGAGAAAGCCGCACCGCCGAGATCGGCGACGGAAAACCGGTCGATTTGCAGCCTGCCGGCGTCGCGATGCAGTCGCGCATCGACCTCGCGTGCGTCGACGCCGGCCAACCGCGCATGGCCGATGGCTACGGCGAGACTCACGTCGCGCGGCATTTCGAACTTGCTAACGCCCTGCGCCGACTTGCCAAGATCGGTCAAGGCATCGAGGTTGAGCTCGGCAGCGCGAAGTTCGGCGTCGATGCGCGCGGCTTGCGTGCCGCTAGGCCACATATAGGCCAGGCGGCCTTCGATCTTCTTCTGATCAATGTCGGCGTCCAGATGATCGATCGCCAATTTCTCGTCGCTGAAGGTCACCTCGCCGCGCAGACTCAGCGGCTTCATTGGATTGGCATCGGGATAGGTCGTGCCTTCGAGCCATGAGACGAAGGCGCTTGGATCGCTGGAGTCGATGGCAACCGGCCCCATAAAGGCCGGCCGTTCGCCAGCCAGATCAAGCCGGCCGCTCAGGTTGATCTGGGTGAAGCCGGGAACGCGGAATCCAAAATCTTCCAGATTCCAGGTTTCCCCATTGGTTGTCAGATCACCGCGCAAGCTGTGCACATTGGCGCCCGCCAGCGTCAAAAGATCGACGCTGATGCCGAGCCGCGCCGGAAGCGAAGGGCCCAACAGACCGGAAAGGCTCTCGCCCAAGCTTTTCACCGCCGCGAACGGCAATGGCCGCGGCGCATCGGATTTGGCAAAGGCACGATCGAGATCAAGCTGCGTCGCGGAGAGCACGCCGTCGATCCGCGGCTTGTTGCCGAATTTCACCTCCGCCGTTCCGCCCAATTTGATCGCCCGTTCCTCGGGGCCGTATTGAAAGTCGATCTGCTGCAGCAGCGCCGAGGTCGGCGTTGCCTTGACTTGCGCCGCCATCCGCCAAGGGTCGTTGATGACCGTCTGCCCGTTCGGCAGCGCCAACCCGGCTGGCCGTGCCAGCGTGAGCACGCCTTCGAACTGCGGCGCGCCCGCCTTGAATGAAAGGACGCCGTCGGCATCGACGGCCAGCGGCCGATCGATGGGGTCGATGTCGAACTTCAGCTTGAGGCCGGCCTCGTCGACGCGGCCGGCCGAGATGCGATAGCCGTAGAGCTTGCCGCCCACGACGAAAGCCCCATCTCCCCGGAGCGGCCCGAGCAGCGAGCGCACGTCGCCGTTGAACCAGACTTTGTCGAGGATCGTATGCGATCCGCTTCTTACGTCCGTGAGTACCGCGTGGCCATCCTCGATATTCAAATGTTCGATCGAAAGCACGGTCGGGTCGAAGCCGGTCGCGATTGGCGGCAAAGCAAGTTGCCCGGATGTCGTAAGGCCAAGATTGAGATCGGGGCCCATCAGACGCAGCTCGCGGGCGCGCCATTGCCCGCGCATCAGCGACCCGAGATAGAATTCAATCGAGAGTGAGCGGGCGTGGATTTGCTTGCTGTCGTCGGCGGGTCCGGCCTCGATCCCGTGCAAGGTCAGCGATGGCGTCGGCAGCAAAGCGGCTTCGATGTCGCCGGTAACGCGGACCGGTGTCCCGATCAGACGGGTGGCTTCCGCCTCGATAGAGGGACGAAAGCGTCCCCAATCGATCATGAGCGGGGCGACGAGCGCTGCTACCAGCGCAAGGATGAGCGCGATCGCCAGTCCAAGCAAAGTCGTTTGCACGCGGTCTCCGCGATCGAGGCTAGAAGCTACAAGGCCCTATCATTGCTCGGCAGCGGCCGAGACAGAAATGCCAAAATATACAGCGATTTGCGCATCGGCGCGATGGCCCCTCGGTCTTGGCTAGCGAGCCACTTGATGGCCCGCAATCAGCCCCGGCGCGCATGGTAAATCTGACGGCGGTTGACGGCATTTCTATGTCGCCAGCCCGCTCCCCAAAGCTAACCGGGCGCGACGATCTTACCGGGATTGAGAATGTTCGCCGGATCGAGGGAACGTTTCAGGACGCGCATGACCTCGACTGCGGCAGCGCCGTGCTCGGCTGCGAGATAGCCCATCTTGCCCTGCCCGATCCCATGCTCGCCGGTGCAAGTGCCGTCCATGGCGAGGGCGCGCTCAATCAACCGCTCATAGACCGCCTTGGCGCGACGAACCTCGTCGGCATCATCCATGTCAACCAGCAGCGTGACGTGAAAATTGCCGTCGCCAACGTGGCCGAGGATCGGCGCCGTCAAGTTGTTGGCGACGAGATCGTGTTGGGTATCGACCACGCACTCGGCAAGACGCGAAATCGGAACGCAGACATCGGTGGCGAAGCCCTGGACGCCGGGCCGCAGCGCCCGTCCGGCCCAATAGGCATCGTGCCGCGCCTGCCACAGCCGGGCGCGATCCTCCGCCTTGACCGCCCATGCGAAAGCGCCGCCGCCAAGGTCCGCCGCGATCTCGGCAAAACGATGAGACTGTTCTTTCACCCCCGCATCGCTGCCGTGGAATTCGAGAAACAGCATCGGCGTTTCCGGCAAGCTCAACTTGGAATAGGCGTTGCAGGCTTTCACCTGCAACGCGTCCAGAAGTTCGACGCGCGCCACCGGAATGCCGGACTGGATAGTAAGGCTCGCGGCATTGCAGGCCGCCTCGACCGAGGGGAACGGGCAGTAGCCCGCCGCGATGGCTTCGGGAATCCCGGCAAGTCTCAAGGTGATCTCGACAATAATGCCGAGCGTACCTTCCGAACCCACCAGCAGGCGCGTAAGGTCGTATCCCGCCGAGGATTTGCGCGCGCGCCGCGCCGTCGTGATCAGCTCACCGTTGGCAAGCACCGCTTTCAGCGCCAAGACATTGTCCTTCATGGTGCCGTAGCGCACCGCGTTTGTGCCGGAACAGCGCGTCGCCGCCATGCCTCCGATCGAAGCGTCGGCACCCGGATCGATGGGGAAGAAAAGTCCCTGGTCGCGCAAATGCTCGTTGAGGAGTTTGCGGGTTACGCCCGGCTCGACGACGCAGTCCATGTCCGCCGAATGGACGGCGACGATGCGGTTCATGTCGCGGAAATCGGCGCAGACTCCGCCATAGGGCGCATTGACATGGCCTTCGAGCGAGGTCCCCGCGCCAAAGGCGATGACCGGAACGCCATGCGCCGCGCAAAGTCGCACGATCTCCTGCACGTCACTTGCGCACTGCGGAAAGACCACCGCGTCCGGAGGCTGAGCCTCGATCCAGGTCTGGCTATGGGCGTGCTGCTCGCGCACGGCCTGCGACGTGACCAGCCGATTGCCGAAGCGGCTGGTCAGCGCGCCGATGACCGCTTCGAGAGCTTCGGCGTCCGGCCGGGCGCGTGAATTCTGTTCTGCGGGCGCGGCCATCGTCGACCTCGGTCTGGCAATTTGCTACCACGCAAGTCACTTCTTGCTACCACGCTAGTCACAACGCGGTTTTCCCGCAATCGCCCGCAACATTCCGCGGAACCGAACCCGATGTCCGACGCCGCGCAAGCGCAGACCGCCATTCCGGCGCCATTTGTCTCCGGCGTCATGAAGGTCAGGCCGGAATGGATCGACTATAATGGCCACCTCAACATGGCCTATTACAACGTGCTGTTCGACAGCGGCGTCGACGGGCTGCTGGAGGCGCTTGGCATGGGTGAGGACTATGTGAGACAGCGCAAGCTGTCGCTGTTCACCGCCGAAGTGCATTTGCGCTATCTGCGCGAGCTGCATGAAGGCGACTGCGTGCGGGTTTCCATTCAGCTTCTCGGCATCGACGGCAAACGGCTGCATACGTTCCAAATGCTGCATCACGCAACCGAGGGCTGGCTCGCCGCTACGTCGGAAAACATGTATCTGCATGTCGACATGACGACGAAGAAAACATCGCCTTTTCCCGAAGAGGTCGCCGCCCGCCTGGCGCGCCTCAAGGCGGCGCACGACAAGTTGCTGCGGCCGAAGGAGGCGGGCCGGAGCATCGGCATGGCGGGCCCCCGCTAAGTGCCTCTCGCCTTCCCGAGTCCCGATCGCCATCTTTAATGTGAAGAATCGCGCCGTCTGCGCTATGTCCGGAGCCTGATGTCCGCACCGCTCAATATCACGCCTGAAGACAAGGATTTGCCCGCCGCGCGCAAAGCGGGCGGCATTGCCGCGCGGGCAATCGCCGGACGGGCGGGTTATCTGGACGACCTCAATCCGGAGCAGCGCCAAGCGGTGGAGACCCTGGACGGGCCGGTGCTGGTGCTGGCCGGCGCCGGAACCGGCAAGACCCGCGTCTTGACCACGCGCATCGCCCATATCCTCGCCACCGGGCGCGCGCGACCGGCGGAAATCCTCGCGGTGACCTTCACCAACAAGGCGGCGCGGGAGATGAAGCTGCGCGTCGGCCAGATGGTCGGCCAGGTGGTCGAGGGCATGCCCTGGCTCGGCACCTTTCACTCCATCGGGGTAAAAATCCTCCGCCGTCATGCCGAGCTGATCGGCCTGAAGCCCGACTTCACCATTCTCGACGTCGATGACCAGATCCGCCTGCTCAAGCAGATTCTGGAAGCGGAGAACATCGACGAGAAGCGCTGGCCGGCGCGGGTCTTGGCCCTGCTCATCGACGGCTGGAAGAACCGCGGGTTGACGCCGGACCAGGTGCCGGCCGGCGAGGCCGCGAGCTTCGCCAATGGGAAAGGCAAGAAGCTCTACAGCGCCTATCAGGAGCGGCTGAAGACGCTCAACGCCGCCGACTTCGGCGATTTGCTGCTGGAGAACATCCGCCTGTTCCTCCAGCACCCCGAAGTGCTGCGGCAATATCAGCAGCGCTTCAAATATATCCTGGTCGACGAATATCAGGACACCAATGTGGCGCAGTATCTGTGGCTGCGGCTCTTGGGGCAATCTTCTTCCGTCATTCCGGGACGCCGCGAAGCGGCGGACCCGGAGCACGGCGACACAGAGAATGCATCTGGATTCCGGGTTCGCGAAGACGCGCCCCGGAATGACGAAAAAATTGAGCGTCCGCCGAAAAACATCTGCTGCGTCGGCGACGACGACCAGTCGATCTACGGCTGGCGCGGGGCCGAGGTGGATAACATCCTGCGCTACGAGCACGACTTCCCCGGCGCGAAAGTCATCAGGCTGGAGCGCAACTATCGCTCGACCGGCCATATCCTGGCGGCGGCCTCGCATCTGATCGCGCATAACCAGGGGCGGCTGGGCAAGACGCTGCGCACCGAGGACGTGCCGGGCGAAAAAGTCACCGTCACCGGCGCCTGGGATTCGGAAGAGGAAGCCCGCGCCATCGGCGAGGAGATCGAGCAGTTGCAGCGGGCCGGCCACAAGCTCGACGAGATCGCCATCCTGGTGCGCGCCTCCTTCCAGATGCGCGAATTCGAGGACCGCTTCGTCACGCTCGGCCTGCCCTATCGTGTCATCGGCGGCCCGCGCTTTTATGAGCGCGCCGAAATCCGCGACGCGCTGGCCTATCTGCGCGTCATCGCTTCGCCGGCCGACGACCTCGCCTTCGAGCGCATCGTCAACGTGCCCAAGCGGGGGTTAGGCGATGCCACGGTGCAAATGCTGCACGACCACGCGCGCAAGAAGCGCATTCCGCTCACCGAGGCCGCCCGCGCGATGGTGGAGACCGATGAGCTGAAACCGAAGCCGCGCGGCAGCCTGCGCGATCTCATCGCCGCCTTCGACCGCTGGCGCGGCCAGAAAGACGCCCTGCCCCACACCGAGCTGGCGGAAATCGTGCTCGACGAGTCCGGCTATACCGAGATGTGGCAGAAGGACCGATCCGCCGACGCCGCCGGCCGCCTGGAAAACCTGAAGGAGCTGGTGCGCTCCATGGAGGAATTCGAGAATCTGCAAGGCTTCCTGGAGCACATCTCGCTGGTGATGGACACCGACAAGGGCGAAGGCGAGGACGCGGTCTCCATCATGACCTTGCACGCGGCCAAGGGGCTGGAATTCGACACCGTTTTTCTGCCCGGCTGGGAGGAAGGGCTGTTTCCGCATCAGCGCGCGCTCGACGACCAGGGCCGCGCCGGGCTGGAGGAAGAGCGCCGCCTCGGCCATGTCGGCCTCACCCGCGCGCGCAAGCGGGCAAAGATTTATTTCGCCACCAACCGGCGCATGCACGGCGCCTGGTCGAGCAACATCCCCTCGCGCTTTCTCGACGAATTGCCGGAGCCGCATGTCGAGGTGACGGAGTCAAAGGGCGGCTTCGGCATGTCGGGCTACGGCGCCTCGCGCTTCGACGAGATGACGTCCTTCGGCTCGAGCTACGGCACGCCGGGCTGGCAGCGCGCGCAGCGCGCCAATGAAGCGCGCCGCGGCGGCTTTGCCGAAGCTGCGCCGCCGTTCCGCCGCGCGCCGCTCGTCATCGAAGGCGAGCTGGTGGCGAAATCCACCGGCGCGCAGTCGGATTTTGCCGTGGGCGATCGCGTCTTTCACCAGAAATTCGGCAACGGCAACGTCACCGCGGTGGACGGCAACAAGCTCACCATCGCCTTCGACAAGGCCGGCGAGAAGCGCGTGGTGGATTCGTTCGTCGAGCGGGTTTCGTAGGCGCTCTCCCCTTTTTGTCATTCGGGGACGCGAGCACCCGGATCGGCGCTTAGCGCCGTCCGGGCACAGGCTCTGCGAGCGGACCCTAAATCCAGATGCGCGCGCTGAGTTCGTCTCCGGATTCCGGGTTCGCGCCCTTTGAGCGCCGATCTTCGGGTAGACCCGCGAGCGGGCGCGCGCCCCGGGATGACGGCGCTAAAGTCCGTCGCAGCCGATTCGCTTTTCAAACAGCCCGCCTTCTTCCGCTCATTCCCGCGCAAGCGGGAATCTAGTTTTTCGCTGGGTCCCCGCTTTCGCGGGGATGAGCGCAGGGTTTAGCCAAAGCTCCGCCGCCCCTGTTCTTTGCGGCGCGGGGGCGCCGTCGTCTTTTTCTGCTCCCCGCCAAAACGAGGGGGAGCGGAGCGCCGGGAGGGCGCGCCAACTTTCGAGAGCCATGGCCTTGCGGCCACGGCGCGCCTTTTCTTTTGGAAAAGGCGCACGCCCTTCGGCGCTCCACCGCGGTGTCCGTCACGGCGTCCGGCCCGCGCTCACCGCGTACGGGCGTTTCCGCCCTGCGGCTACTAGCTCCTAGTGCCCGGGCCTTAGTACCCGGGGGTCGGGGTCCGGCGCCGCCCGAGTGCAGGCTTTGCGAGAGCCTGTCCGCGGGCACCGCGCCCGGCTCCACCATCAAGACGCCTCTAGATGGCGCCCCTCAGCGAACCGAGCGCGACTAAGATAAGGTGGGATTCAAGGGCGGGGATAAGTTTATTTTTGGGGGGCGGCCGTGGGCGCGATGGACGACAGAAGCTAAGCAACGCGTTCGAGAAGGGGGAATAGCGCAGTTTTGCGGAGGGTGTGAAAATTCGTTAGGTGCACCCCATCCATATACATCCGGAGTAGTTCAGATGAATTACTATCTTGACCTTTTTACACCCGAGACTTGGGACGCATTTCGAAAGCATGGAGCGACAATAAGCGGCTTTCGCGAGCGACAGCGTAAGACAGCCGAACGGATCAGGCCGAGTGATAAATTCTATTGTTATGTTGTCCGCCTTTCCCGTTGGTGCGGCATTCTCGAAGTCAAATCGAAGATGTTCACAGACTCGTCTCCAATTTTTAGCGATCCCGACCCATTCATAATTCGCTTCGAGGTCACACCAACAGTCACGTTGGATTTAGAGCGATCCATACCAATTCTCGACGACGATGTTTGGTCTCGGCTATCCTTCACTAAGGAAATTGAAAAAGGCGCGCCAGGCTGGGCGCAGTATGCAAATTTGCGCGCCTCCTTGAAACAAATAAACGAAGCGGATGGCCGCTTCCTAGATGATATCTTGTTACGCCAAAACTCAGCTCAGCAGCTTTACCCATTCAGCACACAAGACAAGCAGCGTCTTGGCCAAAAAGCTTCAATTAGAACCGTTGATCGCGCCGTTTTTGTAGAGGTGCCTGATGAGAAGGAAGATCTTCACTCGCTGGATACTCATGAGCCGACTGAAGGGATTCGCGACTCGCATAGGGTTCAAGCGACAATAGCTCGCATTGGCGCCGAAATGGGGTTTCGCATTTGGATTCCTAAATCAGACAAACAGAAAATACTCGGAGAAATCCCATCTGATCTTCATTCCGCCCTTCTGAGCGCACTTCCGTTAAACTATGACGATACAACGCTTAAGACGATCGAGCAGATTGATGTGATCTGGCTCAAAGGCCGGTCAATGTCGCGCGCCTTCGAAGTCGAGCACAGTACGGCAATCTATTCAGGATTACTTCGCATGGCCGACTTGTTGGCCTTGCAGCCGAATATGGACATTCGGCTTCACATCGTTGCGCCGGAAGACAAGCGAGATAAAGTGCTTCGCGAGATTAAGCGGCCGGTATTTTCGTTGTTGGATCGTGGGCCATTATATGAGAATTGTTCCTACTTGCCGTATGACGCGATAAATGAGATTGCCGAAATGAAGCATCTCGGTCACATGAGCGATTCGATTATTGAAGAGTTTGAGGAGTTTGCTCAGGACGAATAACAAAACAGGAGTGACATTATGGCGTCATGGCAAAGAAAGTAAAAAAAAGCCAGCTGGCCGACGACATTCTACTCAGCCTCAACGAGGCGCTAAAATATGCGCGCGGCGAGAAGGCGGACGTCGTCGTGCATCGCGTTATCCCGAGCGCCCGCAACGCGCGCGCGGCACGGCGAATACTTGGCATTGAGACGAAGCCAAAAGCCGTGCGCTCAAGCGCGAGATAGCATCCTGATATGCGCGATCGCATGCGTTATTACGTCTTCGATTGGCTCGGCTTTTTGCTGTGCGAACTGGCGTTCAAAACCGATTGCCGCGGACCGTTCGCCTTCGCCTATCGCATGGGCTGTTGGTGCTACGGCTTTGCTACCGATGCCGGTATTCGTTGCGGCGCGCTCATTGCCAATCCGGGATATCGTCCGGGCGGCGACGAGCCGCTGTATGTCCGGCGTTAAGACGTGGATGGCCGGAACACATCCGGCCATGACAAAATGATTTGTCATTTCGGGACGCGAGCGAGCGAGCGGGCCCGGAATCCAGATGCATGCTCCGAACTTGCTTCTGGATTCCGGGTTCGCGGGCTTACACCCGCGCCCGGAATGACGGCAGATTCGATTTTCAGACCGCTCAGGCTTTTCTCTTTCGTCATGGCCGGGCTTGACCCGGCCATCTCGATAAGGGGCGCACTGCCTTCCTAAGCGGGATGCCCGCGACGAGCGCGGGCATGACGAAGAAAAGCGATATCGCTTCACCACCCATGACATTCGCGTGATTCCGGCCGGTAGCGCCGCATGGCTGCCCACCGCGATACCGCCGGCGCCCGGCCCGCCATGCTCTCGCCCCATTGAGCCGCCCTACCGTGCCCCCGACACACCATCGAAGGGGACCACGGCATGAAAATTTTCGGCGCCGGGCTGCTCGCCAGCCTGCTCACGCTCACTGCGGCCAACGCGGCGGGATGGGGCTCGATCCATAAATTCGTCAAGCCGACCGGCAATTGCGCGGGACAGGAAGTGCTGGCGAGCTCCTATGCCTCGGGGCGGCACACCGCCTCAGGCGAAGCCTTCGACGCCAACGGCAACACCGCGGCCGCGCGCAGCTGGCCGCTCGGCACCACGCTGACCGTGACCAATCCGCGCAACGGCCGCTCGCTCGCGGTGCGCGTCAACGACCGGGGGCCTTGGGGCATCGCCTATGCGAAAGGCGCCCGGCTCGACCTCGCGCGCGGCGCCGCGAGCCGCCTCGGCATGAGCGGCACGCAATATGTCTGCATCGGCTGAGAGCGCCGCGATGCGCCGGGCGGGACCTTGTCCGGCGCGCGGCGTCCCCGCATAATCCGCGCAAGCCAGGGGGAGTCTTCGTCATGCGGATCCGCCGCAGGATTGCCGGTTTTTGTCTGATCGCGCTCGCGCTATCGGCGGCCGCCTCCGTCGCGCGGGCGTCCGACCTCAACGGCTTCCGCGCCGCGCACGGGCGCAAGGCGCTCAAAGTCAGCGCGCATCTTTCCAGCATGGCCTATGCGCACGCCTACGACCTGGCGCGGCGCGGCGCGCTCGACCATGCCGGCTTCTTCACCTCGCGCGGGCCGGACGGCGCGACCGCCGAGAATGTCAGCTATGGCTGCGCGAGCGAAAGCTGCGCCATCGCGCAATGGGCGGCGTCGGCGCATCACCGCGCCAACATGCTGCGCACCGACGTGTCGAGCTACGGACTCGGCTCCGCTTTATCCTCCTCCGGCACGCGGTATTGGGTGATGGAATTGGGCGGCGGCGCCCCGCCTCCGGCGCGCGGCCGCACCCATGCCTATCTGGAAGAGGCCGTGGCGGCGCCGCCGCAGGCCGCGCACAAGAAGCGCTGAGCTTCCCGCGCCCGCCATTCTCCGGTAAGTTGAAGCGGTTCCGTGTTTCCTTGGGGGGTGACATGAAAACGCTTCTCTTCGCCACCGCGCTCGGCGTCGTGCTCGGCGTCCAATCCGCCACAGCCGACGATTGCGTCGGGCCGTTCGGCAAATGCGCGCTGGAGGTCGGAGCGACCTGCGAACGCGACGGCAAAGGCGGCATCAACATCACCTTTTACGACCGCTGGGGCCACGTCGGACGCTTCGAGGAATGCGTCGGCCGCGTCTACGAGTCCTTGGGCCGGCCGAATCCCTATAAGACCTCGGCGGCGAAGCCGGCGGCGCGACACTAGACGCGTTCAGAGTTCCTTGTTGCGGCCGGGCGGCGCTTCGGCGGCGTCGCGCAGGGCGCGCGCCACTTCGTCGAGGCCGTCCTCGTCCTCGCCCGGCGTGCCGCCTTCCCGACCGCCGGTCATCTCGCTGCGCGGGCGGCCGCCGCGCTCGTGCGTTTTCACCTCGGCCTCGAAATCGCGCAACGGCTCGTCGGCGGCGCGGCTTTCCTCGCGGCCTGTGGCGGACGGCAGCGCCGCCTCGTCCGCGCCGCTCACCTCGTCCTGGTTGGCGAATTCGGTGCGCGGTCGGCCGCGCGCCTGCAAAAGCTGCTTCTTGGCTTGAGGCTTCTGTTTCATCGGCGTTCCATCTCCGTGCGCCGGTATCGGCTTCATCGAGGGCAACTTTTCCCGCGCGGCGGAGGTTCCGCGCCGTTCGGCGCCGGGGAACGGCGCGGCGAAAGCATGCGGCAAATTGCCGTGATCGGGGCTTTCCGATTGACCGGCGCGGCTGCCGCTTATTTGATCGCCGCCGTTTGCGGGGCCGTCGCGGCTGTGACATCCATTTAATCTCTGCGAAAGCCTTAAACTAAAATACAGTTCTCATCCGGAAACGCTGTGCTACAAGCGCCTTTTCAAACAGTGCAGGAGGCAACATTGGCCAAGAAGACGAAGCGGCGCGCCTGGCTCGCCGAGGAAGTCAAGGCGCTGCGCGCGGCGGCGAAAAATCACGTTCCAGCCAGCAAGATCGCGAAGCTGCTCAAGCGCAGCGAAGGCGCGGTGCGGCAGAAGGCGATGGCGCTGCGGCTGTCGCTGAACGCGCTCCGCCGCGGGAAGCGGTCGCGGGCCGCGCGCAAGAAATAACGCCGCCGGGGGCCCGCCGATTTCACTTCGATCTTTTCCCAACCGGATCGCGTCCCTCGTTTAAGTCGCGGCTGAGGCGCAGACTTGCAGCCATCCGTGATTTGCAGCCGCCGGAGCCCATGGGCTCCGGCGTTTTGCCGCGCGCCGATTGCGCTTCTCGGCGGCCGGCGAAGAAATCAGTACACAAAAGGAATCCAGCGCTTCACCCGGCGCTGGTAGTCCGCATAAGGCGCGCCAAATCTCCGCCTGAGCCGTTCCTCGTCGTCACGGGCGCGTCCCTCGAACCAAACGATATGCCCGGCGAGCAGCAGCAACGCCGCCCAGGACCAGAAGGTCACGGCAAGGCCGAGCATGTAGATCATGTGGCCGAGATACATCGGGTTGCGCGTATAGGCGTAGATGCCGGTGTCGACGATGCGGTCGGGCGGCACTTCGATGCCGGGACCACCGCCGCCGAGGCGCGTGCGGTACTGCCCGGCCAGGCGGTATTGCAGATAGCCCCAGGCGAGCAGGATCAGGCCGAGCGGCTGAAACGCGATATGGCCGCCGGTCCAGAGATATTGAAAGACAACGATCAGGACCGGATAGAGAACGAAGGTGCGCTTGGACGTGCTTTGCAGCCAGCGCAGGACCGGATGGGCGCTCTTTTTCGGTGGTGTGGATTCTTGCATGGTGCCTCCAGGCCCACGGGATATAACGCTTCGCGGCAGGCGGGAAGCCACAGCCTCGCCCGCGCTCCACAGCGGCCAAGCGCCGGTCAAGCTGGGGGACAAGCTGTGGACAAGCCGGTGCGCTGCTGTGGAATAATCAGCGCAGTGCTTCGGCGAGGCGTTTGAAGACATCGGCCAAGCGCGTGGCAACGCCGTGCAACGCCGGCACCAGCATCATGGAGATTGCGGAAAGCAAAAGCGCGTGCGCGAGCAGCGCCTGGCCGCGCCGATCGCTGAAGAATTGCCGGAGCTTTGTCTTCATTTTACGGGTCTTTTGTCCGGCGCAAGCTGTAGCGGCGGGATCCGGCCCACGAAAGCGCAGGGTTAATTAAGCATTAACGGCGAAGGCGCCATGGGCTATTGCCGCTGCCGGAAATCGGCTCGAGTCTGGAAAAGCATTTGAAAACCCCACCGGCGGCCTGTTGATAAGCGGTGCATGACATTGGAAAAAAGCTACGTGGCGCGGGTCACCGCGGAAGCAGCGGCCATTCACGCGCTTGACGCGGCGCTGAGCGAGACACTGCCCGACGAAGGCGTCGCCCTCGCCGCTTTTGAAAATCCCGACCGCTCCTGGACGCTGAGTCTGCACTTCGCCGGGCCGCCGAACGAAGCGGCCGTCCGCGCGCTGGTGGCGCTGAGCGGCGGCGCGGCCCTCGCCAATGCGCTGCGCTTTGAGCCGCTCGCCGCCAAGGATTGGGTGGCGGCGGCGCTCGATGGCCTCACGCCGGTCGCAGCCGGACGTTTTCTCGTCCATGGCCGGCACCATCGCGCGCGGCTGCGCGGCCACCGCATCGGCATCGAGATCGAGGCCGCGCTCGCCTTCGGCACCGGTCATCACGGCACCACGCGCGGATGCCTGACCGCTCTCGATGGAATCTTGAGGCGCCTCGCGCCCGGCGCGCGCGTCCTCGACGTCGGAACGGGTACGGGCGTGCTGGCGATCGCGGCGGCGCGGGCGCTGCGCCGCCCCGTGCTGGCGAGCGACATCGACGAACGCGCCGTCGCGGTGGCGCGGCAAAACATCCGCAACAATGGCGTGGCGCCGCTGATCGACATTGTCCATGCCGGCGGCCTGCAGGGTCGCCGCTTCCGCGCCGCCGGGCCTTTCGATCTTATCTTCGCCAATATCCTGCTCGGCCCGCTCAGGCTTTTGGCGCGTCCGATGGCCGGCTTGGTCTCCTCCGGCGGCCGCGTGGTTCTTTCGGGCCTTCTCGCCGCACAGGCGCCCGCCGCCTTGGCCGCCTATCGCGCGCAAGGTCTGGTCCTGGAACGCCGCATCCTGCTTGAGGGTTGGGCCACGCTGGTGCTGAAACGGCCCTCACATTGCCGCCGTCAGCAGCGCCCCATAAAGTGCCAATGATGTACGAAGCCCTGTTTCAGACTTTCGAGAATCCGAGCGGCGGCGCCGCCAGCGTGGCGCCGCGCGTGGCCGCCCTGCGCGCCGAATTGAAGCGGCGCGCGCTCGACGGCTTCATCGTGCCGCACGCCGACCGCCATCAAAGCGAATATCTGCCGGCCTGCGAAGAGCGTCTCGCCTGGCTGACCGGATTTACCGGATCGGCCGGCGTCGCCCTGGTGCTTGCCGACCGCGCTCTTCTCTTTACCGATGGCCGGTACATGCTGCAGGCCCAGGCGCAGACCGATACGGCGGTCTTTAGCATCGAACATCTGGTGGAATCGCCGCTCCCCGAATGGCTGCAAGCCAATCTGCCGCACGGCACCAAACTGGGCTACGACCCCTGGCTGCATACCGCAGAGCAGGCAGAAAAGCTCGGCAAGGCTTGCGCCAGCGCCCGAGCGACCTTGCTCGCGGCCGAGCCCAACCCGATCGACGCGATCTGGACCGATCGGCCGGCGCCGCCACGAGGCGAAGTCGTCCTGCATGAACTGCGCTATGCCGGCATCGACGCCGCCGCCAAGCTCGCGCGGGTCCGCGAAGAAATCGGCAATCTGCGCGCCGATGCGCTGGTCATTTCCGATCCGCAGGCACTGGCCTGGACCTTCAACATCCGCGGCAGCGACGTGCCGCATGTCCCCGTCGCGCTCGGCTTTGCCATCGTCGGCCGCGAGGGCCGGCCGCGGGTTTATCTCGACGGGCAGAAGCTCAACCATTCGGTGCGTGACGCGCTGGAGCGCCTCGCCGATCTGCGCGAGCCGGACGCCTTTGCCGCCGATCTTGCGGCCGCGGCAGCCGGCAAGTCGCGGCTGCGGCTCGATCAAGCGACCGCGGCGGACGCACTTGTCAGAATCGTCGAGCAAGGCGGCGGCATCCCGCTGCGCGGGCCTGATCCCGTCGCGCTGATGAAGGCGGTGAAGAATGTCGCCGAAATCAGCGGCGCCCACGAGGCGCATCGCCGCGACGGCGCAGCCCTGACGCGCTTTCTCGCCTGGTTCGACCGCGAGGCGGACAGCGGGCGCATCACCGAGATGGACGCCGTCGCCGTGCTGGAAACCCTCCGCCGCGAAACCGGGCTGCTCAAGGACGTGTCCTTCCCCACCATCGCCGGCAGCGGCGCCAATGGCGCGGTGGTGCATTATCGGGTGACGCGCGACAGCAACCGCCGGGTCAGCCCCGGCGACCTGTTCCTGATCGACTCCGGCGGCCAATATCCGGACGGCACGACCGATGTGACCCGCACAGTGATCGTCGGCGAGCCCAGCGCCGAAATGCGCGACCGCTTCACCCGCGTGCTCAAGGGCCATATCGCGATCGCGCGCGCCGTCTTTCCCGAAGGCACCACCGGCGCGCAACTCGATTCATTCGCGCGCAAGGATCTCTGGGCGGCCGGGCTCGATTTCGACCACGGCACCGGTCACGGCGTCGGCAGCTATCTGTCGGTGCATGAGGGGCCTCCGCGCATTTCCAGACTCGGCACGACCCCGCTCAAGCGCGGCATGATCCTTTCGAACGAGCCGGGCTATTACAAAGCCGGGGCCTACGGCATCCGCATCGAAAATCTGGTGTTGGTGACCGCGGCGGCGGCGCCGGCGGATGCGGAAAAGCAGCTCAACGGCTTCGAGACCTTGACGCTGGCGCCCATCGACCGCCGCCTGATAGAGCCGAGGCTGCTCACGCCGGACGAGACCGCCTGGATCGACGGTTATCACGCCAAGGTGCGGGAAACGCTGAGCGCATTGGTGGATGCCCAAACCCGCACCTGGCTGGAATCGGCGACGAGGCTGCTGCGGTGAATCGCCGTCTCCCCGCGCGCGGGGAGAGCTGAAGAGCCGCGTGGACATTCTCTCGCCGTCATTCCGGGACGGCCAACGGCCGGACCCGGATTCCAGCGGCAAGGCACAGCGTGCGTCTGGTTTCCGGGTTCGCGCTGCGCGCGCCCTGGAATGACGAAAACACTAACGCCTCCCCACCAATTCAAACCATTCGTCTTCGGTCAGCACGGCAACACCGTGCTTCTTCGCATCCGTCAGCTTGGACCCGGCGCCGGGACCGGCAACCACGTAATCGGTTTTTCGAGACACCGAGCCCGCCACCTTGGCGCCGAGCCGCTCGGCCATGGCCTTGGCTTCGTCGCGCGTCATTTTCTCCAGCGCCCCGGTAAAGACCACCGTCTTACCGGCGACCGGGCTGTCGGCCCTCGGCCGCTCGGCATCGAGGATTTGCACTTCCCTGGTCAGGCGCTCGACGATCCGGCGGTTATGCTCCTCCCCGAAATAGGTTTTGACGCTCTCGATCACGGTATCGCCGATCTGATCGAGCGCATCCATTTCCGCAATCGCCTCCGCGTCATCGTTGGCAACTTTCAGGCAGGCATCATGAAATGCCTTCCATGAGCCATAGCCGCGGGCGAGCGCCAGCGCCGTCGTCTCGCCGACATGACGGATGCCGAGCGCATAGATGAAGCGATCGAGAGAGATCCGGCGGCGCTGCTCGATCGCCGCGAAGAGATTGCGGACCGAGGTCTCGCCGTAGCCTTCCTCTTCTTCGAGTCTGATCGTCTTGTTGCGCTCCTCCAACGTGAAGATGTCGGCAGGTTCGCGCACCCAGCCTTTGTCGAAGAACAATTCGATCTGCTTTTCGCCGAACCCCTCGATGTCGAAGGCGCGGCGCGATGCGAACAGTTTCAAATGCTCGATCTTCTGGTACGGACAGGCGAATTCGCCGGTGCAGCGCAGCCGCGCGCCTTCCTCCCCGGTCGCAGTGGTCTCGCGCACGACTTCGGTGTGCAGCGGGCACGGGCACTTTTTCGGAAAGCGGTAGGGCTTGGCGTCCTTTGGACGTTTCTCGATGACCACGTCGACGATCTGCGGGATCACATCGCCCGCGCGCTGGATAATGACCGTGTCGCCGATGCGGATATCCCGGCCCTCGCGCAGCACCTCCCCACCGCCGCCGATGCCTTTGATGTAATCCTCGTTGTGCAAGGTCACGTTCTGGACGATGACGCCACCGACGCTGACCGGATCGAGCTGCGCCGTCGGTGTCAGCGC
The DNA here is from genome assembly GCA_035652315.1 of Xanthobacteraceae bacterium. Lineage (GTDB taxonomy): Bacteria > Pseudomonadota > Alphaproteobacteria > Rhizobiales > Xanthobacteraceae > CANKHA01. Next base: position 49,589 of record DASREA010000035.1, on the reverse strand, counting down.
GCCGGTGCGGCCGACAGTAATCAGCACGCCGCGCACCACGGTGAGCGCACGCTCCGCGGGGAACTTGTGCGCGATGGCCCAGCGCGGCGAGCGCGTGACGAAGCCAAGCCGCTGCTGCCAGTCCAGACGATCGACTTTGTACACGACGCCGTCGATGTCGTAGTCGAGCTCGGCGCGTTCGCTCTCGATTTCGCGATGGAAGGCGATCATCTGCTCGACTGAAGATACCGGCTTCCACAGCGGATTGGTCCTGAAACCAAGCCCGGCGAACCATTTGAGCATGCCCGATTGCGTTGCCGCGGCCGGTTCGCTCAATTCGCCCCAGCCGTAAGCGAAAAAGCCAAGCGGACGCGAGGCGGTGATCGCCGGATCCTTCTGGCGCAGCGATCCGGCCGCCGAATTGCGTGGATTGGCGAAGATCTGCCCTCCCGCCGCCGCTTGCCTTTCGTTCAGGGCAAGGAAGTCCTGCTTGGTCATGTAGATCTCGCCGCGGATTTCACAGACCTTCGGCACGTCGCGGCCCTTCAGCCGATGCGGGATGTCCTTCACGGTTTTGACATTGGCGGTGACGTCCTCGCCTTCGGTGCCGTCGCCCCGCGTGGCCCCGGTGACCAGTTCGCCGTTCTCGTAGCGCAGCGACATCGACAGGCCATCGATCTTCGGCTCAGCGGTGAAGACGATCTTTTCGTCGGCGGCTAGTTTGAGGAAGCGGCGGATGCGTTCCACGAAATCGGCGACTTCCTCCTCGCTGAAAGCATTGTCGAGCGAGAGCATCGGCACCGCATGGCGCACCTTGGCGAAGCCGCGGATAGGCGCGGCGCCCACGCGCATGGTGAGGCTCTCCGGCGTGCGCAGTGCGGGAAAACGCTTCTCGATATCCTCATAACGGCGGCGCAGCCGGTCGTATTCGGCGTCGGTGATGGTCGGCGCGTCCTGCTGGTAGTAGCGGCGATCGTTCTCCGCGATTTCGCGAGCAAGCCGCGCATGCTCCGCCTTGGCCTGTTTTTCGGTGAGGTCGGAAACGGGAGTTTTGCTGGTGTCGCGCGGGGGCATGATATTGATCGTCATTCCGGGGCGCGGGCGAAGCCCGCGAACCCGGAATCCGGAGGCTCGATTGGCGTTTTCAATGTTCTATGTTTATCTGCTTGCATCACGAAAACAAGGAACGCTTTACCTCGGCGTCACGAAAGATATCGTGCGACGGGTTTATGAGCACAAGGCGAAGGCGCTTCCAGGGTTTACCTCTCGCTATGATAGCCGCCGTCTCCTGTGGTTTGAACGCTACGGCGACCCGACGACCGCAATCGTTCGCGAGAAAGAATTGAAAAAATGGCGGCAGGCTTGGAAGGTCGAATTGATCGAGAAAACCAATCCGGATTGGCGGGATTTGTATCCTGAAATCACGCGGTAGTGCTTATCTCTGGATTCCGGGTCCACGCTTCGCGTGTCCCGAATGACCGAGGAAGCGCGCCCCGGAATGACGACAAAAACATATTAGCCCGTCGCCGCCCTTATCAGCCGCTCGGCGGCGGCGCGGGCTTCCATGGTGATTTCCGCGCCGGCCAGCATGCGGGCGATTTCCTCGCGCCGATGATGTTCCGCGACTTCCGTGACGCGGGTGACGACGCGGCGTCCCTTGTCCAGGGCCTCCTTGCTGATGAGGAAATGCCGCGCGGCGCGCGCGGCGACCTGCGGCGCATGGGTGACGGTGACAACCTGCACGCCGGAAGCAAGCCGCGCCAGACGCACGCCGATGGCATCGGCGACCGCGCCGCCGACGCCGGTGTCGATCTCGTCGAAGATCAGCGTCGGTGCCGAGCCCCGATCGGCCAGCACGACCTTCAGCGCCAGAAGGAAACGTGCCAGTTCGCCGCCGGAGGCGACCTTCATCAATGGCCCCGGCCGGGTGCCGGGGTTGGTCTGCACCCAGAACTCGACGCGGTCGATGCCGTTCGGCCCGCCGGAGCCTTCGTCGCTGGTCACCTGCGTGGAAAAGACCGCGCGTTCGAGCTTGAGCGGCTTCAGTTCCTTGTTCACCGCCTTATCGAGCGCATCGGCGGCCTTGGCGCGGGCGGCGGACAGCGCCTGGGCGGCCTTCGCATAACGCAGCCCGGCATCGGCGGCGGCAGCCTCGAGCGCGGCCAGTTGCGCCGCGCCGGCATCGATCAGCGCCAGATCCTGCCGGTATTTCTCCGCGCGGGCGGCGAGGTCGTCCACCGCCACGCCGTATTTGCGCGCCGCGGCCCGCAGCGCGAACAGCCGTTCCTCGATGCGTTCAAGTTCGGCGGGATCGAAATCGGCAAGCCGCAACGCCTGTTCGAGATGCAGCCGCGCGTCTTCCAGGCCGGCCAAGGCGGAATCCAGCGCCTTGATCGCCGGCTCGACCAGCGCGGGCGCCTGCGCGTTGCGCCGCTCGAGCCTACGCGCGGCGGCGGCCAGCGCGGCGGCGGGCGCCTGATTGCCGGCCACGGCCTCGTAGGCTTCGCGCAGATCGCCGGAGACCTTTTCGGCCTGCATCATGGCGCTGCGGCGCTCGGCGAGCGCGGTCTCCTCGCCCGGCTGCGGCGCCAAGGTCTGCAGCTCGTCGGCGGCATGGCGCAGCCAGTCCGCCTCGCGCTGGGCCCTCTCCACCTCCGCCCGGTGCGCGGCCGCCGCCTCCTGCGCCGCGCGGCTTTGCTGCCAAAAATTCTCGACCGCCGCGGCATCGGCCTCGAGACCGCCGAAAGCATCCAGCAGGCTGCGATGGGCGGCCGCGTCGACCAGCGCGCGCTCGTCGTGCTGACCGTGGATTTCCACCAGCAAGGCGCCGAGGCTCTTCAGCACCTGGACGCTCACCGGCTGGTCGTTGACGAAAGCGCGCGTGCGCCCATCGGCGAGCTGCACCCGCCGCAGGATCAGCGCGTCGTCGCCAGCGATATCGTTGGCCGCAAGCCACAGCCGCGCCGGATGCCGGGCCGGCACGTCGAACACCGCCGTCACCTGGCCCTGTTCGGCGCCATGGCGCACCAAGCCGGCATCGCCGCGCGCCCCCAAAGCCAGCGCGAAGGCGTCGAGCAGGATCGATTTGCCGGCGCCGGTCTCACCGGTCAGCACCGAGAGTCCCTCGCCCAACTCGATATCGAGCCGGTCGATGAGAACGATGTCGCGTATGGATAGCCGCGAGAGCATGGCATTGGCCTGTCATGGCCGGGATTGGCCCGGCCATCCACGGTCAAGTTGTAAAGACGTGGAGGACCGGCACAAGGCCGGGCATGAGGCATGTGGATGCCACGTGAACCGGCCTAGCCGAGGCCGACTTTCTTGAAGGCCTTGCTGATCCAGGAGGCCTTGTTTTCCGCCGGCTCGAGCCCGCCGCTCTTCACCAGCCGATAGGCGTCCTGGTACCAGGGGCTGTCCGGAAAGTTGTGGCCGAGCACCGCGGCGGCGGTCTGCGCCTCATCGACAATGCCGAGCGACATATAGGCCTCGGTCAGCCGCATGAGCGCTTCCTCGACTTCGCGCGTGGTCTGATACTGGGTGACGACCACCTTGAAGCGATTGATTGCGCCGGTGAAGTCGCGCTTGTTCATGTAGAAGCGGCCGATTTGCATTTCCTGGCCGGCGAGCTGGTCGCGGGTAACGTCCAGCTTGCGGCGGGCGCTGGCGGCGTATTCGGTGTCCGGATACTTGCGGACCACTTCCTCGAGGTCATTAAGCGCCTTTTGCGTCATCGCCTGATCGCGCGTGACATCGGGGATCTGGTCGAACTCGGCCGACCCAATCAGATATTGCGCGTAGGCGGCGTCGGCGGTGCCGGGATGCAAGGTGATATATCGCTTCGCGGCTTCAATGCATTTGTCGTAATCGCCAGCCTTATAGGATGCATAGGCCCCCATGAGCAGCGATTTGCGCGCCCAGTCCGAATAAGGATGCTCGCGGTCCACTTCCTCGAAACGGGTGATCGCGCGGCCGTAATCTTCCTTCTCATTCAGCAGATAAAGCCCTTCGTTATAGAGCTTTTCGGGCGGCTGGTCGGGAGGGTCTGGCGGCTTGGCGAAAGGGTTGAGCGAACCCAGGGTGAAGCCGCTGCTGCAGCCGCCGAGCGCAGGCGCCAGCAGGCTCAAGGCCAGAACGAAGGCGAAACCGCGTACACGCGGGCGCGCAAGGGAGCTTGATGGCAGAAACGACATGCGAATGTTCAGAATCCCCCGGCCGTGGCCCGCACCCTCGCAAAACGCGTTCTATCTAGCGGAAAAGGTGCGCACCGGCCATCGAATATGCCGCCAATCGGCCGGGAATGTGGCGAAAGGTTAAGGGCTAGGATTTATCCGGCCCGTAGGCCGGAGCGACGAGCCCGCCGACCAGCTCGGCATGGCCACGCGGGCGGCGGCTCTGCTCGACGCCGTCGACCCAGGTCCAGGCATCCGGATCGGCCATCAGCGCGCAAAGCACCGCGTGATTGAGCCTATGGCCGCCACGCACCGTGCGATAAGCGGCCAGGAGCGGCGCGCCCGCCAGGGCCAAATCTCCGATCGCATCCAGCGCCTTGTGACGCACGAATTCATCGGGGAAGCGCAGACCGTCAGGATTGAGGACGCGGTTTTCGGTGACGACGAGTGTGTTTTCGAAGGAAGCGCCGAGCGCGAATCCCGCGCTCCACAATTTTGAGACATCGCGCATGAAACCAAAGGTGCGCGCCCGGGCGAGTTCACGGCGGAAGCTTTGCGGGCCAAGGTCCAGCGCCAGCGTCTGGCGGCCGATCAGCGGATGCGGGAAATCGATTTCCGCCTCGATGCGGAAGCCGCGCGAATAAGGCCGCAGCTCGCCATAGGCGTCGTCCTTGGCGACGCGAATTGGCTTAAGCACCTGGATGTAACGGCGGGACTCTTTCAGCGTGGCGATGCCGACCTGATCGATGGCGGTCACGAAGGGCGACGCACTGCCATCGAGGATAGGAACTTCGGGCCCATCGAGCTCGATCATCGCATTGTCGATGCCGAGGCCTCGCAGGGCAGCGAGAACGTGTTCGGCGGTGCAGACGAGCGGGCCGTTGGAATCGCCGAGGACGGTCTGGAATTCGGTGGCTGTTACCGAGCGCACATCGGCGCGGATTTCGCGCTCGTAGTGGCCTTCGGGGCTGGAACGGACAAAGACGAGGCCGGTATTGGCATCGGCCGGGTGCAGCGTGAGCGTGACCGGCAATCCGGAATGCACGCCAATGCCGCTAACGGCAACCTGATCACGAAGCGTGGTTTGTCTGCCCGCCTTCATTCTTTCGCCTGCACACTGGCCATCCGCGCACAGCGGAAAGGCCAACCCCCAATGACATTTGTGGCCGCGAATTCGCCATCAATGGACAGCGGAAGAGTGGAAGATGTCTTGAATTTCCCCCTCGCCCCCGCTTGGCGAAAACCCCTTTTGTGACGTGGAGCTTAGTAAAGCCGGCCACCGACTCCAACTCACGCTTTTTTACCGACTGTTACCTTGATCCTGCCCCATTCTTGCCAGGGCCAAGGCAAAGGCCGGCATTTCCGGTGCGCCCGGCGGGCGGCCGCCAAGCCCGGATCAACAACCCCTTGAACGCCCCCAATCAAATTTTCTTGATACGGGTCAGTGGATTAGTCGAAGGCCCGGGCGGCCGCCGTGGTCAAAAATAGCCGAGGGCCGCAGCTTAACGCCCTGCGGCCCCAGTAAATCTTAACGCATCAGTTAACCTGGCGGCGAAGGAAGGCCGGGATGTCGAGTTGGTCGTCCTCCGGCGAATTATGCACAGGGGCCTGCCGGCCCATGGGATCCAGGCCCTGCGGCGCGGCGCGCTTGGCGTATTCGGAGACCGGCTCCGACTGCCGCGATTCGATCGGCCGTTGCGGCGGAAACGACGGCGGCCGCTCGAAAGCGGGAGGCGTTGTGCGCGACGCCCGCGCCTGCGCTTCGGCGTCGTCGCGGCGCCCGAGGCCGACCGAGGCAAGCCGTTGCATCAGCGTCATGCGGCGCTTCTCCGGGTGATCGGCGTCGCTAACCACGCCGCGCTTGGCGCGAAGCTGGTTCTGCGCGGGCAACGGCAACTCGTCGATGCGCGGCATGCGCGGCGTGCGAACGGCGGCGCGTTCCGGACGTGGCGGAATGAAGCTCTTGCCCACCGATTCCGGCACCTCATGCTCAGGAGCGGGCTCGGGGAACAGCGACGGCTTCGGCGTGATCGGACGGATCATCACGTCCTCCACCGCCGTCGGCGGCAGCACGGCGGCCGCCACCGCAGCCTTGGCGGCGGACTCCACGCTATCCGTAAATGCCGAAGGTGAAGCCGCGGCGGGACGCGGCTTGGCGGCGGCGTCCGCGCGCTCGATGCGCTCGGTCTGCCGCGGGTGCTCGTTGCGCAGCTTGTGGGTCAGCTCGGCGATGCGGTTCTCCGTGGCGGCCGCCTGCCGCGCCGCGCTGTCGATGCCCGTGGCGACGACCGAAACCCGCACGATACCCTCGAGGCTTTCGTCGAAAGTGGCGCCGACAATGATATTGGCGTCCTGATCGACTTCCTCACGGATTCGGGTGGCCGCTTCGTCGACCTCATAAAGCGTGAGGTCCTTGCCGCCGGTGATGGAAATCAACAGGCCGCGTGCGCCTTTCATCGAGGAATCGTCGATCAGCGGATTGGAGATCGCCGCCTCCGCCGCGGTCAGCGCCCGTTTGTCGCCCGATGCCTCGCCGGTGCCCATCATCGCCTTGCCCATTTCGCGCATGACCGCGCGCACATCGGCAAAGTCGAGATTGATCAGGCCTTCCTTGACCATCAGGTCGGTGATGCAGCCAACGCCGGAAAACAGCACCTGGTCGGCCATGGCGAAGGCGTCGGCGAATGTCGTCTTCTCGCTCGCCACCCGGAACAAATTCTGGTTGGGAATGATGAGCAGCGTATCGACGAATTTCTGCAGCTCGAGAATGCCCTGCTCGGCGAAGCGCATGCGGCGCTGCCCCTCGAAATGAAATGGCTTGGTAACGACGCCGACGGTCAGGATGCCGGCTTCCTTCGCCACCCGCGCGACCACGGGCGCGGCGCCGGTCCCGGTGCCGCCGCCCATGCCGGCGGTGACGAAGACCATGTGCGCCCCGGAAAGATGATCGCGGATTTCGTCGATCACCTCCTCGGCGGCGGCACGCCCGACATCGGGCTGCGAGCCGGCGCCGAGGCCCTCGGTGACCTGCACGCCCATTTGGATGATGCGCTCGGCCTTCGACATGGTGAGCGCCTGCGCGTCCGTGTTGGCGACGACGAAGTCGACCCCCGCCAAGCCGCCGGTGATCATGTTGTTGACGGCGTTGCCGCCGGCCCCGCCGATTCCGAAAACGGTGATGCGTGGCTTCAGCTCCCGAATGTCGGGGACCTTGAGATTGATAGTCATGGATGCCTCTTCCGTGCGAGGGCGCGCGAACGCCGCTTTGAGCGGCCGGTCCGCCACCGGCCGCTAGGTAAATCTTGCGAGGGGGCCGTCAGAAGCTTTCGCGAAGCCATTGTCCGACCATGTTCATGTATCCGCCTGTCCCCGTCATGAGACGCCGCGTTCGCCGCGGTTCGAAATGTTCGAGATGTGCCGCCTGCGGATAAGCGAGGAGACCCGCTGCGACGGCGAAAGCCGGACCCTTTGCGGGCTCCGGCAAGCCGGAAATGCCGAGCGGCCGACCGATCCGCACCGGACGGCCGAGAATGCGTGCCGCCAATTCGGGCAGCCCGTTGAGCTGGCTGGCCCCGCCGGTGAGCACAACGCGTCCGCGCGGCTCGGCGGCGAACGGCGAAGCGGCGAGGCGGTCGCGCACCATCTCCAGAATTTCCTCGGCGCGCGGCTTGATGATCCGCACCAGCGAGGCCCGCGAGACGAATTGCGGCGCCTCGTGCTCCTCGTTGCCGACCGGCGGTACCGTGATCATGTCGCGCTCGTCCGATCCACCGCTGAGCACACTGCCATAGAACGTTTTGATTCGCTCGGCGTCGGCGATGCGCGCATTGAGGCCGCGCGCGAGGTCCATGGTGACGTGCTGGCCGCCGAGGGCGAAGCCGGTGGCATGGACGCAATGGCCGCCGGAGAAGACCGCGATCGTCGTGGTTCCGGCGCCCATGTCGATGACGGCGGCGCCGAGATCGGCTTCATCGTCGGCGAGCACGGCAAGGCCGGCCACATAAGGACTCGCCACCATCGCCTCGACGCTCAGGTGGCAGCGCTCGATCGCAAGCATGAGATTGCGCGCGGCGGCGATGTCGGTAGTGACGACGTGCATATCCACGCCGAAGCGCTGCGCCAGCATCTCGCGGGGATCGCGGACGCCGCCGACGCCGTCGAGCGTGTAGCTGATCGGCAGCGAATGCAGCACCGCGCGGCCTTCGCGCACCGAATGGCTGCTTCCGGCAGCCAGCACGCGGGCGATATCGCCGTCCGAGACAGCCGGACCGGGCACATCGACGGAGGCAGCGAACAACTCGCTGGACAGGCGTCCGGCCGATACGGCGGTGATGACCGACTCGAATTGCACCGCGGCCATTCGCTCGGCGAGGTCGATGGCGTGGCTGACGGCGGCTTCGGTTTCGGCAAGATCGACCACGGCGCCAGCCTTCATGCCGCGGGCGAGGGTGTGGGAGATGCCCATGATTTCGACGGCATGAGTCCGTCGGCGCAGAACTTCCTGCGGGGGCTGAGGCTTCAGGCGGGCGACCAGGCACGCGATCTTGCTGGTGCCGATATCGAGCGCGGCGACGACGGTGCTGCGCTTCGGCGATACCGGCTTCATCTTCGGCGTAACGCCATAATGCAGGGAGTTCATGCCGAACCCCCTTTATGCTTGGCGGCTTTGGCTTTGATTGCCTCGTCGCGCGCCTGCGCGGCGGCATCCGAGAGACGAACCGTCACGCGATCCGACAAGCGCAAATCGACGAGGGTGATGTCGCGATCAAGAAGCTTCTTTTCGCGGTCGAGTTTGGCAAGCGTGTCCAGTGCCTGTTCGGCGCCGGATTCCGGCAGCAGGATATCGACGCCATTCTTCAGTTGCAGATTCCAGCGGCGTTCGGCGACGAGGATGGATGCGCGCACCGCATCATGAATTTCGGGATGGCGGGCCAGCAGCTTGAGAAACCCCTTGGCCTGGCTTTCGGCGCCAATGCCGACGACCAAAGGCAATCCGGCAAAGCGCGGGGGCACATAAGACTCCAGCACCGTTCCGTCGGAGGCGATCAGGGAAAGGCGGCGATCCTGCTGCCAGATGGCAAAGGGCTTTCGCTCGGTGATCTGGATTTGAAGCCGGTCCGGATAGAGCTTCAGCACCGCGGCTTCGGCAATCCAGGGATTGCTTTTGAGGCGGCGGCGCGCCGCGTCGGGATCGAGAAAAAGCAACGACGTGCCGCCGGAGATGCCGGCGCTGGTCAGGATATCCTCGCGGCTGAGCTGCCTTTGCCCGGTGAGCGCGATATTGGCGATGCGGAAGCCGGCGGCATTGGCGGCGGCGTCGCGCAGATTGACAACCTCCGCCAGAATCATCGGAACGTGACCGCCGCGGATCGTGCCGAACACAGCGCTGCCGAGAACAAGCAGCGCCGCGCCGAGGACGCCGATCCCGCGCGGAATGCGAAAATCGATCAGCGGCTTCAACATGCGCTGCAGCAAATAGGCGGTGGGGGCGGTGGTGTAACGCGCGGTGAATTCGGCGAGCCGGCGCAAGCGGCGCCGCCGGCGGCGGCCCGCGCGCATGTTCCGTTGCGCGGCCGCGGCCGAAGATTGCATCCGGCCTTTTTGCCTCGTCCGCTTCAACGGTTCAGCGAGGCGTCCTCGACCATCCATCGCACCAGCTCATCGAACGTTATGCCTGCATAGGCAGCGAGTTCGGGCACGAGCGATGTCTCGGTCATGCCGGGTTGTGTATTGACCTCGAGACAGAACAACCCTCCCGTCCCCTCGACGCGGTCGTCATAGCGAAAGTCAGCCCGGCTGATCCCACGGCAGCCGAGCGCAGAATGCGCCGCTAGCGCTAGTCTTCGGACCTCTTGGTAAACAATTGGTAAAATCGGAGCCGGCAGCACGTGTTTGGAGCCGCCGGCCGCGTATTTCGCCTCGTAGTCGTAGAAGCGTACCGTCGGCACGATCTCGATGACGTCGAGCGCGCGGTCGCCCAGCACCGCGCAGGTGAGTTCCTTGCCGGGAATGTAGCGTTCGCACAGGACGAATTCCCCGAACGCCCAATCTTCGCGATAGAGCTCCTGCGGCGGATGCGTTTGCCCTTCGGTAACGACAAAGACGCCGACGCTGGAGCCTTCGGCGACCGGCTTGATGACGTAAGGCGGTGGCAGCAGATGCCGTTTCGCCGCTTCGAAACGCGAGGCGACGACGCCTTCGGCGACCGGCACCCCCGCTGCCCGAAGCTGGACCTTGGCGGCATCCTTCTGCATGGCGAGAGCAGAAGCCAGCACGCCGGAATGGCTGTAGGGAATGCCGAGAATTTCCAGCAGGCCCTGCAAGGTGCCGTCCTCGCCGGGACGGCCATGCAGCATGTTGAGCACCACCTCGGGCCTCAACGCGGTGAGCACGGTGGCGATGTCGCGGCCGACATCGACTTCGCTGACGCGATAACCTTGGCGCTGAAGGGCGGCGGCGCTGGCTCTGCCGGAGCGCAGCGAGACTTCGCGCTCGGCCGACCAGCCTCCCATCAGGACCGCGACGTGTTTGGCCATGCCCCCTCGGCTCAAGCGTCCGACTGATTCGCGTATTCTCACTAGAATCGAGAATGCGCGGCGCGTCGAGAGTCTAAAAGCACGATGTCATTCCGGGATGCCGCGAAGCGGCGGGCCCGGAATCCAGATGCGCTTGCTGGATTCCGGGTCCGCGCTTTCAGTGCGCCCCGGAACGACCGGCGGGTAGACTGATTCCGATCCGCTTGATCTCCCATTCGAGATCGACGCCGGAATTTTCCTTGACGCGGCGGCGCACGGTTTCGCCCAGCGCCTCGATGTCGGCGGCGCTCGCGTCGCCGGTGTTGATGAGGAAGTTGCAATGCATCTCGGAAACCTGGGCACGGCCGACGCGGAGACCGCGGCAGCCGGCAGCGTCGATCAGCTCCCAGGCTTTGCGGCCCGGCGGATTCTTGAAGGTCGAGCCGCCGGTGCGACTCTTGATCGGCTGGGTGGCTTCGCGGGATTCGGTGATCTGCTCCATCTCGGCGGCGATGACGGCGCGATCGCCCGGCTCGCCCTGGAACAGCGCCTGCGTGAAGATGAGGTCATCGGGCGCGCCGCAGTGCCGGTATGTATAATGCATGTCGGCATTGGTGAGGATATGGGCACGGCCCTGCCGGTCCAGCGCCCGGGCCTCGATCAGCACATCCTTGGTCTCGCGGCCGTAGGCGCCGCCGTTCATCCGCAGCGCCCCACCGATGGCGCCGGGAATGCCGCGCAGAAAGGCAAGCCCGGCGATGGCGGCATCCTGCGCCGCGCGCGCCACCTTCACGTCGGGGGCGGCCGCCCCGGCGCGGATGCGCGCGCCGGCCTCCACGATAATGTCATTGAAGCCGCGGCCGAGACGGATGACGACGCCGGGCACGCCGCCGTCGCGGACAATCAGATTGGAGCCGAGCCCGACCACCGTGGCCGGAATCTCCGCTGGCAGATGCGCCAGGAAATAAGAGAGATCGTCCTCGTCTTCCGGCATGAATAGAACCTGCGCCGGCCCGCCGGCGCGAAACCAGGTGAGCTGCGCCATGGACTGATTGGCGAGCAGCCGGCCGCGCAGTTCGGGCATTTGCCTTTTCAGTTCCGGCACGACGTCGGGAAAGCTCATGCAACACTCTTCGCCCTCTCCCCTGCGGGGAGAGGGTTGGGGTTAGGGGGGACCGGCCTGAGTAATGTAACTCCTGTGCGAACCCCCTCACCCGGCGCGCCACAGCGCGCCGGCCTCTCCCCCTTGGGGAGCGGTCTAAGAAAGAATGCGACCGGGCTGATAATCATTGCGCTTACCCCAGCGCCTGCAACTCGCCGGGCAGCGCGTAAGCCCATTGGGTAATGTTGCCGGCGCCGAGGCAAACGACGAGATCGCCGGGCTTCACCAGGCCTTTGACGATGCCAGCGAGTTGCTTGGCGTCATCGAGCGGGATCACCTGGCGATGCCCGCGCGCGCGCAAGCCCTGCACGAGGGCGTCGCGGTCGGCGCCGGGGATCGGCGCTTCGCCGGCCGGATAGACGTTGGCAACGATCACCGCGTCGGCGTCATTGAAGCAGGTGCAGAACTGCTCAAACAGATCGTGCAGGCGGGTATAGCGATGCGGCTGCATCGCGGCGATCACGCGGCCTTTGCTCGTCTCGCGCGCCGCGCGCAGCACGGCGGCGATCTCCACCGGATGATGACCGTAATCGTCGATCACCGTGACGCCATTCCATTCGCCGGTGCGGGTGAAGCGGCGCTTAACGCCGCCGAAGCCGGCCAGCGCCTTGCGCATGCGGTCGTCGGCGATGCCGAGCTCGTGGGCCACCGCCACGGCGGCCGTGGCGTTGAGCGCGTTGTGGCGGCCCGGCATTGGCAGAGCGAGGTCCTTGATCTCGTGCACAACATCGCCGGCGCGGCTGCGGAACAGCACGGAAAAATGCGAGTGCCCGGCATTGTGATCGAGTTCGGCGAGGCGTACATCGGCCTGTGGATTCTCGCCATAGGTGATGATGCGGCGGTCTTCGATGCGGCCGACCATGGCCTGCACCACCGGGTGATCCGTGCACATGACCGCAAAGCCGTAAAACGGCACGTTTTCAACAAAGGCGCGGAAAGAGTCCTGCACCGCGTCGAACGTCTTGAAGTGATCGAGATGCTCGGCGTCCACATTGGTGACGATGGCGATGTCGGCCGGTAGCTTGAGGAAGGTGCCGTCGGATTCGTCGGCTTCCACCACCATCCAATCGCCGGCGCCGAGCCGCGCGTTGGTGCCATAGGCGTTGATGATGCCGCCATTGATGACGGTGGGATCGAGGCCTCCGGCATCGAGCAGCGCGGCAACCAGCGACGTCGTCGTCGTCTTGCCGTGGGTGCCGGCCACCGCCACGCAGCGCTTGAGCCGCATCAGCTCGGCGAGCATCTCAGCGCGGCGCACCACCGGCAGCCGCTGCGCGCGGGCGGCGACGAGCTCCGGATTGTCACGCTTGATCGCCGACGAAACGACGATCACCTCCGCGCCTTGGATGTTCTTGGCGTCATGGCCGACGGCGACACGGACCCCCTGCTCGCGCAGGCGTTTGACGTTGGCGCTTTCCGCCACGTCTGAACCCTGCACCTTGTAGCCAAGCGTGGCCAAGACCTCGGCGATGCCGCTCATGCCGATGCCGCCGATCCCGACGAAATGGATCGGCCCGATATGCTGCGGCAGCTTCATTTGTTAAGGCCCTCTATGATTGCGCGCCGGGCGGCGGCCCGGGTTTTACTGTCTCGCCACGCGCAAGACCAGATCGGCAAGCCGGTCGGCGGCGTCCAGGGTACCGGCCTTGCGCGCCGCCTCGGCCATGGCGGCAAGCCGCGCCGGATCGGCGGCGAGCGCGGAAATCTCCGATGCCAGCCGCTCGGGCGTGAATTCCGCCTGCGGCAGCCGCACCGCGGCGCCGGCCTGCGCCAGCACGCCAGCGTTGGCGAACTGGTCCTGGTCGAGCGCATTCGGCAGCGGCACCAGAATGGCAGGACGGCCGATCGCGGCCAATTCCGCGACAGTCGAGGCGCCGGAACGCGACACGACGATGTGGCTTGTGGCCATGCGCGCCGGCAGATCGGAAAAGAACGGCGCCACCTCGGCATCGACGGCGATCTCGGAATAGCCGCGCTTGACGGCGGCGATGTCCTCCTCACGCGCCTGCTGCAAAATACGAAGCCGCGAACGCAGTCCTTCATCGAGAGCGGCGATAGCGGCGGGCACGACCTCGGCCATGACGCGGGCGCCTTGGCTGCCGCCGAACACAAGCAGGCGCAGCGGCCCGCCAGCATCCGGCGCTGTATAGGGCTTCGCGGCGGCAAGGATGACCGCCGGCCGCACCGGATTGCCGACCCAAGTGGTTTTCGCCGCAAGCGCGGGATCGGATTGGCCGATGCTGCGGAATCCGGTGGCGATGGCCTTCACCCGCGGCGCGAGAAAACGATTGGCCCGGCCGATGACCGAATTCTGTTCGTGGATGATCGCCGGAATGCCGTGCAGGGCGGCAGCGAGAACCGGCGGCACCGTCGGGTAGCCGCCGAAACCGACAACCGCGATCGGCCGCAATTGCCGCAACAGCGCCCAGGCTTTCGCGACGCCGGCGCCGATGATGGCGCCGGTGCGCAGCAGCGCCCAGGGATCGCGCCCAAGCACAGGCGAACTCGGAATGACGTGCCGCGCGCGTGCAGGAAAATTGCCGCCATAGGACGTCGCGCGTGAATCGGTGGCGAGGTCGACGGCGACGCCGCGCCGCACGAGCGCGGCGGCCAGAGCCTCAGCCGGAAACAGATGGCCGCCCGTGCCGCCCGCGGCAATGAGCACGAGCCGCACATAGCCTGTTCCCATCAGGCAATCTTCCTGGCCATCGGCATCGCCGCCACCAGCATTTCCGCGCGCGGGCGCTCGCGGGTCAGCGCCAGCAGCATTCCCATGGCATAGGCGAGCGAAATCATCGAGGAGCCACCGAACGAGATGAACGGCAGGGTCATTCCCTTGGCCGGCATCAGATGCAGATTGACCGACATATTGATGGCCGATTGAAGGCCGAACAGCATGGCCAAACCGGCGGCGGCGAATCGTGAAAACGCGTCCTCATTATTCATGGCCTGGCGCAGCGCGCGAATGACGACGAAAGCAAACAGCGCCACCAACATCAGGCAGAGGACAATGCCAAACTCCTCGGCGGCGACGGCGAAGACGAAATCGGTATGGCTGTCCGGCAAAATCCGCTTCACCGTGCCCTCGCCGGGGCCCTGTCCGAACCAGCCGCCGCGCAAGAACGAGCCGATCGAGGTCGTCACCTGGAAGGTGTCGCCACTGCCCGGATCGATGAAGCGCTGAATGCGCTGGGCGACATGCGGCATGGTCAGATAGGCGCCGGTGAGACCGAGCAGCGACACCGCGCCGAGACCGAGCATCCAGATCAGGCGCATGCCGGCCATGAAGAACAGCGCTCCCCAAATCAGCATGACCAGCATGGTCTGACCGAAATCCGGCTGAGCGACGAGCAGCGCGACCACCACCAGCAGCAGAGCGACGGCCATGCTGTTGGCCGGCATCTCCGGACGCCGCGCCGATTCCCCGAACAGCCAGGAAATCAGAATGACGAAGGACGGCTTGAGAAATTCGGAAGGCTGGATGTTGAGGCCAAGGATCACGATCCAGCGGCGCGCACCTTTGATCTCCGCGCCGTAAAGCAGAGTCGCCACGACGAGCAGGAGGCTGATGGCAAAGACAAAGAGCGCGACGCGGCGGATTTGCGGCGGCGACATCAGCGAGGTCAGCAGCATCACGGCGGCGGCGGGCACGAGATAGAGAACGTGGCGGTTGACGAAGTAGAAGGCGTCAAGACCGAGCCGTGCCGCCACCGGTGGACTGGCGGCCAGCGACAGCACGATGCCGCCGAGCATCAGGATGGCCACGGCGGCAAGCATCAGCTTGTCGACCGTCCACCACCAGTCGCCGAATGCCGTGCGCTCCGCCCGCGAAACCATGCCCGCCTCCCCGATGGGCTTTGCCCCGGCTAAGTCGTGACTCGTTATGGTTTAGGGGGGATTAACGGGGTGAAAAGATTTGCACTATGCGCCGTCACCCCGACGCCGCCACGCGCCGCGCGGACCGGTTGGCTCGCACCTCGGAATGACGGCCCCAGCAACTCCCGCACCAGGCGGAGAAAGTGAGACGCAGGCGGGCGACCCGAGTGCAACGGGCTCCGCCCTGCGCCGGTGCGTCTAGTCAACCCGCGTTTCAGGCGAGGTATTCGACCTTGCCGTCATCGAGATCGTATCGCGCCGCGACGACCTTCACCTTCCCGGCCTTGACCAGACCGGCGACGATCTTGCTTTTCGTGGCAATCTGGACCGCTGTGCGCCGCGCGCTTTCGCGCACCGCGTTGTCGACGAAATCGCCGGGTTTATCCTTCACTGCTTGCGCCGCTGGAACGATCGCTTTCACCATCGGTCCAATGGAGCCCGGGAAGGTCGCCTTTTTGGTCACGACATCGCAGGCCGCCGCCACCGCGCCGCAACGCTCGTGTCCCAGCACCACAACGAGCGGAGTACCAAGCACCGCCGCGCCGTATTCGACCGTCCCCATCGTCGCCGTGTCGACCATGTTGCCGGCGTTGCGCGCAACGAACAGCTCGCCGACCCCCAGACCGCCAAACAGCAGTTCGGGCGGCACGCGGCTGTCGGCGCAGCTTACGATGGTTGCCCACGGCATTTGATGGCCGGCGACTCTGGCGCGGCTCTTGGCAAGATCGGCGGCGCAAACTTGGGGCGCGTTGACGAATTTATCGTTGCCGGATTTCAGATTCGCCAGCGCCTGGTCCACGGTGACCGACGTCGTCTCACCTGCCGCAAAGGCTTTATTCCATCCGAACAAGGAACTGCCCGCCGCCAGACCGAAGCCAGCCAATGCGAGGAATTGCCGGCGGCCCATAGCCCGCTTTTCACAAATGTTGCACATGACAATGACCTCCCCCTGCTGAACTCCTTAGCGAACGACCCATTATAAACTCCAAACAGATATGGCCCAGACTTATCAAACAGACCGCGAAGCGTCCCCGATAAAAAGGAAATTAGATCAGCGCCCGCACCAGCTTACGGAAGTGGTCGCCCCGCACCTCGAAATTCCGGTACTGGTCGAAGGAGGCGCAAGCCGGCGAGAGCAACACGACCGGCTCTGCCGCGTTGGACGCTTCCGCATCGGCGGCGGCTTGCGCCACCGCAACGTCAAGCGTGCCGCAGCGGCTATAAGGCACCTGCCCTTCCAGCGTCTTGGCGAAGGCATCGCTCGCCTCGCCGATCAGATAGGCCTTGGCGATCTTCGGAAAGAATCGCCTGAGCGATTCGATGCCACCTTCCTTGGCCTTGCCGCCGAGGATCCAGAAGATATCGCCGGCGAAAGATGACAGCGCTTTGTCGGTGGAATCCGCGTTGGTGCCCTTCGAGTCGTTGACGAAAAGCACGCGGCCTTTGCGTCCGACTTCCTCCAGGCGGTGCGGCAGGCCGGGAAAACTCGCAAGTCCGCGCCGGATCGCCTCGACCGGCACGTCGAGCGCGAGCGCGGCGGCGACCGCGGCGGCGGCGTTCTGCGCGTTATGACGGCCGCGCAATGTGTTGATTGCGGCAAGATCGGCCAGCCGTTCCTCGACCGCTTCGTCGCGGCGCACGATCGTCGAGCCATCGATGGACAGGCCGCGGGGGAGCGTGCGCTGCGATGACACGAGCACGGTGGGATTTCCCGCCTGCTCGCAGCGACCGGCGATGGCGCGGGTGTAATCGTCATCCACCGCAATCACGGCGGTGTCCGCATGGGTCACGACCCGTTCCTTGATCGCGGCGTAATTGTCCATGGTGCCGTGGCGATCGAGATGATCCGGGGTGACATTAAGCAATATTCCCACGCTGGGCTTCAGCGTCGGCGCAAGGTCGGCCTGATACGAGGAAATCTCGACGACATGCACACGGCCCGGCGCCGGAGGCTCCAACGACAGGATGGCGACGCCGATGTTGCCGCCCATCTGCACGTCGCGGCCGGCGCTGCGCAAAATATGCGCGACCAGCGCGGTCGTTGTGGATTTGCCGTTGGTTCCGGTGATGGCGACAAAGGCCGCGCCCGGCGCGCGGACAGCGCGTTCGCGGCCAAACAGTTCCACATCGCCGATGATCTCGACGCCGGCCGCGCGGGCCAGCGCCACCGTCCAATGCGGTTTGGGGTGCGTGAGCGGCACGCCCGGCGCCAGCACCAAAGCGGCAATCTTCGACCAATCCGCATCGCGCAGATCGGCGGCCGGAATTCCCGCCGCCGTCGCGCGCTGCACGGAGGCCGGATCGTCGTCGAATCCGAGGACGTCGGCCCCGCCGGCGAGCAAGGCGCTGGCGCTGACCAGACCCGAGCCGCCAAGGCCGAAGACCGCGACTTTCTTTCCCGCAAAGACCGTGATGGGGGTCATGACCCGCTCCGTCATTCCGGGATCGGCCGAAGGCCGAAATCCGGAATCCAGAAACGTATTCCGTGTCTCTGGATTCCGGATAGCTGTCGCCGCGCGCCAGCTTCCGGAATGACCCAAAAAAAACTCATCGCAGCTTCAGCGTGGCAAGGCCCGCGAGCGCCAGCACGACCGCGACGATCCAGAAACGGATGACGATCTGCGGCTCGGTCCAGCCAAGCTGTTCGAAATGGTGATGGATCGGCGCCATCTTGAAGACGCGCTTGCCGGTGAGCTTGAACGAGGCGACCTGGACGATCACCGAAACGGCTTCCAGCACGAACAGGCCGCCGATCACGGCGAGCACGATCTCATGCTTGGTCGCAACGGCGACGGTGCCGATCAAGCCGCCAAGCGATAGCGACCCGGTATCGCCCATGAAGACCGACGCCGGCGGCGCGTTGAACCAGAGAAAGCCGAGCCCCGACCCCAGCACCGCGCCACACAACACGGCAAGCTCGCCGGTGCCGGCGACGTAATGGATCTGCAGATAATCGGCGAAGACCACGTTGCCGGCGAGATAGGAGATCAGCCCGAAGCTCGCCCCCGCGATCATCACCGGAACGATGGCGAGCCCGTCGAGGCCGTCGGTGAGATTCACCGCGTTGCCGGCGCCGACGATGATGAAGGCGCCAAATATGATGAAGAACCAGCCGAGGTTGAACACCAGTTCCTTGAAAAACGGAAATGTCAGCGAGGTGGCGAACGGCGCGCGGCCCAGATGTGCCAAGGCATAGCAGGCGAGCGCAGCGATCAAAGCCTCGGCGGCCAGCCGGGTGCGGCCGGAAAAGCCGCTGTGGGTCTGCCGCGTAACCTTCAGATAGTCGTCGTAGAAGCCGACCAGGCCGAAACAGAGGGTGACGCCGAGCACGATCCAGACATAGGGATTGGCGGGATTGGCCCAAAGCACCGTGGATACAAGGATGCCGGAGAGGATCATCAGGCCGCCCATCGTGGGCGTGCCTTTCTTGGTCACTAGGTGCGATTGCGGCCCGTCGGCGCGGATCGGCTGCCCCTTGCCCTGTTTCAGCCGCAGCATGTCGATGATCGGCGCGCCGAACAGAAAGACGAATAGCAGCGCGGTGACGATGGCGCCGCCGGTGCGGAAGGTGATGTAACGGAAGACGTTGAAAATCGAGATCTTGTCCGAAAGTTCGATCAACCAATACAGCATGCGATCAGCCTTGCAGCGCCGTTTCGCGCGTCACAGGGGAAGGAAAGCTGCGTTGCAGCGCCTTGACCAGGGGCCCCATGCGCGAGCCAAGCGAGCCTTTGACCATAAGCACGTCACCGGGTTGCACCGCGGCCAGCACGGGCGACTCGAGCGCCGCCGCCGCTTCCGCATAGCCGCCCCGGCGCTCGGAGGGAAGGGCTTGCCATAGCTCCTGCATCAACGGGCCCGAGCAGAAGACGAGATCCACGGCATTGGCGAGCACGCTGCCGAGCAATTCGCGATGCAAGGCCGGCCCCTTGTCGCCGAGTTCCAGCATGTCGCCGAGAACCGCGATGCGGCGCCCGCGCGGACCCGGCTCGACCTTGCCCAGCAAGGCGAGCGCGGCCCGCATCGACGCCGGATTGGCATTGTAGCTTTCGTCGATCAGCACCGCGGCGGCCCCGTTCGGCAGGCCAAGCGCCAGCCGCGCGCCGCGCCCCGCCGCCGGCTTGAATTGCGACAGTGCCAGCGCGCCGAGCGCGAGGTCGCCGCCGGCAAGCACCACGGCGGCCAGGACCGCCAGCGAATTATAAACGAGATGCTCGCCGGGCGCGCCGATCCTGTAGGTCACTTCGGCGCCGAGGATATCGGCATGCACGGTCGAGCAATCGGCGTGCAGGGAATGATCGAGCAGGCGCGCCTCGGCCTTCGGGTGGCTGCCGAAGCCGACGATGCGCTCGACGCCCGCGGCTTTGGCATTGCGGCGCAGGCGCGCGTAATGCGGATTGTCGCGGTTGAGCACCGCTGTCCCGCCCGGCTCCAGACCGAAGAAGATTTCGCTCTTGGCATCGGCAATCGCTTCGATGGAAGGGAAGAACTCCAGATGCACCGGCTCGATGGCGGTAATAATTGCCAGATGCGGCCGCGCCAGGCGCGTCAGCGGCTCGATCTCCCCCGCATGATTCATCCCGATTTCGAATATCGCGAAACGGGCGCTCTGCGGGCAGCGGGCCAGCGAGAGCGGCACGCCCCAATGGTTGTTGTAGGAGGCGATGGAGGCGTGGGTTTCGCCTTCCGGTGACAAGGCGAGGCGCAAGGCTTCCTTGGTGCTGGTCTTGCCGACCGAGCCGGTGACGGCGATGATTTTTGCGCCGCTGCGCGCGCGCGCGGCGCGGGCGAGATCGCGCAGACCTTCGAGCACATCGGGCACGACCAGCAGCGGCGCATCGGCAGAAAACTCGCCGCGCCTGCCTTCGGCGACCACGGCCAAGGCCGCCCCGCGATCGAGCGCGGCGCGGACAAATTCATGACCGTCGCGGCTGTCGCCCTTGATGGCGAAGAAGGCGTCGCCTGCTTGCAGGCTGCGGCTGTCGATGGACAGACCCTGTACGACCTCAGGCGGCGCGCCCTGCGCGCGCGCGCCCATGGCGGCCGCCATGGCTTCGACGGTCCACAGGGGCCGGGGTGTCATACCCTGAGATCCTTCAGGGCCGCCGCGACGGCTTCGTGGTCGGAAAAAGGCAATACGCGATCGCCGACGATTTGGCCGGTTTCATGGCCCTTGCCGGCGATCAGCAAGACATCGCCGGCGCGAAGTTCCGCCATCGCGGCGCGAATGGCCTCGGCGCGGTCCCCGATTTCCCGGGCCTTGGGCGCCGCGGCGAGAATTTGCGCGCGAATGGCGGCGGGATTCTCGCTGCGCGGATTGTCGTCAGTAATAATGACGCGATCGGCTTTCTCCGCCGCGATGGCGCCCATCATCGGCCGCTTGCCGGCGTCGCGATCGCCACCGGCGCCCAGGACCACGATCAAGCGGTCGGTCACGTAAGGACGCAAGGCTTCCAGCGCTTTGGCCAGGGCGTCGGGCTTGTGGGCATAGTCGATGAAAATTGGGGCACCGCCAAATTCGGCCGCCAGTTCGAGACGGCCTTTGGCACCTTCCAGCTTTTCCAGGGCGGTGAAAACTGCCGGCGGATCGCCGCCGGTGGCGATGACCAACCCGGCCGCCACCAGTGCATTTTCGACCTGAAAAGCGCCCACCAGGGGCAGCCGCAGGGTGAAACGGCTGCCGCCATATTCGAGCGTGAGCTTCTGCGCAAATCCGGCCGGGGCGGCGTCGATCAGGCGAATGACATCGCCGCGGCGGCCGACGGCGAAGACGCGCAGTCCGTGACCGCGCGCAGCCGCCATGACGGTAGCGGCGGCATCGTGATCGGCGGCCACGACCGCGACGCCGCGCGGTTCGATCAAGTCGCGAAACAGCCGCAGCTTGGCGTCGAAATAGGCCTGGAAGGTATGGTGATAATCGAGATGATCACGCGAAATATTGGTGAAAGCGCCGACGCCGATCCGCACGCCATCGAGACGATGCTGGTCGAGGCCATGCGAGGACGCTTCCATCGCAAGATGGGTCACTCCCTCGCCGGCAAGCTGATCGAGCTGCCGGTGCAGCTCGACCGGATCCGGCGTGGTTAGCGAGCCATAGACCTCGCGCTTCGGCGCCACGACCCCGATGGTGCCGATGCTGGCCGCTTGATGACCGAGCCGCGTCCAGATCTGCCGGGTGAAGGCGGCAACCGAAGTCTTGCCGCTCGTGCCGGTGACTGCCGCAATGACCTTGGGCTGCCGCGGATAGAGCTTGGCCGCGGCCAGCGCCAAGGCGCGCCGCGCATTGAACAAGGGAATGTAATTGGCGGTGGCGCGCGAGGCGGGAATGGTCTCCGCCGCGACGGCGACGGCGCCCGCCGCGAGCGCCTGCGCGGCGAAGCGCATGCCGTCCGCCTTCGCGCCTGCAATGGCGACAAACAGATCGCCGGCTTTGACCTTGCGGCTATCGGCGGTGATGCCGGTGGCATCAAGCTCGGCAAAGCGCTCGTCGACGGCGTCCTCGCTGAGCAAATCCTTGAGCTTCATGGCGCTATTGAATGCCTTCCGCCATCAGCGCTGACAAGCGCGATTGCGGCTTTAGGCTAACCGCCATCCCGGGCCAGAATGAGCTTGTCCGGCGGCGGCAGGTCGAAGCGGGGCGCGATATCAAGCAGCGGCGCGATGCGTGAAATTACCGCCGCCCCGGTTGGGACCGCGTTCCAACCGGAGGTGTCGAAACCGTGGGTCTCCGGCAGGCCCTTCGGCTCGTCGAGCATGACGAGCAAGAGGTAATGCGGCTTGTCGGCCGGCAGGATGGCGGTGAAGCTGTTGAGCACCTTGTGTTTGTCGTAGCGGCCGTTGACCACCTTTTCCGAGGTGCCGGTCTTGCCCCCGATGTAATAGCCGGTGACGTTGGCGCGGGTGGCGGTTCCCTTTTCCACGTTAAGGCGCATCAGGTAGCGCATCTCGGCGCTGGTTTCCGGCTTGATCACCCGCTTGGCGAGCGCGGCGGCTTCCGCCGGCGTGCGCTTGAGAAAGGTCGGCGGGATCAGCAGCCCGCCGTTGACGACCGCGCCGACGCCCATCATCGCCTGCAGCGGCGCCACCGACAGGCCGTGGCCGAAAGCGATGGTCGCGGTGTTGATCTCGCCCCAATGCTGCGGCACCAGCGGCTCGGCGCTTTCCGGCAATTCGGTATGCAGCCGATCAAGTTGGCCCATCTTCTTGAGGAACCGCCTATGGTAATCCACGCCCAGCGCCAGCGCGAGATGCGCGGTTCCGATGTTCGATGAATAAGTAAAGACCTCGGGCAGCGTCAGCCGCCGGTTCTGCGCGTGGTAATCGTGAATAACGAAGCGGCCGAATTGCAAGGGTTGCCGGGCGTCGACGGTTGAGTTCAGCGAGAATTTTCCGGAATCGAGCGCCATGGCCAGCGTCAGCGCCTTGAAGGTCGAGCCCATCTCATAGACGCCGGTCGTGAGCCGGTTGATGCGGTTCGCTTCGAGCGCCTGCCGCGGATCGTTGGGGTCGTAATCCGGCAACGACACCATGGCGACGACTTCGCCGGTGTTGACGTCGGTGACGAGGCCGGCGGCGGCAATCGCCTGGAATTTCTCCTTGGCACGAATGAGCTCGTCGCGCAGCGCGTGCTGCACGCGCAGATCGAGAGAAAGTTCGATCGGCTTCAATTGCCGGTCGGTGGCGAGGCCCGCCATGTGCAGGGCGGCAAGCCCCTGCCCGTCGACCCATTTTTCGATGCCGGCGATGCCCTTGTTGTCGATATTGACGTGGCCGATGAGGTGAGAAACCTCAGGTCCATTGGGATAGACGCGCTTGTTCTCGACGAGGAAGCCGATCCCGGGAAGGCCCAGGCGATGAATGGCGTCCTGCTGCGGCGGCGTGATTTCGCGCTTGAGCCAGACGAAGCCCTTGCGCGAGGAAAGCCGGTCGCGCAGCTCGGCGGCGTCGAGATCCGGCAATTCCGCCGTCAATAATTCCACGGCCTCGTCCACGTCGATGATGTTTCGCGGTTCGCCGAACAGCGACGGCGCCTTGATGTCGGCCGCAAGCATGTCGCCGCGGCGATCGAGAACCTCCGGCCGCGCAGTGGAGACGGCATCGGCGCTGGGACGACGCGCATTATGCGCGCCGGGTTCGTTGGCCAGCATCACCAGGCGGCCGGCGATGACCCCGTAGATCATCACGAAGGCGAGGATGATCAGGCCGACCCGCGCCCGCGATTTGGCGCCGCGATCGATGTTGCGGCCATAAAGCCAGGCATCGATTAAATTGCGGCGGGGCTGCACCGCCGCGGCTTGCGCTTCGGCTTTGACGGGGCCGCCACTCATTGCCGTTCGCCCGTGGCCGGAGAATTGACGCTTCCGGTGGAATCGGGGGCATCGGCCGCGCGTTCCACCGTCGCGGCAATCGGATCGTCCGGCGCGGCCGGCATCGGCCGCTGCGGCAGGCTGTCGAAATCGTCGAACTGAGTGGCCCGGACCGGGGCGAGCGAAAGATGCCGTTCGGAAAGCGCCTGAATCCGCCGCGGCTCGCTGAGTCGCGCCCATTCGGCGCGCAGGCTGGCAATGGCGTCGCGCTCGCGCCGCAGGTCCTGGCGCAGCTTCGCGACACGTTCGGCGCGCAGCGTCGACTGGTATTTGATGTCGTAAACATAGGCGGCCGCGAGAACGAGGCCGGCGATGACGCCGAGGTTGAGCAGACGATACATCACCGCCCCCGCAGGACTTCGGCAATCGACGGCAAGCCGAGGGATTCCGCTTCGACCGCCTGCGCTGCGGCGCCGGTGCGTTCGGCGGCCCGAAGCTTGGCGGACCTGGAGCGAGGATTGGCCGCGATCTCGGCAGCGTCGGCGATGACCGGCCGCCGCGTCAGAATGCGGAAACTCGGCGCCGCGGCCGCGGCTTGCGGCAGATGGCGGGACCCGCCCGGCGCGCGCGAGCGCGCGGCCAGAAAATTCTTCACCAGCCGATCTTCGAGTGAGTGAAACGTGACCACGACGAGCCGGCCGCCGGGTTTGAGAATGCGCTCGGCGGCGCCAAGTGCCGCCGCCAGTTCGCCGAGCTCCTCGTTGACGAAAATGCGCAGCGCCTGGAAGGTGCGCGTCGCCGGGTGAATATCGCCAGGGCGCATGCGCACCACCCGGGCAACAATGTCGGCAAGCTGGGTCGTGGTGCGGATCGGCGTCTCGCGTCGCGCCGCGACAATGGCGCGGGCCACCGCGCGCGCGTGGCGCTCTTCGCCCAAGACAAAAATGATATCGGCAAGGGCGCGCTCGGATGCGGCGGCGACCACATCGGCCGCGGTCGGCCCGGTATTGCCCATGCGCATGTCGAGCGGGCCTTCGAGGCGGAAGGAAAAACCCCGCGCGGCTAGGCCAAGCTGCATCGAGGAAACGCCGATATCGAGAACGACGCCGTCGACCGCTTGCAGGCCTTGCCCGCGGGCGATGACATCGAGGTCGGAAAAGCGGCCTTCGACGAGTATCAGACGGCCGCCTGCCGTTTCGGCGAGTCCGGCGCCGGCTACGATCGCTTGCGGATCGCGGTCGATGCCGATGACCCGGCCCGCCGCTGCCTCGAGGATAGCGCGCGCATAACCGCCGGCGCCGAAAGTTCCGTCGATATAGATGCCGCCATCGCGGACCCGCAGGAACTTGACGGCCTGGGAGGCGAGCACGGGAATGTGAAGGGCAGGTCCGCCAGCGACAGCCGGTTGCCCGCTGTCGCCGCCCCTGGTCATTCCCGTGCTCCGTGCGCCTTCGGCGCCCCCATCTGGCTGCCCAATCGCTTCTTCAGCGCGCGAACCTGCTCGGTGGCCTCCGCCAGTTCGGCGCGAAAGCGGTTGGGTTCCCAGATCTGAAATTTCTGACCAAGACCGACAAAGGCAACCGCATCGGAAATACCGGCATGGGCTTTCAGGGACTCGCTCAAGTTCACCCTGCCCTCGCCGTCCATCTTGAGAATCTCGCTCGTGCCATAGAGAGCGGCGGCGAAGCGCTCGCGTTCGTCCGAATAAGGTGAAAAGCGCGTGATCAGGGCTTCGATCTCCGCCAGAAGCGCGTTGCCGCCGGCATCCAGCGCGCGCCGGTCCAACGCCGGATAGCAATAAAGCCCCTCGAAGCCATCGCGGGCCAGAACGCTGCGAAACGGCGCCGGTATCGAAACGCGCCCTTTGGCATCGAGACGCATCGTGTAGTTCGACACGAAGCGGTCCATGGTGCCTCTCGCTACGCCAGACTGGGCGGGCCGCTCCCGTAACTGGGAAATTATGGGCTACCATGGGATATTTTGGGCGTCAATGGACAAAACGCGGCATTTTCCGGGCCTTTCAGGCCGGCGGCGGTCCTGCCATTAGCGGCGGTTAAACTTAAGGAAGCGTTGTCGGCGCACTTAGCAGCGTCACACGGCGCGCCAGCGCGCAGCTGCCGCTCGCGCCGTTCCAGGCGCGGCGGCCATGGTGAGCGCTCGCAATTCGCACACCGAAATTTGTTCCGTGCTGCAATGCACGCGGGTGGCGTCTCGCGCGCCGCTGCATAAGCAAAGCGCGCGCTCCGCGACGCTGTGAATCCGGAACTAGCTCAAGAGTTACGCGTTCCATCGCGCAGGAGAGCGGCGCTTTGACTCGGAATGCGCCGCCCCAAGCGATCGCCGCGTTTCCCTGACACTGTTCCAAGGAGGTCTCGATGTTGAAAAAACTTTTGATTGGCACTGCCGTGAGCGGGCTGATGTTGTCGGCCGCGCTCGCGCAAAGCTCGATGTCGCCGTCGGCGCCGAATGCTTCGCCGAATGCCTCGCAGTCGGGCCTGAGCAATTCGCCGGCCAAGCAAGACAAGTCCGATATGTCGAAGACGTCCGGCAGCGCCTCCAGCTCAAGCTCAGCGAATTTCATTGCCGAGCAGAAGGCCGACCAGTTGCTGGCGACGAAGGTCAAAGGCACCAATGTGATCGGGCCGGATAACGCCAAGATCGGCGATATCAGCGACATCATGTTCACCAAGGACGGCAAAATCGACGCCTTCATCGTGAGCGTCGGCGGCTTCCTCGGCATGGGGTCGAAAGACGTGGCGCTTGCCCCGTCTTCGCTGCAAATCGCCCAGGACGAAAAAAATAATCTGAAGATCTCGGTCAGCCTGACCAAGGATCAGCTCAAGCAGGCGCCCGAATTCAAGACTCTGAAATCGCAGTCGTCCACGATGGGCTCCGCGGGCGGCAGCAGTTCGTCGCCGTCATCGTCGCCGGCGCGCAACACAATGCCCCCGCCCAAGTAAGACGATCCTCGTTGCGTTGTTGAAAAGAGCGGTCCGGTGCGAGCCGGGCCGTTCTTGCATCAAGGTGGCCAACCGTTCCTTGCTTTTGCTGCGATGCCTTCGATGGCCGCCTCGTCGATCGAAAAGCCGCTGGCAATCCAGACCTCTTCGGCGGCGCGAAGCACCTCGCCCAAGGCGGGGCCCTTGCTCACACCGCGTTGCAGAAAATCCGCGGCTTTTAACGGGAACGACGGCGCCGTCCAGCGTTGCGGCAAGGCCGCGAGATCGCGCCAGTTGCCCGCGCCGGCCGGCGCACCCGAACGCGCCCAGGCGAGCATGACGCGATCGCGAAAGCCGTCCGGACCCAACCGATAGAGCAACGCGCGCGCCGCATCGTCGTCCGCCGGCGTGATGCCACGCCATCGCTGCGCCATGGAGGCGAGACGTTCGTGCTCGGTATTGCTCAAGCGCAAACGCTGCGCCAGCCGCTCGGCATCCTCGACGACGATGACATTGAGCGCGGCGAGCCGGCGCATCGGATCCGGCGGCAGCCCGAGCGCCGTCTCGATTTCGCCCATCCGGGCAAAATCCATGACCAGCGGCACTCCGCCCAGCAACGAAACCAGCAGGCCGGCTTCGGTCATCACCGTGAGGGCCGCCGCCGCTCCGGGCGCAATCAGCAGCTTGATCAATTCCATGCGCACCCGCTCGCGCGACAACTGATCGAGCCCAGCGCGAGCTGCGATGCACGCATGGACTCCCGCGGGATCGGGCGCGCCATGGCCATAGGCGGCGTGGAAACGGAAGAAGCGCAGGATGCGCAGATAATCCTCGGCGATGCGCCGCGCCGGATCGCCGATGAACCGCACCCGGTGCGATTCGATGTCGGCCAAGCCGCCGACGTAGTCGTAGACGACGCCCTCGGCGTCGGCCGAAAGCGCATTCATGGTGAAGTCGCGCCGTTCGGCATCCGCCTTCCAGTCGCGGCCAAAGCGGACCGCCGCCTTGCGGCCGAAGGTTTCCACGTCGACCCGCAGTGTAGTCACTTCGAACGGATGGCCGTCGGCGACCACGGTGACGGTGCCGTGGTCGATGCCGGTCGGCACCGCCTTGAAACCCGCCGCTTGGACCCGGCGCACGACCTCTGGCGGCTCCGCGGTGGTAGCGATATCGGTATCGCCGGGCGGAAGATTCATCAGTGCATTGCGCACCGCGCCGCCGATGACGCGCGCTTCGTCGCCTTCCTGGGAAAGGATGGCCAGGAGCCGCGCCACCGGATCGGCCGCGAGCCAGCCGGCGCGCGGCAGCCTGCGGTCGGTGCGCCCGGCGTCGGTGCGGGTTTCGCTCATCGTGTCGCCCCCGGCACGATGCGCCCATCTTCCACATGCGCCGGCACATAGGTCGAACCGGGCGGCGCTCCGGAAAAATATACGGCGACGACCGCGCTTGCCGCCATCAGCAGCAGCGCGCTGCCGGTCAACAGAAGGACCGTCCGCAAAGGCCAGGAATCCGGATGCAGGACCCCATGGTTGCGCGCCCAAAGCAGAAAGGCATAGGCGGCAAAGGGCGTGAGGAACAACAAAAGTTCCACGAAGAACGGACGGATCATCGGAGCTTTTCTGCTTTCGTCGGCGGCCGGCGCGGACCTTAACCGATCACGCGGCTTATGAGTATGCGGCGCCAAGGGGATTGGCGACGGAATTCATGCGGCATAGATGCGCTCCCACAAATTGCGCAGCACGCCGGCGGTTGCTCCCCAGATGTTCCGCTCTTCGAACGGCATGGCGAAATAATAACGGATCACCCCGTTCCACTCGCGGCTATGGCGCTGGTGATTGGCAGGGTCCATGAGAAAATCGAGCGGCACTTCGAAAGCCTCGTCGACTTCGGAACGATTCAACGTCAGCGCGTAATCCGGCGCGACGCGCGCCACCAGCGGCACGATGCGATAGCCGAGCGTCGTCATGTAGAGATCGAGATAGCCGATCGGCTCGATAAAGCGCGCGGCAAGCCCGATTTCCTCCTCCGCTTCGCGCAACGCGGCGGCGAGCGGCGTGCCGTCGCCGGGATCGATCTTGCCGCCGGGAAAGGAAATCTGCCCGGCATGGTCGGGCAAATGCGCCGAACGCTGGGTAAACAGGACCGTGGGCCGCGGACGATCGACGACAGGCACCAATACCGCGGCGGGGCGGATGGGGCGGACCGCCCAGAGGGCCGCCGTTTCCGGATTGAGATCGTGATCGCCGCGCGCGGGCCGCACGTTGGGATCGGCCAATCCGGCCGGCGCATCGAGCGACAGCCTTGCGCGGGCGCGCTGAAAGAAATCACTCCCTGCCATCATGCGAAATCCGGCAGCCCGGCCGCCGGCGCCATGGCGAAGAACGACCCGCCGGACGCGACGCCGAACAGGCGCTCGCCGTTGACCTCGCGCTCCTCGCCCAAGGCGACGAGATCGTAGAACAGAGCCCGCGTGAGCTTCGCCCAGAGGCCGCAGCGAACGTGAAGATAGGGCTTCAAACCGCCGGTCTCCGGTTGCGGATCGAAACGCAAGGCGTGCTCGGCACCGCATTCCAGCCAATCATCGATGTTGGTGCGAAAGCGTAGGAGGCGGCCGCCCGGCGCGTTTTCGCATTTCATCTCCACCGCCAGAAAGGGCGCATCGTCGACGGTAATTCCGACCTTCTCCACGGGAGTTACCAGAAAGTATCTGTCGCCCTCCCGCTTTATGACAGAGGCAAAGAGTTTGACCAGCGCAGGACGGCCGATTGGCGTCTTCTGATAATACCAGGTGCCGTCCGTGGCGATCCGCATGTCGATCTCGCCGCAATAAGGCGGATTCCACAGGTGGACGGGCGGCGGCCCTTTGGCGCCCTCGCGCTGAGCCACGCTGGTAATCGCGTCCAAGCCAACGCTCGCGATCTGCCCTTCCTTCGCCATGCTTTGCGTACCTATTTGACGGCTGAATGGCCGCCATGCAGGCCCCAGATCAATGGCGCCCGGGGTGGAGAATAGCGTAAGCTTTGAAGCTGAGAAGCGACCGCCACGAATCAACCGCCGATCGAGGAGCAATTATGCCGCCGGCAACCGACGAAAGCCCTGAACGGCTCGAGGACATGATCATCCGCGCCGCGGAATCGAGCGCGTCCCATATCCGTGCCGCGCGCACCGCGATCGGCAACATCATCTTCGGTCAGGAGAGCGTCATCGACAGTGCCCTGGTCACCGTGCTCGCGGGCGGCCATGCGCTGCTGGTCGGCGTACCGGGTCTGGCCAAGACCAAGCTGGTCGAGACCATGGGCATTGCGCTGGGGCTGGACGCGCGCCGGATCCAATTCACGCCCGACCTCATGCCGTCCGATATTCTCGGCGCCGAGGTGCTGGAGGAAGACGCCGCCGGCAAGCGCAACTTCCGATTCATCGCCGGACCGATCTTCGCGCAATTGCTGATGGCCGACGAGATCAACCGCGCCAGCCCGCGCACCCAGTCGGCGCTGTTGCAGGCGATGCAGGAGCAGCACGTCACCGTAGCCGGCGCGCGGCACGATCTGCCGAGGCCGTTTCACGTGCTGGCCACGCAAAATCCGCTCGAGCAGGAAGGCACCTATCCGCTGCCTGAGGCCCAGCTCGACCGCTTCCTGATGGAAATCGATGTCGATTATCCGGATCGCCTGGCGGAGCGGCGGATCTTGTTCGAGACGACCGGGGCCGAAGATACGCGGCCGACGGCGGCGATGACGGCGGACGATCTTGTCGCCGCGCAGCGGCTGGTGCGCCGGCTGCCGGTCGGTGAGTCTGTGGTGGAAGCGATCCTGTCGCTCGTGCGCTCGGCGCGGCCGGGCCCCGACAGCGGCGATATCAACAAATTGATCGCGTGGGGCCCGGGACCTCGCGCCAGCCAGGCGCTGATGCTCGCGGTGCGCGCGCGGGCGCTGCTGCAAAGCCGTTACGCGCCCTCCATCGACGATGTCGTGGAACTGGCCGAGCCGGTACTGAAGCATCGCATGGCGCTCACTTTCGCCGCGCGCGCGGAAGGTGAAACGATTCAGGGCGTCATCGCCCGGCTGAAGGCGCGGCTTGGGTGATGCATGGCGCTCGACGCGCGGGCAGGCGAACGGGAAATTGCGGCGGTCAACCGCGCGAGCGCGAGCGGCCGCACGCTCGCAGCGGCCATGCCGCGGCTGGTGCTTGAGGCCCGCCGTATCGCCGCGACGGTAATTCATGGCCTCCATGGCCGCCGGCGCGCCGGATCAGGAGAAACTTTCTGGCAGTATCGCCGTTTCGTCTCGGGCGAGCCGGCACAGCGCGTCGATTGGCGGCGTTCCGCGCGCGATGAACATCTGTATGTGCGCGAACAGGAATGGGAAGCGGCGCACACCGTGTGGATTTGGCCGGACCGGTCCCCCTCCATGCATTTCACATCGCATCTCGCCGGCGCCAGCAAGCTTGAGCGCACGCTGGTCGTGGCCTTCGCGCTGGCGGAGATTTTGGTGGATGGCGGCGAGCGCGTCGGCATTCCCGGCCTGATGCTGCCGACGGCGAGCCGCAACATCATCGACAAGATTTCCCAAGCGATCGTGCATGATCCGGCGGACCGCGCGAGCCTGCCGCCCTCCTTCGCGCCCTCGCCGCTGGCGGAGGTCGTAGTCTTGTCCGATCTCTGGAGTCCCATTGCCGAGGTCAATCGCACCATCGGCCAGCTTTCCGCCAGCGGCGCCCGCGGCCACGTCGTCCAGATCGTCGATCCGGCGGAGGAAACCTTTCCCTATTCCGGCCGCATCGAATTCGTGGAGCCGGAAGGCGCCGGCGCCATTACCGCGGGCCGCGCGGAAACCTGGCGCGGCGATTACGAAAAGCGTATCGCGCGCCACCGCGACGAAGTCCGCGCCGAAACCAACCGGCTGGGCTGGAGCTTCGCCATCCACCGCACCGACCGGCCGGCCAGCGAATTGCTGCTCGCGTTACATGCGCGGATGACCGCCTCTCCTCTCGACACCGGAATCGCACGCTGGAACGCGGGATACCTTAGGAGGCCGGCTTGATCCCGGGTTTTCCGCTCGCTTTCGCGCAGCCGCTGGTTCTGCTCGGGCTGTTCAGCCTGCCGGTGCTGTGGTGGCTGCTGCGGCTGATTCCGCCACGGCCCCGGCGCGTCGATTTTCCGCCGACGCGGATGCTGTTCGACATCGCGCCGAAGGAGGAAACGCCGTCGCGCACGCCCTGGTGGCTCACCTTGCTGCGTCTCGTGCTGGCGGCGCTGGTTATCGTCGCCGCAGCCGGGCCGATGTGGAATCCGAGCTTGGCGGTATCGGGGACCGGCGGCCCGCTCGCCCTGCTGATCGACGACGGCTGGACCGCCGCTTCCCATTGGGAAGCGCGGATGCGCACCGCCGACGATCTGCTGGCGCAAGCGGAAAACGGCAACCGTGGCGTGGCGCTGGTGCCGCTGTCGCAAACGGTTCAGGACGTTTCCGTCGTCAGCGCCGGCGCGGCGCGGGTGCAGCTTCGACAGCTCACGCCGCAGCCTTACGCGCTCGCGCGCTCCGAGGCGCTGCCGATGCTGGCAAATATGGTCGCGCGCATTCCCGACATCGAGCCGGTCTGGCTTTCCGACGGCGTCGACGCCGGTCAGGATCGCCGCTTCACAGCGGACTTGGCGCGTACGCTGGGGCAGCGGAAACTGACCGTCATCAATGGCGGCCTGCCGCCGGCGCATGGGCTTGCCGCCGCCGAAAACACCGCCGGTGCGCTGACCGTTAAGGTGTTGCGCAGCCAGGGCGGCGAGGAAAGCGGCGCGGTGCGCGCGCTCGATCTCAAGGGCTTGCCGCTCGGCGAGGCGCGCTATTCCTTCAAATCAGGTGAGAGCGAAACGACCGCGCAATTCGACATGCCGGTCGAGCTACGGAACGACATTGCGCGACTCGAGATCGCCGGGGAGCGTTCGGCGGGCGCGGTGCAGTTGCTCGATAAGCGGTGGCAGCGCCACACCGTCGGCATCATTTCCGGCACGACAACCGATACGGCCCAACCCTTGCTGGCGCCGACCTATTATCTTTCGCGCGCGCTCGGTCCTTTTGCCGATATACGGCGTCCGGAAAGCGCGGTGCCGGCCGAGGCCATGACGCAATTTCTCGATCAAAAGCTGGCGGTGCTCGTCTTCGCCGACATCGGAACGGTGCCGGCCGCCGTGCATGAGCGGCTCAAGCAATGGATCGACGGC
Organism: Xanthobacteraceae bacterium; assembly: GCA_035652315.1. Classification (GTDB taxonomy): domain Bacteria; phylum Pseudomonadota; class Alphaproteobacteria; order Rhizobiales; family Xanthobacteraceae; genus CANKHA01. The sequence continues at coordinate 16,429 of DASREA010000035.1, read as the reverse complement.
GGCGGTGTGCTGGTGCGTTTTGCCGGACCGAGGCTGGCCGCCGCTTCCGACGACGATCTCACGCCGGTGCGATTGCGCCGCGGCGGCCGCATTCTCGGCGGCACGCTGAGCTGGGACCAGCCGCAGCATCTCACTGCGTTTGCCCATGACAGCCCGTTCAACGGCATCGCCGTGCCCGAGGATGTGACAGTAACCCGGCAGGTCTTGGCGGAACCCGATGCCGACCTCGGCGAACACACTTGGGCAACTCTCGCCGACGGTACGCCGCTCGTGACCGCGGCCCGGCAAGGAAAAGGTCTGATCGTTCTCTTCCACGTCACCGCCGATACGCGCTGGTCAGACCTTCCGCTTTCCGGCAGCTTTGTGGAAATGCTCAAGCGCGTGGTCGCGCTCGCCAGCGCAGTTCCGACCGAAGGCAAGCCTGGGAAACCGGGCACCGACGTCGTGCCTCCAACGCGGGTGCTCGATGGCTTTGGCGCATTTGTTTCCCCGCCTTCGACGGCGCGGCCGATACCGGCGAACTTTTCCGCGCGCGCCACCGCCGAACACCCGCCGGGATTTTATGGGCCGCCGGAGGGCCAGATCGCGGTCAACGCGCTGGCGCCGGCGGATCGCCTCAAGGCGCTCGATTTCTCACCGCTGAATGCGAGCCAGCAGCCCTATCGCACCATCGAGCCGCAGGATATGCGCGGCCCGGTGCTGTTTACCGCGCTGGCGCTGCTGCTGATCGACGCGCTGGTGGTGTTCTGGCTCGCCGGCGGCATTGCCCGGCTGCTGCAGCGCCGGCGGCCTTCTTCCGCAGTGATCGCCCTGGCGGTCTTTGGCGGCTTGCTCGCGGCGTCCCCGCGCGTCCTTGCGCAAAGCGCCGATCAATTCGCGCTGAAAGCGACTCAGCAGACGCATCTCGCCTATGTGATCACCGGAGACGTCGAGGCCGACAGCATCAGCAAGATGGGGCTCGAGGGTCTGACGCAATTCCTCGCCCAACGCACCGCACTCGAGGCCGGGGAGCCGATGGGCCTCGATATCGCCCATGACGAGCTCACGTTTTTTCCGCTGATCTATTGGCCGATCGTGCCCGGCGCACAGAAGCCGTCGCCCGAGGCGCTGCAGCGGATCGACGCCTATATGAAGCAGGGCGGCACTGTGCTCTTCGACACCAAGGACGCCATGGACGCCCCCGCCGGCGCGGAATCGCAGGGTCCCGGCGCGCTGGCGCTGCGCGAAATCCTGTCCTCGCTCGACATCCCCGAACTACAGCCGGTATCCAGCGACCATGTCCTGACCAAGACGTTTTATCTGCTGCGCGAATTTCCGGGCCGCTATACCGGCGGGCAGCTTTGGGCCGAGGCTTTGCCGCCGCCCGACGAAGATCAGAGTGATCGCCCGGCGCGCGCCGGCGATGGCGTGTCGTCGATCCTCATCACGTCGAACGATCTGGCCGGTGCCTGGGCGGTGCGGTCCGACGGCGAGCCGGTGCTGCCGATGGTGCCGGGAGATCCCCGCCAGCGCGAATTCGCGTTCCGCGCCGGCGTCAACATCGTCATGTATGCCCTGACCGGCAATTACAAAGCCGACCAGGTCCATGTGCCCGCGCTGCTCGAGCGGCTCGGGCAATAGGAGCTGAATTTGCATTACGGCATCGCCTTCGCCCCGCTCCTGCCCGCCGTCGTGATGTGGGCGGCCGCCGGCGTGGCGCTGGTCATCGCGGCGCTGCTCATCATCGGGGGCAGCCGCGGCGCATTGATCCGCACTCTGGCGTTGGCCTTGATGCTGTTGGCCCTGGCCAATCCCTCCTTCACCCGCGAGGAGCGCGAGCCGCTGACGTCGGTGGCGGCGGTGATTATCGACAAGAGCCCGAGCCAGGATTTCGGAGACCGCAACAAGCAGACCGAAGCGGTCCGCGCGGCGCTGATGGATCGGCTCAGGCAGATCAAGGGCCTCGAAGTGCGCACCGTCGAAGCCGGCCAATCGGACGGCGAGACCGACGGCACGCATCTGTTTTCCGCGCTTGGCACCGCACTGGCCGACGTGCCGCCGGACCGCGTGGCCGGCGCCATCATCGTCACCGACGGACGCGTGCATGACGTGCCGGCGGCAGCCTCGGCGCTCGGCTTCTCCGCGCCGGTGCATGCGCTGATCACCGGGCACGCCGACGAACGCGACCGGCGCGTGGCGCTGGTCGCGGCTCCGCGCTTCGGCATCGTGGGACAATCGCAGACCGTCGGCTTCCGGGTCGAGGATCAGGGCGCCTCGCCGCAGCCGGCGCAGATCACGGTGCGCCGCGACGGCGAAGTCATCGACAAGCGCGACGTTACGGTCGGCCAGCAAGTCGATGTCGAAATCCCCATCCCGCATGCCGGACAGAATATCGTGGAGATCGAGGCATCGCCGCTGGCCGGCGAGTTGACGACGGTCAACAACCGCGCCGTGGTCTCGATCGACGGGGTGCGCGACAAGCTGCGCGTCCTGCTGGTTTCCGGCGAACCCAACGCGGGCGAGCGCACCTGGCGCAACCTGTTGAAATCCGACGCCAGCGTCGATCTCGTCCACTTCACCATTCTGCGGCCGCCGGAGAAGCAGGACGGCACGCCAATCAACGAATTGTCGCTGATCGCCTTCCCGACGCGCGAGCTGTTCCAGCAGAAGATCGGTGAGTTTCAGCTGATCATCTTCGACCGCTATGCGCAGCAAGGCGTGCTTCCGGTCGTCTATTTCGAGAACATCGCCAAATACGTTCGCGACGGTGGCGCGGTGCTGATCGCGGCGGGGCCCGACTATGCCAGCCAGACCAGCCTGTGGCGCACGCCGCTCGACGCCATCCTGCCGGCGGAGCCCAGCGGGCAAGTGACCGAGGCGGCTTTCCGCGCGCATTTGAGCGACCTCGGCAAACGTCATCCTGTCACCCGCGATCTGGCCGGCGCCGAATCCAATCCGCCGCACTGGAGCCGCTGGTTCCGTCAGGTCGACGTCAGGCCGACGTCCGGCACAACTGTCATGCAAGGCGTCGACGATAAGCCGTTGCTCATCCTCGAGCGCGAAGGCAAAGGCCGTGTGGCGCTGATGCTGTCGGATCAGATCTGGCTTTGGGCTCGCGGCTACGAGGGCGGCGGGCCGCATCTCGACCTGATGCGGCGACTGTCGCATTGGCTGATGAAGCAGCCGGAACTCGAGGAAGAGGCGCTGCGCCTGTCCGCCCATGGCCACGACCTGACGGTCGAGCGGCAGACCATGGGCGACAGCATCGGAGAGGTGACGGTGACCTCGCCTTCGGGGGCGAAAACCACGTTGACCCTGCAACCGGTCGAGCCCGGGCTTTGGCGCGGCACGCTGGCCGCCAACGAATTGGGACTCTGGCGCGCCGGCGAAGGAAAGCTCACCGCGCTCACCAATCTCGGGCCGGCTAACCCCCGGGAATTCGCCGAAGTGACGTCGACGCTCGATGTGATTGCGCCGCTTGCAGCCGCGACCGGCGGCGACGCCCGCCGTGTGGAGGGGCGGACCGGAATCAGCGTGCCGCGCGTCGTTCCCGTGCATTCCAGCAGCACTTATCAAGGCGACGACTGGATCGGCCTCAAGATGCGCGATGCCAGTGTCGTGCGCGGCATCGACGTCTTGCCGATGTTCGCCGGCTTTATCGGCTTGCTGCTTTTGATCGGCAGCCTGGCGGCGACCTGGGCGCGCGAGGGACGCTAGCCCTGAACGGCTTCCCACTCGGGGCGGATCGCGCCGTGCACGCCGTCGAATGCGCCGGGCGCCAGTTCGGCAACAAGCAGCCTTTGCGGATCGACGGGGCCGGGCATGCTCACCACCCCTTTGGGAATCCGTTTGAACCCGGCGCGCGCGTAATACGGCTCGTCGCCCACTAGCACGACCAGGCGGTGCCCTTTCGCCTTGGCTTCCTGCAGCGCCCGCTCCAGCAAACCGATGCCGATGCCGCGCTCGCGGAATGGCGGCTCCACGGTCAAGGGTCCCAGTAACAAGGCCGGAGTTTCGCCGATGCGTACGGGGGACAAGCGCACGGAGCCGACCAGGAGCGTCCCGATGCGGGCGGTGAAGGAGAGCTCGAGCCGGTGTCCCACGCCTTCCCGGATACGGAAGGCGGTGCGGGCGAATCGTCCCGGCCCAAAGGTGCGCTCGTGCAGCCGTTCTATGGCGACGGCATCATCTTCGGTTTCCGGCAAAATCGTCAGAGAAAGATCGGCCATCTCGTCCCCCGGCCGTCGCGCTTAGCATTTGGCAGGGACCAGGTCCATCGGCGGACTTAATCCTTGTCTTTGCCGCCGCGAGGCGCTGTCTAGGAGTCAGCGCAATCAAACGATCTAGGATGAAGGGGTCATGGAAATCACCATCGCGCTCGAGCGCTACGACCGGCATTTTCCTTTCTTCGATGGCACGGTCACGCCGCCCAAGGGCATGTCGCTGAAGCCTTTGCAGGTCGGGCAAACCGAGCCGCTGCGCGACGGCTCCGGCCGCCACGAGAGGATGCTCAAGGGCGAATTCGATCTTTGTGAATTCTCAATGTCCACTTATCTCATGGCGATTGACCGCAAGCTGCCGATAACGGGTGTGCCGGTGTTCCCGCGCCGCTTGTTCAGCGCCGGATTGTTCTATGTGCTCGCGGACTCGCCTTTCAGCAATCCCTCCGATCTCGTCGGGAAGCGCGTCGCCATCCGGTCGTTCCAGACCACGCTGTCGCTGCTCGCCAAGGGCGATCTGAAGTTCGAATACGGGGTGCCGTGGGAGGAAATTCATTGGTTCGTCGGCCACGACGAGAAAATCGCATTCGAGGCGAAGCCCGGCGTGAAGATCGAAAAACTGCCGAAAGGCGTGGATGCGGGGCTGCTGCTCAGGGATGGCGAGATCGATGCGGTGATCCAGCCGCATCCGCCGCGTTCCATCGTCTCGGGTCAGGTCGCGGCGCGGCGCCTGTTCCGCGATGCCGATGCCGAGGAGCTGCGCTATTTCCGGAAATACGGCTATTTCCCCATCATGCATATCCTCGCCATCCGCAGCGACCTCGCCAGGCGCGAACCTTGGCTCCCGGAAGCGGTGATGCAGATGTTCAAACAGGCACGGGAGATCGCCGACGACTATTTCTCCGATCCGAACTGGTCAAGCTTGGTCTTCGGCCGCCGCTATTACGAGCGCGAGAAGCAGATGTTCGGCAAGGATGTCTGGCCGATGGGGCTTGCCGTCAATCGCAGCAACTTGGAGCGCTTCATGATGTATTCGCGCGACCAGAATTTGATCCGTGGCGACTACGCGGTGGACGATCTCTTTGCCGAAACGGTGCGCGCGACCTGAGCGAAGGAAAAATCAAGCCGACTGTCGCGCAGGTGATTTTCACCAGCGATCGCTGATCGGCGCGCGGCCGAGAACTTCGGCGATTCGCGCGCGCGTTGCGGCCGTGGTGTCGTTCGGCATGTCGTCGAGCGCAAAGAACCCGCTGGCCGCGATCTCGCGGGTTGGCTGCGGCGGCTTATCCTGGCGGAAATCGCGCACCAGAAACAGCACCACGTGGTCGCGCCGCGAATATCGGGAATTGAAAAAGACCCCGTGAAACTCCGGCGGCCCAGTCATCTCGATGTTGCCTTCCTCGGCAAGCTCGCGGGACAGCGCCTGGAGCACGGTCTCGCCGACCTCGACGCCGCCGCCGGGAAGGTGCCAGCCGCGCACATAGCTGTGCTGGACCAGAAAAACGCGGCGGCGGTCGTCGACCACAAGGCCGCGCACCCCCAACGTCATTCCCCGGGCAAAACGCCAGTAAAAATGCAGGGCCGGCGCGAAAAGGTATTCCCAAGCGGCCGAATCCTTGTCTGCCATTAGTCCATTTCCGATCTGTCGATTCCGCAGGGCCTCGTTTACAATAGCCATAATATCGATCCGCGTTGACTCCTCCCGCCGACGAGGCTGCCGTGAAGCGTTTTGCCGATCTCAGCGAACAGGAAATCCTGGCGCTGGCCATCTCCAATGAGGAAGAGGACAGCCGTATCTATCGCGGCTTCGCCGAAGGGCTACGCACGCAATTTCCCGCGTCGGCCAAGGTCTTCGACGAGATGGCCGATGAAGAGGTGCGCCACCGCACCATGCTGTTCGATCTGTATCGCTCGAAATTCGGCGACTATCTGCCGCTCATCCGCCGGCAGGACGTCAAGGGTTTCATCCACAAGCCCGCGCTCTGGCTGATGAGTTCGCTCAATCTGGAGGAAGTGCGCAAATACGCCGAGGCGATGGAATATGAGGCAGAGCGCTTTTATCGAAAGGCTGCCGAAGCCACGCGCGACGCTTCGACCCGGCAGCTTCTCACCGAACTGGCCGACATCGAAAGCGAGCACGAAACGCTGGCGCAAAAGCTCGGCGAACAGATTCTGACACGGACCGCGCGCGAGCGCGAAGACGAAACCGCCCGGCGGATGTTCCTGCTGCAATATGTGCAGCCCGGCCTCGTCGGGTTGATGGACGGTTCGGTATCCACGCTGGCGCCATTGTTCGCCGCGGCCTTCGCCACCCACAACACCTGGGAGACGTTCCTGGTGGGGCTTGCCGCGTCGGTCGGCGCCGGCATTTCCATGGGCTTCGCCGAAGCGGCCTCCGACGACGGCTCGCTCACCGGCCGCGGCGCGCCGGTGGTGCGCGGCACCGTCACCGGAATCATGACCATGATCGGCGGCATCGGGCATACCCTGCCCTATCTCATTCCCAGTTTCTTCGTGGCAACGGCGCTGGCGGTGGCGGTTGTCGCGGTCGAACTGGCGGCAATCTCCTATATCCGCTACCGCTACATGGACACGCCCTTCCTGGCCTCGTCGTTCCAAGTGATCGTCGGCGGCACGCTGGTCTTCCTGGCCGGAATATTGATCGGCAGCGCCTGAGGCGATGTTCGTCCTCGCGCATCTTTCCGATCCGCATCTCGCACCGCTGCCGCGCGCCCGTCCCGGCGAACTCGCCAATAAGCGCCTGCTCGGCTTTCTCAATTGGTACCGCTGCCGCCGCAAGGAGCATCGCCGCGAGGTGCTCGATAGCCTCGTCGCCGACCTCGCGCGCGAAAATGCCGACCACATCGCGGTGACCGGCGACCTGGTGAATATCTCGCTCGACGCGGAATTTGCCGGCGCCGCGGCATGGCTGGCGTCGCTAGGCGCGGCCGAGGACGTCACCGTAATTCCCGGCAATCACGATGCTTACGTGCCCGCTGCAAAGGAACAGGCGTCGCGCTATTGGCTGACTTTCATGCGCGGCGACGGATCGAACGAGGTGGCTTTTCCCTTTGTGCGGCGGCGGGGGCCGGCGGCGCTGATCGGGCTTTCCACCGCGATCCCGACGCTGCCCTTCATGGCAACCGGCGCGCTCGGTTCCGGGCAATTGCAGCGGTTAGCGCAACTCCTGCCCGAGCTGGAGCATGAAGGCTTATTCCGTATCGTGCTCATACACCACCCACCCTTTCGCACGCCGGGCAAGGGTCACAAGCGCCTGCTCGATGCCAAAGCCTTTCGCGACGTACTCGCCGTCCACGGCGCCGAATTGGTGCTGCACGGCCACGACCACGTGCCGAGCCTGATTTGGCTCAAGGGGCCGCGAGCCGGCATTCCCGTTTTCGGCGTCCCTTCGGCTTCTTCCCCGCGCGATTGCGGCAAGGCGCCCGCGACCTACAACCTCTACCGAATCGAAGGCGCACCCGGTGAATGGCAATGCGAGGCGATTGCCCGCGGCTTCCAGCCCGGCCGGGAGGGCATTGTCGAATTGGCGCGCCGGACTATTGCGGGGGAGGCGCCAGCAGCCAGGCGATGAAGAAAAGCGCTACGACGCCCGCGATCAGACCAAAGACGAAAGCCTTGATGGCTTTCCAACGCCAACGCCGCCGCTGCGCCCGCACGTCGCGCAACAGTTCCTGGACCGCGGGCCGCGGATCGGCGGCGAGCGCACGCTCCCGCTCGACCAATCGGCGCGCCACGTATTGGGTTACCGCCTCGACGATCGAGTCGACGTCGTTTGATTCGGCCAAGACTTTTCGGCCGAAACTCGTGTCCTGAACGAAACGGTAGACGCGCTTGTCGTGTCCCATCGCGACATGCGCGATGGCGTCGACCCATAGCCGGGGCACCTCGCCGCGGCTGATGCCGCGATCAAATAGCTCGATCTCCGGCGAAATCTCCGCAAAAACGGGATCCAGCGCCTCGTTCAGGATTTCCAGGCGGGCGAGCTCGGCGTCACGCAGATCGACGACGATACCGGTACGCTCCGCCGCCTCGATGCGCGCTTGGCGCACGGCGGGTTTGAGGCGGGGCGGCAAAACCTCCTCGGCCTTAGGCTCGCTCTGGCGGGATTTACCCCACATGGTCCCCACGTTAGCGGCGGTCATCGACAAGGCAAGCCGAATGGGAATTTCGGCGGTGGAAGAGCGTGGGATAACTCGGCTGGGCAGACTTGGTTGCAGCGCGCCTGAAACAAAGCAGGGAAGCTAGGCGCGGTAGCGCAACTTTCGAATCATGCGCTGCACCCCCCGCATTCCATAGACGATATCGCCGACGAGTCGCGCCGAAGTGCCGGTCCAATAATCATATTCCCCATGCATGCGGATGACCGTGCCGGCCTTGCCCACGAGCCCCTTCTTGAATTGGCGCAGGCCGTGCTCGCCGGCTTCACCCCCGAGATCGTACCAGCGCACGCCATGGCCGGAGAGCCAGCGGACAATCCACCACTGCAGCGCATAACCGCCTTTCAGCGAGAGCGACGCGCCGTCGCTGCCGCCAAAGACGTAATAGGCGGTGTCGCCGAGGATGGCGATGGCGGCCCCCGCCACTGGCCGGCCCCGATGAAAGGCGAGCACGATTTGGGGCCGCAACGGCTGCGGGAGCTCGGCGGCGAGCCGCGGGAGCAAATGCACCATGTCGGCATTGTGGAATCGCTTGCGCGCCACCATGCCGGCATGCAGCGACTGAAACGCCCGGATATCCTCCTCGCTTTGACCGAGACGGATATCAAATCCGTTGTTCAATGCCTGCCGCAAATTGTAGCGCCATTTCTGGTCGAGGCTGTTCCGCTGCGCATGCTCGTCGTGGGAAAGATCGACCAAATAACGGTTGGGATCGTGAACGCGGCGGCGCAGCGCGAAACCGAACCGCGACAAGACCTCGCACTCCTGGTGATAGAACTCCGGATTGGGCCGTGGAACGACGGTCAGGTAATGACCGCGCCGGATGCAATATTCCTGCACCAGGGCGCCGACGGCCGCACGGTAGATCCCAAGATCCGGCGCGGCGTCGCGCCTTCTCCAGAACGGTCCGAAACGCACGAAGGCGACCCCGTGCGAACAACCCGGCGGCTTAATGATGGCAGCGTAGGCCCCGGCAACTGATTCGCCGTGACGGCGCAGCAGCAGGTGGCTCGTGCGTCGCCCCCATTGCTCCGCGGAATAGCGCGCGATCTGATCGTAATTCGGGTCGGCGAAAAGCGCGGCGGTCTCGTCCCACTGCGCCGCCGGCACCGCGTCGATCGCGCACTCAAAGCCGCCGTTCCGGCTGTGCTTTTCCAGGCGGGACAGGGTGGCGAGCATTGCCTCCGCGTCCAGCCCTTGGCAAGCGGCCCGGGAGCCCGGGGATTGTCCGGACGGCGCGTCGACGTTGAGGGCGGTGCGCATACCAAGCTTTTAGCGCCCAGGGAGTCACCGCCAGGTAAACCTGATGCAAGGATTTGGTAAACAGAATGCGAAGCGGCCGCGCGGCGCCAGCAATCCGGCGCATCGGCGAGGCGGTGCGGCAAGATGCAGCGACGCGCGACCCGGTCCTTAGGGCCGGACCCGTTCAATAAAGGTGGCAAAAGCGGCGAGCTGCTTCTTGATGAAGTCGCGCGTCGTTTCATCAGTCAGTTCGCCCGTTTTCTCATCGACCTTCGAGGCGGCGTTGCCGATGAAGATCTCGGGCTTATTGAGAATGAACGCGTCGAGACCGGCCAGGATCTGGCGCAAGTGATATTGCATTCGTGCCCCGCCCACCGGCCCGGTGGTCGCCGACTGGATGGCAAAAGGCTTCCCGGTGAAGGGCGGCGGGTCTTTCAATCGGGAGACCCAATCGATGGCGTTCTTCAACCCGGGCGGCACCGAGAAATTATATTCGGCGCTCACGATCACCACACCGTCGGCGGCCAACATGGCCTCCGCGAGCGCGACCACCGAACGCGGAATGCCCTGCTCCTTCTGGATGTCGAAATTGTAGAGCGGGAAGTCGCTGTAAGGCGGCGCCGGCGTGATCGTCATGCCCTCGGGCGCAAGCCCTGGCAGGGCACGCATGACCATCGCGTTGAAGGAGCCTTTGCGCAAGCTGCCGCAAATGCTGATGACGTTCAATTTGCTCGCCATGTGCTACAGGACCCTTATGCCGGTTTTTCATTCTCAATGGGATTACGCAACACGCCGATGCCCTCGATCTCGACTTCGCAGACATCGCCGTGTTGCATCCATACGGGCGGCTTGCGCGCAAATCCGACGCCGGAGGGGGTGCCGGTGACCAACAGATCGCCGGGCTCGAGGGTCATTGCCTGGCTGACGTCGGCGATGGTCTCGGCAACCGGAAACATCATGTTATCGGTATTGTCGGACTGCATCACCTTGCCGTTAAGACGGCTTTGAATTTTCAGGCCCTTGCCGCCGGGCGGCAGCTCGTCCGGCGTCACCATCCAAGGCCCGAAGCCTCCGGTGCGGTCGAAATTCTTGCCCATGTCCCATTGGCTGGTCCGGCGCTGGAATTCGCGGATTGAACCGTCGTTGAAACAGGAATAGCCGCCGACACAGGACAATGCATCGGCCGTGTTTAGATGCTTGGCGCGCCGGCCGATAATGACCACCATTTCTGCTTCGTAGTCGAGGCTGTCTGTCATGTGCGGACGCAGAATCGGCTGCAAATGGCCGGTCAGAGAAGTGCCGCAACGCATGAAGATGGTGGGAAATTTTGGAATATTGTCGCGCTGCATGCCTTCCTTGACGTGCTCGAGATAGTTCAGGCCCAGGCAGACGATCTTGCCGGGTTTGGCAACCGGCAGCGCGTATTTCAACCCTTGCAGCGGCCGCCGCGCACCCGCGGGCGCGCGGCGCGCGAGATCGGCCAAGGGCGCGAGATCGCCGTCGTGCCGCCGCAGCCATTCGCCGAGATCGGCTGGCGCTTTTTCGTCGGCCTCCTGGAGATCGATAACCTGCTCGCCCTCGACCACGCCTAGGCGCAGACCGGCCTTCGATTCAAATCCGACAATTTTCATGACAGCTCCCCGATGAATTGCGGCGGGGACTATATCGGCCGCCCTCTCGGCAATCTACCAGCCGCGTGCATGGCGGTCCTGCTGCGCGTCCGGGTCAGCCGGCCTGGTACGTGAGCGCCTGGACGCAGAAAAAGCGCTGGGGATCGGTCCAATTCGCCAGCGGCTGCCAGCCGGTGCCGCGAGCCAAGGCGATGAAGGAATCCACGGAATATTTGTAGCTGTTCTCGGTATGGATGGTTTCGCCGGCGCGGAAGTCGATCGTGTCGCCAGCGACCCGCACTTTCTGCCGCTTGCTGCTCGCCAAATGCATTTCGACGCGCTGGCGCTCGCGGTTGTAAAAGGCGTGATGCTCGAAGCTTTCCAGTTTGAAATCGGCGGCAAGCTCGCGATTCATGCGCACGAGCAAATTGATATTGAACGCTTCAGTGACGCCGGCTGCGTCGTTATAAGCGGCGTTGAGTATCTGCGTGTCCTTGACCAGGTCGACGCCGACGACGAGCACCGCACCGCGACCGAGAACCCGGGCGACGTGGCGAAGGAAGGCCGCCGCCTCATGCGGTTCGAAATTACCGATCGTGGAGCCGGGAAAGAAACCGGCGCGGCCGAGATGGGTACCCCCCGGCAGGTCGAACGGCGCCGAAAAATCGGCGGTGACCGGCGACACGGTCAGATGGGGAAATTCCTTGCGCAGACCGGCCGCCTCCTGCTCCAGCATGGCGCCGCAGATGTCTACCGGAATATAGCTGGTGATGTGGCTGGCCGCCGCCAGCAAAATTCTGGTCTTGCGGCTGGAGCCGCTGCCGAACTCCACCAGGGTCGATGCCGGCTTGAAGAGCTTTGCGATGTCGTCGGCATTGTCGTGCAATATGCCGACCTCGCTGCGGGTCAGATAATATTCCGGCTGTTCGGTGATGCTCTCGAAAAGCGCGCAGCCGCGGTCATCGTAGAAATATTTCGGTGGAATGGATTTCGGCGTGGCGTTGAGCCCCTTCAGCGCGTCCTCGGCGAAGGGCGAACCGTTGGCATCGCAGGCGACGACCTTCGATGCCGATTGTTTCAATGCGACCATTGCAACGTATTCTCGCGTTTAAGCTGTGACTCTAGCGCAGGTCTTCGGCGAGCCGGAGTCCGCTGAACTGCCAGCGCGCCGCGGGCGGGAAGAAATTGCGATAGCTCGCCCGCGCGTGTCCTTTCGGGGTGGCGTGGGAGCTGCCGCGCAGCACCATCTGGTTCACCATGAACTTGCCGTTGTACTCGCCGAGCGCGCCCGCCGCCGGCCGATAGCCCGGATAAGGCGAATAGGCGCTTTGTGTCCATTGCCAGACCTGATCGAAGGCATCCGGCAACAAACCGCCGCGCGCCGCGATCTCCCATTCCGCTTCGGAGGGAAGCCGCTTGCGCGCCCAGCGCGCGAATGCATCGGCCTCGTAATAGCTGACATGGCAGACGGGCGCGGCCGGATCGACCGGGCGCAAGCCGCCGAGAGTCATTGTCAGCCAGGCTCCGTCACCCTGACGCCAATAACCCGGCGCCTGCCATCCCTCCGCCTGTACCGTCGCCCAGCCGTCGGAAAGCCATAAGGTCGGCGTGGCATAACCGCCGTCGGCCATGAATTCGAGCCATTGACGATTGCTGACGAGGCTCCGCCCGATCCGCGCGCCGGCAAGGAAGACCCTATGCTGCGGCCGCTCGTTGTCGAACGCAAAGCCCTCGCCGTCATCGCCGATCATGTGGATACCGCTGACGATCTCCGCAACACCTTGGGACTGGTTGCAAGCCGGGGCGGCGTAAGCGGCATCGTAAGCCGGATGTGTCGGGTTCAATGAAAAGGCGTGAAGAATATCGGTGACGATCAGTTCCTGGTGCTGCTGTTCATGGTGCAAGCCGATTTCCAGAACGGCAATGATCTTCTTCAGCGCCGACTCGTCGGCGCTGATCAGCAAATCCACGATCGCGGCATCGACATGCCCGCGGTAGGCGCCCACCTCTTCGGCGCGCGGACGCGTCAGCATTCCGCGCATCGGCCGCGCATAGCGCGGCCCCGCAGCGACATAATACGAATTGAAGAGATAAGCGAAACGCTCATCGAAGACGCGATAGCCGGGATGGTGAACCGAAAGAAGAAATTGCTCGAAGAACCACGTGGTATGCGCGCGATGCCATTTGGTCGGACTGGCGTCCGGCATCGATTGCACGACTTGATCTTCCGACGACAGCGGCGCGGCGCGGCGTTCCGTTTCCGCGCGGATATCGCGGAAGGCTTGCGACCACAGGCCCCGAAGGTCGGCGACTGAAAGATTCGATCTGGTCCTGGGCGAACTCATGTCACCTGACCCCTTGTCTCAACGCCAAACTTACCGTCACAGCCACAAAAGTGGAAAGAATCGACCGCGTAGGGAGTTAATTATCAGTCCCTTGAGTAGTTCCATACCGCCGCCGGAGCGGGCGTTAAACAAGGGATGCCGGCAGCTTAGAAAGCAAATCCACCGTGCAACGGTACCGATTTTTACGACGGCGGTCAGCATGCTTGCGCGTGCACTCCCGCGCAGCGGGGCGTTGGCTATAGTAGATTAGCCGGACGGACACAATCACCCCAACGGAGAAAAACGGTCATGAACGAGGAAAGCCTCAACTCGACCTTGCGCAAGTTTTTGAAAAAGGTGGGCGTCACGTCGCAAAGGGAAATCGAGAAAGCGGTGCGCGACGCCGTTGCCAATGGCCGTTTGAAAGGCCACGAAGCCTTGCCGGCCAAAGCGACGATCAGAATCGATGCCGTCGGCCTTGCTTTTGATATCGAAGGCGACATTGAGTTGCAGTAAGCTGCCGATGAAGCGAAAAGGAAGGCCTGTGATTTTTCGTCGTCTGTGCGTCGCCGCATTTGTGGTCTGCTTCGCCAGCGCCGGCTTGGCGCAGCGCGCCAGCCGCTCCCCAGCCCCCGCTGCTAAGCAGGAGCAGAAGAATGACGCCGGTCCCGGCGTACTGCGGCTCCTGCCCTCGGATTCGACGACGCGTCATTCGGTGACGCTCGCCGACGGCAAAAGCTTCGCCTATACGGCGACGGCCGGCACGCTGCCGCTCTACGATCAATCTGGCGCGCAGACCGCGTCGGTGTTTTTCACCGCCTATGTGGCCGACGGCGAACAAGGTTCGAAACGCCCGATCACCTTCGCCTTTAACGGCGGTCCGGGCGCGGCTTCCGCCTACCTGCATCTCGGCGTGGTCGGCCCGAAGATTCTCGACTTCGGCGCGCACTACGATGCGGCCACCGCGCAACTGCGCGACAACCCACAGACATGGCTTGAATTCACCGATCTGGTGTTGATCGATCCGATCGGTACCGGCTGGAGCCGCACCGCCAAATCCGACGACGCCAGCAAATTCTTCAGCGTCGACAGCGACGCTGAATTCTTCGCCAAAGTCATCGCGCTCTATATCGCCAAGAATAGCCGCAGCGCTTCCGAAAAGTATCTTCTGGGCGAGAGCTATGGCGGATTCCGTGCCCCCAAGGTGGCGCGTAAATTGCTGCAGGATCAGGGCGTTTCCATCAATGGCATCGTCATGGTCTCACCAATGCTGGAGCCTCAACTCACCTTTGGCGGCGAGCGCCTTGTGCTGAGCGCCGCGCTACGGTTGCCATCGCTGGCCGCCGCTCAGCTCGAGCGCACGCATTCCATGAGTTCGCAGGCGATCGGGGAAGCCGAGCGTTTCGCCATGCATGAATATCTGACGACGCTTGCCGGCCCGGCGCCGCAAGGCGAGGCGGCACGCTCCTTCTATAGCCGCGTCGCGGCGATGGCCGGCGTTCCGGAGGACGTTGCCGCCAAATCGCGTGGCGTCATTCCCAATGAAGCGTTGAAGCAATTGCGTTCCGCCGCAGGCAAGATCGCCAGCATCTATGACGGCTCGTTTGCAGTGGACGATCCCTTTCCCGAGCGCGCCGGAGAGCGCGGCCCGGACCCCGTGCTAGACGGCTTTACGCGCGCCTATGCGGGCGCCTTCGTGGGCTACGCGCGCGATCAGCTCGGTTTCAAGACCGACATGACCTACGTTCTGCTGTCGCCCGAGATCAGCCGAAAATGGCAATGGCGCGACGGGCATCGCGATCAAATCAGCGTCAGCGACGATTTGCGGATTTTGCTGGCGCAGAATCCGTCGTTCCGGCTTGTCATCGCCCACGGCTATAGCGACCTCGTCACGCCTTACATGGACAGCCGCTACGTTATCGAGCACCTGCCGCCGTTTGAAGGTCCGCAACGCGTGCAGCTCCCGCTCTATTCCGGAGGGCATATGTTCTACGTGGCGGATGACTCGCGAAAGCGCTTTACCGCCGACATGAAGCTATTCTTCACACGCGGCAGCCGTTCCTAGCCGCGGCTACTTCGGACGAATGGCCGGATTCTCCGTGCCGGGCGGTGGGATCACCGGCATCCGCCCGGTGTTCGGGGCCGATTTCTTGATGTCCGGATCGACGTGCGGCGGCGGGCAAATCACGCCGTCGGAGCGGGCAAGCTGATCGCTCAAGCTGCCCTTGGATTGCGTTTGACCGGCCGTAGACGATGGCGGCGCCGCTCCGCTCGTCGGAGAATCGGACAATGAGGGGCAGGCCGGCTTTCCCGGCATTGCCGGGTCCACGCCTTGCGCAGGGGCCAAGACAGGAATTGCGGCGCCGGATAGGGCGGCAATGAGCGCGACTCGAGAATATCGCTCCATGTCCGGAAAACGGCCGGCTCGCGGGCGGGTTCCGTAGCCACTGGACGCAGGAACCACAACGCCCGACCGCGCGTTGAATTTAATTGCCTATCCTGCGATTACGGCATCGGGAGCGATCGATGGATGGCGATCAAAGCCAGAAAGCCCCTTCAGCCGGACCCGTGCTCTCCGCCAACAAGGCGCGGCAAGGCGTTACCGGGCAGAACGTGCGCTATGTGCTTTATATCGGCACCGGGGCGGTGATCGCGCTCTTCGTCGTCGTGTATATTCTCTATTTCGGACACTGAGCCGGACGATTTTTTTCAGGAGATTTCATGGCCCCGCGCGCGATCTGGAAGGGGTATCTGCGTCTCTCCCTGGTAAATTGTGCTGTCGAGCTTTTCCCCGCTGTTACCGAAGTCAACAAAACCCACTTTCACAAGCTGAACCGGGAGACCGGTCACCGGCTGCGCATGCGCATGGTGGACGA
>DASREA010000034.1:0-86117 GCA_035652315.1 Xanthobacteraceae bacterium | reverse complement strand
ACGTGCCGGAAAGCCCGCGCTGGCAGATCACCCACGGGTGCGAAAGCGAAGCCGAATGCACCGTGCGCGCCATCGAAGAGCGCGTGCGCGCCGAGGAGGGCCGTGGCCTTTCGGAGCCCGACCAAGCGCACCGCATTACCTTGCATCCGCGCGCGCATTTCGGCTTCGCCATCATCGTGCGCGCGATGTTCGGCCTCTATTGGCGGCGCTCGCTGCTCGGGCTCGCGTTGATGGTCTCGCAGGCCTTTCTCTACAACGCGATTTTCTTCACTTACGCGCTGGTGCTGACGACCTTTTACGCCGTGCCATCCGCCGACACCGGACTTTATCTGTTGCCCTTCGCCGCCGGAAATTTTGTCGGCGTTCTCATGCTCGGCCATTATTTCGATACGGTGGGCCGGCGGCAGATGATCGCCGCGACCTATCTCGCCTCGGCGCTGCTGCTCATGCTGACGGGGTATTTGTTCGTGCAAGAATGGCTGAGCGCCACCACGCTGACGCTGATGTGGACGGCGATCTTTTTCTTCGCCTCGCCAGCGGCGAGCGCGGCGTATCTCACGGTGAGCGAGATTTTCCCGCTGGAGACCCGGGCGCTGGCCATCGCCGTGTTCTATTCGGTAGGCACCGGCATCGGTGGCGTCGCGGCGCCCTGGCTGTTCGGCAGCCTGATCGCCACCGGCTCGCGGCTTAACGTCTCTTACGGCTATCTCTTCGCCGCGGGGCTGATGATTGCCGCGGCCTTGGTGGCGCTGGTTTACGGCATCGCGGCGGAACGGCGGCCGCTGGAACACGTCGCGCAGCCGCTTTCATCCGCCGAGTAATTTGGGCCAAGAGAAACTCTGCAGGATTCGAGGTTACCCGCCGCGCAACTCTTGTTCCACGTCATCAGCCATCGGACCAACCTTAGCCACGGCGCGCTTGAGCTCATCGGGCGTAACGTTGAATCGCTTTGCCCAATAACGGCACTCATAACTTTCGCTCACGTCGATCCGTTTGCGGTCGGCGGCGAGCTTGCTGGGATCGTCAGCCATCGGCGTTTCTCCTTGAAGGGAAAAACGCCGCCTGCTGATCTTGGTTCCCGACTCAAGCGTCGAGTTCGGGGTAGTGACGGAAAATTCCCCATTCGTTGAACGGGATGCGCCGCTTCGACTCAAGATAAGCCCTGATCCGTGGCCGCTCACTCACGCGGTCATGCAGCGCGACCGTGCGCGGGCGTTTCGTCTCCAGCCGTCTTATCGCCTTGGGAAAGGCGTAGCGTAGGCCCTCGACGATCTGGAACAGGCTGAGGTCGGCATAGCTGAGCTTGCGCCCGAGGAGATAAGGCCCGCCGCTGCGCGTCAGCACGCTTTCGAAATAGCCGAGGAATTTCGGCGCGCGTTCTTTGAGGAAATCTTTCGTGCGCGCCTTGGCTTCCTTCTTCTGGTCTTCGTAATAGAGGTTCACGCTGATCGGGTGGTGCGTGTCGTGAATCTCCACCACGAAATCGGCAATGGTGAGCTGCAACTGATGCAGCCATAGCCGGCCTTGCTCATTCCGCGGCGCCAATCCATGCCGCGGCCCAAGGAAGTGCAAAATGTTGGCGGTCTGGCCGATCAGAATCTTGCCGGCCTTCAAAAAGGGCGGAGCGAATGGCGGATGCTTGACGCGGGACCTTTCCATCAGCCGCGTCATCTTCTCGATGCCGCCCTTGTGCCGCGCCACGTCGACGTAATCGGCGCCGGCATCCTCCAGCGCCAGCCGGACGAATTCGCCGCGTCCTTGAATCTCCGGCCAGTAATAAAGCTCGTAACGCATCCGCCGCTCCAGGCTTATTCAACCGGCACGAGCCGGTCCTTTTCGACGCGGGTGAGATCGCCGTCGTGAATGCCGAACAGGAATCCATGCAATTGCAGCCGGCCATCGCCGACAGCCTGCGCGATCCAGGGAAAGGTGAGCAGATTGGCGAGCGAAAGCCGCACCACCTCGGCTTCGCAATGGCGGATAATATCGCCGCCCTCGGCGCTTTTCCGCCGCGCTTGCTGCAAGGCCGGCCGCGCGATCGACATCCACGACGCCACGAAGTCGGGGGCCTCGGCCGGCGCGCCTTGCACCATGGCCTGCACACCGCCGCATTGAGCATGACCGAGCACGACGACGCGCGAGACCTTCAGGACGCGCGCGCCGAATTCCAGGGCGGCGCTGGTGCCGTGGTATTCGGCATCCGGACGGTAAGGAGGCACCAGGCCGGCGACATTGCGCACGACAAACAGCTCGCCCGGTCCGGCGTCGAAGACGGTGTCCGGATCGACGCGCGAATCGGAACAGGCGATCACCATGGTTTCCGGCCGCTGGCCTTCCGCGGCTAAAATCTCATAGCGTCGGCGTTCGATCGGCCAAACGCCGCTGCGAAACCGTCGGTAGCCTTCGAGCAGCCGTTCCATTCGTCGCACCTCCTGGCTGGCGCGGCCGCGACCGCATGGCCATCTTCTTTGTCATCATGGACGGCCGGTCAAGGCCGGCCCGACGCAGGAGGTTTCATGCTCGACCTGGTCATCCCGGCCCGCCGCCGCCATATCGGCTTGCTTGAAGTCGGCCGCGTGCTTCCGTTCGCGCAGCGCCGTATGGTCGGGCCGTTCATCTTTCTCGATCACATGGGCCCGCTGGTCTTGCCGCCGAATGTGCCGCGGGACACCGACGTGCGGCCGCATCCGCATATCGGGCTCGCCACCGTCACTTATCTCTTCGAAGGCGAGATTACGCATCGCGACAGCCTGGGCGTTGAGCAGGTGATCCGTCCCGGCGCGGTGAATTGGATGATCGCCGGCGGCGGCATCGCCCATTCCGAACGGTTCGATGGCGTCCGCAAGAGCGGGGGGCCGCTGCACGGCCTGCAGGCTTGGGTGGCGCTGCCCGAGCGGGACGAGGAAGCCTCGGCCGGCTTTACCCATTATCCACACGACGAGCTGCCGACGTTCCGGGACCGGGGGATCAATGCGCGGCTGATCGCCGGCACCGCGTATGGGATTGCGAGCAGGGTCAAGGCGCAATCGCCGCTGTTCTATCTGCATGCCGAGGTGGAGCAGGGCGCGAGGCTGGCGATGCCGCCCGGCCATGCCGAACGCGCCGCCTATATCGTGCGCGGCGAGGTCGAACATGAAGGTCGCGCCTACGATGCCGGATCGCTGCTCGTCTTCAAACCGCGTGAAGCGGTGCTGCACGCGCGTGTGGGTTCGACGCTCATGCTGCTCGGCGGCGAGCCGCTCGGCCCGCGGCATATCTGGTGGAATTTCGTCTCCTCGCGGCCGGAGCGCATCGAGCAGGCCAAGGCCGACTGGAAGGCTGGCCGTTTCACCTTGCCCGTGCATGACGACAAGGAGTTCATTCCCCTGCCGGAAGAGCCCAAACCGGTCCCCGAGCCGATGTCCTGAACTGAATCGTTTCAGCGGAAGCGCAGCAGTATGGCTGCCGCCGTCGTCGCCGCGGTCTTGGGCAATTTGACAATTGCGGGAATGACACCGCTGCCGCCGCCGCGATGGCTGTGGCCATGATCCAGTTCGGCGTTGGCATGGGCCGAAGAATGCCCGCGCGCATCGCTTGCGTCGTCGAGAGCCGCCGCTTCGGCGTTGAACGCCGGCTGGCCCCCGGCGATGGATGCCTTGGTGGCCGGAAGATCGTCGCCCTCCTGCGCCAGGGCCAGGAGGCGGCGCCGCATATCCTGCGCGGCCACGATGCGATCGATATCCGCATCCCAACTGCGCCGCGCATTCGAATGATTGAGGCTGTCGAGGGTCGCGACCGCGGCGCTCGCCGTCCCCAGGACAGCGATTACCAAGGTCGCATAGCAGACTTGGGCCATAGGCCAGCGCATAGTGCAGGACTAACGCGCCACCGGTCAGCGGTGTTCCTGCGGCGAAAGGATTCGCTGCCGGTCAGCCGCTGGCCTTGATTTCCTGCACCGCCCGGGCGAGCAATTCGCTCATCTGCTGGCGGATCTGCACGTCGGCGACGGCCACGCCCTTGGCGTCGAAATCCCGGCGAATTTTACTGAAGACGTCCTGATCGCCGGCGTGTTCGAGGTCCGCCACAACCACCTCGTTGGCATAGGCGTCGATCGCGGGGCCGGAAAGGCCAAGCTGTTCCGCCGCCCAGCGGCCGAGAAGCTTGTTGCGCCGCGCCGTCGCCTTGAATCGCAACTCCTCGTCGTGCGCGAATTGTTTTTCGAAGGCTTCTTCACGCTTGTCGAAAGTGGTCATGGCAATCCTTGCCTCATTTCCGCCGCCTGGCAACGCAAAAGCATACTGCGCGCCTTGCATATCGGGGCACAAGGGTCAAGGCAACAGCGTGCACGCGATGCACCGGTCGCGAAACATTCCACAGGCGGGTGCCGATTGTGCTGCTTCGCCGCATCGGCTAGGTTGCGCCTTGGCCGGGTAGGCTATTCACTAAAGCGAGTCGTGCCATCCGGTCCCGCCGCCGCGGACCCGCGACCTGAGATTATGGAGCCACGGCACCCATGGACTTTCACAAACCACGGTACACTCCGATGAGCCGCCGCCGTCGCATTTACGAAGGCAAGGCCAAGGTCCTTTACGAGGGCCCCGAGGCCGGCACACTGATTCAGCACTTCAAGGATGACGCGACCGCGTTCAATGCGAAAAAGCACGAGATCATCGAGGGCAAGGGGGTCCTGAACAACCGCATCTCGGAATATGTTTTTCAGCATCTCAACGAGATCGGCGTGCCGACGCATTTTATCCGCCGTCTCAACATGCGCGAACAGCTGATCCGCGAGGTGGAGATCATCCCGCTCGAGGTGGTGGTGCGCAACGTTGCCGCCGGATCACTGTCGCAGAAGCTCGGGATCGAGGAGGGCACGCAACTGCCGCGCTCGATCATCGAATTCTACTACAAGAACGATGCGCTCAACGATCCGATGGTGTCGGAGGAGCACATCACCGCCTTCGGCTGGGCAACGCCGCAGGAGATCGACGACATCATGGCGCTGGCGATCCGCGTCAACGACTTCCTTTGCGGGCTCTTCCTCGGTGTCGGCATCCGCCTCGTCGACTTCAAGATGGAATGCGGCCGGCTGTGGGAAAACGACACGATGCGCATCGTCGTCGCCGACGAGATTTCACCGGACTCCTGCCGGCTGTGGGACATGAAGTCGAACGAGAAGCTCGACAAGGACCGCTTCCGTCGCGATCTGGGCGGTCTCATCGAGGCTTATACCGAGGTGGCCAAGCGGCTTGGCATTATGAGCGAGAACGAGCCGCCGCGCGGCACCGGGCCGGTGCTGGTGAAGGGTTGAGATTTTGAAGGCCCGCGTCACCGTCACCCTGAAAACCGGCATCCTCGATCCGCAGGGCAAGGCGATCGAAGGCGCACTGCGCTCGCTCGGCATCGACGGCATCACCAGCGTGCGCCAGGGCAAGGTCTTCGACATCGAGCTTGAGGGCGCCGACGGGGCCAAGGCCGAAGCTTTGCTCAAGCAGGCCGCCGACAAGCTGCTGGCCAATACCGTGATCGAGAACTATCGGGTCGAGATTTTGAGCTGACGCTAAGTCCATGAACTCCGCCGTCCTCGTTTTTCCCGGCATCAATCGCGAGCGCGACATGGCCCGCACGCTGCGGCTTGTCTCAGGGCACGAGCCGGCGATGGTCTGGCACGCCGATCGCAAGCTGCCCGCCGGCACCGATCTTGTCGTCATCCCGGGCGGTTTTTCCTACGGCGATTATCTGCGTTGCGGGGCCATCGCCGCGCGTTCGCCGATCATGGATGCCGTGAGAAAATTTGCCGCCGATGGCGGACTCGTGCTCGGCGTCTGCAACGGCTTTCAGATTCTCTGCGAGGCGGCGCTGTTGCCCGGCGTGCTCATGCGCAACCAGAATCTCCGCTTCATCTGCCGCGAGGTCTATCTGCGCGTCGAGCGTTCGGATACGCCGTTCACGCGCGGCTACAACGCCGGCCAGGTGATCAAAGTGCCGGTGGCGCATGGCGAAGGCAATTACATCGCCGACAGCGGGACCATCGCGCGGCTGGAAGGCGAGGGCCGGGTGCTGTTCCGCTATTCCTCGCCGGACGGCATGATCGATCCGAATTGGAATCACAATGGCGCCATCAACGCCATCGCCGGCATCCTCAACGAGCGCGGCAACGTACTCGGCATGATGCCGCACCCGGAAAATCACGTCGAAGCGGTGATGGGCTGCACCGACGGGCGCGGGTTGTTCGCCGGCCTTGTCGATCATCTGGCAAGGGCGGCGTGACGGTGATCGCGACGTGATTTCCAACGAGCGCCGCATCACCCCCGAACAGGTCGCCGAGCACGGCCTCAAGCCCGACGAGTATCAACGCATCCTCGATCTGATCGGGCGCGAGCCGACGCTCACCGAGCTTGGCATTTTTTCGGCGATGTGGAACGAGCATTGCTCCTACAAATCGTCGAAAGTGCATCTGCGCACGCTGCCGACCAAAGCGCCTTGGGTGATCCAGGGGCCGGGCGAGAATGCCGGAGTCATCGACATCGGCGACGGCCTCGCGGTGGTGTTCAAGATGGAAAGCCACAATCATCCGAGCTACATCGAGCCTTATCAGGGCGCGGCGACCGGCGTCGGCGGCATTTTGCGCGATGTCTTCACCATGGGTGCGCGTCCGATCGCCTGTTTGAATGCGCTCAGCTTCGGCGATCCCGCACATCCGAAAACGCGGCATCTCGTCTCCGGCGTGGTGGCGGGTATCGGCGGCTACGGCAATTCCTTCGGCGTGCCCACGGTGGGCGGACAGGTGCGCTTCCATCCGCGCTACAACGGCAACATCCTTGTCAACGCCATGGCGGTCGGCCTCGCACGGGCGGACAAGATTTTTTACGCCAAGGCCTCCGGCGTCGGCATGCCGATTGTCTATCTCGGCTCCAAGACCGGCCGCGACGGCATTCACGGCGCCAGCATGGCTTCGGCAGAATTCGGCGACGATTCCGAGGAGAAACGCCCGACGGTGCAAGTCGGCGATCCCTTTTCCGAAAAGCTGCTGCTCGAGGCCTGCCTGGAAATCATGGCCAAGGATTGCGTTATCGCGATCCAGGACATGGGTGCGGCCGGGCTGACGTCGAGCGCCACGGAGATGGGGGCGAAGGGCAACCTCGGCGTCACGCTCGACCTCGATAGGGTGCCGACGCGCGAAATCGGCATGACCGCCTATGAGATGATGCTCTCGGAAAGCCAGGAGCGCATGCTCATGGTGCTCAAGCCGGAGAAGGAAAAGGAAGCTGAGGCGGTCTTCCGCAAATGGGGCCTCGACTTCGCCATTGTCGGCACGACCACGCCGAGCATGCGCTTCATCGTTAAGCACCGGGGTGAGGTGATGGCCGATCTGCCAATCAAGGAGCTCGGCGATCAGGCGCCGGAATATCGGCGTCCATTCACTGAGCCGCCAAAGCTGCCGGTGATTAAAGCCGAACATGTCAGCGCGCCGATGGCAGTCGCCGACGCGCTGGAGCATCTTCTCGGTACGCCCGACCTCTGCTCCAAACGCTGGGTCTGGGAGCAATACGATCACATCATCGGCGGCAATACCGTGCAGCGGCCGGGCGGCGACGCCGCGGTACTGCGCGTATTGGAGGGGCCGAAAGCTCTGGCGCTGACCGCCGACGTGACGCCGCGTTATTGCGAGGCCGATCCTTTCGAAGGCGGCAAGCAGGCGGTGGCGGAAGCCTGGCGCAATTTGACCGCCGTCGGCGCGCGGCCGCTGGCGCTCACCGACAACCTGAACTTCGGCAATCCCGAGCGGCCGGAGATCATGGGCCAGTTCGTCGGCTGCATCCGCGGCATCGGCGAAGCCTGCAAGGCGCTCGATTTCCCGGTCGTCTCCGGCAATGTCTCGCTCTACAACGAGACCAAAGTTATGGGGGAAGAGCTTGGCCGGGCTATCCCCCCGACGCCGACCATCGGCGGCGTCGGGCTGCTCGACGATTTCGGCAAATCGGCGACGCTTGCCTTCAAGGCAGAAGGGGAAACGATTCTGCTGATCGGCGGCGATCCCGGCTGGCTCGGTCAATCGCTCTATCTGCGCGACGTTTGCGGCCGCGAGGAGGGCGCACCACCGCCGGTCGATCTCGCGGCGGAGCGGCGGCACGGCGATTTCGTGCGCGCCATCATTGCGCAAGGGATTCCCACGGCCGTGCACGACATTTCCGATGGCGGGCTGCTGGTCGCGCTCGCTGAGATGGCCATGGCGTCGGGTATCGGCGCGAGCCTGGATGCCTCACCTGCCGGTCCGTCGCCGCATGCTTTCTGGTTCGGCGAGGATCAGGCCCGCTACGTCTTGAGCGTGCCTGCGCCGCAGGCGGAGGCCGTGGTTCAACGCGCGCAAGCGGCGGGCGTTGCCGCGCGCCGGCTTGGCGTCACCGGCGGTCCGGCGCTGACCATCGCAGGCGAGCGTCGCGTTCCGCTCGCGGTTCTACGCGATCGCCACGAAGGATGGCTGCCGGAATATATGGCCGCCGGGCTCTAGTCTTTCGCCGCCGCTGTTCACGCCGATCGATCGCATGATCACCCCCCCCCGAAACCGACATGGTGCTATCGGCGCGCGCGTCATGGCCAACATGTTAGCCGCGGCGCCTCGGTTGTCACCGGCAAAAAATATCGGTAGCTGCGGCGCTTGGTCCGCGCGGCCGGGCGGGCGCACAAAGCCGGGCAGCAATGCCCGGAATGCATTGATTTCGGCTGGAGGACGCCCCATTCTTAGCCTTGATTTGGCCTGCGGCGTCACGGCTGGCGGGCCGCTCGGATCGCGAGCACGGACGAACGGGATCGGTCGATGGCGATGGAGGCCAGTGAAATCGAGCGGCTGATTAAGATCAGGATCCCGGACGCCGACGTCACCATCCGCGATCTCGCCGGCGACGGCGACCACTACGCCGCCACGGTCATCGCTGAGTCTTTCCGTGGCAAATCGAGGGTGCAACAGCACCAGTTGGTTTACGAGGCTTTGAAGGGTCAGATGGGCGGAGCGCTGCACGCGCTGGCGCTGCAGACCGGAATCCCCAGTCGTTAGGCGCGCGGCGCCGGCAAAGGTGAGACATGAGCATCGATCAGTTCATCGACAACGAAGTCAAGGGCAACGATGTGGTGCTGTTCATGAAGGGCACACCGCAATTCCCGCAATGCGGCTTCTCCGGTCAAGTCGTGCAGATACTCGATTATCTCGGCGTGCCTTACAAAGGCATCAACGTGCTCGAATCGGACGATCTGCGCAACGGCATCAAGACCTATTCGCAGTGGCCGACGATCCCCCAGCTCTACGTCAAGGGTGAATTCATCGGCGGTTGCGACATCGTGCGGGAAATGTTCCAGGCCGGAGAACTGCAGCAAGTCTTCAAGGAAAAGGGCCTCGTGGCCAGGAACGTCTCCGCCTAGGCGGCGCATCGCAAAGAAAAAGCGGCCCTTCGGCCGCTTCTCGCGTCCGCGCGCTCGACGCACCGTCAGCGCATGCGTTGGGTAATCAGATAGATAATTGCCAGTATGATCCCAATGCCGATCAAACTCACGCTTGCTTGGCTGGCGAATTTCGCGACATTGTCGGCGACCGAGGTGACGAAGGCGCCGGAGTTCTGACCCAAGATCAGATAGATCAGGATGATCGCGAGCAAAGCGACAAAGCCAAGCTCGACGAAAGCCCACAGATACCGCTTGGCTTTTTCAATCCGCTCGATCATGGCCATGCCCGAAAAACATGGATGGGGAAGGGGCACCCCATCCAATTGTTTTAACCAGTCAGATGGCTGCCGTGCAGCCGGCTGGCGTTATGTCAAGCGACCCTACGACCGGAAAATAGCCACAGGATGATGCCAAGTGCGATCAGGCCCACGAGCCCGTTGGAGCCAAGGTCTTTGACCATCGCGATGATGTTTCCGACCGGGTTGCCCACGAAAACTGTGTTTGCTCCGACGAGCAGCGATACCACGATGCCCAAAGCGAGCAGCATAAGTCCGATATCCGTCAGCGCCCCGATCCAGCCTTTTACCGTTTGTAGCTTGTCCATGTGCGATTCTCCCCTGGGTGTAAGATCCCCTTTGGTTAACTAGCGCCGCCAAAGCTACATCAAACAACGCGGCTGCAAACAACCCCGCCCAAGTTATGGACAACTTTTGCGCGGGCGAGATAAGTCGCTGCAGCGCACAAAAAACCCCCGGCGCAGTAGCCGGGGTCTTCGCAAATCCAGATTGTATCTATGTTTGAGAGCGAGCCTGCTTAGCGCGAATAGAACTCCACCACGAGGTGCGGTTCCATCATCACCGGATAGGGAACCTCGCTCAGCGTCGGGATGCGCGTGAGCTTGGCGGTCATCTTGCCCTGATTCACCTCGACATAGTCCGGAACGTCACGCTCGGTGAGCGCGGCGGCCTCCAGAACCAGTGCGAGTTGCTTGGAGCTTTCCTTGACCTCGATCGTATCGCCGACCTTGACGCGGTAGCTCGGGATATTCACGCGCCGGCCGTTCACCTTGATATGGCCGTGATTGATGAACTGGCGTGCGGCAAAGATCGTCGGCACGAATTTGGCGCGATAGATGACGGCATCCAATCGGCGCTCCAGCAGGCCGATCATGTGCGCGCCGGAATCGCCCTTCATGCGGATGGCTTCATCATAAATTCCGCGAAACTGCTTCTCGGAAATATTGGCGTAGTAGCCGCGCAGCTTCTGCTTGGCGCGGAGCTGCACGCCGTAATCGGAGAGTTTGCCTTTTCGGCGCTGGCCGTGCTGGCCGGGCCCGTATTCGCGGCGGTTGACGGGGCTCTTCGGGCGGCCCCAGATGTTTTGGCCCATGCGGCGGTCGAGTTTGTATTTCGCCTCGTTGCGCTTTGTCATCGCGTCCTCTTGCTGTTGATCGTTGTGTTGAGGAAACGCGCCCTCCTCTGTCCCAGGCTTTGCCCGGAACCGACAGGCCGGAACCGAAAGCGTCGGTTCCCGCCACGGGTCGCGAAACGCCGCGCGGGCATAGACCCGCGCGGCGGCTGGTTCTAGGCAGAAAGGGTCGCGAAGTCAAACCGATAACGCGCCAAAAGCCGTGATTCCGAAGCCCTTGAGGACTGCCCCCAGTTTGCCGGCGGGATGTCGCCCCGAGGTCAGCAGCATTTGCGCCGCGCCGGAAGCTTTGGCGCCCGCCGGGAGCGGTCCGATGACGTCCACGACCCGCCGGGCGATGGCCGGAGCCGGATCGATATAGGTGACCGGCCAGGGCTGCACCCGTTCGAAGCGCCGCCGCAACAAGGGATAATGGGTGCAGGCAAGGACCACCGAATCGGTGCGGCGGCCCTCCCGATCGACGAAACAGGGCGCGATCTCTTGGCCGATCGCTTCGTCGCTCACCGGTTCGCCGCGTAATTCGGCCTCGGCGTAACCGGCCAGCCGGGCTGACCCAACGAGGGTGACCTCGGCGCCATTCGCGAATTGACGGATCAGCCCGCGGGTATATTCCCTGCCGACGGTGCCTTCGGTGCCGAGTACCGAGACCAGTCTGCTGACCGATGCGGCGCAGGCCGGCTTGATCGCCGGAACGGTGCCGACGAATGGCACGCCAAAGCGCGCCCGCAGCTCGGGGAGAACAAGCGTGGAAGCGGTGTTGCAGGCGATGACAACGAGATCGGGCCGGTATTCCTCGATCAGCTTGCCGATCACGCGCGTCACCCGCGCGACCAGCGCCGCCTCATCGAGACGGCCGTAGGGAAAGGCCGCATCGTCGGCCGCGTAGATGAAATGCGCGTCGGGCCGCGCCGCGGACACCTCGCGATACACGGTGAGGCCGCCGAGGCCCGAATCGAAGATGACGATGGATGGCGCAGACACGGCTTATCGGCGGTTATGATTGGCCGAAGACTCGCTGAAAGACCGTGTCCACGTGCTTGAAATGATAGCCGAGATCGAAATTGGTCTCGATCTCTTTGTCAGTCAGCTTGGCGCGCACGTCCTTGTCGGCTTTGAGCAGGGTGAGGAAATCGCCTTCGCCGTTCCACACCTTCATGGCATTGCGCTGAACGAGGCGATAGGCGTCTTCGCGCGCCACGCCCTTCTGCGTCAAGGCGATGAGCACGCGCTGCGAATGCACAAGGCCGCCGAGGCGGTCGAGATTTTTCTTCATATTGTCCGGATAGACGACGAGCTTGTCGATGACGCCGGCGAGCCGCGCCAAGGCGAAATCGAGCGTCACCGTGGCATCGGGCCCGATCATGCGCTCGACCGAGGAATGCGAGATGTCGCGCTCGTGCCACAGCGCCACGTCCTCCATCGCCGGCAATGCATAGGCGCGCACCATGCGCGCGAGCCCGGTGAGGTTCTCGCTCAGCACCGGGTTGCGCTTATGCGGCATGGCGGAAGAGCCTTTCTGCCCGGCGGAGAAGAACTCTTCGGCTTCGAGAACTTCCGTCCGCTGCAAATGGCGGATTTCCGTGGCCAGCCGTTCGATGGAGGAGGCGACGACGCCGAGCGTGGCGAAAAACATGGCGTGGCGGTCGCGAGGAATGATTTGCGTCGACACCGGCTCGACAGCCAAGCCGAGCGCCTTGGCGACATGCTCTTCGACGCGCGGATCGACTTGGGCGAAGGTGCCGACCGCGCCGGAAATGGCGCAGGTCGCCACTTCGGTGCGCGCGCAGATCAACCGTTCCTTGGCGCGAAAGAATTCGGCGTAGGCGTAGGCGAGCTTGAGCCCGAAGGTCGTCGGCTCCGCGTGCACGCCATGGGAGCGGCCGATGGTCGGCGTCAGCTTATATTCGAAGGCGCGCCGCTTCAGCCCCGCCAGCAATTTGTCGACGTCGGCGATGAGCAGCTCTGCGGCGCGCACGAGCTGGATATTGAAGCAGGTATCGAGCACGTCGGAGGACGTCATGCCAGAATGGACGAAGCGCGCCTCCGGTCCGACGATCTCGGCAAGATGCGTCAGGAAGGCGATGACGTCGTGCTTGACCTCGGCTTCGATGGCGTCGATGCGCGCCACATCGAATTTGGCGTTCTTGCCCTTTTCCCAAATCTTTTTCGCCGCCTCCTTGGGAATGATGCCAAGCTCGGCCATGGCATCGGCGGCGTGCGCCTCGATCTCGAACCAGATACGGAATTTCGATTCCGGCGACCAGATCGCCGCCATTTGGGGACGGGAGTAACGGGGGATCACGCTGCTTCCCCGCGTGCCAGAGCGGCGGCATTGCGGATCGCTGCGATATTGCCCTTGTAATTGCCGCCCTTGAATACAGCTGAGCCCGCGACGAGCACGTTGGCGCCGGCGCGTGTCACCAGCGGTGCTGTCTCCGGTGTGATGCCGCCGTCCACTTCAATGTCGATCGGCCGGCCGCCGATCATCGCCCGTAGCCGCGCGATTTTTTCCACGGCCGATTTAATGAAAGCCTGGCCGCCGAAGCCGGGATTGACCGACATGACCAGGACCAGATCGATCATGTCGAGCACGTATTCGATGCTGGACTCCGGCGTTGCCGGATTGAGCGAGACTCCGGCCTTCTTACCCAGGGCGCGGATCGCCTGCAGCGAGCGGTGCAGATGCGGACCCGCCTCGACATGCACGGTGATGATGTCGGAGCCGGCCTTGGCAAAGGCTTCGAGATAAGGATCGCAGGGCGCGATCATCAAGTGGACGTCGAGCGTCTTCCTGGTGTGTGGCCGCAGCGCCTTCACCACGTCCGGACCGATGGTGATGTTGGGGACGAAATGTCCGTCCATCACGTCGACGTGGATCCAGTCCGCGCCGGCCGCTTCCACCGCCCGGATCTCCTCGCCGAGCTTGGCGAAATCCGCCGCCAGTATGGACGGTGCGATCGCAAGCGGTCGGGCCATGGGAATCTCCCTGAACGAGGTTCGGGTAACACGCCGCCGCGACATGGGCAATGAGCGCTTCCGGTGGAGCTTAACACCGGGAAATAGCATCCTATATGAGAACCCCGGCAGTGATTCCACGCAAGGTAAGGGAAGGTTGATCCTCATGGCGCGCGCTGACGCAATTGTTCTCGGTGCAGGGATCGTCGGGACGTCGGTGGCCCTGCATCTGGCCAAGCGCGGGCTGTCGGTGGCCCTGGTGGACCGCGGCGAGCCGGGCCAGGAAACTTCTTATGGCAATGCCGGGGTCATCGAAGGCAACACGGTATTTCCACCGATTTTTCCGCGCGGGCTGCGCGCGCTGGCCCGCATCGCGCTCGGCCGCGCGCCCGAGGCGAATTATGATTTGACCTTTCTGCCGCGCGTGGCGCCGTGGCTGCTGGCCTTCTGGCGGGCATCCCGTCCCGATCGCCTGATCGAAACCGCGAAAGCCATGCGTCCGTTATTTGCGCGCGCGGTTCCCGAGCATGAAGTGCTGATGGCGGAGTCCGGCGCCGAGCGATATTTGCGCAAGAGTGGATGGCTCAAGCTCTATCGGAGCGACGACAGCTTCGCGGCGATGAAGCCCGAGCTCGACGTCGCGCGGCAGTTCGGCCTTTCCTTCCAGATACTCGACGTGGCCGGCGCGCGGGCGCTGGAGCCGGCATTGGCTCCGGTATTCCGTCACGGCATCTTTTGGCCCTCGGCGGCGAGCGTGAGCAATCCGCTCGCGGTGACCCGCGCTTACGCCGCGCGTTTCGCGGCGCTCGGCGGCATCGCGCTCAAAGGCGATGCCCGTTCGCTGCACCGTTCCGGCATCCAGTGGCGCGTCGACACCGCGGAAGGCCCACTCGACGGCGCGAATTGCGTGATCGCGCTTGGGCCATGGGCGCCGGACGTGCTGGAGCCGCTCGGCATCCGCCTGCCGCTCGGCATCAAGCGCGGCTATCACCGCCATTTCCGCCAAGCCGGAGGGCAGCCGTTCTCCCGCCCGGTGCTCGATGCCGATTACGGCTATTGCTTGGCGCCGATGGAGCAGGGCCTGCGCATTACCACCGGCGCGGAGTTCGCCTCCCGCGATGCCCCGCCGACGCCGGCTCAATTCGACAGGCTCATGCCGGCGGCGCGTGAGCTGTTTCCTTTGGGGGAGCGCAGCGAGCCGAGCACCTGGCTTGGCAAGCGCCCATGCTTTTCGGATTCGCGGCCGGTGATTGGACCGGCTCCAGGGCAGACCGGGCTCTGGCTCGCCTATGGCCATGCCCATTGGGGTCTGACGCTCGGCCCGGCGACGGGGCGCCTCCTTGCCGAACTGATCACCGGCGCCACGCCCTTCTGCGATCCGCAGCCCTATGCGGCGGAGCGGTTTCTCTAAAGCAGGTACCGGCAAAGGAAACCGCTAAGCGGCGTTGGTGATTTCGCGAAAATCGTATTGATCGCGCACTTCGGTATTGAAGAAGCGTCCGCGCGATCCTGCCGCGCGAAAGGTGCGGTAGACCTCCGGCGGCACCTCGAAATAAACATATTGCCGGTCGGTGACGAAGGTCACGAACAGCCGGCGCCTGGGCTCGTCATAGGAAAAATCGCGGATGGCGGTAGACGGCATTGGGGCATCCCGATGATTTCAGGATAACGCGATGCCGCCCGCGGTTGTTTCATGATTTGCCGCCGCCGAATTTGTCATGCCAACTCGGCAGCGCGGCGGGGAAGGGCAGGGCGCGCGCTTCATAGATCGCCCGGGCGATGGCGCGCGCCGTCACATTCGCGGCGACAGTGCCGAGCCGCGTCAGGGTGATGACCGGATCGGCCAGCGGCTTGCGCCCGGTCGACGCGGCGAACAGCACATCACCGTCCAGCGGCGTGTGCACTGGATAGATGGCGCGGGCAACGCCGGTTTGCGCCATGACCGCGATTCGATTGGCTTCCGCTTTGGTCAAAGCCGCGTTGGTTGCCACCACGACCAGCGTCGTGCTGGTCTGCGGCGTGCCCTTGGTGCGCGGCTCCAACATTTTTGCGTCGATTTGCTCGGGCATACCGCAAGCGCCGAATTCGCCGCTTTGCTCGAATGGCGCCGCCCAAAAGCACGGTCCGCCGCCGACGACGGCGCTTCCTGCGGCGTTCACGGCGGCCAAGGCGCCGATCGTTATGTTGTCGATTTCGGCGGAGGCGGATCCGATGCCGCCTTTCAGATTCGCGGTTGTGGCGCCGAGTCCGGCGCCGACGCTGCCCAAGGCGAATTCGCCGGCAGCGGCGGCGGTCGCCGCATAACCGAAATCGCGATAGGGCGGATAACGGCCCCAATTCTTGTCGCCGCCGTTGAGAAGGTCGAAGAGGATCGCTCCGGGCACGATCGGCACCCGCGCGGAGCGCACGGCAAAGCCGCGACCTTGCTCGCGCAACCAGGCCTGCGCGCCCGAAGCGGCATCGAGACCGAAAGCGGAGCCGCCGGATAATGCGATGGCATCGACACCGCTGACGGTTTTCGCTGGATCGAGCAGCGCGGTCTCGCGCGTGCCGGGCCCGCCGCCGCGCAGGTCGAAGCTGGCGACGGCGGGCTCGTCAAAGAGCACCACGGTCACCCCGGATCCGAGCCGCGCGTCGCCGGCATGGCCCACGCGGACGCCGGGAACATCCGTGATAAGATTGCGCAAGCGCCGTTCCTCCGGGTAGCAAGCATAGCAGTGCGGCCGAATTTCTCCAGGCGAGGAGGCGCGTGAAGCTTGCCTCGCCGCAGACGATGATCCATTGAACCGCGCATGAACAACGAGATTTCCATCGGCGCCGCGCTGCTCGCCGGCCTCATCAGCTTTTTGTCCCCTTGCGTGCTGCCGCTGGTGCCGCCGTATCTGGTTTACCTTTCGGGTTTGTCGCTGGAACGCTTTGCCGACGCCGAGCCGGAGCCCAAGGTGAGGCGCGAGACGATTGCCGGCGCGCTGCTTTTCGTGCTCGGTTTCTCCACGATCTTTGTCGCGCTCGGCGCCAGTGCCAGCGCTGTCGGCGCGCTGGTGCATGCCTATGCAAATATGCTGTCCAAAGTCGCGGGCCTCGCCATCGTTCTCATGGGTTTACACTTCCTCGGATTGCTTCACATCGAGTGGTTGACGCGGCAAAAGCGCTTCCATGTGCCCAAGCCGGTGGGCTTATGGGGCGCTTACATCATGGGACTTGCGTTCGCCTTCGGCTGGACGCCGTGCATCGGCCCGGTGCTGGCAGCGATCCTGGCGATCGCCGCCTCGGAAGCGACGGTCACGAAAGGCGCCGGATTGTTGGCGGTCTATTCGCTCGGACTCGGCATCCCCTTTCTCTTGGCTGCCTTGGCCGTCGAGCCCTTTGCCGCTTTTCTCGCCCGGTTTCGCGCACATCTCGCCAAGGTGGAGAAAGCGATGGGTGGCTTGCTCGTCCTCGCCGGCATCGCCTTTCTTACTGGCTGGATCACGGAAGTCAGCCAATGGCTGCTGGAAACCTTCCCCGGTTTGGCGGCCATCGGCTAGCGGCGCGACCAGGAAAACGGCCCGGTGCGGCGATGCAGCCAATGATATTGCGTGGCCATTTGGCTGGCGCGCGTCGCGGCATAACCAAGCGAGCCGAAGACGAAGCAGAATGCCGTGTCGATCAGATAATAATAAAGCGAGAGGAAAGTGGCCTGGAACAGCGCGAAATGAATGAACCGCACGGTGAGCCCGAGCAGCAGCGTATAACCGATCATTTGCCACCAGGGCCGCCATGTCAGCGCGATCGCGCGCCCGGTCAGCCAGGCGGCGCCGCCGCCAAGGATCAGCGTGACCAGCACGAAGACGCCGATGGAGTGCTCTTCGAAAAGAAAGTTTCGGATCATGGCGCGGCTCGCAGCCGCCCCCCTTCCAAATAGGCCGATCTGACCTCCGGCCGCGCCAGCAATTCGCTACCAGTGCCGGACATAGTGATGCTGCCGTTGACCATGACATAGCCGCGATGCGCCAGCTTGAGCGCGTGAAAGGCATTCTGCTCGACAAGAAAGACCGTCAATCCTTCTCGCTGGTTCAGTTCGCGGATGGCATCGAAGATTTGCCGCGCGACCAAAGGCGCCAGACCGAGCGAAGGTTCATCAAGCAAAAGCAGCCGTGGCCGGCTCATCAGGGCGCGGGCGATGGACAGCATCTGCTGCTCGCCGCCGGAAAGCGTGCCTCCGCGCTGGTCGAGCCGCTCGCGCAAGTGAGGAAAGAGTTTGAGAGCGCGTTCTAGATCCTCGGCGAAATGCCGCCGGTCGGCGACAATGCTGCCCATCTGCAGATTTTCCATCACGGTCATGCGGGCGAAGATGCGGCGCCCCTCGGGTGATTGGGCGATTTTCAGTTGGGCGATCTCATGGGTCGGAAGCTGTGAAATATCGCGGCCGTCGAAAATAATTTGCCCCGCGCGCGCACGCGGATCGCCGCAAACCGTCATCATCAAGGTCGATTTGCCGGCGCCGTTGGCGCCGATCAGGGTGACGATCTCACCTTCATACACTTCAAGATCGACCCCGCGCAGCGCCATGATGCGGCCGTAGAAGGCTTGCACGCCGCGGACGGAAAGCAACGGCTCTTTCACAACCCTACCTCCGCTTCCGCCTTTTTCACCTCTTCCTCCTCGATGCCGAGATAAGCGGCAATGACGTTCTTGTCGTTGCGGACGTCCGCGGGTGCGCCATCGGCGATCTTGACGCCGTGATCGAGCACGACGATGTGGTCGGAAATGCCCATGACCACCGACATGTCGTGTTCGATCAGGAGAATCGACGTGTCGTGCTCGCCGCGAATGGAGAGCAGAAGCTCGTTGAGCTCGCCGCTTTCCCGCGGGTTTAAACCCGCCGCCGGCTCGTCTAGGCAAAGCAGCACAGGATCGGCGCACATGGCGCGCGCGATTTCGAGACGGCGCTGCGCGCCATAGGGCAGTTCGCCCGCCGCATCGTCGGCCCGATTCAGCAGGCCGATGCGCTCGAGCCAGTAGCAGGCCTTGTCGATGGCGTGCCGCTGGGCCTGCGCATAGGAGCGAAAGCCGAGGATACCCAGCACGGTGAAGCCGGAAGCGAGCATCAGCGGGTTGTGCTGGGCAACCAGCAGATTTTCCAGGACGCTCATTCCCTGGAACAGCCGGATATTCTGAAAGGTGCGAGTCACGCGAGCTCGCCGCGTCACCAAATAATCCGGCATCCGCTCCAGAAGAAACAGCGCGCCGTCGCCGCGGCGGATGCTGCGCGCGCCACTGCCGGTAATGGTTTCAAGCTCGTCCCATAGCGTCGGGTTGCCGTGATGCAGTGCGATCCGGCCTTCGGTCGGCTTGTAGAATCCGGTGATGCAGTTGAAGACGGTGGTCTTGCCGGCTCCATTCGGCCCGATCAGCGCGGTGATCATGCCGCGCCGCGCCTCGAACGACAGGTCCTGCACGGCCAGGAGCCCGCCAAAGCGCATGGTCAAATGCTCCACGCGCAATACCGCATCGCGCGGCCGAGACGTCATCCGCGTCCCTCTTTCAGCAGGTCGGCGGCGATCGTCTTCCTTTCCTTGAGAAAGACTGTCGGCTGGCGCGTCGAGATCAGCCCTCGTGGCTTCCAGATCATGATCAGCACCATGGCCAGGCCGAACAGCAGCATCCGGTACTGGATGGGATCGAAGTCGGGGCCGAAGATGGTTTTGAGGAAATCAAGCTCGCGCATGATTTCGGTGCCGCCGACCAGCACGATGGCGGCAATGGCGACGCCGGCTTGGCTGCCCATGCCGCCCAGCACGACGATGGACAGGATGGTCGCGGATTCGATGAAGGTGAAGGACTCCGGCGAAATGAATCCTTGGCGGGCGGAGAAGAAGGAGCCGGCCAGCCCGCCGAGCAAAGCACCGGTGGCGAATGCGGTGAGCTTGGTATTCGTTGTGTTGATACCGAGGGAGCGGCAGGCGATCTCATCCTCCCGCAAGGCTTCCCAAGCACGCCCGATCGGCAGACCGCGAAGTCGCCAGGTAACGAAGGCCGTGACCATCACCAGAGCGAGGATCACGTAATATAAGAATAGCGTGCGATGCATCGGATTGAACGGCACGCCCAAGACTGCGGCAAAACCATGTTCCGATGTGTCGAAAGGAATCCCGAAAAACGTCGGCCGCGGAATGCCGGAGATGCCGGCGGGGCCGTGCGTCACCGGCACCCAATTGGTCAGCACGATGCGGATGATTTCGCCGAAGGCGAGCGTCACGATCGCAAGATAGTCGCCGCGCAGTCGCAAAACCGGGAAGCCGAGGAGAATTCCCCAGAATGCCGCGAGAATCCCGGAGACAGGCAGCAGCATCCAGAAGGAAAGACCGAAGTTCTTGGCGATCAGCGCGTAGGAATAGGCGCCGACAGCGTAGAAGGCCACGTAACCGAGATCGAGCAGGCCGGCGAGGCCGACCACGATGTTGAGGCCGAGCCCGAGCATTACATAGATCAAGATCTGAATGCCGAAATTGTCGATCCATTTTGACGCGCCGCCCGTACCGGCGACGAGAAGAATGAAGATCGGGTAGGCCACGGCGAATCCGAGTGCGACTGGCGCGAACAGCCTGGTGAAGGCGGCGCGAATCGCGAGGAGCCGCTGATCGGCCGTGCCTGGTTTCGCTCGTTCGCCGGCCAGGGCCGGCTCGATCGCGACGAGATAGAGAAAGCGTATTACTGCCGTCGCCAGAACCAATGCCAGGAAAAGCGGCCAACGCGTCTCCAACTGCAAGCCGGATTGCAGGTTCTGCACGGTGCGGAAAGCGACGAGCGGCAGGAAAAGAAAGAAGGCGAGCAGACTGGCAAGACCGGCGTCGGTGAGAGCGGCCCGAAGACTCTTTCGATCTGGCTGCGCCCGCGCTGCCATCTCACACCTTCTCGACGTCGGGTTTTCCGAGCAGGCCTTGCGGCAGGAAGATCAGCGTGATCGCGAGGATGGAAAAAACGGCAACGTCCTTATAATCGATAGAAAAATACGCCGACCACAAAGTCTCGATCAGCCCGATCAGGAGTCCGCCAAGTACTGCGCCCGGCAAGGAGCCGATGCCGCCGAGCACCGCTGCGGTGAAGGCCTTGATGCCGGGCACGAACCCGTCGCCGAAACTGATGACTCCATAATAGGCGAGGTACATCGTGCCGGCGACCGATGCCAACGCGGCGGCGATAATGAAAGTGATGGAAATGGTGCGGTCGACGTTGACTCCGACCAGAGCCGCCATTTTCTGATCCTGCTCGCAGGCCCGTTGCGCGCGCCCGAGCGAGGTCATGCTCACCAGATACCAGAACGCGGCGAGAAGAACCGCGGTCGTCGCCCAGATTGCGAGCTGCTTGTAGGAAACGGCGACGTCATAGCCATGGCCCTGCATGACCAGGATCACCTCCTCGAACAGCGGCGGCATCGACTTGTTGCGCTGTCCTTGCGACACCTGCACGAAATTAGTTAGGAAAATTGACATGCCGATCGACGAGATCAGCGGCGCCAGCCGGAAGGAATGACGCAGCGGCCGGTAGGCGACGCGCTCGATCGTCCAGTTAAGCACCGAGGTCAACAGCATGGCGATCACGAGCACGATCATCAGCGCCACAATGATCGACGGCAGGCCGAGCCATTGCGTGAGAAAGAGCAGGGCGACGAGGGCGATGAAGGCGGACACCATGAACACGCTGCTGTGAGCGAAGTTCACCATGTTGAGAATGCCGAACACCATCGTGTAGCCGATGGCGATAAGGCCGTAGATTGAGCCGAGAGTGACGCCGTTGATGATCTGCTGGACGAAAACTTCCATGCGGCCGCCAAGCTCCCCCGAATAACGCCGGCCTCCGCCAATCGCCCCAATTAGCGGTAGAAACGTTGATACTTTTCTTAGCAGGCGGGGCAAAGCCGGGCAACGCCGACCCTGTGGCAAAGCCGGTAATCTCTGTTTACCCGGCGCGGCGGCGCGCTATGCTTCGATGATGCCGGCTGCGCTTCCGCTATTTCATTTGCATGATGATTCACCGCGTGCGCGAGCGTTCGACTTCATCCACGTCGAGAGCATCGCCGCGCGGGCCGCGATGCAGGATTGGGTGATACGGGCACAGCGCCACGGCAATCTGTCGCAAATCCTGTTTGTCGCCGAAGGCGGCGGCGAGATGACGCACGAGGCGGCCGTCATCCCGTTCGCCGCGCCGGCGGCGATTTTGGCGCCGTCGAGGGTCGCCCACGGTTTCCGGTTCCAACCTGGAGTCACCAAAGGCTGGGTAATCAGCTTCACCGACGACGTGGCGGCGGCCGCCGGCGATCAGTCCGACGCGGCATGGGCGCGCCTACGCGCTCTAGCGGCAAATCCGATCGTGC
This sequence comes from Xanthobacteraceae bacterium, assembly GCA_035652315.1. GTDB lineage: Bacteria > Pseudomonadota > Alphaproteobacteria > Rhizobiales > Xanthobacteraceae > CANKHA01. The sequence continues at coordinate 63,961 of DASREA010000034.1, read as the reverse complement.
CGCTCGGCTCATCCAACGAGGGCGAGCGGCTATCCAAGCTTTGCGCCGAGCTGCACGAGGAAAGCTTCCTCGCCCGCGAGGGGTTCCGGCTCGCCATGCGCGGGCTTTTGCTGCTGATCGCGATCGAGGTGGTGCGGCTGGCGGCTAGCCTTGCACGCACCGGCGCCGTAACTCTTGCGCCCGGCGATAAGATCGTCGCCGCCTTGCGGGAACTTATCGACGAGAGCTATCGCCGGGAACGGCGGCTGGCCTTTTATGCCGGCCAGCTTGCAATGACGCCCGGTCGTCTCAACGATCATGTGAAGCGGGTCACGGGTGTAACCGCCGGCCATCTCATTCGTCAACGGCTGCTTGGCGAAGCCAGGAGCCAGCTCGTGTTCGGCAATCGGGCGATTCAGGACATTGCCGTCGATCTGGGCTTTTCCGACCCATCGCATTTCGCCCGATTCTTCAGAAAGCAGACCGGGATGACGCCGCAAGTCTTCCGCGAGCGCCGCAGGACCTGAGCGTTTCCGATCAGAGCTTGCCGACCTCGGCCAACACCTCGCCCGCTTCCTTGAAGGCATGATTCGCCGCGGGGACGCCGCAATAGATAGCTTGCTGCAGCAGGATTTCCTTGATGTCGTCGGCAGAGAAGCCGCCTTCCGTCAGGGCCGCCCGGACATGCAGGCGGAATTCGTCCCAATGGCCGAGCGCCACCATCGAGCCGATCACCAGGATCCGCCGCGTGCGCTCGTCGAAATGTGGCCGGGTCCAGACTTCACCCCAGGGATAGCGGGTGATGAGGTCCTGAAGCTCTTCGGTGAAAGAGTTTCTGCCGGCGTTGGCGCGATCGACCCAGGCATTTCCCAGCACCTTGCGGCGGCGCGCCATGCCTTTTTCGTAGCGTTCGCGGTCGTCCATGTCATGATCCTCCAACAGGCGCCCGATGCTCGGGCTGCGTCAGAAACTTGAGCACTTCGCCATTAAACGCCGCCGTCTGCTCGACATTCGAGATATGCGCAGCGTCAAGGAGGGTGAGTGCCGCGCCGGGAATCCGGCTGCGGATGAATTCCGCGGCTTCCAGCGGCGTCGATCTGTCGTGGCGGCCGCCGATCACCAGCGTTGGCGCCTCGATCCGCGACAGCAGTTCGCGGTGATCCATGTCGCGGATCGCCTCGCAGGCAGCAATATAGCCGTCGACCGGCGTCGCCACGAGAATGGCGCGCATGCGGGCGACCGCGGCAGGCGCCCGGGCGATGAAATCATCCGTGAACCAGATTTTCATGATGCCATCCGCAATCTTCTCAAGGCCGCGCTCGCGCACAGCCCGGATTCGCTCGTCCCACGGGGCTTTGCTGGGAAAGTAGCTGGACGTATTTGCGAGAACGAGCTTGCCGATGCGCTGCGGGGCCTGAGCAGCGAGCCATTGCCCAACCATACCGCCCATCGACAGTCCGCACCAATGGACGCGCTTCAGGCCGAGGGTGTCCATGACGGCGAGGGCGTCGCGGCCGAATCGTTCGATGGTGCCGCGGCCGGCGACGAAATCTGATTTACCGTGTCCGCGCTGGTCGTATCGAACGATGCGGAATTGCCGCGCCAAGACCGCCGCTTGATCGTCCCACAAATGCAGATCGGTGCCGAGCGAGTTGCCGAGCATCAATACCGGGGCGCCGGCATCGCCCTCGATCTCCACATGCAGCGGGCAGCCGTCGGCTTCGATTACGGGCATGAACCTGTCCGAGCGAGTCCCGCCGCGATCACTTTTCGCTTCCCCGTTCTTTGCTCGAAGCGATCAGCCGGTCGATGAAGGCCTGTGCCACGCCTTGGTAGGCGGCGGGCTCGAACAGATTGGCGAGCTCGGCGGCGGGAAGATGCGCGGTGACGCGTTTGTCCTGCGCGAGAACGTCTTGCAGGTTCCGCTTTTCCTTCGCCGCCTTCTTCGACGCTTCCTCGACAAGCGCGTGCGCCTCCGCCTTGCCGAGCTTGCCGGCCAACACCATCGAGACCGCTTCCGCCATGACCAGGCCGTGCGTGAGATCGAGGTTCGCCCGCATCCGCGCGGGGTCAATCTCCATGCCTTGGGCGATATCGGCGATGGCCTGCATCGCGCCGGAGGCAACGAGCGCCAGCGCCGGAAAGGCCTGCCATTCCGCCTGCCAGCCGCCGAGCGCGCGCTCGTTTTCCTGCACCTGAGCAGCAAAGATCGCGGCGGCCAGCTGCGGCGCGAGGTCTGCCGCGGCGAGCGCCGTCGCCGCGTAAACCGGATTGCGCTTGTGCGGCATGGTTGAAGAGCCGCCGCGGCCGGGCGCCGCCGGCTCGAAGACTTCGGCCACCTCCGTCTGCATCAGCAGAGCAACGTCGCGCGCAATCTTGCCGCAGGTGCCGGTGAGAATAGCGAATGCACTGGCGACGTCCGCCAGGCGATCGTGATGGCTGTGCCAAGATGCATCTGGCAGCGGCAGGTCCAGCAAGGCGGCGAGCCGCGCGCTGACCTGCATGCCCTGCGAGCCAAGCGCCGACAAAGTGCCCGCGGCGCCGCCGAACTGAAGTACCAAACATTCTTGGCGCACGCGCCGCAGGCGATGACGCGACCGTGCCAGGGCCGCGGCATATCCGGCAAGCTTCAGTCCGAAAGGCATCGGCAAGGCCTGCTGCATCAGGGTGCGCGCCACGGAATCGGTTTTGCGGTAACGCGTTGCCAGTGCGGAGAAGCCGTCAATGGAGCGGCCGATATCGGAAAGCAGGGCATCGGCCGCTGCGCGCAACTCGAGAACGAGCGCGGTGTCGATGATGTCCTGGCTGGTGGCGCCCCAATGCACATATTTCGCGGCCTCGGCGTTGACCTTCGCGACTTCGGCGGTCAGCGCCTTGACCAGCGGGATAGCGACGTTTCCCGCAGTGGCCGCTTGCTCGCCGATGGCGGCCAAATCAAACCGTTCAGCTTTGCAAACCGCAGCAATGGGCGCCGCGGCGCTCGCCGGGATCACGCCGGCGTCCGCTTCCGCGCGCGCCAGCGCGGCCTCGACATCTAGCATGCGCTGCAGCCGCGCGCGGTCGTCGAGGACGGCGCGCATGGCGGCGCTCGAGACGAGCGGCGCAAGCAGCGACAAACTGGGCGGCGGGGTGGCCATGCGGAAGATTGCGACCTCGGCAAACGTTCGCTGGCTTATCAAAAAGCCCCCTCGGGCGAAACCGTCTGCAGCGGAGGACGCACGGCATGCGGCGATTTCCACCGCAAAATCGGGCCGATGTCGCTGTATGCGCCCGATCTTGACCGGTGCCGCCGCCGCGTCCAAATTGCCGCTCGAACCCCCCTTTCCGGCATATCGGACCGATTTCGAGGAGGTTGTGAATGCCCGCCGTTTCGATGACGGTGAACGGCAAGGCCGTCACCGCTGATGTAGACCCGCGCACGCTACTGGTGGAGTTTCTGCGCGAGCATCTGCGCCTGACCGGGACGCATGTCGGCTGCGATACGTCGCAATGCGGCGCCTGCGTCGTGCATGTGGATGGCAAAGCGCGCAAATCCTGCACCACCCTCGCCTTGCAAGTCGAGGGCGCGAACATCACCACCATAGAGGGCCTCGCCGCGCCCGACGAACCGCTGCATCCGATGCAGGCGGCCTTCCGCGATCACCACGGGCTGCAATGCGGCTATTGCACCCCAGGCATGATCATGTCGGCGATCGACATCGTCAACCGCAAAGGCTTTTCGCTCGACGACAAGACCATCCGCGAGGAGCTCGAAGGCAATATCTGCCGCTGCACCGGCTACCACAATATCGTCAAGGCGATCGCCGCCGGCGCCGAAGCCATGGGCGCGGGACGCAAGGCCGCTTGAGCATTAGCAAATAGGATTACCCGTTTATGTACCCTTTCACCTTTCATCGCCCGAAGACGGTGCGGCAGGCGGTCGGCCTGCTGAACAAGAACGAAGATGCCAAGCTTCTGGCGGGCGGCCACACGTTGCTGCCGACCATGAAGCTGCGGCTTGCTTCGCCTGCGCACCTGATCGACATTTCGGGGATCGAGGGCCTGTCCGGCATCGAATTGAAGGGCCGCTCCATTGTGATCGGAGCGACCACGCGGCACGCCGAGGTCGCCAATTCGCCGATCGTGCGCGAACATTTGCCGGCACTGGCCTATCTCGCCGGGTTGATCGGCGATCCGGCGGTGCGCCACTGCGGCACCATCGGCGGTTCCGTCGCCAACAACGATCCGAGCGCCGATTATCCGGCGGCCTGCCTCGGGCTCGGCGCCACCATCGTCACCTCGAAGCGGCGTATCAAGGCCGATGATTTCTTCCGGGGGCTGTTCGAGACGGCGCTTGAGCCGGACGAGATCATCACCAAAGTGATGTTCCCGCTGGCGAGGAAAGCGGCCTACGAGAAATTCCGCAATCAGGCTTCGCGCTATGCGCTCGTCGGCGTCTTTGTCTCCAAACGCGGACCGGAAGTGCGCGTTGCCGTCACCGGCGCGGGCTCTAATGGCGTTTTCCGCGTCACTGCTTTCGAGGAGGCGCTGAAGAAACGTTTCTCGGAAAAATTGCTGGAAGGCCTCAGCGTACCGGCCGACGGCCTCAGTGGCGATATCCACGGCAGCGCCGAATACCGGGCGCATCTCATCGGCGTTTTGGCGCGCCGTGCCGTCGCCAAGGCAAGAGCCTGAGCCTCCTAGCCCCTGGCCGGAGCCGGCTCGGCCAGCAGATTGTCCAGATCGAGCGGCCGCGTCACCATGGCGAGCTGGCCTTCGGACGTATAGGGCCAGCGCTCGCGCGGCTTGTCCCAATAAAGCTCCAGCCCGTTTCCGTCGGGATCGCGCAGATAAAGCGCTTCGCTGACCCCATGATCGCTTGCGCCGTCGAGCGGCACACGCGCGGCGGCGAGCCGCCGCAGGGCGTCGGCAAGCGCGGCGCGAGTCGGATAAAGGATTGCCGCGTGATAAAGGCCGGTCGTACCCGCAGGCGGCGGCGAGCCGCCGCGGCTTTCCCAGGTGTTCAACCCGATATGGTGATGATAGCTGCCGGCCGCGATGAAGGCCGCGCCCGGCATCCGCTGAGTCAATTCGAACCCGAGCACGCCGATATAAAAGGCAAGCGAACGTTCAATATCCGCCACTTTCAGATGTACGTGGCCGATGCGGACGCCAGGATCGATTGGCGCCGCAGGCCTGGCCGGGGGTTTATCGCTTCGGGTGATGATCTCGCTCATGGTCCGTATCTTGCTAAAGAATGATCCTGCTACATGTAGGGCGCCGACCCAGCCGCAACAGGCCCCACATGGAAAGCCCGTAAAGCTTGGAATATATGTTCAAGGAGAACGAAGAGGCACGTTGATGCTCGCACGCGACGAGGACATTCTCAAGGCTGCGGAAGACTGGCGCAAAGCGGGACGCGGCGTCGCTTTGGCGACGGTGGTCGAAACCTGGGGCTCAGCGCCGCGTCCGGTCGGTTCCAACCTGGTGATCGACGACCGGGGCAATTTTCTTGGTTCGGTTTCCGGCGGCTGCGTGGAAGGCGCCGTGGTGGCGGAAGCCGCCGATGTCATCGAGAGCGGCAAGCCAAAAACGCTCGAGTTCGGCGTTGCCGATGAAACCGCCTGGAAAGTTGGGCTCTCCTGCGGCGGCACCATTCGCGTCTTTGTCGAGAAGGTGGAGTAGCCAGTTTGCGTCTTGATCTTCTTTCCGCTCTCAATGCCGAGCGTGCGGCTCGCCGGGCGGTAGTCCTGGTCACCGATATTGAAAGCGGCGCGCAGCGGCTGGTGAAGGCGACTGAGGTCGCCACGGACCCGCTCAATGAACTGCTGAAAAAACATCTGCGCAGCGGCAAGAGCGGCATGGAGGAGGCGCAAGGCAAGCGCCTCTTCATCACTATCTATCTGCCGCCGCCAAAGCTGGTTATCACCGGCGCGGTCCACATTAGTCAGGTGCTCGCGCCGATGGCGCGGCTGCTCGGTTATGATGTCGCCATCGTCGATCCGCGCACTGCGTTTGCTACCGTCGAACGTTTTCCCGAAGTGAAAGTCGTCGCCGAATGGCCGGATGTGGCGCTGCCCCCGTTGGGCATCGACCGGTACACTGCTTTCGTGGCGCTCACCCACGACCCGAAGATCGACGATCCGGCGCTGCTGCATGCGCTGGCCCGCGATTGCTTCTATATCGGTGCCCTCGGTTCGAAGAAGACGCATGCCCGTCGCGTAGCACGGCTCAAAGAACACGGCGTGGGCGAAGCTGACATCGCGCGTATTCACGCGCCCATCGGCCTTGCGATCGGCGCGGTATCGCCGGCGGAAATCGCCGTGGCGATCATGGCGGAAATCACCGCGCGGCTACGGCTGCCGCCGGAGGCTAGCCGATGAAGTTCGGTCCGGTTTCGCCCAAGGAATCCATCGGCGCCACCGCCGTGCATACCATCCGGCAAGGTTCGCTGGTGCTGAAGAAAGGTACGGTAATCGGCGCGGCGGAAGCCGCCGCGCTGCAGGCCGCCGGCATGTCCTCCATCGTCGTCGCTCGTCTTGAAGACGGCGACGTCGCCGAAGACAAGGCCGCTGCGGAAATCGCCGCCGCCATTGCCGGCCCGGGCGTCCGCGTCGACGCCGCCTTTACCGGCCGTTGCAATCTGTTCGCCGAACAGGCCGGCGTGCTGATGCTAAATAAGGAGGCGATCGACGGAATTAATAGAGTCGACGAGGCCATCACGGTCGCGACCTTGCCGGCCTTCGCTGCGGTCGTGGCCGGCGAGATGATTGCCACCGTCAAGATCATTCCTTTCGCCGTCGCCGCGGCACAGCGCGACAACGCGCTGGCGATCGCCCGGCGGCACGAACCGCCTCTTCGCCTGGCGCCTTATAAAGTCCGAAAGATCGGGATTATTTCGACGCTGCTTCCCGGCCTCGCAACCAAGGTCATCGACAAGACGCTGAAAGTCACCGCCGAAAGGCTGGCGCCGACCGGCGCCGCCATTATCGCCGAACGGCGGGTGCCCCACGAAACGGCCGCTGTCGCGCAGGCCCTCGAATCCATGGTGCGCGAAGGCGCCGAACTCGTCGTCATTTTCGGCGCTTCCGCCATCGCCGACCGCCGCGACGTCATCCCCGCAGCCATCGAGAAAATCGGCGGACAAATCGAGCATTTCGGCATGCCGGTCGATCCGGGCAACCTGATGCTCGTCGGTCAGGCGCAAGGCGGCGTTGTGCTCGGCGCCCCGGGCTGCGCGCGCAGCCCCAAGGAGAATGGATTCGACTGGATCTTAATGCGGCTCCTGGCTGGCATTCCGGTCACCCGCGCCGATATCACCGGCATGGGGGTGGGCGGCTTGCTGATGGAAATCGTCACGCGGCCGCAGCCGCGCGAGGAGCCGCCGGCGCTGGCCGGCCGGCAGGTCGCCGCGGTGATTTTGGCGGCAGGGCGTTCCACCCGCATGGGCGGAGAGAACAAGCTTCTGGCCGAATGGGAAGGCAAGCCCATGGTGCGAGTTGCTGCAGAACAGGCGCTCGCATCCCGAGCACGCCCGGTCATTGTGGTGACCGGGCATCAACGCGAGCAGGTCGAAGCAACGCTCGCCGGTCTCGACATCCGCTTCGTCTATAATCCGGACTTTGCCGACGGCCTCGGTACATCCTTGCGCCGCGGGATCGCCGCGGTACCGGTTGAGAGCGACGGTGCGATCATTTGCCTGGCGGATATGCCGCAGGTCGGTGCGCCGCTGATCGACCGCCTCATCGCCGCCTTCGATCCGGCGAAAGGAGCGCTGGTGGCGGCGCCGACGCACGATGGAAAGCGCGGCAACCCAGTGCTCTGGTCACGGCGGTTTTTTCCCGAGCTCATGGCCATCGAAGGTGATATCGGCGGGCGGCACTTGATTGCCAGTTATGCCGAAGCGGTCGTGGAGGTGCCCGTAGCCGGCGAGGACGCGTTTGTCGATATCGACACGCCCGAGGCCTTGCGCATGGCAAAAGCCCGCGCCGCCCCCGCATAATTCCCTGGCTTTACCGCCTACCGCGTTACCATTCACCAAGTGGAAAGGCTTGCCCACTACCCTCCCGGTGCTTTCCGGGGGGAGGGTGCGATGAGCCGTTTACGGCGCTTAATCTGCTGCGACCTTGCCGCGGCCGCGCTGTTGTGCGCCGGCATTTCCGCGGCGCAGGCGGCGGGAGCCTTTGCCATCGGCGCATGCGGCGCTTACGGATTTGCCTATGACTACCAGCAGGCGGAGGCGGCCAAGAATGCGGCGCAGGAAAAATGCTCGGGTTCCTGCGAAGTCGTTCCGGTGCACAAGGCATGCGCCGCCTTCGCGATTGACGGCACGAATGCGTGTGGCGCCTATGGCTACGCCACGCGTCCCCGGCTTGGAGCCGCACAGAACACTGCGCTGCAGCAATGCTATCAATTCGGTGGCCGCGAATGCGTGATCCGGGCGTGGATTTGCGACGCCAAGGATTAGGCTCCCCGCCGCCGCCGCGGCCGCGGAGCGGCCACGAGGTGCGGATTCCCCGCCTTTTCATCGACGTTTTGTAATCGGCGGCGCGCCGCGCCCGCGTCGCGGCTGCGGCGCCTGCCCGGGATTGCCGCCCGGAGGATCCCGCGCTAAGATAATGACTGACTGGTCAGTCAGGACGCACGTTGGTGGCCAAGTCACGCAGGAAATCAGCGGCGGCGGCCAGCGCGGCGAAAAGCTCGCGCCCATCGCGCAAGCGTGCCGGCGGCGGTGGAGCTCGCGCAGCGCAAGGCGAGAAGCGCCGGCAGGCAATTCTCACCGCCGCGCTGGAGGAATTTTCGGCGCGCGGCTTCGCGGCGGCGCGTCTTGACGATGTCGCGCGCCGGGCGAATGTCGCAAAGGGTACGATCTATCTCTACTTCCGCGATAAAGAGACGCTGTTTCAGGAACTGGTCCGGGCCGAGCTAAGCCCGGTAGTCGAGGCGCTGGAGAGGGCGCCAATGGTCGATCTTCCCTTGGGCGTGGTCGCCGAGCGTCTCGTCGAACTGTTCGTGCGCGAGATTTTTGCCACCCGCCGCAAGAACGTCATTCGCCTGGTTCTGACGGAAGGTCCGCGCTTTCCGGCCATTGCCGAGTTCTATTATCGCGAGGTCATCAGCCATGTGGTTGGCGTGCTCCGCACTCTTGCGGAGCACGCGCGCGAACGCGGCGAATTGCCCAATGATTCGCTCGTGCGCTTTCCGCAACTGCTCGGCGCCGCGGGTATTGTCGCGATTGTCTGGAGCGGGCTGTTCGACCGTTGGGCCAAACTCGATGCGGAGGCCTTCATGCGCGCCTATTTCGATTTGATCTTCCGCAAGGAGCAAGCGCCATGAGACTTCGCCATTTTGTATGGCTGGCGCTGATCGCGGCGCTTACCGGCTGCGGGAATAAACCGACTGGCGTCTATCAGGGCTGGATCGAAGCCGACCTTGTCTTCGTCGGGCCGCACGAGATGGGCCGGCTTGAGAATTTGTCGGTGCGCGAAGGCGACAAGGTCGCCATGGGAGCGCCATTGTTCACGCTGGACGATGATTTGCAGCAGGCGGACCTGCGCGAAAGCGAAGCCACGCTCGCCAACGCGCAAAAGGAATTCCAGCGCGCGCAGGCCCTGGTGAAGAGCAACGCCGGCACGCAGAAAGCGCTCGACGACGCCGAAGCGGCGCTGCGCACCGCCGAAGCCAAGCTCAAATCCTCACAAACCAATCTGGCGCGGCGCAAGGTGGCGAGCCCGGCGAATGGCAGCGTACAGGAGGTCTATTTCCGCGTGGGCGAGATTGTCCCCGCCGGGCGGCCCGTTATTTCTCTGCTACCACCGGGCAATATCAAAGTCCGGTTTTTCGTGCCGGAAACTGTCCTGCCCAGCCTCTCTCTCGGCGAAACGGTAGCCGTGAGTTGCGACGGCTGCGCTCCGGATTTGACCGCGCAAATCAGCTTCATCGCGCAGACCGCGGAATACACGCCGCCGGTTATCTACAGCTTGGAGGAGCGGTCCAAGCTCGTTTTCCTGATCGAGGCGCGGCCCGAGAAGCCGGAAGCGTTCCGCGTCGGCCAGCCGGTGACCGTTTCACTCGCGGCGAAACGATGATGTCGATGCCTGCGCAAAGCACGGGTGAGGTGCCGGAGATCGCGATCGACGTTGAAGGTTTGAGCAAATCCTTCAACGGGCGCGAGGTCGTGCATTCGCTATCGATGCAGGTACCGCGCGGGACGATTTATGGCTTCCTCGGCCCCAACGGCTCTGGGAAGACGACGACGATCCGCATGCTCTGCGGTTTGCTCACGCCGGACGCGGGCAGGGGTACATGCCTCGGCTACGACATTCGCACTGAAGCCGACAAGATCAAGCTGCAAGTCGGCTACATGACCCAGCGTTTCAGCCTGTATCAGGATCTTTCGGTGCGGGAAAATCTGGAATTTGTCGCGCGCATCTATGGTATCGACAATCCGCAACAGGCGGCGCGTGCCGCGATCGAGCGGCTCGGCCTCTCCGGCCGCGAAGACCAGCTCGCCGGCGAATTATCGGGTGGCTGGAAACAGCGGCTGGCGCTCGGCGCATGCACACTGCCCAGTCCCAAGCTGCTCCTGCTCGACGAGCCGACCGCCGGCGTCGATCCGAAAGCGCGCCGCGATTTCTGGAACGAGATTCACGGGCTCGCGGCGGAAGGCCTGACCGTGCTCGTTTCGACCCACTACATGGACGAGGCCGAGCGCTGTCATGCGATTGCCTATATCGCCTACGGACATTTGCTGGTGCATGGCACCGTCGAAGAGGTGATCGCCGCCGCGCATCTTACGACCTATATCGTGACCGCAACGCATGGCGCTGCGCTGGTCCGGTTGGCGGAGGAGCTTGCCGGCCAGCCGGGCGTCGAGATGGTGGCGCCTTTCGGAACGAGCTTGCACGTTTCCGGCCGTGACGCCGCCGCGCTGGAGAGCACCATTGCCCGCTATCGGGATCGCGACCACCTCGATTGGACGCGGTCCGAACCCTCGCTCGAGGACGTGTTCATCGACCTGATGGGCGCCGCCAAGGACAATTTCCAATGAGCCACGTTCTCGCGCATCAAGTTTCGCGCCGGCCCGCCGACGGTTTCTGGCGCAAGACCGGGGCTGTCCTGATCAAGGAATTCATCCAGTTGCGACGCGACCGGCTGTCGTTTGCGATGATCATCATGATCCCGCTCGTGCAATTGATGCTGTTCGGTTACGCGATCAATACCAATCCTCGGCATCTGCCCACGGCCGTGTTATTACAGGAGAATAGCGATCTCGGCCGTTCGATTCTCGCGGCGTTGAAGAATACCGGCTATTTCGACGTCACCCATTTGCCGGCAAGCGAGGCGGCGCTGGACGATCTTCTCGCCGCCGGGAAGGTGCTGTTCGCCCTCGAGATTCCGGCAAATTTTGAGCGCGCCGTGCGGCGTGGCGACAAACCTTCCATGCTTATCACGGCCGATGCCACCGATCCGGTGGCGTCCGGGTCCGCCATCGGCGCATTGGCTCAAGCAGTGCAGAGCGCGCTTCAGCACGATCACGCCGTTCCCGAAGTTGCCGCTCCGGCTTTCCAGATCGTCGCGCATCCGCGCTACAACCCGGCGGGCGAGAATCAGCTCAATATCGTGCCCGGTCTCGTCGGCACTATCCTGACCATGACCATGCTGATCTTCACCGCGCTGTCGGTGACCCGCGAGATCGAGCGCGGCACGATGGAGAATCTGCTCGCCATGCCGATCACGCCTGTTGAAATCATGCTCGGCAAGATCGTGCCTTATATCATGGTGGGTATCGTGCAGGCCGCGATGATTATCGGCGTCGGCGTACTTCTTTTCGGGGTTCCCGTCATGGGAAATCTCGCCGTGCTCGCGGGGCTCAGCACGCTCTTCATCGCGACCAATTTGTCGATCGGCTATACTTTCTCCACCATCGCGCAGAACCAGCTGCAAGCGATGCAGATGTCGATCATGTTTTTTCTGCCGAATATCCTTCTCTCCGGATTCATGTTTCCGTTCGCGGGAATGCCGCGGTGGGCACAATGGATTGGAGAAACTCTGCCGCTGACGCACTATTTGCGCATCGTGCGTTCAATCATGCTGAAGGGCTCGTCGATTGCCGATCTGCGCTTCGACACGATGTCTCTGTTCGCGCTGATGTTGATCGCCATGGCTATTGCGGTTACGCGTTTCCGCCGCACGCTCGATTGATCAGCGTCGCGTGATCAGGCCGACGCGTCCATAGGCTCCATCGCGGTGGCTGGAGTCCCGTGCATAGCCCAGTCCGGCGGATAGCTCGAATGTCTGCCACTTCAATGCTGTTACATGCGCGCCAAAGCGGTATTGCCGGTACCCGTCGCTGGCCAGCGCCTGCACTTCGGGCCCGGCGTAAAAACGGTGCCATAGCCGCCAGCCATAGGACGCGCGGGCGTCATAGCTCGTGCTGATCGTGGAAAGCGACGCGTTGGCGGCGAACATCGTGCCGCGGCTGGGTTGGTACCAGAGATCGAATCCACCGCGCAATCCGGCATGATCACCCGCGATGCCGTTGCTGGGGTCGTCGGTGCTGAGTTTGTGATGCTGCAGATCGATTCCGCCGAAGATGGTGAGTTCGAGATCGGGTCGCTTGAAACGCCAGCCCGGCATCAAGGATGCGAGCGTTTGCCGGCCGGTCACTTCGGTGTCCCCCAAGGCGCCGGAATGATATTGATATGCCCCCGCGCCGAAGATCAGCTTCAGCGTAAAGCCGTCTTGCGCCAGCCCTTTGGGCGACCAAAGCACGCCGCCGTGCAGGAAATCGCCTTCATGCCAGAGATCGGCGCCGAAGAAATAGAGCGTCGTCGGCGGCGGAGGGGCATCCTCCAGCATGTCGGCCGCCGCCGGGACAAGCGCACAAACTAGTACCGCCGCCGCGAGCAGGCCTGCGGCCCTCGACTTGCCGCGCATCGAGGCATTCCCCCGCCTCATTCCCCGCCTTCGAACGGCGGCGTTTTTATGCGTTGCTTGCAGCTTATGAGGGCATCGATCCGCGAGTCACATCAAAAGGCGAAGTGACGCATAAGCAAAAAGGAGTATAGGGAGGGAAAGGAGCCGCGAATGGATACCAAGGGCGAACAAACGCAGCCGGTAAAACGGCGGACTATTGGATTTCTCAACTGGGCGCACGCCGTCGATCACTATGTGCTGCTGATCTTCCCGACCGCAGTCCTCAGCCTGGAGGGGGTCTATGGGCGCCCTTATGCGGAATTGATCGCGCTCAGCACCCCTTCCTTCGTCGCCTTCGGACTGTTCTCACTGCCGGCCGGGTGGCTGGCCGACCGCTGGAGCCGGCGCAACATGATGGCACTCTTTTATGCCGGTTGCGGCTTGTCGCTCGTCGGCGCCGCCTATGCGCCGAATTTGCCGGCGCTGGCGGCGGCGCTGTTTCTGCTCGGAGTCTTCGCCGCGATCTATCACCCGGTCGGCATGGCCATGCTGATAGAAGCCTCGCAGGCGCGCGGACGCACGCTGGCCTTCAACGGCGTTTGCGGCAATCTCGGCGCAGCGCTTGCCGCGGGAACCACTGCCGCTCTTGCATCTTGGCTGGGATGGCGCAGCGCTTTCCTAGTGCCGGCAGGCGTATGTTTGGCGACGGCGCCGATCTTTTGGTGGTCGATTGCCGACGACCGGCACCAGCTCGGCAAGCGTCAGTCGTCGCCGGCGGCGCCACTGTCGCCACGCCTCGCGCTCATGATGTTTGGGCTATTTCTCGTCATCGCGCTTTCGGCGGGCCTGATCTTCAACGCCATCAGCGTGGCGGTTCCCAAGATCGTCGAAGAGCGCTTGGGCGGCCAAGTGGGCTTGGCCGCGGTCGGCGGCCTCGCCACGACGGTGTTTTTCTGCGGCGCCGCCGCGCAGCTTGCCGTCGGCCGCCTCGTGGAGTGGATCGCACCGCATGTGCTGCTCGCCGTGATCGTGGCCATCGGTCTCGTCGGCACGGTGTGGGCGACCACGGCAAGCGGCCTGTGGCTGATGCTTGCCTTGGCGCTGGTGATGGTCGCGATCTATGGCCAGGTGACGGTGACCGATATGGTGCTCGCGCGCTTCAGTGCCGATGCCTGGCGCGGGAGGCTCTACGCCGTGCGCTATTTCCTGCTGTTTATCAGCGCCGGAGCCGCGGTGGAGATGATCGCGCGCTTCCATGAGCAGGGCGGCTTTGCGCTGGTGCTGCTGGTGACGGCGGCGGTGACGCTATTGTTTCTGCTCGCGGCCATCGGAGTGGCGATCTTGGCGACGCTGGCGCAGCCCGGCCGCACCGTTGCCCGTGCGCTGCCGGCCGAATAAGCGCCCGCTCAAAATACTTGCGGCACGAGATTTTCGACCGGCGCGCGGGCCCGCTCATGCACCAATTCCGCCAGGCGCCGGCGGTGGCAATGCGCAGCATCGCGTTCATAGCAGAGAAGGCAGATGCGGCGTCCATCTTTGACGAGGGCGACGAGCTCATCCAGTTCCTCGCGCGCCGCCGCCGATTTCAGGTGCTTCTCGAAGACCCGGAACAGCGTCTTGAGATCGCCGCTACGCGCCGCCAGTCGGCCTTCCTTCGGCGTGCCCAAGGCGCGCAGGTGCAGATAATCGATGCCTTCCTGGTCGAGCGCGGCGGCAAGCTGGCGCTTGGAAAAGCCGGGCCGCCGCGAAGCCGAAACGGCGCGCACATCGACGACGAGCCCGATTTTCGCGCGTTTCAGCTCCTTTAGAACCGCCGCCGAAGGTGCCTGCTCGTAACCGATGGTGAAAATGGGGGTTCGCCGTGTCATTGAATTGTCACCAATAGAGACTATATGCGGCACATGCGGCGGACGGCAGCTTTTGCTCCGGCCGCCCTAGACGACCACAGCGATTTGAGCGACGCCGGATGTACGCGCGCCTTTTCGTTGCTGGTCGTTTTCATTTTTTGGCGGCCCGCGGCTCGCCAAGGCTCTCGATCAAAGCCATGGCCGCCGCCGGCGCCCGCAGCTTCGCTTCGTGAATGAACTTTTGTCGCCTTGCTTCGCCGGTTTGAAATCCCCGCCGTCTTTGCCGATCATGTTGTCACGTCTTCCCGTTACAGTGCTCTTCAACCGCGATGCAGTGTAGGGTCTTTGTCATCGCGGACGGCCACTTTCGGGTGACTCCACCCAAAAAGCAGCGCCTCAGGCGACTTGCAGGGCAGGAGCAAGCCGTGAGCTGATGCCGACGCGGTTCATGGCATTCATCAGCGCGATGACGATAGTGAGATCGCCGATCTCCTTGTCGCTGAATTCGGCCTTCACCAGCGCATAGTCGGCATCGGGCGCGCCGGTCTGGGCGATATTGGTCAGGCTTTCGGTCCAGGCCAGCGCGGCGCGCTCGCGTGGGCTGAAGAAGGGCGCTTCCTTCCAGGTGATTAGGCTATTGAGCCTGCGTTGGTCTTCGCCGGCCTTAACCAGGTCGCGCCAATGCAGGTCGACGCAATAGGAACAGCCGTTGATCTGCGAAACGCGCAGGAACACAAGATCGACCAGTTTGCGGTCGAGGCCCGACGTCTCGATGTACTGATAAAGCGGGCCGAACGCCTTGTATCCTTCGGGCGCGACCTGACGGAGATTGAAGCGCTGTGACATTGTTATCTCCATTGCGAAGTAATTGCTGTGCGCTTGTAGATATCCGCTCATGACATCGAACGGCGCAAGGCGCGACATGGACCGCGCATAGCTGCACCGTTCGTCTCGCATCGCCGACTGACGCGCGGCGTGCCGCGGCGGCTTGAAAAGGAAAAGGCCCGGGATTGCTCCCGGGCCTTAGCATTCTCGAGTGCCGGATCGATCAGAAGTCCATGCCGCCGCCCGGCATCGCCGGGGCCGGTTCCTTCTTCTTCGGCAGTTCGGCGACCATGGCCTCGGTGGTGATCAGCAGGCCCGCCACCGACGAGGCATTCTGCAGCGCCGAGCGCACGACCTTGGTCGGGTCGATGATGCCTTTGCTGACCAGGTTGCCATACTCGTCGTTCTGCGCGTCGTAGCCGAAGGCATACTGATCCTTCTCCAGGATCTTGCCGACCACGACTGAGCCGTCGGCGCCGGCGTTGATCGCGATCTGCCGCGCCGGGGCGGTGATCGCCTTGCGCACGATGTCGACGCCGTGCTTCTGGTCCTCATTGACGGTCTTGACGCGCTTGAGCGCCTCGGTGGCGCGCAACAGCGCCACGCCACCGCCGGGCAGGATACCTTCCTCGACCGCGGCGCGGGTCGCATGCATCGCGTCGTCGACGCGATCCTTGCGCTCCTTCACCTCGACCTCGGTGGCGCCGCCAACGCGGATCACGGCGACGCCGCCCGCAAGCTTGGCCAGCCGCTCCTGCAGCTTCTCGCGGTCGTAGTCAGACGTGGTCTCCTCGATCTGCGCCTTGATCTGCGCGACGCGCGCCTCGATGTCGGCCTTCTTGCCGGCGCCGTTGACGATCGTGGTGTTCTCTTTCTCGATGATCACCTTCTTGGCGCGGCCGAGCATCGCGAGCGTCACGTTCTCGAGCTTGATGCCGAGATCTTCCGAGATGGCCTGACCGCCGGTCAGAATGGCGATGTCCTGCAGCATGGCCTTGCGGCGGTCGCCGAAGCCCGGAGCCTTGACGGCGGCGACCTTCAGCCCGCCGCGCAGCTTGTTGACCACGAGCGTGGCCAGCGCCTCGCCCTCGACGTCCTCGGCGATGATGACCAGGGGCTTGCCGGTCTGCACCACGGCTTCCAGCAGCGGCAGCAATTCCTGCAGGCCGGAGAGCTTCTTCTCATAGATGAGGACATAGGGGTCTTCCATCTCCACCCGCATCTTCTCCGCGTTGGTCACGAAGTAGGGCGAGATGTAGCCGCGGTCGAACTGCATGCCTTCGACCACTTCCAGCTCGGTCTCCAGCGATTTCGCCTCTTCGACGGTGATGACGCCCTCGTTGCCGACCTTCTTCATGGCGTCGGCGAGGAAGCGTCCGATCTCCGCGTCGCCGTTGGCCGAAATGGTGCCGACCTGGGCGATCTCTTCGTTCGAGGTGACCTTCTTCGAGTTCTTCTTCAGGTCCTCGACGATGGCTTCGACGGCGAGATCGATGCCGCGCTTGAGGTCCATCGGGTTCATGCCGGCGGCAACCGCCTTGGAACCTTCCTTGACGATGGCCTGCGCCAGCACGGTCGCGGTCGTGGTGCCGTCGCCGGCGAAGTCGGAGGACTTCGACGCGACCTCGCGCACCATCTGCGCGCCCATGTTCTCGAACTTGTCGTCGAGCTCGATCTCCTTGGCGACGGTGACGCCATCCTTGGTGATCCGCGGGGCACCGAAGCTCTTGTCGAGCACGACGTTACGGCCCTTCGGACCGAGCGTCACGCGCACCGCATTGGCGAGAATGTCGACGCCGCGCAGCATCTTGTCGCGCGCTTCGACCGAGAATTTGACTTCCTTGGCTGCCATATCTGTTTGCTCCGATTAGAACTCATCCTGAGCAGCGGCCTGACCGCGTCTTCCAGGATGATGGGATGGTTGCGACTTAAGCGGCTTTCTTGCGCGACGCTTCGGCGTCGGTGAGGACGCCCATGATGTCGCTTTCCTTCATGATCAGGTATTCCTTGCCGTCGATCTTGACCTCGGTGCCGGACCATTTGCCGAAGAGCACCAGATCGCCGGCTTTGACATCGATGGGGATGAGCTTGCCGTTTTCGTCGCGGCCGCCGGGGCCGACGGCGATCACCTTGCCCTGCTGCGGCTTCTCTTTCGCCGTGTCGGGGATGATGATCCCTCCCGCGGTACGCTCCTCGGCGGTGACGCGCTCGACCACGACACGGTCGTGAAGCGGACGGAATTTCATGCTGTCCTCCTAAATTGCTGAAAGACTTAGGTTTATTCTGGTGAGGCGCCGCCCCGGCGGATTTTCCGGCGCAGCGTGAGCGCGACATAAGGCACGCTTCCCGCCGCACAAGGGGTCGACGGAAAATTTTTAGCAGTCCTTACTGCTGAGTGCCAACCCCTTTTTCGATCAAAGACTTAGCCTTGCCCGCAGGCCGGGGGAACGGCGGCCCGCTGGCCGCGTTGCTTTTTCCCGGCGGGCGCCGGGTTCTGTCAGCAGGGCGCGTGAGCTGCTGCTAAGGCATTGAATATGCACGATTTGTTTAGAAATGAGGCTTGCAATGAAGGGCGCGGGATACGGAAACTCGGATTCCATTGGCGCGGAGGGCAACATGGTTTCGGAGGACTTCAAGAAACAGGTCGAAGGCTATGGACTGACCACGGCGCGGATTCTTTATCGGCGTCCGGATCACCGCTGGCTGTTGCAGACGTTCGTCTGGCAGGCCTACGATCTTTTTCCGCAATTTCCCGCGTTGCAACGCTTTCTCGCGTTTTGGCAGAACAGCCTCGAAGGACCCCTGCATTCGGTGACGGTGGCACATTCGCGGTTGATCCATCCCGCGGAAATCCGGCCTGTCGACGGCGAATTCCGGCTGCATTGATGCCAGGGATCGGTCTTCAGTAATCCGTAATCAGAAGGGGTAAGCGCATTTTTTCTGATTGCATTACTGACGCCTGTTTAGCCAACGCTCCGCCGGCCCTGTTCTTGGCGGCGCGGGCCACGCCGCATTCCTTTCTTCGTCCCCTCGAAAACGAGGGGAGCGGAGCGCCGGGAAGGCGCTTCGGCTTCTTTGAGCCATGGCCTTGCGGCCATGGCGCGCCTCTTCTTTTGGAAGAGGCGCGCGCCTTTCGGCGCTCCGCGGCGGTGTCCGTTACGGCGTCCGTCCCGCGCTCACCGCGTACGGGCGTTATCGTATCGCCCTGCGGCTACTAGCTCCTAGTGCCCGGGCCTTAGTACCCGGGGGTCGGGGTTCGGCGCCGCCCGAGTGCGCGGTTTGCGAAACCGCGTCCGCGGGCACCGCACCAGCCGCACCGGTCGCCCGGCTTGGCCACGGAAGCGAAGAACGCCGCATCTCCGGCGCCTTCCTCCCGTTCGTCCCGCCTGCATGACGCCTCATGAAGCGCCCCTCAGCGGACGAGGTGCGGCAAAGATAAGATCGGATTCAGGGGCGGGGATAAGTTTATTTTTGCGCCGTCATTCCGCAAACGGCAGCGCCGTAAGCTCCAGGCGCGGGAGGGCCACTCTTTCAGCTCAGCAGGCCGACGATGGCGCCGAGGAGACAAGTCGCCGCGGTGCCGGAGACGATCGATTTCCAGCCGAGCGCGATAATGTCGGCGCGGCGCTCCGGCGCCATCACCGTGAGGCCCGCGATCATGATGCCGAGGCTGCCGAAATTGGCGAAGCCGCACAGCGCGTAGAGCATGATAAGGCGTGAGCGTTCGTCGAGCGCGCCGGCGGGCAGCGCGGCGAGGCGAAAGTAGGCGACGAATTCGTTGAGCACGGTCTTCATTCCCATCAGCGCGCCCGCCTCGGTCGCCTGCGCCCAGGGAATCCCCATGAGCCAGCAGACCGGCGCCATCAGATAGCCGAGCATGCGTTCGAGCGACGCCGGCGCGCCGCCAAGATCAGGCAACAGCCCGAGCATCGCGTTGACGAGATGTACAAGCGCGATCAGCACAATCAGCATGGCGCAAATGTTGAGCAGCAGCTCGACGCCAACGGCGGCGCCTTTGACGACGGCGTCCATGGCGCTTGTCGCCACGTCGCCGGGATCCTCGAGCCGCGCCTGCGTGCGCACGTCTTTGCCGTCGGGCACCATCAGCTCGCTTACCAAAATGGCGGCGGGTGCGCCGAGAACCGAGGCGGTCAGCAAATGGCCGGCGGCATCAGGGATCACCGGCACCAGCACGGTGGCGTAAATCACGAAGACGGTGCCGGCGATTCCGGCCATGCCGCCGGTCATGACGATGAAAAGCTCGCCGCGCGAGAGCTGCGAAAGATAGGGCCGGATGAACAGCGGCGATTCCACCATGCCGAGAAAGATGTTGGCGGCGGTGGACAGCCCGACCGCGCCGCCGACGCCGAGCGTGCGTTCCAGCAGCCACGAGAAACCGCGCACGATCAGCGGCAGGATGCGCCAGTAGAACAGCAGCGTTGTCAGCACGCTGACCACGAGCACCACCGGCAAGGCCTGGAAGGCGAGGATGAATTCGCTGCCCGGCGTCTTCGGCTCGAAGGGAAGGGGACCGCCGCCCAGGTAGCCGAAGACGAAGGAGGTCCCCGCGCGCGTCGCCGCCGCGACAGCATTGACGGCGGCATTCACCGCCGCGAAGGCGGATTTCAGCGCCGGGATTTTCAGCATCAACAGAGCGAGCGCGACAGTCAGCGCCAGACTGGCACCGACGCGCCGCCAGGAAACCGCACGGCGGTTTTCGCTGATCGCCCACAAGGCGGCGAGCAGGACGATAAGGCCGAACGCCGATTGCAGCGCGAGCATGCGCTAGCCTCGTCCGACATAGGGCATCTTGCTCGCCATCACAGTCATGAACAGCACGTTGGTGTCGAGCGGCAGCCCCGCCATGTAGACCACGGCATCGCCCACATAGCGGGGGTCCATCTGCGGCTCCGGCGCCATGCTGCCGTTGGCCTGCAAGGTGCCGATTTTTGTTTGCTCTGTCATCGGAGTCGCCGCGTTGCCGATGTCGATCTGGCCACAGGCGATATCATAGGGGCGGCCATCGAGAGCCGTCGATTTGGTAAGGCCGGTGATCGCATGCTTGGTCGCGGTATAGGCGATCGATAGCGGCCGCGGCGCATGAGCGGAGATCGAGCCGTTGTTGATGATGCGGCCGCCGCGCGGCGCCTGCTCGCGCATCATACGGAAGGCCTCCTGGGTACAGAGGAAGGTGCCGTTGAGATTGATGTCGACAACCTGCCTCCATTTCTCGAAGGGCACTTCGTCGGGAGCGCCGGGGGCGCCAATGCCGGCGTTGTTGAACAACAGATCAAGACGGCCGAATTTTTCCCGCACCCGGCTGAACAAAGCCCTCACCTGGGCGGGGTCGCTCACGTCGGTGGGAAAGACGAGCGTTTGCGCGTTCGGCATTTCGGCGGCGACCTCGTCGAGCAATTGCCGCCGCCGCCCGGCCAACGTCACGGCATAGCCGGCCTTGAGCAAAGCGAGCGATACGGCTTTCCCGATGCCCGTTCCCGCTCCCGTCACGATGGCGATTTTCGCGGAATGAGCCATGCCAGCTCCCCCGGTAGCATGTAAGAGACCGTCATGCCCGGGAAGGCATGAGCGCGGACTCACGGGCGAGATTATCAGCCGGCGGCGGCGATGTCGCTCGCACCGCGGCGGAACGTGCCGGCTAGCCGTCGGCTCAAGGCCGCGGCGGACATGGCCTTGCCGAAGTAGAAGCCCTGCATCACATGGACGCCCGCGGCGCGCAGGAATAGCTGCTGTTCCGCCGTTTCCACCCCTTCGGCCGCCACTTTCATGCCGAGACCGCGGCCGAGGCTGACGATGGCGTGTACGATGGCGGCGGCGTCGGCGGCCTTTTCGATGCTGCTGACGAAGCTGCGGTCGATCTTGAGTTTGTCGAAGGGAAAGCGCCGCAGGTAGAGCAGGCTGGAATAGCCGGTGCCGAAATCGTCCAGCGCGAGCCGGACGCCTAAATTCTTGAGACTGACCATGGCGGCTTCGGCGCTGCTCACATTGCCGAGGAAGGTACTCTCGGTCACCTCGAGCTCGAGACGCGAGGAATCGAACCGGGTTTCCGACAGGATGCGCTCGACCAGTTCGACGAAATCGGTGCGGCGGAATTGCAGCGGCGAGACATTGACGGCGACGAGCAAGCCCGGCCAGGCTTGGCCGTCAAGACAGGCGCGGCGCAGCACCCATTCGCCAAGCGCGGTGATCAGCCCACTTTCCTCGGCGACGGGGATGAATTCGGTGGGAGGAATATCGCCCCGATCGGGATGACGCCAGCGGCAGAGGGCTTCGACCCCGACCAGAGTCTCGCCGCTGTTGTTGACGATGGGCTGATAGGCGAGCGACAGGCCGCCGTTTTCGATCGCCTCGCGCAAATCGTGCTCTAACTGCTTGCGGCCTGAGACGTGGTGATCCATCTCGGCGTCGTAGATGCAGGCGCGGCGGCGCCCTTCGTTCTTCGCCCGATAGAGGGCGATGTCGGCGTAGCGCATGATCTCGGCGGCGCTTGTCGCCTGCGGATCGATGACCGCGATGCCGACGCTGGCGCCGATGACGATATTCTGGCCGTTCACCGAATAAGGCGCCGAGAGGCTGGAAATGATGCGCCCGGCGATACCTTGCAACAGATAGATGTCCGTGCCCGATGTGGTGATGACGGCGAATTCATCGCCGCCGAGCCGAGCCACGAGATCGTCACCGCGGAGGATTTTGTTGAGCCGAAGCGTGACGTTGCGGATCAGTTCGTCGCCGACCGGATGCCCGAGTGTATCGTTGACGTCCTTGAAATGGTCGAGGTCGATGTAGAAAACGGCCCCGGCGCGGCCTCCGGCGCGAACCTCCTCGATTGTGGCTTCAAGGCGCTCGCCGAAAAACACCCGGTTCGGCAAGCCGCATAGCGGATCGTGCATGGCGAGGTGCCGCATCCGCTCCTCGCCGGCGGCGATGGTGGCGGCGGTGCGCAGCATGTAACGCAGTACGAAAGCGGCAAGAACAGCGAAGCCGACGATGGCGAAAGCGACGAAAGGCAGCACGCTGCGCACAACTTGCGAGCCCGGCTGTTTCGGCGTCCAGGCGAACCGGGCGAGTGTGGCTCCCTGGTCGTCAGATAGGTCGAAAACGTAATCGCGCGGCAGTGTCTGCTGCCACTGATCCAGCGTTCGCAGATTTGGCAGCAGCAACTGGTTGGAAATGGTGTTCAACAGAGCGCCATCAAGATACTTCACCGCGATCACAAAAGGAGCCGCCGCATGCTGCGGCTGATCGGGGAGCGTGATCTCGCTGGCCACGATCAAGGTCGGATGCCCGATCAGATTCTGCACGAGCGCCACCCGGGCGCCGTGGCCGAGGTTGGTGCCGGCGTCGGAGGCGAGGATGGTCCGGGCGCCGTTGGGCAGATGCGGCTTGCGCCCGCGCAGATAGGCAAGCAGGGGAAGGAGGTCCTTGTGTGCCGAGGCGAGCTGGCCATCGCCGACGCCCGCCACATTCACCGGGGCGTTGATGAAATGGTCCTCGGCGTCGACGACGAAGACGAGCTGGTGATCGTAGAAGGTTTCCAGCCATTGGCCGATGCGCTGGCGCACCCATTCGAGGTCTCGCGCCTCGCGTATGTTGCGGACCGCGCGATCCGAAGCGGTGATGCTTTCGACCTCGCGCAACATACGCTCGCCGTGGTCAGAGATCGCGCGCATGAACAATTGGCGCTGCTGGTCGAGCGCGACCTGATCGGCGCGTTCGGCGGAGCTAAGCACCGCGACGATGACGCAGGCGATCGCCAAGGCCACGATGACCCCGATGCGCACGATGACGCTGAAGGTGCCGCGGTCCGGGGTCGCGGGTTTCGAAGCCGCTGCGCTGTTGGTTGGGCCCAAGGTCACACGTCCTGCTTCCCGGGAAGCTTATGACGGCAAACGTTGCAATTCGCTTGCGGATTGAGGCCGATGGGCCGGCCGCCGGTTTTTTGGCGGGCGGTCTTAACCGGCGGTTAACGAAGCGGCCGCGCTTCGGCGGCGGGCCCCAATCGGGCTCTCTTGATGCCCTTGGGCCTCCGGTGGCAGGGTACGCCCCGCCGCAACCGGGCCTGCCGCAATGCCTGTTTCCGCCCAACAATGAACACCACGAGCGAGCCGGAACCGGGCGAAATCGTCACGGCCGCCGTGATCGTCATCGGCGACGAAATTCTCTCCGGACGCACCAAAGACAAGAACATCGGCTATCTGGCCGGCTACCTGACCAGCATCGGCATCGACCTGAAGGAAGTCCGCATCGTCGCCGACAATGAAGCGGCCATCGTCGAGGCCGTGAATGCGCTGCGCAGCCGTTACACCTACGTCTTCACCACCGGGGGCATCGGTCCGACCCACGACGACATCACCGCCGACAGCATTGCCAAGGCTTTCGGTGTCGCCATCGACCACCATCCGCGCGCGGTGGAACTGCTGCGCGAGCGCATCGCTGAAAGGGGCTCGCAGCTCAACGAGGCGCGGCTTCGCATGGCGCGCATTCCCGCCGGCGCCGAGTTGGTGGAGAACCCGATATCGGCGGCGCCCGGATTCTGGATCGGCAATGTCATCGTCATGGCCGGCGTTCCGGCGATCATGCAGGCCATGCTCGACACGGCGGCGCCGAAGCTGAAGACCGGCGCGAAAATGCTGTCGCAGAGCGTGCGCGCCGATTTGCGCGAAGGTGATATCGGCGCCGAGTTGGGCGACATCGCCAAAGCGCACCCTGAGGTGATCATCGGCAGCTATCCGTTCTTTCACAGTGAGACTGGGCCGAATACCGACATTGTCATCCGCGCCCGCGACCCGGAAAAACTCGAGGCGGCTAAGGCCGCCGTCGAGGCGATGTTGCAGCAAGCGCGCGCGGCGGTGCGGCGCCGGAAAGGGTGACCATGGCTGAGCCGCAGCCGCAAAGGCCGTTCCCGGTATCCTGGGATCAGTTCCACCGCGACGCCCGCGCGCTGGCCTGGCGGCTGGCGGAGGCCGGGCCGTTCGAAGCCATCGTCTGCGTCACCCGCGGCGGCCTGGTGCCTGCGGCGATCGTCGCGCGCGAATTGAACATCCGGGTCATCGAGACCATCTGCATTTCGAGCTATGCCGGGCCGGGCGCGCGCGGCGAGCTGCGCGTGCTCAAGGGCGTCGCCGACGCCATCCGCAAGATCGGCGGCCCCGGCGGCGAGGGCGTGCTCATCGTCGACGATCTGGTCGATACCGGGCAGACCGCGCGCATCGTGCGCCAGCAATTGCCCAAGGCGCATTTCGCCACGGTCTATGCCAAGCCGCTGGGCCGGCCGCTGATCGACACCTTCGTCACGGAGGTGTCGCAGGATACCTGGATTCACTTTCCCTGGGACACCGGCCTCGCCTTCCTGCCGCCGATCCGCGAGGGCGGGGATTAAGGCAGTGGGTCAGTGACCATCAACGCTTGCTGCGCTGCGGCGGCGCCTGCAAGGCATTGGTGAGGCCGGTGGGCCGCCGGCCGCCGATCACCTGCGCGAAACAGGTCTGATCGGCCTTGCAGTCGACGACGCACGCGGTGCCGGGCTTTCCGTGACAGTCGGTCCCGCAGGCATAGACATCGGCGCCTTGAGAGAACGAGCCGCCGACCTTGTCGCAGACGCTTTTGAGCTCTTCGAGGCTGTGTTTGTGCAGCGACACCTCGTTCGCGAAAGCCGGGCTCCAGAGCCCGAGGATTCCGGCAAGGACAATGGGCGCGATTAGGTTTCGCATGGTTGCCTCCAAGGACGGCCCCGCGCGAAGGAACTTAGCGCAGGCCGCGGAAGAAACTAAGCGGCTTTCTGGCGCAGCCGGCCTGACGTGCGGTATTGCTGCGGTCCTCGCTGGCCCGGGAAACGGCTTTCTGGATGCGTCAGGCGCAAGGGCGGATAGCTTGGGCAGCCACGGCGGCGATGCTACAAGCCTGACCGGCGCGGACGTGGCGGAATGGTAGACGCAAGGGACTTAAAATCCCTTGGGGGAAACCCCGTGAGGGTTCGAGTCCCTCCGTCCGCACCAGGATTAGCTTCAATTTGTTCGGCCATGTAACGGCGCGCGAAACACCCCCAGATGTCCGCTAAAAAAGAAGATTCTCCCTCCCATCTGATCGATGCCCGGATCAAGGCGCTCGGCGATTGGCGCGGCGAGACGCTGGCGCGGCTGCGGAAACTCATCAAAAAGCTGGCCCCGACATCGTCGAGGACGTGAAATGGCGAAAGCCATCAAGCCCCATGGGCATTCCGGTGTGGGAACACGGGGGCATCCTCTGCACCGGCGAGACCTACAAGGACAAGGTGACGCTGACCTTCGCCAAGGGTGCCTCGCTCAAGGACCCTTGCGGCCTCTTCAATGCCAGCCTCGAAGGCAACTCTCGGCGTGCCATCGATTTCCACGAAGGCGACAAGATCGATGAAGGGGCATTTAAGGCCCTCATTCGCGCCGTGCGGCTGAACACGTCGGCGCGAGCGTCTACACGAACGGTCCAGTCTCGGAAAAAACCAAAGAAGGCTTGAAGCGTGCCGTGCTTTGAAGCGGGATGTAACAATCGGCGCCGGTCCGCCGTATAATGGGCGTCAGCGCGCGGAGACCGTCATGGATCAGAAGCAATATCCCGTCACCCATACAGATGCCGAATGGCGGCGGCTGCTCACGCCCGAGCAATACATGATTATGCGCCAGCACGGCACCGAGCGGCCGGGGAGCTGCGCGCTGCTGCGCGAGAAGCGCGCCGGCAGTTTTTCCTGCGCCGGTTGCGGCCAGCCGCTTTTCGTTTCCAAGATGAAATTCGAGAGCGGCACCGGCTGGCCGAGCTTCAACGATCCGGTACCGGGCGCGGTGGAGACCACCGAAGATCGAAGCTACGGCATGACGCGCACCGAGGTGCATTGCAGCCGCTGCGGCAGCCATCTCGGGCATGTCTTTCCCGACGGCCCACCGCCGACCGGCCTGCGCTACTGCATCAACGGGGTGGCGCTGAATTTCCAGCCCGAGTAGCGGTGGAGAATCGGCGCGCACGGACTCAAAGCGCGGGCAATTGCAAGAATTGAAATCTCTGCACGCCGCGCGCAGCCTTCGCGCATGGCAAAGCAGGCGATTCTCCGTCCGACTCCGGTAAAAAGCGCCGAAGGCGCAAGGCGTTGGCTCGCCCGGGCGGCGCAGGCCCGCCGCATCGCACTGATGCTGGCGGCGAAGGACGCCGCGATTCTGGAAAGCTTTGCGATGGAATGCGAGGCGCGGGCGGCGCCGCGCGACGACAAACCGCTGATCGCAGCGTAAACAGCTATTTTCCGACCGGCATTTCCCTGGCGGGAATTTGCAGTGCCGCTGCGGCGTCCGCCGCCGCGGTTTGCGCCAGCTCCTTCCAGGATTGGCCAGGCTGTTGCCGCTTGAGCCGCACACGCGGATACCAGGGGCTGTCTTCGCCTTCGGTAAACCAGTACCAGAGCCGGCCTTTGCCGACCGGCACGAAGACAATCGTCTGCTGGCCCAGGGCGCCGGCGAGATGGGCGGTGGTGTTGCTGACGGTCACGACCAGATCGCAAGCGGCGATCAGCGACGCCAGGCCGTCGAGATCCGCAAAGTTGTCGATCTCCTCCAGCCGTTCGACAACGATTCCGGTGGCCGCACGCAGCGCCTGGCGCTCATCGGCGGTGTCGCCATATTGCAGATCGATATAGCGGCAGCCGGGCAGGCGCAGCAGCGGCTCGAAATCGCTCAACGCCGCGGTCTTGCCACCGCCGACAAAGGGATTCTTGCTGATCCAGGAAACGCCGATCACCTTTTCGCCGTTGGGCGAGAGCTGCTTGCGCAAATCGGCGGTGAATTCCGGATCGGCGGTGAGATAAGCCTGCCGGCGCTGCTGAAGCGCGTCGCGGCTTGGCAGCAGAAAACGGCCGAGACTGGGAAAGGGACATTGCACGGTGACATCGGCGGGCGGTGGCCCGTTGTTGCCGATCACGGCGAGCCCGGGGAAGGAGCGGGCGAAGAGCGAAACCAGGCGCGGATCGACTTCGATCGTCAGTGTTTTCGCATGCGGTGCAAGCTGCGGGATCATCCCGCCATACAAGATTTCATCGCCGATGCCTTGCTCGGCCCACGCCAGGAGATGCCCGTCGACGTGCTCGCCGTTCCACAGCGGCAATGCGGTGTGGCGTTTTTCCGACGGCGGCATTTCCAGCTTCCAGCGCCATTCATATTCCTTCCAGCCTTCGGCAAAATCACCGAGGGAAAGACGCCCGAGCGCGATCTCCCAATGAGCGTCGGCATCATCGGGACTGAGCGCGAGAATTTGCCGGAAACAGGTGAGCGCCTCGTCGACTTCGCCGAGCCAGAAAAGCTCGACGCCGCAGCGCCGAAGGAGGTGAAGATCGGCCGGCCGTAGCTTCAGGATCTGCTTGAGATAGCCCAACGCTTCGGGAAAGCGCTTCAGCTCGCGGAGCGCGTAGCCGCAATTGAGCATGGCCCAGGTATCCTGCGGATCGAGCTCGAGCACCTTCTGGAAATAGCCGAGCGCCTCGGGATAACGCCGCAGCTGGCGCAGCGCGAAACCGCACTGGAACATCGCCGGGCCGTCGCCCGGCTTGATCGCTAGCGCCTTTTTCAGCGTGGCGAGCGCTTCGTCGTAACGCCTGATCTCGTTCAGTGCCTTGCCGCGGTTGACCAGCGCCGGAAAGAGAAAGGCGTTGATCTCCAGCGCGCGATCGAAATAGGTCAGCGACTCATAATGGCGGCCGAGCGCGCCGAGAACGCTGCCGGTGTTCAGGAGCGCCTCGGCCGAATTCGGATTTACCTTCAGAGCGGCTTCGAGAAGCTCCACCGCGCGGGTGCTGTCGCCGCGCTGATGGCAGAGAATGCCGAGCAGATGCAGCGCGTCGAAATTCTCCGGATTGGCAGCAAGCACCTGATTGTAGAGCCGCTCCGCTTCACCGAGCTCGCCGCGATTCTGCAATTCGAGCGCGCGCCGCAGGATATCGAGTTGCTGTTGCATGTCATCGGCCGCCTGACAGTGCGAAGGTCATCATGCGCATCATCCGCTTACGCCGGCTGCGGTTGCGTGTCGCCGGAAGCGAATTCGCCGATCTCGGTAGCCGCCGATGCGATCAATTCGTCCCACGTTTGTCCCTGCCGCTGCCGCTTGACGCGCACGCGTGGATACCACGGGCTGTCGTCGCCTTCGTGGAACCAATACCAGATGCGCGCGGTGCCGAAGGGGACGAAGACGACCGTCGCCTTGCCGAGGGCGCCGGCGAGATGCGCCGTCGTGTTGCTGACGGTGACGACGAGATCGCAAGCGGCGATCAAGGCGGCGAGGCCGTCGATGTCCTGCGTGTTGTCGATGTCGTCGAGGCGCTCCACGTGTATCCCGGTGCGCCGCTGCAAGTCCTCGCGCTCGGCGGCGGTGTCGCCATATTGCAGATCGACATAGCGACAGTGCGGCATCCGCAGCAGCGGCCCGAAAGCGGCCAGCGTCGCGGTTTTGGCCTTGCCCAGCACCGGATTCTTGCTGATCCAGGAAAGCCCGACGACCTTTTCGCCTTGCGGCGACAAGCGACGGCGCAGGGCGGCGGCTCTTTCCGCGTCAGCAGCGAGATAGCCACGCTCGCGCTTGGGAAAGGACTGGCTGTCCGGCCGCAGAAATTGTCCAAGACTGGCAAAGGGAATTTGCGCCGCCACCTCTGGCAGAGGATCGTCGCGCGCGATGATGCGTGCGTCCGGAAAAGACCGGGCGAAAAGCGGAACGAGCCGCGGCTCGACTTCCAGCGCCAGAGCGCCGACGCGGCCGGCAAGATCGGGAATCATGCTGGCATAGAGGATTTCGTCTCCCAGCCCTTGTTCCGCCCAGGCGAGCAGCGTGCCGCCGATGTCTTTGCCGTTCCAGCGCGGCAATGCGGTATGGCGCGGCTCGCTCGGAAATTCCTCGGTCCGCCAGCGCCATTCATAGGCCTTCCAGCCACGCGCCAGATCCCCGAGCGTGAGCCGGCTCAGCGCCGATTGCCAATGCGCTTCAATGTCGTCGGGGCTGATTTGCAGCGAGCGGTCGAAGCAGGCGAGCGCATCCTGACTGCGGCCGAGCAGGGCAAGCTCCTTGCCGCAATTATTGAGCAGCGTGCTATCGCTGGGCAGCCTTTTCAGGAATTGCTCGTAATACCCCAGCGCTTCCCGGTGCCGATTCAATTGTCGGAGCGCATAGCCGCAGTTGAACAGCGTTTGCGGGTCGCCGGGCTTCAGCGTCAAGGCGCGCTTGAAGCACTCCAGCGCCTCCTCATGCCGCTCCAGATGATCCAGCGCGTTGCCGCGATTGTTAAGCGCGCTGGCGAAGAAGGGATTAATGGCGAGCGCGCGCTCGAAATAGGGAAGCGCTTCCTGCTGCCGGTTCAAGGCGCAAAGAATGCTGCCGTAATTCGACAGCGCTTCCGCGGAATTGGGATTGACCTTCAGCGCCGCACCGACCAGCTCAAGCCCGCGCGTGCGGTCGCCGTGCTGGTGCCTCAGAAGACCGAGCAGATGTAGCGCGTCGAAATTGCCGGAATCAATCTCGAGGACCTTGCTATAGAGCTTCTCGGCTTCGGCAAGCTTGCCCTGATTTTGCAGTTTCAGCGCCGAGTGCAACATTTTGATCAGATATTGCATGTCACGGCGACCGGTGTGCCGCCGCTACCAATTCGGCGATTTCGTCCGCGGCGGCGCTGACCAACTGCTCCCAGGATTGGCCCGCGACCGCACGTTTCAGGCGCAGGCGGGGATACCAGGGGCAGGCGGTTCCCTCCTTGAACCAATACCAGATGCGCGCCCGGCCGAAGGGCACGAAGACCACAGTGGGCTTGCCCAGGGCGCCGGCGAGATGCGCGGTGGTGTTGCTGACAGTGGCGACGAGATCGCAGGCGGTGATCAAGGCGGCAAGACCGTCGATGTCGTTGGTATTGTCGATGTCCTCCAGCCGCTCGACGACGATGCCGGTTTCCTTGTGCAGCGCCTCGCGCTCGGCGGCGGTGTCGCCGTATTGCAGATCGATGAAGCGGCAGCCGGGTAGCCGCAGGATCGATTCAAAATCGCGCAGTTGCGCGGTCTTGCGTTCGCTGAGCGTCGGATTCTTCGAGACCCAGGAAAGGCCGATGACTTTTTCGCCGTTTGGCGACACCCGCCGGCGCAACGCCGCCGCGCGCTCGGCGTCGGCGACGAGATAACCGTTCTCTCGGTAAGGAAAGGATTCGAAATTCGGCCGCAGATATTGGCCAAGGCTCGCGAAAGCCGAGTGCGCGTCGAAATGGTGCTGCTCGGCCTCGCCGCGCGCAATCACCGTCATGGCGGGGAAGGAGCGCGCGAACAGCGGGACCATGCGGGCGCCGACCTCGATCAGGACGGAGTCCGCGTGGCTCGCGAGGTCGGGAATCATGCTGGCATAGATGATCTGGTCGCCGAGGCCCTGCTCGCCCCAGGCCAGGAGTCGGCCGTTCACGTATTCACCCTGCCAGCGCGGCTGCGGGAAGATGCGCTGCTTGGAGGGGAAGTCCGCTGTCTTCCAGCGCCACTCATATTCCTTCCAGCCCCCGACGAGATCGCCGTTGGCGAGTCTAGCCAGCGCTGAATTCCAATGGCTCTCCGCATGTTCCGGATTGATGGCGAGCGCTTGATCGAAGCAGGCGAGCGCCTCTTGGTAACGGTTGAGATCGCGCAGCGCATTGCCGCGATTGTTGATGGTGCCGACATCCTGCGGCTTGGTCTTGAGCACTTCATCGTAACAGACGAGCGCCTCTTCCATGCGGTTGAGGCCGACCAGCGCGGCACCACGATTGATCTTGAGTCCGACGTCGTCGGGCGTGATGGCGAGCGCCTTGTCGACGCATTCCAGAGCTTCCGCATAGCGGCCTAACCCATGCAGCGCGAGGCCGCGGCCGTTGATCGCCAGCGCCTCGTCGGGGTCGATGAGCAAAGCGCGTTCGAAGGCGGCAAGCGCCTCTTCCAGGCGGTGAAGACGCAACAGGGCGGTCCCGCGGCTGACCAAAGCGTCGCGGTCGAGCGGCTGCGCCGCCAACAGTTGATCGCAGGACTGAAGCGCTTCTTCGAAACGGTTAAGCTCGATCAGCGCGCTGGCGCGGCTGTTGAGCGCCGGGGCGTCCAGCGGATTGACCGCGAGCGCCCGGTCGAAGCAGACCAGCGCCTCCTCGTTGCGGCCGAGCGCGGCCAGCGCCGATCCGCGGTTGGTCAGCACTACCGGATCGTCAGGCTGTTTTGTCAGCATGTCGTCGAAAATGGCGAGCGCTTCCTCGTTGCGGCCGAGCAGGCTCAACGCCTTGCCACGATTCATCAGCGCTTCTAGCGATTGCGGCGAAAGTTTCAGCGTTTGCTCGAAAGCGGCGAGCGCTTCCTCGACGCGATTGAGGGCGACGAGGGCGTTGCCGCGATTGTAGTGGGCGAGCGGATTTGACGGATTGAGGGAGAGGGCGCGGTCGTAAGCCGCTAGCGCCTCGCCGGGACGGCCGAGGCCCATGAGCGCATTGCCGCGGTTATAATGCGCGTCGGGCAGTTGCGGCTCGAGCTTGAGAACGCGGTCGTAGCAGGTGAGCGCGTCGGCATAGCGCCTCATCATGAATAGCATGCCTGCATAATTTAGCAGCGCTGGCGGCGATCTTGGATTGACGTCGAGCGCCGCTGCCATCAGGCGGATGGCCTGGTCGCTATCGCCGCGTTGGTGCTTGAGCAGGCCGAGAAGATGCAGCGCATCGAACTGCCTGGAGTCGATGGCCAGCACCTTGTTGTAGAGCTTTTCCGCGTCGGCCAGTTGCCCGCGCTGATGCAGGCCGACGGCGCCCCGCAGCATGTCCCCGACGGAACGCATGTCAGGCGCGGCGCCCGCTATTCGGATCGAAGCGCATCATCTGCATTTCACTCATGCAAACAAGGTATTGGACCCTTAAAGGCCCGGCAATGCCTCCCGGCCTGCGGCGGCGATTGGCTTCAGGACGTGCCATGTGGGGAGTCCTTTGTGCTGGCGACCAAGCCAGGAATTTCCACCGACGCCGTAGCAATCATTTTCGCCCACGATTCTCCCCGTGCCTGGTAGCGGAGGCGCACCCGCGGATACCAAGGATATTGATTCTTCTCGGAGCCCCAGTACCACAGGTGCGTCCGCCCATAGGGAACGAATACGATTGTCGGCTTGCCGAGCGCGCCGGAGAGATGCGCGGTGGTGTTGCTGACGGTGGCAACGAGGTCGCAGGCCGCGATCAAGGCGGCGAGGCCGTCGATGTCGTTAGTGTTGTCGATGTCGTCAAGGCGCTCGACTACGAGGCCAGTTTCCTTCTGCACCGCGTTGCGCTCGGCGGCGGTGTCGCCATATTGCAGGTCGATGAAACGGCAGCCGGGCAGCCGCAGGATGGATTCGAAATCGCGTAGTTGGGCCGTCTTTCGTTCGCCGAGCGTGGGATTTTTCGACACCCAGGAAAGACCGATGACCTTCTCACCGTTGGGCGAAAGGCGGCGGCGCAATGCGGCGGCGCGTTCGGCGTCGGCAACAAAATAGCCGTTCTCGGCACGCGGGAAAGATTCCAGCGTCGGACGCAAATATTGTCCCAAGCTCGCGAAGGGCGACTGCGTCTGGAAGTCCTGCCGCCCGGCTTCACCAAAGCCTACGACGGTAACGACAGGAAAGGATCGTGCGAACAACGGTACCAGACGCGGATCCACCTCCACCAACACGGAATCGGCATATGCGGCGAGGTCGGGGATCATGCCGGCGTAGATGATCTGGTCGCCGAGCCCCTGTTCTCCCCAAGCTAGCAGGGTGCCTTTGACCCGCTCGCCATGCCAGCGCGGCTGCCGAAAGATGCGATGCTCCGAAGGGAAGTTCGCCGTGCTCCAGCGCCATTCATATTCCTTCCAGCCTTCCGCCAAGTCGCCTCTTACAAGGTGCACCAGCGCTGAATTCCAGTGGCTTTCTGGATGTTCGAAGTCGATCGCCAGCGCTTCGTCGAAACAGGCGAGCGCCTCTTCATAGCGCCCGAGTTCGCCAAGGGCGTTGCCTTTGCCGTTCAATGCCGAAGTGTTTTGGGAATTTGCCTGCAGTACACGATCGTAGCAATCAAGCGCATCTTCAAAGCGGCCGAGCGCTGCCAAGGCTACGCCGCGATTCAACGTGTCGCCCGAATCGCCGGGAGTAAGCTCCAGCCGCCGGTCGAAACAGGCCAGTGCCTCGGCGGGGCGGCCGAGCTCCAACAATGCCAGACCGCGTCGCGTGAGGATGGCGGCGTCGTCCGGCCTGAGTTGAAGAATGCGATCAAAGCCATCCAGCGCTTCGTCATTGCGGCCGAGCGATTGCAGCACGTTGCATCGGTTCTCGATGGCATCGGCATTGTCGGGCTGCGCGGCGATTACCTTATCGTAACCCGCCAAAGCGTCGTTCAAGCGGTCGAGCCGCACGAGCGCGGCGGCGCGGTTGTTTAATGCTGCGATATCGCCTGGATGCATTTCCAGGACGCGGTCGTAGCAGGCCAGGGCCTCCTCGGCGCGGCCGAGCGCTGCAAGCGCCAGCCCCCTGCCGACCAGCCCGAGCGGGTCATTGGGCCTGAGTTCGAGCGCGCGCTCGAAGGACGACAGTGCTTCCGCGTGCCGGCCAAGTCCGACCAAGGCATTGCCGCGATTGAGCAGCGCTTCAACAAAGCGCGGCTCAAGCGTCGCGGCACGGTCGAACGCGGCCAGCGCTTCGTCAAACCGGCCGAGCGCGCCGAGAAGATTGCCGCGGTTGTAATGCAGCACTGGATTATTGGGTTCTAGTGCCAGCGCGCGCTCATAGGCTTCCAGCGCATCGGCCTGCCGGCCTAGTCCGACCAAGGCGTTGCCGCGGCCATAATGAGCCTGCGGATTGGGCTGTAGCCGCAGCGAAAGGTCGAATGCCGCCAGCGCTTCGGATGGCCGGTTCAGCGCGAGCAGGGCGTTGCCTCGATTATTGTGTATGCGCACTTCGCTCGGCATGATGGCCAGGGCGCGGTCGTAAAAACCGAGCGCCTCGGCCGGCCGATTCAGCGCGCAGAGCATGTTGGCGTAGCTCACGAGCACCTGAGGCGACTTGGGATTGACGTCGAGTGCCGCCGTCATCAGTCGGATCGCCTGATCGCTGTCGCCGCTCTGGTGCTTCAACAAGCCCAGCATATGCAAGGCATCGGATTGCTTGGCGTCTACCGCGAGGACCTTTTTGTAAAGCTTTTCCGCCTCCGCCAATTGTCCGCGCTGATGCAGCCCGACGGCGCCGCGCAGCATTTCCCCGACCGACGTCATGTCAGTTCCGACTTCCCGCCGGTGAGAGGTTCCGCTCGCCGGCCACGAAGGCTGCAACGCGCGGAGCAGTGCGGGCGATCAATTCCGGCCACGTCTCGTCTTTGCCCTGATAAAGAACGCCGACCTCCGGATACCACGGGCAAGGAATCCCCTCCTTGAACCAATACCAGAATCGCGGGCGGCCGAAGGGCACCAGCACCAGCGTCGGCTTGCCCAGCGCGCCGGCGAGATGGGCCGTGGTGTTGCTTACCGTGACGACGAGATCGCAGGCCGTGATCAGGGCCGCGAGCGCGTCGATGTCGTTGGTGTTGTCGATATCTTCCAGGCGGCGGACGATCAGCCCGGTCTGCTGCTGCAGGGCGACGCGCTCGGCCAGCGTGTCGCCGTATTGCAAGTCAACGAAGCGGGAGTTGGGCAAGGCGAGAACGGGGGCAAAATCCCGCAGCCGCGCGGATTTGATTTGGCTGACCGCGGCGTCACCGGGATTTTTGGAAATCCATGACAGGCCGATCACCGCCTCGCCATTGGGCGACAACCGCTGCCGCAATGCGGCCGCGCGCTCGGCGTCGGGGACGAGATAGCTGCAGCGAGGAAAGGCGTCGAGCGTCGGGCGCAGATATTGGCCAAGGCTGCCCAGCGAACAATGCGCGGCAAAGGTCTGTACTGCGGCGTCGTTGCGGGGGATTACGCGCACATTGGGAAAGGAGCGGGTGAACAGCGGTTCGAGGCGGCGGCCGACCGCCAGAATGACCGCGTCGGCTCGTTCGGCCAGATCGGCGACCATGCTTGAGTAGATGACTTGGTCGCCGAGTCCTTGTTCACCCCAGACCAACAAGGTTCCGCTGACGCGCTGTCCGTCCCATTCCGGCTGGCGGAAATTCGGCCGCTTGGTGGGAAAATCCGGGGTCTTCCAGCGCCATTCATAATCTTTCCAGCCTTGCTGCAGGTCTCCGAGCGCCAAGCGGCAGGCGCCGGCATTCCAATGGCTCTCCGCATGGTTCGGATGCCGCTCGATCGCGGCTTGGAGGCAGGCTAAGGCTTCCTCCAAGCGGTTGAGGCTCTTCAAAGCATTGCCGCGATTGTTCAGCGCCTCGACATGGTCGGGAAACTGCTGCAGCACGCGCTCGTAACAAGCCAGCGCCTCGTCGAGCCGGTTGAGCCCCGCCAGCGCCATTCCACGATTATTGAGCAGTCCCGGATCGTCCGGATGCCGCGCCAGCATTTCATCGAAATAGGCCAGCGCCTCGTCATAGCGACTGAGCGCGACGAGGGTCAGCGCGCGATTGTTGGCTGCCGCAGGATCGTCGGGCCTAAGGCTGATAATGCGATCGAAATAAGCCAGCGCTTTTTTGTTGAGGTCGAGCCCACGCAACGCGCGGCCGCAAATCTCCAGAGCAGTGACGTCGTCGGGATTGCTTTCCAAGCTCCGCTCACAAAGTTCCAGCGCCTCTTGATAGCGGTTCAATTGCAGCAGCGCTGCGGCACGTTTGTTCGCCGCGCCGGCGCCGTCGACGCGTGTCGCTGCCGCCTGCTCGAAACAGGCAAGGGCCTCGGCTTCGCGCCCAAGGCCGCTCAAGACTTTGCCACGGTTGAGCAGGGCATCGGTGAATTTCGGCTCGAGCTGGAGCGCACGGTCGAAAGCAGCGAGAGCCTCCTCGGCGCGGTCGAGCGCCACTAGTGCATTCCCCCGATTGAAATGGCCAAGCGGATTTTCGGGCTTGAGCGCCACCGATCGATCGTAAGCTTCCAATGCCTCGGCGTAGCGGCCGAGCCCCATCAGCGCGTTGCCGCGGTTATAGGTTGCATCCGGCTGCTGCGGGTCGATGGCGAGAATGCGGTCGTAAGAGGCGAGAGCTTCGGCAAACCGGCCCGTCAAGCACAGCACGCCGCCGTAATTGAGCAATACTGGAGGGGAGGTCGGATTCACGTCCAGTGCCTGCGCCATCAAGCGGATGGCCTGATCGCTGTCGCCGCGCTGGTGTTTCAGCAGCCCGAGTAGATGCAGGGCGTCGAACTGCTTGGCGTCGATCGCCAGCACCCTGGCATAGAGCGCTTCGGCTTCCGCCAATTGGCCGCGCTGATGTAAGCCGACGGCGCCGCGCAACAGCTCGGGAATTTGCTGCATATTAACTCGTTACCTTGTGTTTCCGGGGGGCAAAGTACCGGCCAAGGCCTGGCCTTGCAATGTTCAAAGCCTGACGCGGCGCAGGCGCAAGGCATTAGCGATAACGCTCACCGAGGACAATGCCATGGCGGCGGCGGCGACGACCGGCGACAGCAGCAAGCCAAATGTCGGGTAGAGCACTCCTGCGGCAATCGGAACCCCGGCGGAATTGTAGATAAAGGCGAAAAAAAGGTTCTGCCGGATATTGCGCATGGTCGCCGCCGAAAGCCGCCTGGCGCGCACAATGCCCATGAGATCGCCTTTGACCAGAGTCACGCCGGCGCTTTCTATGGCAACGTCCGTCCCGGTTCCCATGGCGATGCCGATCTCGGCGGCGGCGAGCGCCGGCGCGTCGTTGACGCCATCTCCCGCCATGGCGACCACGCGGCCTTGGCCCCGCAGCCGTTCAACGACGGCGCTTTTCTGCTCCGGCAGGACTTCCGCTTCCACGTCGTCGATGCCGAGACGCCGCGCCACGGCATGCGCCGTCGTCTGATTGTCGCCGGTGAGCATCACGACCCTGACGCCGTTCGCGCGCAGTTCCGTCAACGCAGCCGGCGTCGTCGCCTTGACCGGATCCTCAATCGCCAGAAGGCCGGCGAGCTTACCGTCCGCCGCGGCGAAAATCACTGTGGCGCCGTCGCCGCGCAGCTTTTCCGCTTCCGCGCCGAGTGCGGTTGCCTCGATGCCGAGCTCCTGCAGGAATTTAGCATTACCAAGGACGATGCGCCGCTGCTCGATCGTGCCGACAGCACCTTTGCCGGCCGGGGCATCAAATCCGCGCACGGGGGCTAGCGCAATTTTGCGCTCAGCCGCCGCCTGCACGATGGCCGCGGCAAGCGGGTGCTCGCTGGCGCGCTCGACGCTTGCCGCGAGCCGCAGCACCTCGCTTTCCTCGAATCCCGGCGCCGGCAAAATTCTTGTGACCCGCGGCTGGCCTTCGGTAAGCGTGCCGGTCTTGTCGACCACAAGCGTGTCGATGCGCTCCATCCGCTCCAGCGCCTCGGCATTCTTGATCAGGACACCCGCCGTGGCGCCGCGGCCGACGCCGACCATGATCGACATCGGCGTCGCCAGCCCGAGCGCACAGGGGCAGGCGATGATCAGCACGCTGACCGCGGCGACGAGTCCGAAGGCAAAACGCGGCTCGGGTCCGAAGACGGACCAGGCGATGAACGCGAGCGTGGCCACCGCGATCACCAGCGGCACGAACCAGGCGGAAACCCGGTCGGCGAGCCGTTGAATCGGCGCGCGGCTGCGCTGCGCTTGCGCCACCATCTGCACGATGCGCGCGAGCAGGGTGTCGCGGCCGACCTTTTCCGCGCGCATGATGAAGCCGCCGCTCTTGTTGAGCGTACCGCCGATGACCTTATCGCCGGGATTTTTTGTCACTGGCATAGATTCGCCGGTGACCATGGACTGATCGAGCGAGGAGCGGCCTTCGATCACCTCGCCATCAACCGGCACCTTCTCACCCGGCCGCACGCGCAAGCGATCGCCGACAACAACCGCGTCGAGGCCGATCTCTTCCTCTTCGCCGTTGGGCTTGATGCGGCGGGCACTTCTTGGCGCGAGATCGAGCAGCGCGCGAATGGCGCCCGAGGTTTGTTCGCGGGCGCGCAGCTCGAGCACCTGGCCGAGCAGCACCAGAACAGTAATGACGGCGGCGGCCTCGAAATAAACCGGCACCGCGCCTGCGTTGCGGAAGCCGGGCGGGAAAATGCCGGGGGCGGCGGTGCCGACGACGCTGTAGAGCCAGGCCACGCCGGTGCCCATGGCGATCAGCGTGAACATGTTGAGATTGCGCGTGACCAGGGATTGCCAGCCGCGGACGAAAAATGGCCAGCCGGCCCAGAGCACGACCGGTGTGGTGAAAAGAAGTTGCAGCCAATTCGACAGCAACTGGCCAAGCAACATGTGGAGAGTGGTGACATGTCCGCCCATCTCCAGCGCGACCACGGGCAAGCTCAACACCATGCCGACCCAGAAGCGCCGCGTCATGTCGGCGAGTTCGGGATTGCGCCCGGATTCGGCGCTCACGATCTCCGGCTCCAAAGCCATGCCGCAGATCGGGCATGAGCCCGGGCCCATCTGCCGGATCTGCGGATGCATCGGGCAGGTATAGATCGTGCCTTCCGGCACCGTCTCGGGTGGCTTCGTCTCCCCACGATAGCGCGCGGGGTCGGTCACGAATTTCGTGCGGCATCCGGCGGAGCAGAAATAATAGGGACGCCCCGCAAATGTGGCGCGGTGCGGCGTCGTATGCGGGTCGACGCTCATGCCGCAGACCGGATCCCGGGAGCTTTGACCGGCGTCGGCATGACGCTGCCCAGAATGCGCTTGCGGGCCGGAATGAATCGAGATTTCAGGCATGGAATCCGACAGTTCGCCGCATTGCGGCGCGAAGGTGTCTCGTTCCTTACATGGAAGCAAGCGCGGAGGCGTTCAACAACTGCTCATGCCGCGCCGACGCTCAGGGCGTCGAAATCCCGAGTAGGCTGTAAAGCGGGCAGAATCCGACAACGGCCGTGACGATCGGAACGACGCCAATCCAGCCGATCCAGTTCCAGCTGGTATCCGGAAAGCCCCAGTGCATCGCAAAGGCGATGAGCACGAGGCCAATGACAACGCGAATAACGCGTTCGGTCGTTCCAATATTTCTGGTCATGGGGCAAACCTCTACCTTTCATCCGATTCGGCGACTTTTTGGAAAATAGCGATCGCAGGCGGCCGCGGTCTTGATTTGGATCAATCGCGCCGGAAAGCGACCAGTCGGCCTATCCGGCGTTATTCCTCCGTCGGCTCGTCCGGCCGGTAGGAGTCAAAGCGCGGCGCAGTGGCGGCCGGCAGCGAGACACCCCGCCCCCAACCATAAAGCCAACGGTAGCGCCACAGCAGCGCCTTGCCGCCGAAACCGCGCAGCGCGAGATTGCGCAGCGCCGCTTCGATACCGGAGGCATGATAACGTCGTCCATTGCGGCGCGCTTCACGTTGCGCGCGCGCCGTGCGGTCACGGCGCAGCCCTTCGTAATGGCGCATCGCTCTGGCGGGATCGTCGGGCAGGGCGGCCAGCGATTCCGCCAGCACGATGGCGTCTTCAATCGCCATGGCCGCGCCCTGGGCGAGAAAGGGCAGCATGGCATGAGCGGCATCGCCGAGCAGAGTGACAGGTCCTTCGCCCCAATGGTCGAGTGGCGCGCAATCGTATAACGCCCAGCGGCTCCACTGCTCC
The DNA here is from genome assembly GCA_035652315.1 of Xanthobacteraceae bacterium. Lineage (GTDB taxonomy): Bacteria > Pseudomonadota > Alphaproteobacteria > Rhizobiales > Xanthobacteraceae > CANKHA01. Next base: position 23,752 of record DASREA010000034.1, on the reverse strand, counting down.
GGCGTCGCGACCATGTTGCGGGCATCGATCGCCCAGCCGCGCCGGAATCGCGAGACGATTTCTTTTCGCGCGCCCTCGCGGCTCCAGCCCGGCTCGCCGGCCTCGTCGCGGACGATCGCGACGATGTTGATCTCGCGGCCAGCCTTCACCGGATAATGGACGAGATGCGCATGCCGTCCGAGCCAAAGATCGACGCAGGGCTCCGTGAAACGATAGGGTACGGCGTCGGCGGCGACGGTAGCGCGCCATGCGGTCCGCCGCGCAAAACGCGGCGGCGCGAGATGGCCAAGGCGCCGGCGCAGCGCCGACCAAAGGCCGTCGGCGGCAACGAGTGCGATGCCGCGCTTTTCGTCGGCATCATACCCGGCCTGGACCTGCGCCGTCACGCCGTTGGCATGCACGGCGAAATCCCGCACCTTGCTGCCAAGCTGGACGGAAATGTCCGGATTGGCGCGCGCCGCCTCGATCAGCACCTTTTGCAGGTCGCTGCGGTGAATCATCCAATAGGGCGCGCCGTAGCGCCGCTCGGCGTATAGGCCGAGAGGCACGCGGGCCAATTCGCGGCCCGAGCTGCCTTTGCGCACGCTGATGCATTCGGCGGAGACAACGTGGGGGCGCAGGGCTTCCTCCAGCCCGAGCGCCAGCAGCACGTGCATGGCGTTAGGCGAGAGCTGAATTCCCGCGCCGATCTCCTCCAGCCGCGTCGATTGTTCGAAGACCTCGGCGCGAAAGCCGCGCTTGGCCAGCGCCAGTGCCGCCGTAAGCCCGCCGAGGCCGGCGCCGGCGACGAGAATGGTGCGCGAAACGGCCACGCGGGATTCCTGCTGCGATGTTTGTCAGGTAGCGGCCGTCTCCCAGGCGCATTCCGCCGGGCGCGCCGCATGCGGATCGAGCGTAGGATCGAAACGGTATAAAGTCGAGCAATAAGAGCAGACGATTTCCGAATCGTCGCCCATGTCGAGGAAGATGTGCGGATGATCGAACGGGGGCAGCGCGCCGATGCACATGAACTCGCGGGCGCCGATGGTGATGACCGGGGCGCCGGTGTCATTGTGAAAATGGGGAATGACCTTTTCTGCCATAGTTCGGCCTGTCTGATAGCGCCCCTGCCGGTCGATGACGCCGGATAAGCGTTGCCGCGAAGCAGATGTTACTGACGCGTTAAGCCAGGGCTGTCAAATGGGCTGCTTCCGGAACCCGCGCGACTCATGATCGTTCTTCGAGGCGGGCGAATATTGCCGCTCGCGACCTTCAAATCTGGAAAGGTTTGCCATGCGCCTGCATTTTCCGTCGCGACTGCCCCGCGCAACCAAGCCACGGATCGTGGCCGCGCTCTTGCTCGCGGCGATCTGCGCGGCGGCGGCATTTCTGCTCGTGCCGCGCGGCATCGAAGCGGAGGCGTTACTATCGAATCGCGGCGATCCGGCAGCGGTGGCCGAAAGAGCGCTGGATAAAATCGCAACCGCGCCGGTCATCATCCACGAGATCGAAGCCGCGCTGGCCGCCAACGATCCGGATCTTGCCAACAGCTTCGTCGATCTCGCCCGCGACCGCGGCATCACGGTTCCCGAGCCGCTGAAGCTGCAGGTCGCGGAGGTATTGGCAGCGGCCAAATCCTCGACCCGTATGGCGCAGACCTTCGCCGAAGGGTTTATCACCGGCGAGCCGCACGACGTGGTCGGCCTCGCCGGCACGGCGCTCGGCGATTTCTTTGTCTTCGGCGATGTCCGCGACGCGGTGCGCGAGGGCGCGCATTACGCCCGCGGCGAGGAGGCCGACGAAATGATTCTCGGGCTTGCCTGCGTCGGGCTCGCCATCACCGCCGGGACCTACGCGACCTTCGGCGCGAGCACGCCTGCGCGCGTCGGCGTTTCCGTGGTCAAGGCCGCACGCAAAACGGGAGGATTGGGCGGGCGTATGGCGCAATGGATCGGCCACTCGTTGCAAGAGGTCATCGACTGGACGGTGCTGCGGCGTGCCATCGTCGGCGCGAGCCTCAGCGAGCCGGCGGTCGCGGTCCATGCCGCACGCGAGGCGGTAAAGGTGGAAAAGGCCGGCGGCCTGCTTCAGCTTATCCGTAATGTCGGGCGCGTGCAGAGCAGGGCCGGCAGCGAAGCCGCGCTCGACACACTGAAAATCGCCGATACGCCGCGCGACGTCGAGCGGGTGGCGCAGCTCGCGGAAAAAGAGGGCAGCAAGACGCGGGCGACGCTGAAGCTGCTCGGCCGTGGCGCCGTCGCACTGACGCTGGCGACCTTCAATCTTTCGCTCTGGGTGCTGGGGGCGATTTTCGCCTTGCTCGGTTTCGTGATTTCGCTGAAAAGCGGCGTCGAACGGTTCACCTGGCGTCACCTGCAACGGCGCAAGGCGCGCGCGATGCAGCAGCATCAGCAACAGCTGATGATGGCGGGTTTATAGACTCGCTATTTTATTTTATCCGGATTTATTTCATGCCGCGCTTCAATCACGGGGACGTCGAAATCGCCTATCTCGACGAAGGCGGCGGCGAGCCGATCGTCCTGGTACACGGCTTTGCCTCGAACAAGGAAGTCAACTGGGTGCAGCCCGGATGGACCGCGACGCTTGCCGCGGCCGGGCGGCGGGTCATTGCGCTCGACAACCGCGGCCACGGCCAATCGACCAAGCTTTACGATCCGTCGGATTATCGCATGGCGCTGATGGCCGCCGACGTGCGGGCGCTGCTCGACCATCTCGGTCTGGCGCATGCGGATATCATGGGCTATTCGATGGGCGCGCGTATCGCTGCCTTCCTTGCCGTCAACCACCCGCAACGGACCCGTTCGCTGATCCTCGGCGGCATTGGCAGCAAACTCGTGACCGGAGCGGGATTACCGGACGCTGTGGTGGCGGCGCTCGAAGCACCGTCGCTGGCGGAGGTTTCCGATCCGACCGGCCGCATGTTCCGCAAATTTGCGGAGCAAACGCAGTCCGACCTCCGCGCACTCGGCGCCTGCATCCGTGGGGCGCGCGAGACCCTGACGCCAGAGCAGATCGCCGCCGTGAAAGCCCCGGTCCTGGTCGCGGTCGGCGGCAAAGACACCGTGGCCGGCGACGGCCCGGCATTAGCGGCGCTTTTTCCGCAGGGGCAAGCGTTGGAAATTCCCAATCGCGATCACATGCTTGCGGTCGGCGACAAGGTTTTCAAAGCCGGGGTGATCAGGTTTCTTAACGAACGTGCCTAAACGGGCTCTTGTCGGCATCGGTCCGGCTTCCGATCTGTGCTAGAAGGTCGCCCGGATTTTTTGACGCGTGGAGCGAGACATGGCGCAACAGCAGACAAGGCCCGGTCTGGTCGACAAGGTCGATCCGGTCTGGGCGAAAGTGCGCCGCGAGGCCGAAGAGGCGGTGCGGCGCGAGCCTGAGCTCGCGACCTTCATCTATCTCAGCGTCCTGCACCACGAATCTCTGGAAGAAGCGATCGTGCACCGGCTGTCCGAGCGCCTGGCGCATGCCGATGTTTCCGCCGATCTCATTCGGCAGACCTATGCCGATGCGTTACGCGACGAGCCGGCCATCGCCGAAAGCTTCCGCGCCGATATTGCTGCCGTGGCGGACCGCGATCCCGCCACCCACCGGCTGATCGAGCCGGTGCTCTATTACAAGGGCTTTCACGCCATCCAAACCCATCGCCTCGCGCACTGGCTTTGGAACAAAGGCCGTAAGGATTTCGCCTACTACCTGCAAAGCCGCGCGTCTTCGGTATTCCAGGTCGATATTCATCCCGCCGCGCGCATCGGCCGCGGCATCTTTCTCGATCACGCCACCGGCGTCGTCATCGGTGAGACCGCCGTGGTCGAAGACGATGTTTCCATGCTGCATGGCGTGAGTTTGGGCGGCACCGGCAAGGAACACGAGGACCGCCACCCGAAGATCCGCCGCGGCGTGATGATCGGCGCCGGCGCGAAAATCCTGGGCAATATCGAGGTCGGCCATTGCGCGCGCGTCGCCGCCGGGTCGGTCGTCGTGAAGCCGGTGCCGCACAATGTCACCGTGGCCGGCGTCCCCGCCAAAGTCGTGGGCACGGCCGGCTGCGCCGAGCCTTCGCGCTTCATGGACCAGATGCTGTACGACGCCGGGCTTTGACTTCGGCGCCAAGAACGGGCATGTGCGGGCACAGATCCGGAGTGACAGCGCGCGCACAATGGGAGCGACACGCGTGAACGTCCAAGAAACGCAGCAGGTGGAAACCTATCTCAAGCGCCTGTTCGGCAATCAGCGCCTGCGCGTGGTGCCGCAGAAAGGTGACACGGCCAACGTGCTCGTCGGCGAGGACAAGATTGGCGATCTCTCCGTCGACGACGAGGACGAGGAACGCTCCTACAACCTGCGTATGGAAATCCCGCTGGGAGACGCCGGCGGCATCGCCGATGCCAAGCGGCTCGACGCCTATCTCAAGCGCAAATTCGACAACGAGCGCATCCGCGTCGTGGCGCGGCCGAAGAAGCAGGATTCGGTCGAGGCCTATATCGGCGATGAGTTCATTGCCGTGCTGTTCCTCGACGACAGCCGCGCCGGCCGTTCCTATATTTTCGAAATGCCCATCCTCGGCATTGACTTGCAGCCGGGCGGCGCCGTCTAGCGCTTTTCTCAAAAGGTCAGCGCGCTGATTGCAACCGCGCCATCAGCCGGTCGATACCGCTCGCCACGGCGTGCCAATCCGCGAGCCAGGCGCGCGGGAAACGAATGGTCACGTCCGCTTGGCCGACGCGCCGCTCATGCAGGCAGGTGCCGGGCGTCGGACCCGCCGGCCGATTGCAGCGAAGCAAAAAGCGCTCAGGCGCTTCCGGTGGATAAAACAAATCCTCGCCTTGATAAGGCGAGCCGTCGCGGAAGGAAAACATGACCAGCCCCGCCGGCGCCGGCAAAAATTCGTGCGAGAGATAGCGGCCGTAAATCGCTTTCAGGCGGTCGAGCGGCGACAGGACGCCGGCCGCATCGCTGATGGTCACGAAAAGACGCTCGGGTTCGCGCGCCGCTTCGCGTTCCGCCGTCGCGCTGTCGGCACTCGCACCCGGGTCGGTAGCGGCCGGCGGCGGCGTCAACCCCGGCCAGACGAAAATAAGATCGACGCGCTCCTGCGATCCCGGCCGCCGTTGCACCGGCCGGCGGATCGCGCCTGGCGGGATGTTGAAAGCGACGCCGCCAATGACAATCGGCAACGGCGGCGCGTTGGGCGCCACCGGCGGTCCTGGCCAGCGCGGCCACAGCACATAGGCGATGTACGTCGCCGCCAGCGTGGCCACCGCCAGGAACAGCAACAGCGGCAGCATGAGAAGGCTCCGCGCCATACGCCGCGCCCGGTGCGGACCCCGTCCCTGGATTGCGTAGCTCATGCCGGAAACCCCGCCGAATCGCCATCAGTATCGCATGACGCCGCTGGCACGCAGCCAGAGCACTTTTTCCTCCGGCCCCATGCCGGTTAACCTTTTGGTAACGATGCGCTGGCGCCGTCGCGGCGCCTCTGCTCAGGATCGGCATCGCCAACTGTGAGCTGCGTGCCGTGAGTCCCGAGCATCTTCAGTCGTTCCTCTGCCTGCTTGTCGGCTTCGCCTTTGCCGGTCTTTGCGCGAGCGGCTATCAGCTTTTCGCCAAGAAACCGGCGAGCTTCCACTTGCTGCAACGCGGGCCGAAGCCCTCGACCTTCGCCGCGCTCGGCTTTCTGCTCTTCGCCGCTCCCTTCATCATCATGCGCAACACGCTGCGCGGGCGCCGGATCGAAGGCCGCCGCTTTCAGTTCGTGATGCTGGCGACAATGCTTGCCGGAATCTGGAGCCTGATGTCAGGCACCGTCGTGGTGTCGCTGTTGGAGAAAGTCGGCCTGCTCGGCATCTGATCGTTGCCGTCTCGCCAAGCGGACCGCCGTCGTGGCAATGTCGGCGGCCACAGGAGAGGGCCGATGATTTATGCGCTCGACGGGCAGGCGCCCGAGCTTCCGGACACGGGCAGTTATTATATCGCGGACACCGCTGTACTCATCGGCCGCGTGCGCTTGAAAAGCGACGCCAGTGTCTGGTTCGGCTCGGTCTTGCGCGGCGACAACGAATGGATCGAGCTCGGCGCGCGTTCGCAGATCCAGGATAACGCCACGCTGCATACCGATCCCGGTTTTCCGATTACCATCGGCAACGATTGTGTGGTCGGCCATAACGTCGTGCTGCATGGATGCACGATCGGCGACAACAGCCTCGTCGGCATGGGCGCGATCCTGCTCAATGGCGTGAAGATCGGCAACAATTCGCTGGTCGGCGCCGGCGCGCTGGTCACTGAGGGAAAGACTTTTCCCGACAATTCCCTAATCGTCGGCTCGCCCGCGCGCGTCATTCGCAGCGTCGACGAGAAAATCCTCAAGATGATCCGCGATGGCGCCGACATCTATGTGCAGCGCTGGAAGCGCTATACCAAGGGCCTGAAGCGGATCGATTGAGCCGGTTCGTTTCGCGGAGCGGGCGGACAAAGAAGAGCAAAAAAAGGTGCGGCCGGCCCTTGGGGGAAGGCCGGCCGCTCGCGACCCGGTCGGGGGACGGGGAGGGGTGGGGACGTGACCGGGGACGCGAATCTCCTTTTTCATTCAGTGCGCGCTGGCGGTGGGTATCGACGCCGGCGTTTCGTCCAGCGTCACCCAGACATTTTGATTGGCTTGTGATTGCCGCTTGACGAAGCGGTAGCCGGACTCCGACCACAGCACGATCTTCTCGTTCTGGTTGTCGAGGACGAACTCGCCTTTGTCGGTTTCCACCGTGAGCACCGCATGGCCGGCACCATGCTGGTCGCGCACAACGGTGACGAGTAGGGCACTGCGCGGCCAGCCGGCCTTCAGCAGCATCTTGCGCTTGAGCAGCACGTAATCCTCGCAGTCGCCGTAGCCGTCGTCGGGATAATCCCAGCGCTCGGCAACGCCCCAGTGATCGAGATCGGTGATCGGCTTGACGTTGCTGTTGACCCATTGATTGACGCGCACGAGATCGTGCCAGGCCGCGCTGGTAAGCACGACATCGCGCACTCCGCCGTTCGCGCCGCGGCAATCCGCCGGATGGTCGTCGCAGAATTGCAGCCAGCCGATGGGCGGCCGCGCATCCGGTCCGACCGAAATGAAAATCGGCTTTTGCGCACCCGCCGCGCCTGCCGCCGCCGGCCAGGCCAGCGCCGCAACGGCCAGCAATGACGCGCAGCCGACCAGTATTCTTTTGGAAAACCACTGCATTGGTGGCCCCTCCCATCGTTATGGGGCCACACTTCGCATAAAGCCTTTGAATCGCCGCTAAGTTGGACAAGTAAAGTTGAAGACAACGAAAATAAAGAGCGCACCTAATACTATGCGTATTCTCTTCGAATGCTGATAAAATTCTATTTTATGCAATTTATCTAAAATTTGAGCGTTAATCATCGCAGACGCGCGCTGGCGCGCACCGGAGAGCACATCGTCCGGTCTGCTTAACCCTGACGGTATTGCAATAGCGGTTGGCGCCGCGCGCTGTGTCGCGTCGGCGCAGCTTATCGGGGGTGCAAAGCGCCTCCCGCGGCGGCCGGAAATTTACTCTCCGGTGACGCTTTCTTCGAGATTGTCGGGGTGCTGCAGGCGGGTGAATTCCATCGCGAAGCCATCATCGATGTGGCGGACCACCCGGCCCGGCGTCTTCCCCACCGTCACGGCGGCTCCGACCGGCGGCCGCTGCGGCGGCGGCACGGCGATGGCAGCGCCTGACAGCGACATGTCAATGACGCGACAGGCGATATTGGTGCCGTTCGGCAGGATCAGCCGCGCCATGGGGTTGCGCGGCACAATGCGGCCATGGCGGCGGTCTTCCGGTAGGTTGAGGATGTGGCGATTGGCGAGCCAGGTCAGCTGCGCGGCAAGCTTGTCGCGCTTGCGCGGCGTCGCCGCGATGGCCATGGCGAAGCCCTTTTCGAGCTCGCGGGTGATCTTGCCTTCGAGCCGGCCGAGATGATCGATGTAGGCGATAACACGCTCGCCGACCTTGCCGGGTGTCGTGGCCAATACCGCCATACCACCGGGCGACATGTTGATGACGCGGCACGGATATTCCTGCCGGTCCTCCAGCATCAGCCGTCCCAAAAGGTCTACTTTGACGCGTTGATGGCGGCGGCGCTCCTGACTCAAGGGCAGGATTTTCACTCGGGTCGTTTGCGCGATCGCCATTCGGGCCGCCTTATTTGCCGCGCGGCCACACTAGAGACGCATCCTTAATGCTGCGTTAGCCGTATACCCAAGGTCTTGCGCGGATTGTCACATTCCGCGGGCAGCCGTTCAGGAACGCCCGCCGTCGTAGACGACGAGGCCACGCCGCAACCTTCCGTTGCCGGAAATCGGCACCAGGCGTGGAGCGCGGACATGGAGGGTATCGCGGCTGAGATGGCGGACTGAGCCGCAAGTCAGATCCCTGACGGAATTGGCCCCGAGCCAGTAGGGTGCTACCAGCGGCGCTAGCACGCCGAGGAGGCGCGCCTGGTTGCGGTCGCGGTGCGCGAGCGGCAGCAGTAGCAATTCCAAGTCGATGGTTGCCCGGTCCATGTTCCGGCCGGTGACGCCGGCGACAAAGCCCGTGCTTTCCTCGGACACGGCCGCAACTTGCCTCAGCATCGAGTCCCGTTCGCTCGCCGCCCAAAGTTCGATGAATGGCGCGCCCTTCAACTCGCGGCAAAACAGCGCGCAAAGCCGCGTCCCGGCGAGCCGGAAATGGTGACCGCCACGCGGATCGCGGCCGAGAATGAAGGTATCGCCGAGCGCGGCGCGGATCGGCCCCGGCTCAATGTCGCTCCGCTCGGGCGCGAGGCGCTGGCCGCGCTTTTGTTCCCAATAGTCGAACACGAGCCGCGTCGATGGGTGTTTCATTGCCCCTCTGTCCCGTTCCTGCGCATGGCCCGCATGGGTGTGTCCCTTCACGGGACAGCGGACCGTGGGCGTTGGCCTTTCGGCCGAAGCGGAGCAGAGGCCGTGCCGGTGCGGCGTGACGCGCGCAAAAGTTCGGCACGAACGCGAATTAGCATTAATTTCGTTGGGCGCTTGCATGCTGCCGACGATCCGCTAGTTTGGCGTCACGAGATTCGCGGGGAAGGGTGGAGACGTGATCGGTGCCGCGAAATAGGGTGCTGACACGCACGTAGTGGGGCTTAAAAGGAGGGCTTCGGCTCTCCTTTCTTTTTTTGACCAAGTCGCTTGCCGCCGAAGCTCAAGCGGCCTATGTGCGCGAGCAGCAGGGACCCGCGGTGGTGAAATCCTCAGAGCCGATGTTCAACGTGCCCGCCGTTGTGCTGGCGCTGCTTGGTCTTTTCGTCGCGATTCACGTCGTGCGCACCTATGCGCTGACACCGGATCAGGACCTGCAACTGCTCGAGCTTTTCGCCTTCATCCCGGCGCGCTATGACGCGAACCTGCTGCTTGGCGGAGTCGGCGCCGAAATCTGGACCTTCGTCACCTACGCGCTGATCCACGCCAGCGCCACGCATCTGGCCATGAACACGGTTTGGTTTGTTCCTTTCGGAAGCGCGGTTGCGCGCCGCTTCGGGGCAGTGCGCTTTCTGCTTTTTTTTTCCGTCACCGCGGCGGCGGGCGCTTTGGCGCATCTCATCGCCCATCCGGGAGAAGTCTTTCCGGTGATCGGCGCATCCGCGTCGATTTCCGGAATGATGGCGGGCGCGACGCGTTTCGCCTTTCAGCCGAAAGGCCCGCTGGCGACATGGCAGGCACATAACGAACGTTCCTATCACATTCCCGCGGTGCCGCTGTCGGAGGCGTTGCGCGATGCGCGCGTCGTAATTTTTCTCGTCGTCTGGTTCGGGTTGAATTTCCTGTTTGGCTTCGTCGGCTTTCCGATGACAGGCACCGGCCAGGTCGTGGCCTGGGAGGCGCATATCGGCGGATTCGTCGCCGGTCTATTCCTCTTCTCGCTGTTCGACCCGGTGCCGACGGAATATCCGCCCGAGGATGGGACCACCCGCGAGGAAGAAAGCGTCGGCGGCTAGCAGCTTGCGAAGAATCCCCCAGAGGAGGATCATGGCATTCGTGCCCGCCGAAGGAACCCAAACCCGCGGCGCATCGTTGACACTTAACCCCGCGACGCGGGGGTTGCGTGCAGGGAGGCCACGATGATTGTCAGGTCAATTATCGAAGCCAAGGGCAGCGACGTCGTCACCATCAAACCGACAGAGACCCTTGACGCAGCAGCCAAGCTCCTGGCCGAACGCCGCATCGGCGCGGTTGTCGTTCTCGGGGCCGATGACCGGATCGTCGGCATCCTCTCCGAGCGGGACATCGTGCGTGTGCTTGCCGACCGTGGCGCGGCGGCGCTGCAGGATCAGGTGGCGCAGGCAATGACGCGCAAAGTCGCGACCTGCACCCATGAAGAAACGATTCACAGCATCATGGAGCGCATGACCGCCGGGAAATTCCGTCATGTGCCGGTCATCGCCGGCGATCATCTCGCCGGCATCGTTTCGATCGGCGACGTGGTGAAGCACCGGATCGTGGAGATCGAGCAGGAATCGGCGGCGCTGCGCGATTACATCCAGACCGCCTGATTGCATCTCAATAGCCGCGCGCGATCGACGCGCTAAGCCAGCGCGACGATCGCTTCCTTGATCGTTTCGCAGGACTTCTCGGCAGCTTCGGCGCCGAGTTGGATGGCTTCCGCGGCGCGGTGAAAGTCGAACCACCCCACGCGCCCAAGCCGCGGATTGATGCTGACATCCGGCGGATCGCCGGCGAGCCGCGATCTGGTGATGCGATCCTGCATGACGTTGAAAGCGTCCACCATGACGCTGGAAAGGCCGGGCCGTCCGGGACTTCCGACGAACTGCCGCTTCAGCGCACGCTCGGCGCTGAAGAGCCTGCCGAGGCCGTGGGCGCGTTTCAGCGCCGCATCCTCCTCGTCGTTCGCGTGATCGGCGCCGTGACTGACCACGGTCGTGCTGCGGCCGAACTGATCGGCATTGAGGTTGACCGCGACCACGACGCGCGCCCCGAGAGCGCGCGCCGGCGATACCGGAACCGGATTAACCAGCGCTCCGTCCACCAGCCAGCGGCCGCCGACGCGGATCGGCGGGAAAATTCCAGGCAAGGCATAGGAAGCGCGCAGCGCTTCGACGAGGCGCCCATGCGTGAGCCAAATCTCGTGGCCGGTGCGCACCTCGGTGGCGATGGCGGCGAAGGTCAACGGCAGGTCCTCGATCAAGGTTTTGCCGAGCGCCTTTTCGAGCCGCTGCGCCAAACGGTTTCCGCCGATCAGCCCTGAGCCCGACAGGCTGACGTCGAGATAGCCGAGCACTCCGCGCACGGTAAGGCTTCGCGCCCACTCTTCGAACGTGTCGAGGGCGCCGCCCGCAAAACAGCCGCCGGCGACCGCACCGATCGAGGTGCCGACGATGATGTCAGGCTTGATGCCATTGGCGATCAGCGCACGCAGCACGCCGATATGGGCGAAACCGCGCGCCGCTCCACCGCCGAGCGCCAAGGCCACGACCGGCCGCGGCTCGGGCGCCAGGGGGCTGGCGTCCTCATCCTGATTGTCGTCTCGTCCGCGGCGCATCAGAACATCGAACACGAAAATTCCCTTTCTCGCCAGTCGCGATCATCATGCCGCGTCGGCTCGGGAACAAGCGATTGGAGCGGATATGGTGAAATGGTTACCGGTGAACTGTGACCGCTTCGCGGCCTTCCGCAAAGGCGCGCGCATGCGCCGCGGCTAGCCGCCGAAGCGGGTGACAATCGAGGCCAGCGGCGGCCGCGGCCGGTCTTCCGGCGGCCGCACCGGACGCCCGATGTGCACAAAGCCGGCAACACGTTCGTTTGCTGCCAGACCGAATGCCTCGAGCACGCGCGGGTCATAGGCGTACCACTCAGTGATCCAGTTGGCCGCAAAACCGAGCGCATGAGCGGCGAAGACGAGGCTCATGGCGGCGGCGCCCGCCGAGAGGATTTGCTCCCATTCCGGAATTTTGACATGCGGCGCGGCGCGGCTGACGACAGCGATCACCAGCGGCGCGCGGGCGAGACGGTTGCGCTCGAAGGTCAATTGATCCGCCGTTGCCTGCGGATTCTTCGCGGCGAAGACGGCGGCAATGACGTCGCCGGCACGCACGCGGCTTTCGCCCGCGAACAGGATAAAGCGCCAGGGCACGAGCTTGCCGTGATCGGGCACGCGCGAGGCGATGGTTAAGATGCTTTCGATTTCCTCCGCCGTCGGGCCGGGCTCGGTCAATTCCATCGGCTTGACCGAGCGACGGGTCTTGAGCAGATCGAGGGCTTCCGGCATTTTGTGCTCCAGCGGGGCGTCCGGTAACACAGGCTACAAGGGCTGACAAACCGGCATGCGGCATGAAATCGCCGCTATTCGGCTCAAGAAGACGACCATGCACAGAGGGGGATTTAAGCGCCGCGTCCGGGCATTGTTGCCGGCAGCCGTCGCGCTGTTGTTGCTGTCGTTTCCCCAGCAGGCGGCGGCGCAGTTCGGCAGTTCCTCTCTGTTCAATCCGCCGGTACCGCCGGCGCCGATACCGTCGGTGCCGGATGCGGCGCCGGAAAATCTCGCGCCGCCCGGTGGCGGGGTCGCTCCGGAGCCGAAGCGGCCAGCGCCCTCACTTCCGCAGACGACGCCCATTCCACCGGGACATGTGCCGCTCTCACTGAGCGCCGAATTCGGTTCCGGAGGATCGCCGATTACCGGGGAACTGGAATGGCGTATCTATGCCGACAAGCCCGAGCCGAGCGGCGCGTTCAAGCTAGTGAAGGAAGAGAAATCGCCGACGCCGACCATGCTGCTGCCGGCGGGCGGCTATGTCGTGGCGGTCAGTTTCGGCCTCGCCAGCGCGGTGAAGCCGGTGCAATTACGTGCCGAGCCGGTGCACCAGATCTTCGACATTCCGGCGGGCGGGCTGCGCCTCGAAGGCAGAGTCGGCGATGCGCGCATTCCAACCGGGCAGATCTCATTCGACATTTACAAAGGCAGCCAATTCGAGCCGACCGAGCGGCGGCCGCTGGTGCAATCGGTGCAAAGCGGCGACGTCGTACTGCTGCCGGAAGGCACCTATCATTTTGTCTCGACCTATGGCGACGCGAATTCCGTCGTGCGTTCCGATATCCGCGTCACCTCTGGCAAGCTGACCGATGCCACCGTCAATCATCGCGCGGCGATCATCACCTTGAAGCTCGTGAGCGCGGAAGGCGGCGAGGCGCTGGCCAACACGGCCTGGTCGGTGATGACGCCGGCCGGCGACGTGATCAAGGAATCCGTCGGCGCCTTTCCCCGTTATATCCTTGCCGAAGGCGACTACCGCGCCATTGCCCGCAACGAGGGCAGAGTTTACGAGCGCGGATTCAAGGTTGTTGCCGGCGTGGACAGCGAGATCGAAGTTTTGGCCAAATAATCGATGAAGCCGGGAGTCACGCTTTTGACCGCCTCGTTGCTCGCCGCAACGGCGGCGACCGCCTGGGCCGCCGACGCCGGCAACGGTCAGGTATTGGCGCGCCGCTGGTGCGCCTCATGCCACCTGGTGGCGCCGGATGAGAAAGGCCCCGCCGGCGAAGCGCCGCCCTTTGCCAGCGTGGCGAAGCGGCCGGATTTCGATGCGCAGAAGCTCGCAGCCTTCCTGCTCAATCCGCATCCGAAAATGCCGGACATGAACTTGACCCGGAGCGAGGCGGCGGATCTGGCGGCCTATATTTCGACGCTGCGCAAATAGTCAGGCGGCGGCCTTCATTCTCCGCACATCCGGCGCAACAGCTTCCTCGGCGAGCATTGTCAGCGCGGCATCGAGCGACACCACCTTTTGCTGCTCCTGGCCGAGCCGGCGAATGGAGACGGTGCGCTCGGCGGCTTCCTTTTTGCCGACCACGAGCAGCGCCGGGATTTTCGCCAGCGAATGCTCGCGCACCTTGTAATTGATCTTCTCGTTGCGCAGGTCGATGTCGGCGCGCAGGCCGGCGCGTTTGGCGGCGGCCAGCACGTCACGCGCATAATCGTCGGCGTCCGAAGTGATGGTGGCGACCACGAGCTGCATCGGCGAGAGCCAGAGCGGGAAGTGGCCGGCATAGTGTTCGATCAAGATTCCGGTGAAGCGCTCGAGCGAACCGAACATGGCGCGATGAAGCATCACCGGCGTCACCTTGTTTGAGTGCTCGTCGATATAGAAGGCGCCGAGCCGCCCCGGGAGGTTGAGATCGACCTGCACGGTGCCGCATTGCCAGTCGCGGCCGATGGCGTCGCGCAGCACATATTCGAGCTTCGGGCCGTAGAAGGCGCCTTCGCCCTTGTTCAGGGTCCATGGCCTGCCCGAGGCCTCGAGCGCCTGCATCAGCGCGGCTTCCGCCTTGTCCCATACGGCGTCGTCGCCGATGCGCTTCTCCGGCCGGTCGGAGAATTTGATGCGCACGTCGGAGAAGCCGAAATCCTCATAGATCGAGAGGATCTGGTTGTTGATCCTCAGCGTCTCCTCGGCGATCTGGTCCTCGGTGATGAAGACATGGGCGTCGTCCTGGGTGAAGGCGCGCACGCGCATCAGCCCGTGCAGCGCGCCGGACGGCTCGAAGCGATGCACCTTGCCGAATTCGGAAATCTTCAGCGGCAGGTCGCGGTACGACTTCAAGCCATTCTTGTAGATCTGAACATGACCGGGGCAGTTCATCGGCTTGATGGCATAGACGCGCTCGTCGTCCTCGCGCTTGGCGGTGAGAAACATCAGGTCGTCATAGGTCGGGATGTGGCCGGTGGTGACCCACAATTCCCTATCCATGAGCTGCGGCGAGTTCACCTCGATGTAGCCGAAGTCCTGTTGGCGGCGGCGGATGTAATTTTCCAGCGTCTGAAACAACGTCCAGCCCTTCGGATGCCAGAACACGGCGCCGGGCGCTTCCTCCTGGAAATGGAACAGGTCCATCTCGCGGCCGAGGCGGCGGTGATCGCGCTTCTCGGCTTCCTCGAGCTGTTTGAGATAAGCGTCGAGCTCCCGTTGATCGGCGAAGGCAGTGCCGTAGATGCGGGTGAGCATCGGATTGTTGCTGTCGCCGCGCCAATAGGCGCCGGCCACCTTCATCAATTTGAAGGCGTTGCCGATCTTGCCGGTTGAGGTCATGTGCGGACCGCGGCAGAGATCGAACCAGTCGCCCTGCTTGTAGATCTTTATCTCTTCGCCCTGTGGAATGGCGTCGACCAGCTCGACCTTGAAATTCTCGCCCATGTCGCGGAAGACACGCTTGGCCTCGTCGCGCGACCACACTTCCTTGGTGAAGGGTTTGTCGCGGGCGATGATCTCGCGCATCTTCTTCTCGATGACCGGCAGGTCCTCGGGGGTGAAGGGCTGGTTGCGCGCGAAATCGTAGAAGAAGCCGTTCTCGATCACCGGGCCGATCGTGACCTGAGTGCCGGGCCATAGACTCTGCACCGCCTCGGCCAGCACATGCGCGGCGTCGTGGCGGATAAGCGGCAGCGCCCGCGGGTCGTCGCGGGTGAGGAATTCGATTTTAGCATCGTGCGCGATGGGGTCGTTGAGATCGGCCACCGTCCCGTCCAGCGCCATGGCCACAGTGCGCTTGGCCAGCGAGGGCGAGATGCCCTTGGCCACTTCGAAGCCGGTGATGTTGTCGGGATAGTCGCGGCGTGCGCCGTCGGGGAAGGTCAGGGCGACCATTCTTCGCTCCTTCTGCTCACTCGCTGCAAACCAATGCAGGTAAGCGTGACGACAGGGATATAGCAGCCGAATCGGCTCTGGCAACAGACGGCGGTGCGGGGCCGCTATTTCAGCCCGGTGCCCCAGCGCCGGTGCATGAAGCGTTCCCAGGGCGAGAACAGCACCTTGTCGGCGATCAGGCCGATGGCGACGATGACCAGCATGACGCCGATCACCTGGTCCATCGCGCTTAGCTCACGGCCGTAATGCAGCAAGTGCCCGAGGCCGAAGCCGGTGAGGATGGTGACATAGATTTCCGCTGCCATTAGCGAGCGCCAGGCAAAGGCCCAGCCCTGTTTGAGCCCGCTCACCAGGAAGGGCAGCGAGGCCGGGAGGATCACGCGCGTCCACTTGTCGAGCCCTTCGGAGCCCATGGTGCGGGCGACGCGGGCATATATCGGCGGGATCGAGCGGGCGCCGGTGTCGGTGGCGATCAGCACCGAGCCGAAAGCCCCCATGACGACGACGAAGAGCATGGCGCTTTCGGTTTGCCCGAACCAGAGCAGCGCCAGCGGAATCCAGCAGACGCTGGGCAGCGTCTGCAGGCCGAGCGCCACCGCGCCGATGGTATCGTGGAAGAATCGTGAATTCGCGGTGAGTAGACCGAGCGGCATGCCGAGCGCGATGCCGATCGCATAGCCGATCAGCAGCCGCTTCAGCGTGACCAGCGTCGCGCTGGCCAGCGTGCCGTCGCTGCCGGCGTCGATCAGATAATCGAGCACGTCGCGCGGGGGCGGCAGCAGCACCGGCGACCAGCGCCCCGAGACGCTGGCGAGATGCCAGATCAACACGAGCGCCGCGAAGAAGAGCAGCACCGGGACAGCGCGCTTCATGCCGGAATTCCCGAAGGGATGTAGCGGCGCAGGGCCGCGGTGATCCGCTGCGCGATGGCGGCGAGCTCGGGGTCGTTGATGTCGCGCGGGCGCGGCAGCTTTATGGGGAATTCCTCGCGCACGCGGCCGGGACTTGGCGACAGCAACACGACGCGGTCGGCGAGGGTCACCGCCTCGCGCGCGCTATGGGTGACGATGATGATGGTCTTGCGCCGCGTCTGCCAGATGCGCTGCACGTCGGCATAGAGCTGCTCGGCGGTGAGCGCATCGAGCGCGGCGAAGGGCTCGTCCATGAGTAGCACGCGCGGATCCGGCGCGAGCGAGCGCGCCAGCGCCACGCGCTGCTTCATGCCGCCGGAGAGTTCGTGCACGTAGGCGTTGCGGAAGCGCTCGAGCCCCACGAGCTCGAGATGCTCGTCGACGATACGCATGCGATCATGCGCCGTCAGGCCGGGCAGGCGCTTCAGCCCGAATCTCACGTTGCCGGCGACGTCGAGCCAGGGAAACAGCGCCGATTCCTGGAACATGACGAGACGATGCCGGCCGGGGCCCCTGACCGGCTGGCTGTCGGCGAAGACCTGCCCGCTGTCGGGCGTAACGAGACCTGCCATGATGTCGAGGAGTGTGGACTTGCCGCAGCCGCTCGGCCCAACGAGGGCGACGAATTCGCCTTCGTTCACTATCAGGCTGATGTCGGCAAGCGCATGCACATGGGCCCGCGCGCGGCGGAACCATTTCGAGACATTCTCGACCGAAAGTTTGGCCGGCGCCACCGCTGTGTAATGGTCCATCAAGGCGTCTCGACGAGGCGCTGCATATCCGGCGCGCCGCGCAGGAAGCCGGCCGATTGCGCGCTGCTCACGAATCTCTTCAGCGCGTCCGCCGAGACGTCGCCGGTGAGGACGATACGGTTCCATGAATGCTCGATCAGCCGCGGCCCCATTTCGGTGCGGGTCTCCGCCAGCAATTCCTCGCGCACGAGACGCTGCGCTTCGACGCGGTTGTTCCTGATCCAGTCGGTCACCTCGCGGTGCGCGGCGACCAGCTTGTTCACGAGGTCGCGCTGCTCGGCGAGGAAGGCGGCGCGCGCGACGAGGACAGTCGTGATCGATGTCCTGTCATCGACCAGGATCTTGCCGTCGGCTTCCAGCTCAAGCCGCGACACCCAAGGCTCGACCGTCCAGACCGCATCGAGCTGCTTCTGCTTGAACAGCGAGAGCTGATCGGCGTTGGCGGTGGGCACCACCTGAGCGTCGCCGCCGGTCTGCGTGATCTTGAGCCCGCCGGCGACCAGCCAGGCGCGGGCGCTGACGTCCTGGGTATTGCCGAGCTGCGGCGTGGCGATGGTCTTGCCGCGGAAATCGGCGGCAGTCTTCAAGGGCGAATCCTTGTGCACCACGAGCGCGGCGCCACCATCGGCGCTGCCGGCGATGATACGGCCTTCGCTGCCGCGCGACTTCGCGTAAGTGTTGATCACCGGATTGGGGCCGACGTAAGTGACGTCGATCGATTTCGCGAGGATGGCTTCCATCGCGCTCGGCCCAGCGTTGTAGATGTACCATTCGATCTTCACGCCGCTGCCGAGATGGCGCTCGAAAATGCCCTTGCCTTGACGCGACAACGCGTGCGCCACCAGCGCCTGCGTGTGTGTGATGTTTGGAAAGTGACCGATGCGCAGCGTGATCTCCGCCGCGGCGGGCGCGCAGAGCACCAGCCCCAGCAATCCGCCGAGCAGGATTCGCCACCGCGCCGGAAAATTGTTCCGCATCGTCGCCTCCGTTTGTTCGCTCATCCTATGAAGGAAGAGCGCGCCGGCGCACAAGTGCGCCGCAAAAAATGGCAACAAGGCCACCGTTGGCCGCGCGGGCGACGACAAAATCCACTGCTCGCGGACGGTGGGCTTGGAAGATTTTTGCGATAGAATTTGTTCCCTGACGCCCAGCACACAAAGGAACTGTTTTCGCCCGGCTTTGGCTCTGCTAGACTTTCACGGTCTTGGGGGCTGGACTCTCATGAAAACCGCAGTTCCGAGGCTCGTGCTGATTGCGGGCGCGCTGCTGCTGCTGTCTGACGCCGCGGGGGCGTTGCCGGCGCCCGATGCCGCTCCCGCCCCACGCAAGCTGCCGTCACTGTCGAAGCCGACGCCGCAAAAGCCGGCGGCCGCCCCGACCGCTCCGAAGACGCCGGCGGTCTCCCTCCAGAAGCCGATGATCTTCTACCTTGCCAATGGCGAGCCCGGCGCCTGTGGCATCGGCTGCAGTGAATGGATCGCAGCGGAAGGCAAGATCGGCTCCGATACGCCCGACCGGCTGCGCGCCTTCCTGAAGCGCCATCCGGGCACAAAGCGCCCGGTCATTTTCCATTCGCCTGGGGGATTGGCGTGGGAAGCATTGGCGATCGGAAGGCTGATGCGCGAGCGCGGGCTGACCGCCGGGATCGGGCAAACGATGCCGGAAAGCTGCCGCGACAAGAAGCCTGAGGCATGCGACGCCCTCAAGCGGTCGGGGCAGGAACTGAAAGGCACGCTCACCAATCGGGCCTCCTGTGCTTCCGCCTGCGTCTACGCCATCGTCGGGGCGCGGGTGCGGGAAATCAGCCCGGACTCGCTGCTCCTGATCCACCATGAGAAGCTGAACACGAGCGAGATTCCCAAGGGCGTGCACCTGCCCTCCAACTTCGCGGCGTTGGCGCACGCGCGATTTGTTCAGCGGGTGAAAGGCTATCTGGTCGAAATGGGCGTGAAGCCGGCGTTGCTGGATGCCGCCGAAAAGGTGCCCTACGAGTCGATCCGGGCGCTCACCCGCGAAGAGATCACCCAGTTCGGAATCGATACGCGCGATTTCGTGGAGACACGATGGGAGCCGAATGACGGCTCGAACTACCATGCCGTGCTGAAGACCTTCTACACGTCGGAAAAAGAAAAGACGAAGGGATTGCCGCGCATCAATCTTTTGCAATTGCGTTGTCTGGATGCGGATCACGTCGGCGTCTTCTTTGGGCGGCAGTTCTTCGGCGACGAGAAAGGACCGGAGGTCCTCAAGATCCGATTGTCGGACCAGGAGTTCGCGCTCGAGCGCCGCACGTCGCCTGTCAACAAGGAGCCGAGCCAAAGGTTCGATGTGAGGTTGGCATGGGTGCCGTTTGGCCTGCTCGAATCCGTTGCGCGCAGCGACGGCCAGATTCAAATCCTCGAGCCCGCTGGGGAAAATTCCGATCCTCGTTCGCTGCGGGCTATCGAGCTCTCGACTCAGGGGCTTTCGACCACCATCTCGATTTTGGCGAAAAGTTGCGCCAACCAGCAGCATTCGCATTCCAATGGCACTTCCTTTGCGCGCAGCGTGGACCAAATCGATCAGCCATTTGAGACCGCGGCCTCGGCTCGATAGCGTGAACCCGTAGCACTGTTTCACGCGAGATTTGACCCGCACCCGCGATCAACGCGCTTCGGCATTGGTCCCCCGCCATCTTCCGTAACGCCACGGTAGCCACCAGCGCGCGCGGGCAGGCAACGAGTCGGGCACGACGTCGAGACCGGAGGTTCCAAACGGATGACAACGCAACAGCCGCGCCAGCGTCATCCAGCCTCCCGCCCACACCCCGAAGCGCGCAAAAGCCTGATCGGCGTAGTCCGAGCAGGTCGGCAAGTGCCGGCAATTCATCCCAATCAACGGGGAGAGCACGTAGCGGTAACCGCGCACGAAGGCGCGCGCCACAATTCGGGGAATTTGTCGCAGGCCGATGGCAAGATAGTTCATGGAACCGACATAGGAACTCAGCCTTCGAGTGCTGCAAATGGGCCGAGCGGTGGCGCGCTGGTGGCGCAACCGCGCCGCTGCGTTGTTATCCGGCAACAAAATCCTCCGCAGAGGCCATCCGCGGCGCTTTTGTAGTAGACCCGAATCTCTCGCGCGATTACAAATATGCGCAGAGTGTATCGCTGCGCTTTTAGACGATGTGAGGATAATTCACACGGCGCAGCGTAGGGGAAGTTATGGTGCTCAATCGCCTCATTGGCGGTGCGGCGCTTATTATTGGCGCCGCTGCCGCGTGGACTCAGATTTCGTTTGCATCGGCTCCCGACCCACGGTCGCTCCCGATGCGCTTTGCGCTACAACACGAAGGCCCGGCCAGCGCCTGCGGCGATCACTGCCGCACGTGGATTTCGGCGGTCGGCGCAATCACCGCGGACACGCCTGCCGATTTTGCCGCCTTCGCGCGCGGCCGGCAGCTCGAGGGAAGCTTGCTCGTGCTCGATTCCAGTGGCGGCTCGGTGCACGGCGCCATCGAACTCGGCCGCGCCGTTCGCAAATTGGGGCTGCTCACAACGGTAGGCAAAACCACGGTGCTCACCGGCAACGGCGCGGATAAAGGTCTGGCGACCCTTTCGCCGGATGCTTCTTGCGAGTCGATGTGCGTTTTCTTGCTGCTCGCCGGCAAGCAGCGCTTCGTGCCGCCGGAAGCGCAGGTGATGGTTCACGAAATATGGCTTGGCGACCGTCGCGACGACGCGGCAGCGGCCACCTATAGCGCCGAAGATCTCGTGGTCGTGCAGCGCGATATTGGCATGCTCGCGCAATACACCGTGGAGATGGGCGGCTCGATCGATTTGCTCGAAGCCGCGTTACGCATCCCGCCGTGGGAGCCGCTGCGCAAGCTTTCGGACCTCGAGCTGCATCACATGGGCTTCGATACCGTGGAAAAGCCTTCCGACCACGGCGCGCAAGCGGCGGCGGTGCCGGCCGCGTCCCGGCCGGCTAAGCCGAGCGTTCCGGCGACGGCGCGCGGTTGGAACGTCAGCGAAAAAATGGGACAGGCCATTCTCAGCCGCGAACATCCCCTCACAGTCGAAGGGGAGGAGATCGGCAGCTTCAATATCGCGCTTGCCTGTGCCGCGGCGGGAGACAGCTACGACGTGACCTATATCGAGGAGCGGCGCGCCCCGCAGGCAAAGACCGCTGACACGTTGACGCAGGTTTCCATCGCGATCGGACGTCACTCAATTCCATTGAAGATCGTTAAGTCGGAGTTGAGCCACACTTCGCAGCAGTTGGAATCGGTGGCTCGCGGCAATCTTCCGGCCTCTTTGATCAACGGGCTTGCGCAAACCGACAATGGCTCGCTGACGGTTGTGACGGGAAGCCTCAACGCCGTCGAAACCATGACCCGAATCGGCAATAGCGGCGTCGCGCAAAATCTGCCGCGGCTGACCGCCGCTTGCCGTTCCGCCACGCCGCGACCCGATACACGCGCCGAATTGCAACCGGGGCAAGCCGCGGCCGCCGCCGGCGCTCCCCCGCAATAAATTGCGATTGGCTGCCGTTATTCCGCGGCCAGGGCGCCGCGCTTGCGCTCGATCTGTTCGATCGCCGAAACCACGGCATCGAAGGTGAGCAGCGTCGAAGCGTGCCGCGCCTTGTAATCGCGCACAGGCTCCAGCACGGCGATATCGGCCCATTTCCCGGTCGGCGGCGCGCCGTTTTCCTTCAACATGCGCCGCACCGTCTCGCGCAAGTCGCGCAATTCGTTCGCCGTGGAGCCGATGATGTTGCGCGCCATGATCGACGACGAGGCCTGGCCGAGGGCGCAGGCCTTCACCTCGTGGGCGAAGTCGGTGACGGTGTCCTCCTGCATCTTCAGGTCGATGGTGACGGTAGAGCCGCAAAGCTTGGAATGCGCCGTGGCGCTGGCGTCGGCGGCGGGCAACCGCCCGATCCGCGGGATGTTCCCGGCGAGCTCCAGAATTCGGGTATTGTAGACGTCGTTCAGCATATCTCATCGCTGCGGCGCGCTGCCGCGCCCGATTTGCCTCGATCCTGCGAACAATTATATAGGGACTGTTCCGCCGCGACGAGAAGGACCGTTATGGACGCTGTAATCAAGCCTTGGCCCAAGGGACCCCCGGCCGGCCTTTCCGATCATGTGCGCGCCGCCCCGAAGCCGGTTGAACCGCGGCCGACCCGGGAGGAGGCGGAGGCGGCGGTTCGCACGTTGATAGCCTATGCGGGCGACGATCCCGCCCGCGAAGGCCTGCTGGAAACGCCAAAGCGTGTTATCGGGGCTTTCGACGAGCTCTATGGCGGCTATCGCGAATGTCCCGTCGAAGTGCTCGATCGCACCTTTGCCGAGATGGGCAAATACGATGATTTCGTGCTGGTGCGCGATATCGCCTTCAGCTCGCATTGCGAGCACCACATGATGCCGTTCTTCGGCAAGGCGCATGTCGCCTATATGCCGGTGGACCGCGTGGTCGGATTATCCAAACTCGGGCGGCTGGTTGAAGTCTATGCCCGCCGCCTGCAGACACAGGAGCATATGACCTCGCAGATCGCCACCGCCATCGAGGAAATCCTCAAGCCGCGCGGCGTCGCTGTGATGCTCGAAGCCGAGCACATGTGCATGTCCATGCGCGGCGTGGAAAAGCCGGGGTCCTCGACCATCACCACGCAATTCGCCGGCGAATTCCGCGACAGCGCGGAACAACAGGTGCGCTTCATCACGCTGGTGCGCGGAGCGGCGCGTTAACTTTTCATGGGCGGGCTTGACCCGCGCATTTGTCCAGCGTCTCAATTCGTTGTTGGATTGCCGGCTCAAGCCCGGCGATGACGAGATTCGCGATCGTGGTCGACAAAAACATTCCCGCTTCCTCAGATGATCCGGCGCATGAGGTCGAGGAGGGGCTTTCCTTTACCCCGAAGTTCGACTCAGGCGGGCTTGTCACCTGCGTTGTTACCGACGCCCGCGACGGCGGCGTGTTGATGGTGGCGCATATGAATGCGCAAGCGCTGCAAAAGACCATCGAGACCGGCGAGGCCTGGTACTACAGCCGATCGCGCAAGGAGCTATGGAGAAAGGGCGAAACCTCGGGTCACATCCAGCGCGTGATCGAGCTGCGCGTGGATTGCGATCAGGACGCGCTGTGGTTGAAGGTCGAACAGCAGGGCCCCGGCGCCTGCCACACCGGCCGCCGCTCGTGCTTCTACCGTGCGGTGCCGCTCGGCAAAGGCGGCGCGGTGACGCTGGAATTTCGCGACGCGGACCGGAGCTTCGACCCGGCCAAGACCTACGGTCAGGAATAGCTTCGTCCGGCACTAATCTTTCTGCCGCGCCAGAATGCGCTGTGCCCGCAGCAAATGCGGGCGGTCGTACATCATGCCGTCCACCGCGACTGCGCCTTTATCCGGCGCAGCGGCGAAAGCGGCGGCAACCGTGCGCGCCCAGGC
>DASREA010000033.1:0-2591 GCA_035652315.1 Xanthobacteraceae bacterium | reverse complement strand
ATGCCATCGCCGTGGCCGGCGGCTTCGGCCCGCGCGCCGACCAGCGCAAGATCACGCTCAGCCGCAACCTCGGCGGCCAGCAAAGCCAAGCGCTCGTCCCCCTCAACTACCCGCTGCTGCCCGGCGACACCCTGCGCATCGATGAACGATGGTTTTGAAGCGGGGGGCGAAACGCGCCAGATCGGACGGTCGGATTCAGACTTTTTAAGTGATAGCGGCGGCAAATGGCGGAGGGGCGCGAGAACGGTTCTGCCCGACGCTTGAGCCTTTTTGGCGCGCAGATGAGCGATTTCGAGACCCACAACAGTGTCCACGCCGCCGCGGCCATCGCATCGGCGCCGAGCTCGGGTCCGCAAATGCCTACGCGGCCGCGCAGTCTCTCGCCGGAGGCGCTGGCGATCGCGTCGCAACACGCGCCGCCTTCCTACTCGGCGGTCGTGGTCACAGGCCTTGTACGGATCGTCGAATTCCTGCTGATCGCCGCCGTCGGCAGCGCCGTCTATGCCGCTTACGTGCTGCCGGCCAACCCTTTCGGCTGGCATTATCCGTTCGCCATCGGCGCCATCGCCGGGCTCTGCATCCTCGGTTTCCAAACCGTGGGAATCTACCGGCTGCAATCGTTCCGCAGCCGCGCTCTGCAATTCGCGCGCTTGCTTTCCACCTGGTCGCTCGTTTTTCTGCTGTTCAGCGCCGTTATCTTCTTCGGCAAATGGCAAGATCTGTACTCGCGCGTCTGGCTGCTCTCCTTCTATCTGACCGGAGCGGCGGCGCTGGTCGGCTTTCGCATTCTGCTGCTGACCACCATTCGCAATTGGACGCGCGAGGGGCGGCTCAACCGCCGCACCGTGGTGGTCGGGGGCGGCGAGCTCGCCGAAACCTTACTCGATCAATTCGCCCGGCAACGCGATTCCGATCTGCGCATCCTTGGCCTATTCGACGACCGCAACGACGAGCGTTCGCCGCACACCATCGGCGGCCAACGCAAACTCGGCACCGTCGACGACCTCGTCGAATTTGCCCGCCGCACGCCGCTCGATCTCGTTATTTTCGCGCTGCCGATCACCGCGGAGACGCGCATCCTGCAAATGCTGCGCAAGTTATGGGTACTGCCGGTCGATATCCGTCTGGCGGCACACATGAATAAGCTGAAATTCCGGCCGCATTCCTATTCCTATCTCGGCGACGTGCCGGTGCTCGACGTGTTCGACCGCCCGATTGCCGGCTGGGACGTCGTCGTCAAATGGCTGTTCGACAAATTCATCGGCGGGCTGCTGCTGCTCGCTTGCCTGCCGCTCATGGCCGTCGTCGCGCTCGCGGTGAAGCTGGAGAGCCGCGGGCCGGTGCTCTTCAAGCAGAAACGCTACGGCTTCAACAACGAACTGATCGAAATCTACAAATTCCGCTCGATGTATGCCGATCAGGCCGACGCCACCGCGGCGCGATTGGTCACCAAGGACGATCCGCGCGTCACCCGCGTCGGCCGTATTCTGCGCAAAACCAGCCTCGACGAGCTGCCGCAGCTGTTCAACGTGGTCATCAAGGGCAATCTCTCGCTGGTCGGACCGCGTCCCCATGCCGTCAATGCCAAGGCCGAGCAACGCCGTTACGACGAAGCCGTGGATGGCTATTTCGCCCGCCACCGCGTTAAGCCCGGCATCACCGGCTGGGCGCAGATCAACGGCTGGCGCGGCGAGACCGATACCGCGGAAAAGATCCAGGCCCGCGTCGAGCACGATCTCTACTACATCGAGAACTGGTCGCTGCTGTTCGATTTCTACATCCTGGCGCGCACGCCTTTCGCGCTGCTGAAGACCGAGAACGCCTATTGATCCGCGCGACGGACCTCGACGCCTCCTTCGCTGCGGCGGATCGCGCTCCACGCGCATCGCCGCTGGCGATCAAGCTGCTGCACGGCTGCTTGTTCCTGACGATCCTCGTCAGCCCCCTGGTGTTCATCGAGCCGTCGCCGTATGAGGCGGCGGCGGGGCTGCTACTTGTGGCCTGCGTCGCCGCCGGCGTGAAAGTCGACCGCAAAATCCTGCCGCTCGCGCTGCTGCTCCTCTTGTTCAATGTCGGCGCGGTGATGACGCTGCCGCATCTCGCCGAGGATCGCGAGGCGCTGACTTACGTCGCGATCTCGTTTTATCTGTGCGTCACCGCTTTTGCTTATGCCTGCCTTTTCACCGAAGACAGCGTCCGGCGGCTGGAGATCATGCGCCGCGCCTATCTGATCGCGGCCACCGTCGCCAGCATCGCCGGAATTGCCGGCTATTTCGGCATTTGGCCCGACGGCGCGCTTTACGGCCGCGCCCGTGCGACGTTCAAGGATCCAAACGTATTCGGACCGTTTCTTGTTCTGCCCCTGCTGTTCTTGATGCAGTCGCTCTTCTTTCGCGGCCTCAGGCTGCGCTATCTCGTGCTGTTCGGCCTGTTCACCTTCGCTTTGCTGCTGAGCTTCTCGCGCGGCGCGTGGGGACACTTCGTGTTCTCAGCAGCGGTTCTGTTCGTTCTCACTTTCGTCACGGCGCGCGAAGCGCACACGCGCTTTCGGCTGGTCGTGCTGAGCGCGGCGGCCATCATCGCCTTGACTG
>DASREA010000032.1:0-2890 GCA_035652315.1 Xanthobacteraceae bacterium | reverse complement strand
AGCATCTTCATGTCTTCGGTATTGGGGTTGTAATGCGGGAAGGTGTGGTCGAGCTCGCAGTCGAGCGGAACCACCTCGCAGCCCGCCGCTTCCAGCACTTTCGGCGCGAAGGCGCCGGCGGTGCCGTTGCCGCAGGCGGCGACCACCTTGAGCTTGCGCTTGAGCTTCGGCCGCTTGGTGAGATCGGCGATATAGCGCGCCGGAAAATTCTCGACGAAGACATAGGCGCCGCCGCTTTCGAGTTTGAATTGCGCGCCGAGCACGATGTCCTTCAGCCGCCCCATCTCGTCGGGGCCGAAGGTGAGCGGGCGGTTGGCGCCCATCTTCACACCGGTCCAGCCGTTGTCGTTGTGCGAAGCGGTGACCATGGCGACGCTGGGCACATCGAGAGCGAACTGGGCGAAATAGGCCATCGGCGTCATCGCCAGACCGATGTCGTGCACCTTGCAGCCCGCCGCCATCAGCCCGGAGACCAGCGCCATTTTCACCGACGCCGAATAGCTGCGGAAGTCGTGGCCGGTGACGATCTCCGGCCGCACGCCCATTTCCCGGATCAGCGTGCCCAGCCCCAGGCCCAGCGCCTGCACGCCCATGAGATTGATCTCGCTGCCGAGCAGCCAGCGCGCGTCGTATTCGCGAAAGCCGGTGGGCTTCACCAGCGGTTCGGACTCATAGGCATAAGTATTGGGGGCGAGCTGGGGTTTGGGCTTGGGAAACATCGATATCCTCGGCAACGGCGGCCGGCGCCGCGCGCAGCAATAGCGCAAAGCGCTTGCAGCGCAAATGGTTCAGAAAATCTTCTTGGAACCGCTATTGCTCGAGGACCAGCCGGCCTTCGCTGTATTCGAAGCGATGCAGACGGGAAAGAAAGGAAAGCCCGAGCAGATTTTCGCTCAGCGACGAGTCGGGCACGATCAGCGCATCGACATTGTGAACGGTGATGTCGTCGATTTCGACGCTATTGAGCTGGGTGCGCGCCGCACGCACGGTGCCGTTGGCCGTCTTGACCACGGCCGTGAACTCCTGCGGCATCGGATGCAGGCCGAGACGCATGGCGTCGCCTTCGGTCAGGGCGATCACCGACGCGCCGGTATCGACCAGGAAGGCAAGACGTCTGCCGTCGACCTGCGCATTCACCGCGAAATGGCCGCGATTGTCGCGGGGGATGATTACGGTGCGGGCGGCCGTGTCGGCCGGCGCCGAGCTTGCCGCCATTGCGGTCGGCGGCGAATTGGGCTGCGACGACACATTCTGATCGGCATAACGGGCAAGCAAGGTGCCTGCCGCCAAAACGACTCCGGCCACGACAACGATCTGCCGCACGACTCCTCCGCGAGGCTGCGGCGGCATCAGATCACGAAGGCGGTCAATGCCCGGCTAATGCGATGGCGGAAGCGGCGCTTTTGCCACAGAAGGTGACCGGCCGATTAACGAATACGGCGGCTTTTTACAGCGCTGCCGCGGCGCTAGCGGCTGGCCGGGCTGCCGACCACCCAGATTTCGAAGAATTTCACCAAGACCCGGGTCAGCGACAACATCGGGGCGGCGGCGAGGCGCATGGAGTCGTCGTGGTCGACACGGTTGGCGCGAATCCCGCTGGCCAGCGTGGTGACCAGTGAGATCCCGAGAACGCGCATGCCAAGATGCCGCGCGATCAGCACCTCGGGGACCAGCGACATGCCGACGAGGTCGGCCCCGAGCATATGCGCGGCGCGGATTTCAGCCGCGGTTTCGAAAGTCGGGCCGGGAAACCACATATAGACGCCTTCCGCCATCTTGCGGCCCACGCTTCCGGCCGCGATCACGAAGCGCTCGCGCAATGCAGCGTCGTAGGGCGCCGTCATGTCGGTGATACGATCGTCACCGTCCGCGCCGACCAGCGCATTCAGCCCGGTCAGGTTGATGTGGTCCTTGATGACAACCAGCGAACCCGGTGTCAGGTCGGCACGCGTGGAGCCTGCGGCATTGACCAGGACGGCCGCCTCGGCGCCGAGAAGCGCCAGCGTTTCGAGCGGCACCCGCATCGCTGAAAGATCGCCGGTCTCATGATAGAGGGCGCGTCCTTTCAGGATCGCAACCCGCGCCGTACCGAGCGCGCCAAGCAAAACCTCCGCCTCGCCTCCTGCCTGTTCCAGGCGCGGAAAGCCGGGCAGGCTCGCATAGGGAAAGCGCAGGGGCGAAGCGATATGCTCGGCGATTCCTGCCAGGCCAGCGCCGGTCACCAGCCCAAGATCGATGCGGACGTCGCCCGCCCGCGCGCGAATGGCCGCGGCTGCTTGCTGGCTCTCGCTGCGCATGAGACGGTCCCCCGAGGGAGTCGCGGCACCTGCCGCCGAATCATTTTCCTTTAATGATAGCGATCCGGCGTTCCGGGTTACGCGTGCTCTTCGCTCGGTCAAGACCCGCGCGGCTTGGCGCGCCGTGTCGGCGCCGCCGCGGCCGGATCGTCAGGCCAGGGATGGCGCGGATAGCGGCCGCGCATCTCTGCCTTCACCGCCGCGTAACTGCCGCGCCAGAACGCCGGCAGGTCGCGTGTCACCTGCACCGGGCGGTGCGCCGGCGAGAGCAGCTCGATCAGCAGCGGCATTTTGCCTTTGGCGATGCGCGGATGTTCCTTGAGTCCGAACAGTTCCTGTACGCGAACCGAAATCTTCGGCCCTTCTTCCGTATAGTCGATGGGAACGCGGGACCCGGTCGGCGCCACGAAATGCGCCGGCGCTTCCTGGTCCAGACGCCGGCGTAACGCGTGGGGCAGCAAGGCTTCTAACGCGGATCCCAGCTCATCGGCGCCCAGCTCCGCCAGAGCGCGCTTGCCGAGAAGAAAAGGCGTCAGCCAATCGAGATTGCGGCCCAGCGCCGCGTCGGAAACGTCCGGCCATTCCTCGCCTTC
>DASREA010000031.1:0-69964 GCA_035652315.1 Xanthobacteraceae bacterium | reverse complement strand
CGATCTCGACGTGGCGGCGGTGAAGATCGGCATGCTGTCGCGGCCCGGCGCGATCGAAGCCGTCGCCGCCGCGCTCGACCGCCACCGCGCCCGCAACGTCGTGCTCGATCCGGTGATGATCGCCGGCTCCGGCGATCGGTTACTCGCGGCGGACGCCGTCGAGCTGCTGCGGCGCGAGTTGATCCCGCGCGCGCTCGTGGTCACGCCGAATTTGCCGGAAGCCGCCGCCTTGCTCGACGCGCCGCTTGCGGCGACGGAAGCGCAGATGCGCGAGCAGGGGGAGAAGCTGCTGGCGCTCGGCGCCCGCGCGGTGCTGATCAAGGGCGGCCATGCGGAAGGCGCCGAAAGCGTCGATTTCCTGGTCGAGCCCGATGCGGTGGCGCGGCTCGCCGCGGAGCGCATCGCCACGACGAATACGCACGGCACCGGCTGCACGCTGTCGTCGGCGATCGCCGCCGGGCTCGCCAAGGGCCTCGATCTGCCCGAAGCGGTGCGCGAGGCCAAGGCCTATGTCACCGCCGCCGTCGCCGCCGCCGCGCGGCTGAAGATCGGCGAGGGGCATGGCCCGGTGCATCATTTTTGGCGGTGGTGGTGAACTATTTCTCGTGCAGGGCGGAATTTATTTATTCAGCATATGGCCATTCATTTGCCAGAGCGAAATCATTTTGCTCGGATGAATCAGCTGGATGATATTCAGCGTCAGATTGTCCCTGATCATGAAACCGACGAACGATTCCAGCGCCAGGATCAGTGCGGCGCTCGCCCACGCCGGCGCCAAGCGTGCGAAGGCAAAGCCGCCGACGGCTATCAGAGTGTCAGATAGCGAATTGACGATGCTATCCCCCGAATAGCCGTTCGCGAGCGCGGATTGACGGTAGCGTCCGATGATAAATGGCGTGTTCTCCAGCATTTCCCAGCCCGCCTCGAGTCCGATCGCCAAGGCGAAGCGTAAGCCTAAAGACGTGCGGGGAAAGATCAGCCACAGCACGAAATAGAAAATGATGCCGTGAATAAAATGAGAGAAGCTGTACCAGTCGGTGAATTGCTGCGAGTTCTCCGGCCCGTTGACCGCGCCGACCCAGAGCTTAAGCGTGCCGCAGGTGCAGATTGGCGGCTGCCCCATGAGATACAGGACGACGGCTTGCATGACCGTGAACGACACCGCGACCAAAACGAAGTCGCGGGTGTTGCCGGCGTCGCTGACGCCGGGCTTCTCGCGACCGGCCGCGCCATGGTCGACGAACTTCATGACTTCCCCGAAATTATCTTTGATTGGCGGTCGGCAGCGGCTTTATCATGCGATGGCTGCGCCGCCGCGGCAAGATCGTCCTAAATCGCGCCGTCGCGGCCTGAGGGCTTTCCCTGCCGCGGCTTGAGCGGTAGCGTGGCGGAATGCTTGAGCAACGCGCCACGCAACCCGTTCTGCCGACCGCCGCCGATGTCGAACAGGCGGCAAAACGGCTGCAAGGCGTCGCGGTCCGCACGCCGCTCGTCAGTTCCGCCGTGCTCGACGAGAGGACCGGGGCGCGCGTTTTCCTGAAAGCGGAAAATCTGCAGCGCACTGGCTCGTTCAAGTTCCGCGGCGCCTATAACAAGATCGCTTCCATCCCGCCGGAGCAGCGCGCCGCAGGCGTCGTCGCTTTTTCCTCCGGCAATCATGCGCAAGGCGTCGCCGCCGCGGCCAAGCTTCTCGGCCTGCGGGCCACCATCGTCATGCCGAGCGATGCGCCTCGGCCCAAGCGCGAGCGCACCGCCGAGCTTGGCGCCGAGGTCGTTCTCTATGATCGTGTGCGCGAGGACCGCGAAGCGATCGGCCGCGCCATCGCCAAGGAGCGCGGCGCGGTGCTGGTGCCGCCCTATGACGATCCGCTGGTCATTGCCGGGCAGGGCACGGCGGGCCGCGAGATCCTCGACGACCTTGCCGTCATGGGCCTGACGCCCAACGCTTTGATCGTGCCGGCTTCAGGCGGCGGTCTCACCGCAGGAATAGCTTTGGCGGTGAAGGCGCGCGCGGCCAAGGCGGATATTTACACGGCCGAGCCAGAGAGCTTCGACGACATGGCGCGCTCTTTCCGCAGCGGCCGGCGCGAGCAGAACCCGACGCTCACCGGCACCATCTGCGACGGCCTGATGACCGGCATGCCGGGCGAGATCACCTTCGCGGTTAATCGGGCTTTGGTGACACGCGGGCTTACGGCGACCGACGAGGAAGTCGGCCGTGCCGTCGCCTTCGCCTTTCGCGAGCTGAAGCTCGTGGTCGAGCCGAGCGGTGCGATTCCGCTCGCCATCCTGCTCACCGGCAAGCTCGACGTGCGAGGGCAGGTGGTCGTCGGCGTCTTGTCCGGCGGCAATGTCGATCCCGACCTGTTTTGCAAGCTGATCAACGCCAAGCCCGAAGCGATCTAGCCGATCGCCGGTCCGGCCGTTTCGGGATCAATGCGCTAGCTGAACAGCGCGATTCTCTCTTCGTCGCTGAGCGCGCGCAGCGGCGCCAGCGGATCGTTGGCGGGCGCGGCGGCCGGAGCCGCGGCCGCGGCTTCGGGGCCTGGCTTGGCCCCGAAGAGAAATTCCTCGGCATCCTCGCCGTCGGATTCTGCGCCGGCCGCTGCTTCCGCCGGCGCGGCCATCGATGGGCGTTGCGGCAACAAATGCGGGGGCAAACGGTCCAGTATCGACGGCGCCGTTGCTGCCGATGCCGGATCGCTGGCATTGTCCGCCGGTGGCTCGTGCGTGTTTGCGGCGGCTTCGGGACCGGGCCGCGATGGCACGGATTCGGACCATGCCTTCGATTGCACGGCATTCGCCTCCCTGGCCAAGACCGCGGCGGCCACCGTCAAGTCGGGCCGCGTTTCGGTAAAGACCGGTGAATTCGGCGCTTCCCACTTTGCCGGGGATGGTTGGCTCTGGTCGGCCGCGCGCGGAACCGAGGGATCGAGCGCCATCATCACGCGGCCGATGTCCTCCAGGCTGGCGTCCTGTTGCGTCGGCGCTGCCTGCTTGGTCCCGATCGACGCAGAGGCCTGGCTTTCCGTGTTGTCGGGAAGCAGGACGTGCAGCCTTTGCGAGGCCGCATCCGCGGGGGCTACCGGTCGCGCGGACTGCAACATGAGGTCGACTTCGGCTTGTTCCAATGCGCCGGGCGCGGTCTGAACCCTCGGCCCGCCGCCTCCGGCGCCGCCGCTTCTGCTCCAAAGCTCGATCATCGCGTTGACGCGGTATTCCAGATAACGCAGCACCTGGATGACCTTGCGCGTGCGCTGCCCGGTCAAATCCTGGAAGGAGCAGGCGGTGTAGATTTCCGTCGCCTGCGCATCGAGGTCGTTGCAGAGTTGCTCCGGCGCGCCCTGCTCCCGCAAAGTCCAGGCGATTTCTTGGACACGTTCGGCCGCTGCCAGGATGCGCGAGGCCGCGCTTTCGGTCATGTCGACGATGGACTGCAACTCGCCGGTGGCATCGCCGATATCGTCCTGCGGCGCGGCGTCGTGTCTGATCGAGGCAATTTCCGCCTTGGTGCGGGCGATCGCCTGCGCCATGTCGGCCACGTCGAAGAGGAACAAGTCCAAGGGCCCGCCCGCAGCACCGGATGCAGATCCTGTTACGGTAGCGGCAGCGCTGGCCAATTGACTCTGTGCCGTTTGGCGGCGTGCGAATTCCGCCAGAAAGCGGCGCCCCGCGGCGGTCTCGGCGATGGTGTTGTAGATCGCGTCAAAGGCCCGGTCCCCGCTATTCGCCGGGGACGCGTGATTTTTGTGGGCAGAGCCTTGGTCCGACATGCCGTACCCGTGTCATTTAGACTAACACTCGTTCGGCGGCTTGCCGAAGACGCAAACAGCGAAATGCTGCACGATCCCCAAATAATCGCGGCCAGCTTCGTGCGCCGGCTCGCTTTATTCTATGCCGCGCTCTTTGTCGTCATCGGCATCCAGCTTCCATTTTTTCCCGTTTGGCTTCAGGCCAAGGGCCTCGACGCGCAAATGATCGGATTCGTACTCGCCGCGCCGATGGTCGTCCGCGTCTTTGCCATTCCTTTTGTGACCCGCATCGCCGACCGGCGGCGGATGCTTCGCGGCGTCATCGTCGCGGCCTCCTGCGCTGCCGCCGCGGGCAATTTGGCGCTCGATTTCAGCCAGGGTGCCATGGCCATACTGATCGTGTTCAGCCTTGCCTCGATGGCCTTCACGCCGATCATGCCGCTCGCCGAAGCCTATGCCTTGCGCGGTCTTGCCCGCCACCGCCGCGCCTATGGCCCGGTGCGGCTGTGGGGCTCGGCTGCCTTCATCGCCGGCAGCCTGGGTGCCGGATGGATCGGCGATTCGATGGCCCCGCGCAACCTCATCTGGCTTATTGTCGCGGCCGCAGGGGCGGCCACGTTGGCGGCCGCCGCGCTGGCGCCGGCGCGGGAGGCTGCCGGGGGCGGAGCCGTCGAGCCGCCATATCGCGGCTTTCTGCGCACGCCCGGATTCGCGGCGGCCACCGCCGCGGCAGGCCTCATCCAGGCAAGCCACGCGGTCTATTACGGATTTTCGTCCTTAGATTGGAAAACGGCGGGGCTGGACGGCACGGTGATCGGCGCCCTTTGGGGGATCGGCGTGTTGGCCGAGATCACCCTCTTCGCGGTCTCCGGGCGCTTGCCGGCCTGGGTCACGCCTGGCGCGCTGCTGACCCTGGGCGGCGCTGGCGCCGTGCTGCGCTGGATCATGATGGCTCTCGGCCCGCCGAATGTTGCGCTGCCGCTGGTGCAATGCCTGCATGGCCTCTCATTTGGCGCGACACATCTCGGCGCCATCGGATTTGTCGCGCGCGCCGCTCCCGCCGGAATGGCGGCCACCGCTCAGGGCAACCTCGCCGTGGTCCTCGGCGGCACCATGGCGGCCAGCATGGGCCTCTCCGGGATTCTCTACGGCGCTTTCGGCGATCTTGCTTATGCGGCCATGGCGCTGATGGCCGCAACCGGCGTCCTTTGCGCGCTTTTGGTATGGCGGTTGCCGCGCTGAATTCAGCCCCAGAGCGCCGCCTCCGGCGGATAGACCAGACTTCCCTCGTATCGCAATCCGCCGTCGCGATCTTTCGCCAGCAGCAAGGGTCCGTCGAGGTCGACGACGCGGGCGCGCTGCGCCACCAACGTCGCTGGCGCCGTAGCCAGCGAGGTCGAGACCATGCTGCCGACCATGATTCCAAGGCTCATGCGTTCGGCTTCTTGCGCCAGCGCCAAGGCCTCGGTCAGGCCGCCAGTCTTGTCGAGCTTGATATTGATGGCATCGTATTTGCCGGCGAGCGCGGGCAGCGATGCGCGGTCGTGAACGCTCTCGTCGGCGCATACCGGAATTGGCCGCCGCAGTGTGAGAAGGGCGGTGTCGGCCTCGCTCGGCAGCGGCTGCTCCACCAAGGTAACGCCGGCAGCGGCGCAGGCGGCGAGATTCTCCGCGAGGTTTTCCGCGCTCCAGCCCTCGTTCGCGTCGACGATCAATTCCGCCGCCGGCGCGGCACGCCGCACGGCGGCGATCCGCTCCGGATCGCCCGCAGCGCCGAGCTTTACTTTCAACAGGGCGCGGTGCGCCACCTTCGCCGCTGCGGTTGCCATGCTTTCGGGGGTGCCGAGCGAGATCGTCAAGGCGGTGATGACGGGACGGGGAGGCGCCAGGCCGGCGATTTCGTGAACACGCCGGCCGGTCTGTTTCGCCTGCAAATCCCAGAAAGCGCAATCCAGCGCATTGCGGGCCGGGCCGTTCCGCAAATGTTGCTGCAATCCGCCGCGATCGAGCCCGCCCGCAATGAGGCCGCGCGTGCTTTCGATCTCGGCGGCGACGCTTTCGACGTCCTGACCGAAGCGCGCATAGGGCACGCATTCGCCGCGGCCCTTTCGGACGCCGTCGCTCAACTCGGCGACGACTACAACGGCTTCCGTCTTGGTGCCGCGGCTGATGGTGAAGCTGCCGGCAATCGGCCAGCGTTCGATCTGCACGGAAAGCGCGAGGGGCATGAATATCCGTAGGCGGGCCGCCGGGCAGGTCCGCGGACCGCGCTCTCGACAGGCCCCGTGGCCGATGCTTGAACTATATGCGGCAAAAGGGAAGGCTGACTCAAGCGCAACGGCGGTGTTGCGGTTCGGAAAGGAGCCTGGTCGTGGACGCGGATGCCATGCTCACCAGCAAGCGCGACGGCGATCGGCTGGTGCTCGCTCCGGTCGGCGCCTGGACCGCCGTCCATGCGCGCGAACTGGAGCCGCTGGTGGACGTGCAGGTGCGCAGCAGCCAGCCGGTGCGCGCCGTCGAGATCGACGTCACCAGGGTTGATCGTCTCGACACCTTCGGCGCCTGGCTTCTCGAGCGGCTGGCCCGCGGCTGGAGCGCCCGCGGCGTCGAGGCGCGCATTACGGGGATAAAGGAGGACTACCGCGGCCTCATCGAGGAAATCCGGGGCGTTGGCCTCAAGCCGGCGGAACCCGAGCGGGGCCAAAATCGCGTCGTTGCGGCGCTCGCGACGGTCGGCCGCACGCTCGCCGGCATCG
Organism: Xanthobacteraceae bacterium; assembly: GCA_035652315.1. GTDB lineage: Bacteria > Pseudomonadota > Alphaproteobacteria > Rhizobiales > Xanthobacteraceae > CANKHA01. The sequence goes on along the minus strand of DASREA010000031.1, from coordinate 63,456 downwards.
GCGGCGTCACCACGCTGATCCTGCAGATGTTCGGGGCGGTCACGGTGGCCGCCGGGCGCGCCCTGGTAAATCCAATGCGCTTCCGCCTGACCTCGCTGGTGGCGCATATCGACCGTGTCGGCTGGCGCGGCGTGCCGATCATGCTTCTGATCACCTTCCTGATCGGCGCCATTCTGGCGCAGCAGGGCATCTTCCACTTCCGCAAATTCGGCGCCGACATCTATGTCGTAGACATGATCGGCATCCTGGTGCTGCGCGAAGTCGGCGTGCTCATCGTCTGCGTGATGGTGGCGGGGCGCTCGGGCAGCGCCTATACCGCCGAGCTCGGCTCCATGAAGATGCGCGAGGAGATCGACGCGCTGCGCACCATGGGCTTCGATCCGGTCGAGGTTCTGATCCTGCCGCGCATTCTGGCGCTCATCGTCTCCGTGCCGATCCTCACCTTCCTGGGTTCGATGTCGGCGCTCTACGGCGGCGGGCTGGTATGTTGGCTCTATGGCGGAATCAACCCCGACGTGTTCTTGTCGCGGTTGCGCGAAGCGATCTCGCTGGAAACCTTCGCCGTCGGCATGATCAAGGCGCCGATCATGGCGCTCATCATCGGCATCATTGCCGCGGTGGAAGGCATGGACGTGAAGGGAAGCGCGGAGTCGCTGGGTGCGCATACGACGTCGTCGGTGGTGATCTCTATTTTTCTGGTCATCGTGCTGGACGGCCTGTTCGCCATCTTCTTCGCTTCGATTGGAATGTGATCGATGCCGGTGGCGACAGCGACCCAGCAGCCGAAGGAGTCCGTGATCCGGGTGCGCGACCTGGTCGTCGGCTTCGGCAGCCATGTTGTGCTCGATCACCTCGATCTCGATGTCTACCGCGGCGAAATCCTTGGCTTCGTCGGCGGCTCCGGCTCCGGCAAATCGGTGCTCATGCGCACCGTCATCGGCCTTTTGCCGAAGCGGGGCGGCTCGATCGAAGTCTTCGGCGCTGATCTCGACACGCTGACCGAGCAGCAGCTCCTGGCCATCGAGCGACGCTGGGGGATCCTGTTCCAACAGGGCGCGTTGTTCTCGTCGCTCAACGTCAAGCAGAATATTCAATTTCCCATCCGCGAGTTTCTCGGCGTGTCGCAGCGGTTGCTCGACGAGATCACCGAGGCCAAGCTGGAGATGGTCGGATTGGGCCCCGATGTGCAGGAGAAGCTCCCCGCGGAACTGTCCGGCGGCATGACCAAGCGCGTGGCGCTGGCGCGCGCGCTCGCGCTCGACCCCGAGATCGTCTTCCTCGACGAGCCCACTTCGGGGCTGGATCCGATCGGCGCCGGCGAGTTCGACGAGCTGATCACGACGCTGCAGCGCACTTTAGGGCTGACGGTTTTCATGGTAACCCATGACCTGGACAGCCTGCATACGGTGTGCGACCGCATCGCCGTGCTGGTGGGCGGAAAAGTGATCTTGACCGGCCCTATGAGCGCCATGTTGGCCTCGGACCATCCATGGCTAAAGGCGTATTTTCGCGGCAAGAGAGCGCGTGGGATCGCCGGCTAACGACCGGAGTGCAGACAATGGAAACCAAGGCAAATTACACGCTGATCGGCCTGTTCGCGGTTGGCGCCATTATTGCCGGCTTCGCCTTCGTCTTCTGGTTCCACAACATCGGGGCCGTATCCAACCGCGCGGTCTATTCCATCCGCTTCGACGGACCGGCCTCGGGATTGCGGCAAGGTTCCGCCGTGTTGTTCAACGGCATCCGCATGGGCGAGGTCACCCAGCTCATGCTCGATCCGCAAAATCCGCGGCTGGTTCTGGCCACCGTCGAAATCGATCAGAACGCGCCGGTGCGCGCCGACACCAAGGTCGGCCTCGACTTTCAGGGTTTGACCGGGATCGCCTCCGTCGCGCTCACCGGCGGTTCGCCGTCGGCGCCGGCGCTGGTTTCTACCAATGGCAGACCGCCGCTGCTCGTGGCCGACGCCGCCGCGACGCAGGACGTGACGCAGGTTGCGCGCGACGCGCTGCGGCGGATCGATGCACTGCTGGCGGAAGACGGCACGCTTACCAAGACCTTCAAGAATGCGCAGGAATTTACCGATACGCTGGCCCGCAACAGCGAGCGTATCGACAATATTCTCGCCGGATTTGAGAATTTGAGCGGCGGGCCCCAAGGCAACGGGGATATTCAAAAGGCCGCGCAGGCGGTCCGGCAGTTGGCCGAGAACATGGACAAGCACGTCGCCGAGGTGAGCGCCGGATTCAACCGTTTCTCCGCCACCGGGGCGCGTGAAATCGAGGCTTTCGCCGCCGAAGGCCGACGCACGCTTGGCGAAATTGATCGCACGGTCAAGAATTTAGACCGCAACCCCTCCCGTCTGCTATTCGGTGGTAGCGGAAATTCCGTCCCGGCCTACAATGGCCACTGAAGGGCGGATGTTGCTGGGCTGGCCTAAGGGGGCTGTGTGCAAGTGCCGGGGCGTAAATCCCTGCCGGGCAGGCGTTTTGTATTGATGGCTGTTGCGTCCTTGTCGCTCGCCGGCTGCGCGGGACTAGGCGCCTCGAAGCCGCCGCCGACCTATGACCTGACCACGCCGCAAAAGGTTGCGCGGGCGGGAACGACGCGCGGGCAATTGCTCGTGGCCGAAGCCACCGCGCTGAGCCCCTTCGACAGCGACAAGATCGTTGTGCGCCCGGCTGCCGGGCAAGTCGCGGCCATGAGCGACGCGCAGTGGAGCGACCGGTTGCCCAAGGTTGTTCAGGCACGCATGGTGCAGGCTTTCGAAAATGCCAACCTGTTGCGCGCCGTCGGCCGTCCCGGCGATCATATTGCCGCCGACTACGACCTGCTGATGGATATCCGAAGCTTTCAAATCGCCGCCGCCGGCCCGGTCGCCGAAGTGGAAATCTCGGTGAAGATCGTGTCCGACAGCAACGGACATATCGCCGCCGCCCGCATTTTTCGCGCCAGCGTTCCCGCCGCCGCGACGCAAGGCGCTGCCGCGGTCGCCGCCCTCGATGCCGCCTTCGCCAAGGTTGCGACGGACATCGTGCTGTGGACGACGAAAGTCATCTGAGGCGGCATTGCCGCCCAGGCAATGCGCCGCCGATTACTCGAAGCGTCCCGCGGCGTGGGCAAGCATCGTATAAACTTTGCCGGTTTCCGAGGTAAGATAGGTGCGCGCGACCACCTGCCCGCGATCGTCGCGCGAAACTTCGTCCAACAGCCGCTCGAATTCGCCGATGTAGCGATCGACCGTCTGCTTGAACTCGCGGTCAGCGCGGTACTTCTTGCGGATTTCGTCGAACGCCTTCTGTCCCTGCAGCGTATAGAGCCGCCGCGTAAAGATATTGCGCTCACCGCGCTTGTAGCGATCCCACAGCTCCGATGCGGCATCGTGATCGATCATGCGGGCGATGTCGACGGCGAGTGAGTCGAGCGACTCGATGCTGTGGCGCGCGGTGCGCTCGTCGGTCTCTGCGGTGGCGCGGCCGGAGTCCGGTTCGCTGTCTTCGTCTTCGCGCGAGGCGCGTTGCAATAGATCCGTAAGCCAGCCGGCGGGGCGGCCGTTTCCGGACAGCGAGCCGGACGACTGCGTCTCGGAGCGGCGCGGCGGCGAAGCAGGCTCGCTGCGCAAGCTCGGTGGCGGAAGCTCCGCCCGGCTACCGCCGCCCACCGAAAACATATTCTCCTCGCGGCCGCCGCGGCGCGTGGGTTCGACGGCGTCGAGGCCGCGTCCATGCCGTGCAACGATGCGGTTCAGCTCGGCCAGCGCTTCGATCTGATCGACGATCACGCGGCGCATCTGCGCCGCGCTTTCCGCGGTTTCCTGCGGCAGTTCGAGAATGCCGCGGCGCAGTTCATTGCGCGTTCTTTCCAGCTCGCTGTGCATCTCTGCGGCCATATCTTTCATGCCATGGATGATGTCGGAGAAGCGCTCCGTGGCCTGCCGGAACAGCGTATTGGTTTCCTCGCGGGCGTCTTCGTAGATGCCGCGCATGGCCTCGGCAGTGCGCCGTCGCTCGTCCTCGGCCGTAGAGCGGACGAGGTCGAACTGCTCGGCGATGGCTTGCGAGCCGCCCAGGCTGACGTCGGTCACCAGCCGGGCGATTTCACGGGCGCGGCTTGTCGCCATGTCGAGCGACTCGTCGAGCATGCTGGTGAAGCGTGTAAGCCGCTGCTCCAGGTCGTCGCTGCGGATGTCGAGCGTGGAAATCAGCGAATCAAGAGCGACCCGCCGCTCGCCCAGGCTTTCCTCGGTGCGGCGGTTGCTGTGCTCGATCAGTTCGACGGCCTCGGCGAGCCCGCGGCCATGTGCGTCGAATTGCGCGGCAAGCTGCGACAACTCGCCGGCAAGGCGCGTCGTCATGGCGTGGAATTTGCCGAGATGTTCCTCGGTGCGTGCTCCGGCGGTGCCGCTGCGCTCCATCAATTCGTTCATGGTGGAAACGAACTCGGTGACGCGACTCACCATCGTGGTCTCCAGCGAGTTCATGTTTTCATGAGCGCCGCTCAAGACCTCCTGCAGCAGGATGTTCGCCTCGCGCAGGCGTTCGAACATCGAAATCGTATCGTTACGCAGCATGCCGTGAGTTTCCAGCATCTCGGAAACGGCGGCGGCCGCGGTCTGTTTGGATTCCTCCACGGCTGATTGCGTGGCGGCCTTCAGCTCCTGCAGGGTCCGTCCCACGTTCAGCGCCGCGCTTTCGCTCGCTTCGTTGATGCGGCGGGAGATTTCGCCGCTGGTCTCGACCATGGCGCGGGTGAAAGTGAAGCCCTTGGTCTCGATTTCCGAGAGCGCATGTTCGGTGGCGCGGCCGACTTCGAGGGCAAATTGGTCGCGCTTCTCGGTGAGTGCCGCGAGAAGCCCGCTGCTGCTCTGATCGAGGACGTTGGTCATTTCAGCGGCGCGGGCGCTGACCGTGGCGGCGATCTCTTCCGCCTTGCCGGTGAAGGTCCGCGTCACCTCGTTGCTGACGCCGAGCAGTGTGCGCTCGACATTGGCGGAGAGCGTGGTGAGCGTATTTTCGGTGTCGCTGGCGTGGGTCTTGATCGCCGCGTTCAGCTCTTCGATGCGGCTGATTCGGCTGTCGAGGCTATTGGCGACGTCGAGCGCGCGGCTGCCCAGCGTCTTGTCGATTTCGCCGATCTTGTTGCTCAGCGTTTCCGCCAATTCGGCGCCGCGGCTGGCGACGGTATCGGTGACGTCGGCGATGCGCTTGTCCATCGCCGCCACGACCTCCTTGCCGCCTTCGGCGAGGGTCGTGGCGATGTTCATGACCCGCGTGTTGAGCGCCTCGTTAAGCATATTGGTGCGGTCGTCGATCGCCTCCTGGAAGCCGATAAGCCGCTGATCCAGCGCGCCGGCAATCTGATTGGTCCTGGCCTGCACGCGGTTGTCGAAGCCGTCGAGATAAGTGCGCATGGCATCGGCAACTTCCTCGGTGCGCGCGCCCAGGCGGTCCAGCAGCTCGCCGCCGTAGGTCTTCACGGTGCGGTCGAACTCGGAAAGATGCCGGGTGATCAAATTGCCCAGCGTCGTGCTCTCCCGGGAGATCTTTTCCCCGAGCTCGGCGCCGCCATGGGTGAACATCTCCTCGAAAGCTAGAAGGCGCGCCGACAGCATCTGCTTTGCCGCTTCGCCCTTGGCGTCGATCATGTGCGCCAGGGTTTCCGCGTTCTCGCGGAACGATTCGGTCATCTTGTTGCTACGCGCGATGATGACGTCGGTAATGCGCGCGCCGGTCTGCTCCATGTTGGCGACCACGTCGCCGCCGCGCAGGCTCAGATCGAGCGCCATCGACTCACCGGTCGCCTTCAGGGCTTCGTTGATTTCACCGACGCGGCTGTTGAAGGTTTCCGTCACCTCGGCGGCATTGTAGAGGATCGCGTTCTTCATCTGCTCGGTGCGTTCCGCCATCATGTCGACGACGGACGCGGATTCCCGTTCGAAATCCTGCGCCACGCCGGTCAGTTGCGAGGACACCATATGCGTGAGGCTCGCGGCGAGACCGGCAAATTCCTCGTGGATGTGATCGGTCTTGAAATCGAGACTGGTGGTCAGCCGCTCGGTGGCGTCCATGATCGCGCGGTTAGTCCGGTCGCCGGTCTGCTCCAGACGCTCGAGCAACTCGTTGCCCCGTTCGGTCAAGGCGCTGATCATGCTGTCGCCGGCATGGCCGAGCGCCAGCGTGATATGCTCGCCCCGGTCGGCCAATGAGCGCGTGATACGCTGCGCGGTTTCTCCGACCCGTTCGGCGACAAGTTCGCTGACGGCGTTGACATCGTGACTGAGATCGAGCCGGACGCTGCTGATGGCGTTGCGCACTTGCTCGGCCTGGCTCACCAGCGTATCGCGCTGATTGGCGAGATCATTGAGCAATCCGCGGATTCGCACTTCGTTGTCGTTGTAGGCGCGTTCCAGCGCCGCTACTTCGTTATGCACCAGGGATTCCAGTTCGGCGGCGCGCGCCAGCGCCCGTTCCACGCCGTCGCCCATCGCCGTGACCTCGCGGCGGATGGCTTGTCCGACCGAGACGATGGAATCCCGCGCCACCGTCTCCGGCTCGGCAAGCCGCACGGCGACTTCGGCCATGGACTGCGCGATCAGGCGTAGTTCCTGCGAGCGCCAGACCATGTGGGCGAGCGCGTAAAAAAAGAAGACCGGGGCGATCAGTAGCGCGGCGAGCCCGATAAGCGCAGGCATTGCCACGATCCTTTGCGCGAACAGCGCCTCGAGCGAGGGCTCGTAATTCCAGGCCAGGCCAACGCCTGCGATCAGCCAGGCCGCGGCGAACAGCGTCGCCACGCCGTAGGACATGCGCGACGGCCGCCGCTGCACGGCCTGTAGGATTTGACCGATCGACTGCCGGTCGTCGTTGGCGGCGGGGCGGGGGCCATGCGGTTTAATCTCGCCGCGCTGATGAGCGTGGAGGGAGGCGGATTCTGCGCCGTCGGCCTCGTCAGCCCGGACCGTCAGAAGAGGCTGATCCGGGGCGGCCGCCGATGGCTGGGCGGCTTGGGCGGGCTGGTCGTCGCGGATGCGAAGCGCGTCCTCGATGGCGGCGAGCGCCGCTTCGGTCGGATCCTGGATCTTCTTGGTAGTGGCCATCTCGGTTGTCGCCTCGCTTCTTACGCTGGACCACGGCGGCGGCCGACCTCAGGCCGGCCGCGCCACGAGCGCGTTTTCCCTCGGGCAGGTGGGCTTCGAAAGTGCGGCTTCCGTCCCCTTAGCTATCCTATCGGCTTGTTGAACCAAAAGAAACCGGCCCGGTAAGGCCCCGTTAATTATCCTTAACAGGCCTTGGGCGGTGCCTGCAGCCGCCCGAAGAGGGTCTTCACAACCGCAGCCGCCGTGAGACCGAGGTTCAGAACGGGAAATGGCAAGCGTTCGTTAACTATGACCATGCTTTGCTGGGCCCAAGGCCGTTATGCCGACCACCCATTTACCCGGTTTTCGCCGTCCCGCGGTCAAACTGGATCGGTAAAGGGGACACAGAGCTCCGAGGAGGCATCGATGGTTGAGCTTTCGGCGGCTATGGCCGAGCGGGTTGCCGCGCCACCTTTGGCGCCAGTCGATCAGGCCATCGATCTCACGCATCTCACGCGCATGACGCTCGGCGAAGCAAGCCTCGAACGCGAGGTGCTCCAGCTTTTCGACCGGCAGGCCGAGATGCTTCTTGCGCGCATGCGCCACGCTGCGCCCTGCGCCGTCGGGGCTTTCGCGCATACGCTGAAAGGCTCCTCCCGGGGCATCGGCGCCTGGCGCGTCGCCAGCGAGGCCGAGACCGTGGAGCTGACGGCGGTGGGCGGCGACGTAACTGCGGTGACGGCAGCGCTCGATCGACTCGGCGCAGCCGTCGATGAGGCCCGGCTGGTCATCGCCGAGTTGCTGCGCGCGCATTAGCCCGCACTCGCATTCTTGCCGCCACACGCTATATACAGCGAAATACCGCGAGGCCCGGCCGCCCGGCCGGCCAACTTCCGATTCCACGCATTCCCTTATGGCGAAAATAACGTTTATCGACTCCAGCGGCACCGCTCGTAGCGCCGAAGGCGAGGTCGGCTCCACCGTCATGGAGACCGCGATCAAAAACGGCATTCCCGGAATCGAGGCCGAATGCGGCGGTGCCTGTTCCTGCTCTACCTGTCACGTCTATGTCGATGAGGCCTGGCGTCAGATCACCGGCGAGCCGTCGCCGATGGAAGAGGATATGCTCGATTTTGCCTTCGACGTGCGGCCGAATTCGCGTCTATCCTGTCAAATCAAGGTAAGCGAGGCGCTGGACGGTCTGGTGGTCACGACGCCGGAGCGGCAGGCCTGAGGATTGCCGGTCCGGTTCGAAGCGCGCGTTGACAGGTCGAGATGAGCGAAGCGATCAAAACCGACGTCGTCATCATCGGGGCGGGCCCGGTCGGGTTATTCGCCGTGTTCGAGCTCGGCCTGCTCGATATGAAGGCGCATCTCATCGACATTCTCGACCGGCCCGGCGGGCAATGCGCCGAGCTTTATCCGGAAAAGCCGATTTACGACATTCCCGCTTTGCCGTTCGTGACCGGTCAGGGCCTGGTCGATGCGCTGATGCAGCAGATAAAACCCTTCGGCGCCACCTTTCATCTTTCCGACATGGTGCAGACGCTGGAGCGCGCCGGCGACAAGCTGTTCCGCATTCGCACCGAGAACGGCAAGCAATTCGAGTGCAAGGCCGTGGTCATCGCCGCCGGCGGCGGATCGTTTCAGCCGAAGCGGCCGCCAATTCCGGGCATCGAGGCTTATGAGGGGCAATCGGTCTTCTATTCCGTCAGGCAGATGGAAAAATTCCGCGGGCGCAAAATTCTCATTGTCGGTGGTGGCGACAGTGCGCTGGATTGGACGCTCAACCTTGTCCCGGTGGCCGATCGCGTCACCCTTTTGCACCGGCGCGAGGAGTTCCGCGCCGCGCCCGACAGCGTCAACAAGATGCGGGCTCTCGTCGAGGCCGGCAAGATGAGCCTCCTGCTGGGCCAGGTCGCCGGCCTGGAAGGCGAGGGCGGGCAGGTGAGGGCCGCCAAGGTCAAGCGCAACGACGGTGAGATCCTTTCCGTCGCCTGCGACGCGGTGCTTCCATTCTTTGGCCTCACAATGAAGCTCGGGCCGGTGGCAAATTGGGGTCTCGCGCTCACCGAAGACGAGCGTATTCCGGTCGATACCGAAAAGTTCGAGACCAGCGTGCCCGGCGTTTTCGCGATCGGCGATATCAATACCTATCCGGGTAAGCTGAAGCTGATTCTGTCCGGTTTTCACGAGGCAGCGCTCATGGCGCAACACGCCTATCGCTACGTCTATCCCGGCAAGCGGCTTACCTTCCAATACACCACGTCCTCCACGAGCCTGCAGAAGAAACTGGGCGTCGCCTGAGCAAGGCGCGTCTCGTCAAAAGCCGCATTTCTGCTACCATACGGTTGCGCGGCGGCGCGTATCACAGGTGCTGCGAAGCAGGGGGACGTTGACATGATCGCGAGCCAAAGCAACGGCATTCGCTCGGCGCTTCGTTTTGGAATCGTCATTGGCCTCTTCGCCGCGAGTGCCGCCATGGCGAACGCGCAGAACGCGCCGAGCTACCAGGGCAAGCAGATTCGCATGGTCATCAGCTCGGATGCCGGAGGCGGTTACGACGTCTATGGCCGCGCGCTGGCGCGCCACATCGCCGATCACATTCCCGGAAAGCCCGATGTGGTTTCGGAAAACATGCCGGGCGCGTCCGGACTGACGGCCACCAATTGGGGCGCCAATATCGCGCCCAAGGACGGCACCGTCATCGTGTTGAGCTATAATGCCTTGGTTGTCGAACCGCTGTTCGGCAACAGCAAAGCCAAGTATGACTCCCGCGAAATTCAATGGGTCGGCAGCATCGGAAAGCAGCAGCAGATCTGCCTGACCTGGCACACCAGTCCGGTGAAGACCATCGACGACGCCAAGACGCGCGAGGTTCTGGTCTCCGCGACGGGCGCCACCGGCAACTCGGCGACCGTGCCCAAGATGCTCAACGTGCTGCTCGGTACCAAATTCAAGGTAATCGGGGGCTACAGCACCAGTGAAATGCGGCTCGCCGTGGAGCGCGGCGAGGTGGAAGGCGTCTGCGGCCTGTCCTACTCGACGGTGAAGGCGTCGTCGCCGCAATGGTTCCAGGACAACAACGTCACGATATTGATACAGACCGGCGCGGCGCCGCAGGCCGGTCTGGAGAAGGTTCCAGTGCTGATCAATCTCGTGAAGGACGCCGAGGCCAAGCAGGCACTCAAATTCCTCGGTTATCAAGAAGAGATGGGCCGGCCGTTCTTCATGCCGCCAGGCACGCCGAAGGAGAATGTCGCGGTCATCCGCCGCGCCTTCGACGAGACCATGAAAGATCCAGCCTTCCTCGCCGATGCCGAGAAGGTGCGACTTGAAGTCAATCCGATGAGCGGAGAAGACATGCAAAAGCTGGTCGGCGAGGCGTACGCAACTCCACCAGCGATCATCAAGCGCGCCGCCGATCTGAAGCAGGGGAAGTAGCGCGCCCTCAGAATTCCCGCAGCAGCCGGCCGTAGCCGGTGATCCGGTCGTCGATGCCGGCCATTCGCATGGCTTCCCATGCAATGGCCTGCAGCGAAGTCATGACGTTGACCTTCAGCTCATCTTCAAGCGTTTCAATGGCATCGATAACGCGCCAATGCGGCTGTGCGAAATTGATGGTGTCGATTTCCGGGTGTTCCTTCTTCAACGCACGGCCCCATTCCAGCGCGCATTCCGGGGGGATTGCGCCCACCGTTTTCAGGTCCCAACCTCCCGCATGAACGCCACAGGGCTCGAGCCCGAAAAAGTCGCGTAGCTGACGGTCATGCCGCGCGTTCTGGTCCGGCGCGAAGGGATGCACGGTGCCGACCTTGCGCGACCCCAAAGCCTTGTAGGCTTTTTGCTGGGCGGTTGTGCTGCTGCTCACCGGCACGCCGACCCGCCGTTGCAGGCTGCGCATCAGTTCGCTCAAATTCTCGCCGCCGCGCGACAGATTGATCGGCAATCCGCCGAGGACCACGAGATCGGCTCCACATTCGGCCAGTGTCTTCGCGCCCTCGATGCTCATGTCGTAGCACTTCTTCACGTCCTCGGGGCTGCGCTCGCCGAGCGGCAGCATGAACATCATCAAGCTCACGCCGTCGGGCACGATCTTGTAGAAATCAACGGGGAAGACTTCGGTGGTGACGGCGGCGACGGTGTAGCCAATGCGCGCACGGAAGCCGTACATGCGGTTTCTCCCTTCGCCTGGAGCATGGCTCATGACGGGCGAAAGCGATATACAGGATCGGCAGCTTCAGGGAAAAGGGAAGACGATGTCCTACGAGCCCATCGTGCCGCGCGCCCGCATCGGATTTGTCATTCCGACGTCGAACCGCATGATCGAACCGCAGATGCAGCGTTACATGCCGCCCGGCGTCGTTCCGCATTTCACCCGCATTCGCATGACCAACAAGCACAAGGCGCCGCTCGAGCAATTGCTGCCCCGCATCGCCGACGCGGCGAGCATGCTCGCGGAATCGAGATGCGACGTCACCGTCCTGCAATGCACGGGCACCTCGATGTCGGGAGGAATCGATATGGAAAAGCGCGTGATCGAGGAAATGCAAAAGGCGACGGGCCGGCCAGCCGCCACCGCAGCCTCTTCGATCACCGCCGCCTTTGCCGCGCTCGGGGCCAGGCGGCTGGTCTTGATCTCGGAAACGAAGCAGCCCGATCACGAAAAGAAGAAAAACTATCTGCGCGAGGCCGGCTATGACGTCGTTGCCGACAAAGCTGTCGGACTCGCGGGCACCGATGAGTATTGCACCATGCCGCCGCAGCTTTGGTTCGATACGGCGCTATCGCTGCGCAACGGCGGTGCCGACGCCTATTTCATCAGCTGTGCCAACATTCACAGCATCGATGCCATCGAGGAACTGGAAAGCGTGTTGAACAAACCGGTTGTGACCAGCAACCAGGCGGCGATCTGGCGTTCTCTGCGGCTCGCCGGCATTCGCGATGCGGTGCCGGGACTCGGGCGGCTTCTGCGGCACGATGCCGATGAGGCGGTGGCCGCGGAATAGCGTTATTCGAGGGGCGGCAGCGGCGCGCTGGTGACGCTCGGCGCTGGCGGTAAATCGAGAACGGCGCGCATCGCCGGCAAAGCGGCATCGGCCATCGCCGCATAGCCTTCCGCCGTGGGATGGATGGCGCCGCCATAGACGGCGCTGAGAATGCCCCAGGTCGCATCGTGAATATCGGCCGGTTGCAGCACCGAGGGCAGGCCATCCGGATAGGTCATCGAGGTGAAATAGCTGTCGTTGGCAGTGCGCACCCAGCGCGAGCGGGGAGCGTAGGGCTTGAAATCGCTCGGCCGCATGCCGCAGACCATCGGCTCCTCGACCGCTTTGACCGGATCGCTCTGGAAGCTTTCTCCGTCGGCGGAAAAACAGGCGCGGTCGAATTCGGGGTCGCTATCGGCGCGGGCACAGAAGCCGTGACCGGCGAAATCCGCCTGATGGTTGTCGACGAAAGTCATTCGGTCGCTGTCGGGCGCGGCGCAGATCGCGCCGCCTTGGCACAGCGCGAGACCCTTGATTTCCGGCAGGAAGCGGCTGGCGAGGAAGTCGGCGATGTTACGAAGCCGTGCCCCATCGGCCGACAGGGCAGGGTGCACATCGAAGCCATCGCGCCCACCGGGACAGGGTCTGCCGCGGGCGGTGAGCGCAAGATGGCCGTAGGTCACGAACACCACCCGAGACAGCTCGCCGCCGACCAAAGGCTTCAGCGCGGCGCGCAATTTGGCAAAGGACATAGGCAGATCGGCCTGCAGGATCCGCGCTGCATCGTCCGTCCTTTCGATCACGCCGCTGCGGCTAAACACGGCGCGCTCGGCTCCCGGCTCGATGATGACGTCGGCCACCAGTCCGGAGAAGTTGATGTCATTGGCGCCCACCGTCAGCAGCGCCAGATCGAGTTTGCGGCCCGCGCGCTTCACAAGCTCGGTCAGTTGCGCGATTTGTCCCGGAACCTTGCCGGAACAGGAACCGGCGCGATCCGCGGCGGCACATTCCTCGATCCGCTGACTGCCGAGCATGCCGGCGTCGATGCTGGCGCCGGCGCAGGCGAGTGGCAGGAAGGTGACGGCGAGATGCGGATTTTGCACGGCGAGGGCGAGCGCCGCGCGCAACTGATAGCCGTATAGCGAGCGATGGCACGGCGCATTCATCCACCCCGCGCCGTAGCGCTGCCATTCGCTCAGGGTTTCCGCGCTGGCTTTCGTTGCGCCGCTGCCGCAGCTCTTGTCGCCGCTGTAACCCTCGCGGCCGGGCCGGAAGTACTGATTGCCGGCAAAATCGCGGAAGCAGAAGCCAATGTCGGAAAGCCGCACCGGCTTGTCCGGGTCGCCTTCGCCGGCGCCGATGGAATCGCCGAGTCCCGCGATCAGCAGGTCGCGCACGGCGATTTCGGTGGTTGCCTGCTGGATGCCGCCGTCCGGCGCCACGACGCCGACGCTGGCGACGGTAGGCTTGCCATAGCGCAGGCGCACGGTCATGTTCTCGCGGCAATCGACGGTGATGCGCTGCACGGGGACGGTGCCGTCGTCAAAATCCCAGGTACAACGCGATCCCTCGGGCACCTGTCCGGCGAGCACGGCGTTGACGCGGTGATCTTTCGGGGCGAGATAATTCTCGGTTTCGCCGTCACGCTGGCAGGTTTCGCGCAGCTGGCCGGCGGCGTCGACGCAAAGCCGATCAACCACGTCCTTCGCCCAACCGCGGCCGTCACCTGCGCTTTCCATGCGCGTCTCCGCGGCGCGGATGCCGTCCTCCTTCAGCGCGGCGACCTGGCGCTCGAAATCGGAATCGTTGCGGAACAGGCGGAAACGATTTTTCACCTGCCATTCAATGCGTAGCGCATCGGGGGCCGTGTCCTGTGCGATTGCCGGACCGCACATGGCGGTCAAAATGACGGCCAAGATCAGCCGCTGGAAATGCATTGGCTCAATTCTCGTTCGGAGAAGCGGGCGCGCCCAAATTCATCGATGGCGCCGGATTAATGTGAGGGCTCGATGGGTCGTCGTTTTCTTCGGCATCGCGCTCGCGTCGGGGCAGAAAGGCAACGATCAAGGCCAAAGGCGCCAGAGCGACAAGGCGGCTCTGATATCGGTCGTGCGGATTCGACAAAGCGCCGCAGATCGCCGCATTCGCCAATAACGCCACCAGCAGCATCAGGGGAAGCGCGGCCCGACGGCGGGGCCAGCGTCCGCGCCACGCCAGCAGCACCACGGCGGCCAGTCCGCCCATGGAGCCAAGTGCGACGGGGACGTGCACGGCATTCACCCACGTGAAATCGATATCCGCTTGCTGCTGCCGCGCGGAATCGAAGGCCGGATAGGATTCCGGCGCGTAGCGCCGCAGCTTGTCACGGGTGTGCCAGGACCACGGCGTCAGGTAATCGCCGGTTTTCACCATGATCAACTGCGACAGCGTGCCTTCGATCGCGGCCTCGATGTGTTGCAATGGAAAAGCGCGCAGACTGTCGATGACGATGCGCTCGGCTTCATTTTCGAATCCCTCCCAGCCCCCGAGTTGCCAGATCGGACTGGTCTCCTTCCACAGCCAGTCATCGCCTTCACTCGGCAGCTCGGCGCGCCAGACGCAGATCCGAAGCGACTCGTCCGGACAATATTCATCGAGATATTGTGCGGCGATGCCGGTTTGGATCAGCCGGCCGAACAGGAAATTGGGGCCGCCGGGAATGAATCCGAAACGTCCGATCAACAGCAGATTGGACATAAGCATGAGCAAGATGCCGGCCGCGACGGCGATCGCCGGCATTGCGACGGCGGGGCGCGGCCAGCGGAAACGCGGCGCGGCGGCATACCAGAACAGTAAAGGGCCGACGAGCGCGGTGATCAGGCCGAGCGTGCCCATGTGGCCGGCAATGGCGAAAGCGACGATGGCGACGAGCGCAGCTTTTTCGGCGGCGCGCAAATCAAGTCGATGGAACGCGAGCAAATAGAAAGCCAGCACCCCGGCCGGCAACCACACGTCCGGCATCAATTCCGCCGCATACCAGGGCAGCGACGTCGACGCGCCCAAGGTCACCGCGATGCCGGCGGAGAGCCAGGGCCGATGGCCATGGCCGTGCACCCGCAGCGTCAGGATCAGCAGCCAGGCGACGAGACAAGCTTGCGAGAGAATGATGATTCCGAATCCGCTCGGAATGCCCAGACTCAAGAACAGGCCATAAAGCGCCGAACGGCCGTTTGCCGGCAATCCGGTCATGTAGGAATCGAGATAGCCGCCGGTGTCATAAAAGACGATGGGATAGCCGTTCCACAGCGCCGGCCAGAGCAGAGCCAGTAACATCAGAAAACTCGATAGCGCCCAGACCAGCGCCGATCGCAGCGGTTCGGCAAGCGCGCCGACGCTCGATCTTACCGGCCGCTGGACGGCGGCTTGTGACCTTGCGGAGGAGGCAGGAAGCATGGCGGATCAAGCCGCAGTACGCACAAGAGTTCCCTCGATCGCCGCTGGATCGGTGCCCTTTCGGCGCCGTTTACCAGCGGCTTTCGCTCCATCCTACCGCGTTTTTTTCTTCGCCGCGACCTTCGTCCCGTTATCGCCGCCGACGCCCCGATCACCGGATCGAGATCGCTGCGCGCGTATTTTCACGCCAAGGCGCCGCCGGCGAAAAGGACCAAGGCGAGGGCCGTCACCATGAAGCGGGGGATGGGCGCCATGAATCGGAATCTCCCTCATAGAATGTGCGAGCTGTTCCTTGCAGAATCGGGCGCCGGTGCGGCCGTTGTCGGGCGGCTTCGCGGCACCGTTCACAAGCCGCTGATGGCGCACGAACGCGCGTCGGCCTTTGTGGTTCCGCGCGTAAGAATTGGGCGAGGTCGGGATTGGCGCTGGAAACGCCTTCACGGACGATCTAGGCTCGCGAAAGGCCCGGAGGGGCAGCGATGAATCGAAACGGCGTCACCAGCGGAATAGGAATTCCGCGCGCCCGCTTTGCGCCGACGAGCCTTGCTTCCGCTGCGATCCGGCTCGGCGATGGCAGCGAGACGTCATGAGCCTGCGATTTCGACTCTCCGTTTTGGTCGGTCTCGCGGTGCTGCCCTCGCTGGGACTGACCGCTTACAATTCCTATTCCTGGCGCGAAATCCTGAAGGACGAGGCCGACAAAGAAGCGCTCGGCGCGGCGCGGCTGGTCGCCGCCGAACTCACGCAGCTGCTCAAAGGCACGGAACGGATGATGCATACCCTGATGAAGCATCCCGCCGTGCCGAACGACGAGCAGGAATGCAGCGCCTTCTTCAATTCGGTGATCCAGAATCTCGGCATCTATCGCGAGGCGGCCTTCATCGACCGCGCCGGCAAATTCCATTGCTCGACGATCCCTATCCCTCCTGATCTCGATGTTCACGACCGCATCTACTTTAGCGAGCCGCTGAAGACCGGCCTGTTCACCGTCGGCACGCTGACCATCGGCCGGGTGACGGGAAAACAATCGATCCATGTCTCGATGCCGTATCGCGACGCGCGGAACCAGGTCGACGGTGTCGTCGTACTGATTCTCAATCCGGCGAAAATCACCGACGAATTCGCCGCGCGCCCGTGGCCGGCCAATTACCGGGTCACCGTCTTCGATCGCGAAGGATCGGTGGTGTTGACGGTCCACGGAGGCGAGGATGCGCACGATGCGGATCGCGATCGGGCGATTTTTTCCCATGCGCGCGATGCGCCGGCCGGGACCTTTGATTTGACGGGTACGGGCGGCCGCAAGGAGATCGTCGGTTTCATTCCGCTCAACGCCGAGCCGCGCGGGCTCGTGGTGACGGTCGGCGTGGACAGCGACTTCGCTTTGGCTCAAGCGGGAAATACGGTGCGGGCCAGCACCGTCATCGGCGGCCTGGCCATGGCATTGGCCGTGCTGGGGGTGTGGATCGGCACCCACGTGCTTATCCGGCGGCCAATCTTGCGCATGGTCAACACCGCGCGCAAACGCGAGGCCGGCGACATCTCGGCGCAATTCCCGAAATTGCCATTGTCTTCCGAGCTCGGCGAGCTCAGCGCCGCCCTGGCGGCGATGTCGGACAAAGTGGATCGCCTGTTGGAGCAAAAGGAATTTCTGTTGCGCGAGCTGCAGCACCGCGTAATGAACAGCTTGAATATCCTGTCCAGCCTGTTGATGTTGCAGGGCAAGCATTCCGCGCAGCCCGCCGTGCGCGAGCAATTGGCCCGCGCGCAAGAGCGCGTGCTCGCCATGGGCACCGTTTACCGCCATCTCTACAGCATCGACACCAGCGGCAGGGTGGATTTCGGCGAACTGCTCAAAATGATCTGCAACGAGAGCGAACGCGCATATGCCGGACAGACCCATCTAAGCATTTTTTGCGAGGCCGAGCCGCTCGAGGTGTCGGGGAGTCAGGCGACCTCGCTCGCCGTGCTTGCCCATGAGCTCATCACCAACGCGGTCAAGCACGCCTATCCCGATGGAAACGCCGGCCCGATTTTTGTGCGGCTGCGCAAGGAGCCGAACGGCCACGCCGAACTCAGGATATCCGACCGGGGCCGCGGCATGCCGGCCGACATCAATATGGAGGAGACGCAATCGCTCGGATTCAAAGTGGTATTGGCGACGGTGCGGCAATTCGCCGGCACGCTGGTCATCAATCGGCTCGATCCGGGAACGGAATTCGTCATACGCTTGGCGCTTGCAGCCAGGGCAGCCGGTGACGAAACCGCCCCCGACGCCGCCTGATCGCGAGCGAGCGCGTTTATCGCCGCGCCGCAAAATGCGCGGCGAAAAAAGCCATGAAGCCGCCCAGGGCCATGGATGCGAAATTGGCCGCGGTGCTCGTGACGGCGCTGCCCGGCCCGGTGACGTGCGATTCGTAGCCTGCCGCGGTGAGCAGACAGAAAAACAGCAGAGCCAACCCGACCGGCAGCAAACTCGCCCGCGAGCGTCCCGCCGTGGTCCTTCTCAGCAGCACGATGGTGCCCCAACTGCCCAGGCAGCCGGCTAGCCCGATCGCCCACCAGGCAAGTGCGGCCTTCAACTGATCCGTGCTGGTGGCGAAGATGTCCTGGAACATGGCGGTAAGGCCGACCCCCTTCGCGATCAGCACGATATGTACCGCGAGCGCGAGTAACAGACCGCAGGCCAGGGCGACGATGTGGATAAGCACCAGCGGCATCCCGGTCGGTGCTTCTCGCGGCGTTTGCTGCATGGCTTCAGTCCTGGTCTTGGCCGCGGTGAACGCGTTCATCGTAGCCGTGACGATGACTGTAAAATATGAGGCCCATCAGTCCTATCCCGACCACAAGCGAGAACAGGATCCCGAGAATCATCGCGACATAGCCGGTCGTGGGAAGCGGCGGCCCGGTATCGCTGCGCCAGACAAAGACGGCAAACCAGCCCGAGGCCAGGAGAAAGCCGAGAAGCGGAACAATGAGGGCAAGCTTGCGCATGAAGCCAATATGGGGTTCCGGCCGCTATATCGACTACGTCCCGCCGTCGCGCAAGCGGTTCTTGATGCGGCTCGGCGGCGTCTTTGCACCGAGGCCCAGGGGACTTGGTGATGGCCGAAGAACGCGGTAAGGAAAGCATACCATCCACATAACCCCGCGCGCGCATGACCACGTCCGAAGACGCTCAAGTTTCCGACTCTGCCCGGCAAATCTCCCTGATCCGTCACTCCCAATTCGCTTTGTACTGGTGGACGCGCGTGCTTTCGACCGCCGGCTACCAAATCATCCAGGTCGCCATCCAGTGGCAAATCTATCAGCTCACCGGCAGCCCGTTCCATCTCGGCATGATCGGCCTGGTCATGTTCATCCCGGTCATCGCCGGCACCTTTCTCATCGGCTATGTTGCCGATCACTACGATCGCCGCGGTGTGATCCGCCTTTGCCAGATCAGCAAGGCGCTGGGCGCGGTGATTCTCATCGTCGCGAGCTACACCGGGCATATTAGCGTCCCGCTGATCTATTTTGTCGTGTTCATCGTTGGCGCCGGCCGCGCCTTCGAAGGGCCGACGCTGCACACCATTCCACCGAGCATCATGCCGCAGGAGGTGCTCTCGCGCGCTATCGCTGCCGGCAATACGGCGCAGCAAGTGGCAGTGATCGGCGGCCCCTTTGTCGGCGGCCTTCTGCTCCAAGGCGGGACCAATCTCGTCTATTACGTTTGCTTTGCGATGTTCGTCATCGCATCCGTTTGCATCACCATGGTTAAAATCAAGAAACCGGCGAAATCGAAGAAGTCGGTGACGCTCGAGACCATATTCGCTGGGCTTCGCTATCTGTGGACGCGGCCGATTATCTTCGGCGCCATCACGCTGGATCTCGGGGCCGCCTTGGTCGGCGGCGTGACCGCGTTATTGCCGATTTTCGCCAAAGATGTTTTAGGCGGCGGCCCCTTCGAACTCGGCCTGCTGCGCGCATCGCCGGCCATCGGGGCGTTGATCATGGGATTCGTTCTTTCGAACATCCAGATCAACAGGCACGCGGGGCGTATCATGGTCGGCGCGGTGGTGCTGTACGGTCTGTCGCTCGCGGTCTTCGGCTTCTCCACGTGGCTCTGGCTTTCGATGCTCATGCTGGCGATGAGCGGCGCCGCCGACGCCGTCAGTGTCGTGGTGCGCCACTCCCTGGTGCAGACCCGGACGCCAAACGAGATGCTCGGCCGGGTCATGGCGGTGAATTCCACCTTTACCGGCACCACATCGAATCTCGGTCAATTTGAATCCGGTCTGGTCGCATCGCTGATCGGCACGATGCCGGCTGCCATCGTTGGCGGGATCGGCGCCGCCGCCATCGCCGTTCTTTGGATCCGGCTTTTCCCGGACTTCTGGCGTGTGCAAAGCGTCATCCCGGAACAATGATCGGGTGCATTCTCCGGCGCGGTGTCGCACGACGTAGCCGCGCCCGGGCGCGTGCAGGATGGGGGCGTGATGTCGTCGCTTAGCGCGGTCGACCAGCTGTCGCTGCTGCATCATCGCGATTTCCGCCTTTACTGGCTCACGCGGATCTCCACCACGCTTGCCTATCAGATGATGTTCGTCGCCGTCGGCTGGCAGATCTACGAGCTTACCGGCAGCGCCTTCAATCTTGGTCTCGTCGGCCTCATCCTTTTCATCCCGGCGCTGTTCGCCATGCTTGTCGCCGGTCATGTGGCGGACACCTATGACCGGCGCCGCATCGTCCGCTGGTCGCAGATCGGCAAGGGTGCCTGCGCGGCGGCGTTGGCCCTCGGCAACTTCACCGGCATCCTCAACGCTCCGGCCATCTTCGCGATCGTCTTCGCGCTCGGCGCGTGCCGCATGTTCGATGGCCCGACGATGAACACGCTCATTCCCAGCATCGTGCCCATGCCGATGATCTCGCGGGCCGTCGCCGCGGGGACAACCGCCAACCAGATGGCGACCATCTGCGGCCCGGCCCTGGGCGGCTTTCTGTACGTATTCGGTCCGGCCGTGGTCTACACAATCTGCTTCGGCACTTTTTTGCTCGCCAGCAGCATCGTCGGCCTCATTCATCTCAACCGCCCGCCGCCATCCGAAAAGAAGCCCGTGACGCTGGAAAGCATCTTCGCCGGTTTCAACTATATGCGCCGGCATCCGATCCTGCTTGGCGCAGTGTCGCTTGATTTGTGCGCGGTGCTGCTGGGTGGCGTGATCGCCCTCTTGCCGGTTTTTGCGCGCGATATCCTGGAAACCGGACCTTGGGGACTCGGACTGCTGCGTTCCGCTCCCGCGGTCGGCGCCGTCCTCGTCTCCGGGGCGCTCGCGCATCTGCCCCTGCAGCGGCATGTGGGGCGCATTCTGACCGCCGCCATTATCATGTTCGGGTTGTCGGTCATTGCCTTCGGGCTCTCACGGTTCTTCCTGGTTTCGCTGGCGGCACTCATGCTCTACGGAGCGTGCAACTCGCTGAACGTCGTCGTTCGTCATTCGCTGGTGCAGACGCGCACGCCGAACGATACGCTAGGACGCGTCATGGCGGTCAGCTCGCTATTCAGTAGCGCGGCGGAAACGCTCGGCCAGTTTGAATCGGGCGTCATGGCGGCGCTTCTCGGTGTCGTGCCGTCGGTTCTTGTCGGCGGCGCCGGCGCCATCGGCATTGCGCTGCTTTGGACGCGCCTCTTTCCGGATCTCTGGCGCGTGCAGAGCATCATTCCCGAGAAATAATCCGCCGGAAGGCCGAAGGGCTCTCAGTCGGTAGGCTCTTTGAGCGATTCAGGAGTGACGAAGAGCTCGAGGCGGCCGGCGCGCGGATGCAACTGATCCCAAGTCTCGAATGCAAATTCGATCAGGACGAGGCCGCTGGTCGGCAGCGATTCCTGCAAGCGCTCGCGCAAGTCGACCTCGCCGGCGGCGATCAACGACACGGCCGCCTTATGCAGCCCCGGATTGTGGCCGATGATCAGGAATCTTTGCGCCTCGCCGCCGTTCTTTCTGATCACGTCCAGGATGGTTTCGGGCGTCGCCTCATAAAGCCGCTTGTCGTAGGCGACGGCCGGCGGCTTGCCGAGCGCCGGCGCGACAATGTCCCAGGTTTCGCGGGTGCGCTTGCTGGGAGAGCAGACCACGCCGTCGGGGGTGAGGCGATGCCGCGCCATATAGGCGCCGATTTCCTGTGCGTCCCGGCGGCCGCGAGGGGAAAGCGGGCGCATGCTGTCATCAATCCGCCCGTCGGCGGGGACGGCCTTCGAATGCCGCAATAGCATGAGCTGGCGCATGGGGCCCTCGCTCAATCTCGAACCGATTTTCGCTGCATCGGCCGCGAATGCAATGGCGTTGCGGCCGTTTGAACCGAAAACTGTGCAATTTTACCGAACGGCGAAGCGGCGTCGATTTCTTGCCGCAGTCGGTCTAGCATGTCGCGGCGCAGCAGCCGCGGTCCACAGTAGGTCCCGATGAGCGAATCAAATCCGACAGGACACCGTGCCGGCTGGCACGCGATCTCCGCCGTTCCGGCGCGCGCGCGCCAGCCGCTGACCATCGATCTCGATGTCGATGTCTGCGTGGTGGGAGGTGGTCTGGCCGGGCTGACGACCGCGCGTGAAGTCGCCCGCCGCGGCTGGTCGGTTGCGGTATTGGAGGCGGAGGCCGTGGGGTCGGGAGCGTCGGGGCGAAATTGCGGTTTCGTGCTGCCCGGCTTTGCCGAAGAGCCTGCCGGCATCGTGTCGCGCGTCGGCTTGCAACACGCCAAAGCGCTATGGACGCTCTCCGAACGCGGCCTCGAATATGTGCGCCGGACCATTCGCGAGACCCGAATGCCCGGGGTCAAGCCGGTCGACGGATGGCTCAACGTGGCGAAGTTTCGCGACGATCCCAAGACCGCACGAACCCTCGATTTGCTGCGGGATGAATTCGGCACGCAGGCCGAGCTTTGGCCGGGCGAGCAAGTGCGCAGCGTTTTGCAAAGCCCGTTTTACTGCAACGCGATTCACTTTCCGCGCGCCTTCCGCGTACATCCGCTCAATTATACGCTCGGGCTCGCGGCGGCGGCGGAAGCGGCGGGTGCACGCATCTTCGAGCGAACGCAGGCCCTGGAGATCGATCCCTCCGGCATCCGCAAGCGTATCAGAACGCCGTCGGCGCGGGTGCGTGCTGCCCACGTGGTCCTTGCCGGCAATACCGGCATCGCCTCGCTGATGCCGCGTGTCGCGGCGAGCCTTTTGCCGATCACCACCTATGTTGCGATCACGGCGCCGCTCGGACCGCGGCTCGCCGAAGCGGTGAGTTACCGCGGCGCGGTCAGCGATAGCCAGATGGCAGACAATCACTATTGCGTCGTCGGCGACGACCGAATGCTCTGGTCGGGCGGAATGACGGTTTGGGAATCCGATGCGCGGCGTTTCGCCCGCCGCCTCGCCGCCGATGTCGCCCGTACCTTTCCGCAGTTGGGCCACGTGAAGATCGAGCATATCTGGTCGGGAACGCTGAGCCGTGCCTTGCACAGCATGCCGCAGATCGGCGAGCTTTCGCGCGGGTTGTGGCTCGCTAGCGGCTTCGGCGGCCATGGATTCAACACTACGGCCATCGCGGGTGAACTCATCGCCCGCGGCATCGTCGAAGGCGACCAGACCTGGCGGCTGTTCTCCCCGTACGATCTGGTTTGGGCGGGAGGGCCGGCGGGCCGCATCGCCGCGCAGGCGCTCTATTGGACGCGCCGCGCCGGCGAGCTCGTGAAGGCGCATCTGGCGCGCCGTACGCCGGCGATCGCCGCACAGCAGACGGATGCCGCTCCGGCGGTTCCGCCCGAACCGGCCGATCGCGAAATCGCCGCGTCGGACACGCCCATGACCGAGACGCCGCAACCGCCGCGCAAACAACGCGTGCGACGGCCGAAAAAGAATGTGCAGCCGGGCCCCGAGGCGGCCGAAGAAGTTTCCGCCGAGCGATGATCGCGGCAGTAACTTGCGATGTAACCGCCGGCTCGCCGGGCACGTATCAGACGGCGAGAGCACGAAAAGGCAGGGAATCATGGATATGCGCATGCAATACACGCGGCGGCTGATTCTGGCGGCAGGCGCGGGGTTTGCCGCCTTTGCCTGGGTTCGCTGGCCGCGCAAGGCCGCCGCGGTGACCGGGGCGGAAACCTTCGAAGTGCAGAAATCCGACGAGGAGTGGCGGCGCATCCTGACGCCGGCGCAATATCGCGTCTTACGCCACGAAGGCACCGAGCCGGCCGGCTCGAGTCCGCTGGAGCATGAAAAGCGCAAAGGCATCTTTGCCTGCGCCGGCTGCGATCTTCCGTTGTTTTCGTCTGACACCAAGTTCGACAGCGGCACCGGATGGCCGAGCTTCTATCGGCCGCTGCCGGATGCCGTGCGCACCAAGGAGGACACCTCCTATTTCATGGTCCGCACCGAGGTCCATTGCCGCCGTTGCGGCGGCCATCTCGGTCATGTCTTCCACGACGGCCCGCCGCCGACCGGCCTGCGCTACTGCATGAACGGCGTGTCCTTGAAATTCGTGCCCGCGGCGGGCGCCCCGCCGGCCTGACAAGCGCTCCATGAGCACGGCAATTCCTGCCGCTTTCCGGCAGGAATTGACGTGTCCTGGCGGTTCTCTCCGGGCCCGGCATCGTCTTAAGCAATTGAAATAACGCAAGTTTATTCTCTGGCGCGGCGTTTGCACCGCGCCGGGAGATATTGCGGCCTTTCCCGCGATCCCCCGGCCGGCCGCCCGGGTGCAGTTGGAGAAGAAGTCATGGGTATCTTCGGCGCTCTCACCACCTCGGTGACCGGCATGCGCGCGCAATCTTTCGCGCTCGAAAACATCTCCGGCAATATCGCCAATTCTCAGACCACCGCCTTCAAGCGCACCGATACCAGCTTTATGGATCTGGTGCCGGACGCGCCGCCGAGCAAACAGCAGTCCGGCAGCGTCGTCGCCAATGCGCGCGCCACCAACACGGTGCAGGGCGACGTGCAGAGCGCCTCGATCGGCACCTTCATGGCGATCAATGGCGACGGCTTTTTCGTGACGCAGAAGCCGACCAGCGAGACCGACAATCGGCCGGTCTTCTCCGGCATCGACCTCTACACCCGCCGCGGCGACTTCCAGCCCGACAAGGACGGTTACCTGGTCAACGGCGCCGGCTATTTCCTCATGGGCATCCCGGTGGATTCCACCACCGGCAATCTGGTCGGCAGCGTGCCGCAGGTGCTCAAGTTCCAGAACGATTTCCTGCCGGCGCAGGCGACGAGCGAAATCACCTATCGCGCCAACCTGGCAAGCTATCCGCTGACTCCGGGCCATGACACCAGCGTTCCCGGATCCGAGCTGCTCAATCCCGCGAACTTCATCGCCAATCCGGTGGCCGGGCCGCCTTCGGCGGCCACGATCACGGGGATCGGCGCGATGCTGGCGCCCGATGCGCCGGCGCAAATCACCGGCACCGCCGTGCTGCCGGCCGGCATCGCCAATGCCGGCACCTTCACCATCAACGGCAGCGGCAATATCACCATCAACGTCGGCATGACGCCGGCGCAGGTTCTTGCCGCCATCGATGCCGCGACGCCTCCCGGCCTGGTCACGCCGACCAGCCTCGATGCCTCCGGCCATATCGTTCTGACCAGCACCGACGCCGACACTCCGCTGACCATCGCCAGCGGTTCGACCGCGATGCTGGCCGAGCTTGGGCTTTCCGTCGGCACGGCGCAGCCGACCAATCTGCTGACGCAAAGCGCCGTCGCTCCCGGCGACACGATGACCATCACCATCGGAGCCAACGTCAAAACCATCACCTTCGGCACCGGCGCCAACCAGGTCTCGACTTTGGCGGAATTGAACAGCGCACCGGACGGTCTCGGCGGCGTCACCGGCGGCATCGCCTCTGTCAACACCTCGAACGGCAACATCACGATCACGGCGACTAGCCCGACCGACACCATTACGGTCAGCGGAACCGCGCAGCCGAAGACCTTCGGCATGCAGACGAGCTCGGCCATTCCGTCAAATCAGACGGTGGTGGCGAACGACCTCACCGCCTTTCTTGATTCCTCGATCGGCGGCGGCGCCGTCACCGCCTATGACGTCTCCG
The DNA here is from genome assembly GCA_035652315.1 of Xanthobacteraceae bacterium. GTDB lineage: Bacteria > Pseudomonadota > Alphaproteobacteria > Rhizobiales > Xanthobacteraceae > CANKHA01. The sequence continues at coordinate 37,884 of DASREA010000031.1, read as the reverse complement.
GTTCGCCGGTGAACATCCAGTTGCGCTGGGCCAAGATCGACAGCGCGCTCTACGGCGGTACCGACACTTGGAACCTGTTCTATCAGGTCAACTCCAATGCCACCGGCAACCAGGTGGCCTGGCAGAACGCGGGTGTGGATTACACCTTCGGCGCCAACGGCCAGATGAATCCGCTGATCGCCAACCTGACCCTGACCAACGTGACGGTGGACGGCGTGGCCCTCGGCGACGTGCAGGTCACCCACGGCTCGGGCGGCATCACGCAATTCGCCGATCCGAACGGCAATGTGCAGGTCAATCTTTTGCAGCAGAATGGCTTCCCCGCCGGCGAGTTACAATCGGTCGCGGTGAACGACAAGGCGCGCGTGGTCGGCAGCTATTCCAACGGCCGCACCATCGATCTGGCCGAGATCACGCTCGCCAGCTTTAACGGCGCCAACAATCTCAAGCGCATCGACGGCGGCGCCTTCGAAGTCACAGACGAATCCGGTCCGGCTATCCTCGGTGCTGCCGGCAAGATCGTCGGCTCCTCGTTGGAAGGGTCCAACACCGACATTGCCGACGAATTCACCAAGCTGATCGTCACGCAGCAGGCCTATTCGGCCAATACCCGCGTGATCTCAACCACCAATCAAATGGTTCAGGATTTGCTGAACATGTTGCGCTAGCCGACCGGATCCCACCGGCCGGCGGGACGCAAAGCCAGGCATAGGCACCGTTCATGAGTCTCACTCAGGCGCTTGTCACCGCCGCGTCCGGACTGCGCGTCACCCAGTCCGGACTGGCGGTGGTCGCCGGCAACATCGCCAATGCGCAGACCGCCGGCTATGTGCGACGGACCATGGACCAGGTCGCTGTCTCCGGCGGCGGCCTTGGCTCCGGCGTGCGTGTTTCCGATATCAACCGCGAACTCGACGCCTATATTCAGCGTCAGTTGCGCACCGAGACGGCCGGCGGCGCCTATGCTGATCTGCGCGCGCAATTCTTCGGCCGGCTGCAGCAAATCTACGGCGATCCCGGCTCGGCGACGACGCTGGAGACGGCGTTCAACAATCTGACGACGGCGGTTCAATCCCTGGCGACCAGTCCCGAATCGACATCGGCCCGCAACTCCGTTCTCAACAGCGCGCAAGTGCTGACCCAGCAGCTTAGCGCGATGACCGACGGCATTCAGGGCTTGCGCACCGACGCGGAGCTCGGATTGGCAGACGCTGTGGCCAAAGCCAATGATGCCATGCAGCAGATCGCACGCATCAACCAGCAGCTCGCGACGTCGCCCGCCGCTAATAGCACGACGGCCTCCCTGCTCGACCAGCGGGACGGCTATATCGATCAGCTCTCGCGGTTGATGGATATCCGCATTGTTCAAAACGATCACAATCAGATTTCGGTATTTACGAATTCCGGCGTCCAGCTTGTCGGGACCGAGGCGTCGCAACTTTCCTTCGACGCCCAGGGCACAATGACACCGAGCGCGACCTGGAGCGCGGATCCGGCCTTGTGCACCGTCGGCACCATAAAGCTGATCTCGCCAACGGGCGGCGATACCGATCTCATCGCCAACAAGGCGATCCGCTCTGGCCAGATCGCCGCGCTTCTGGAAATGCGCGATCAGACTCTGGTTCAGGCACAGACTCAACTCGATAGTTTTTCCGCCAAACTGGCGCAGTCCCTTTCGGACCGCACCACGGACGGCGCTGCCGTCGTTTCCGGCGGACAATCGGGCTTCGATCTCGATCTTGGTCCGCTCTCCGCCGGCAACACGATCAGCATCACCTATACCGATAACATGAGTGGGGCGCAGCGGAAGCTGACGCTGGTGCGCGTGGACGATCCGGGCGCGCTGCCGCTGGCTGATTCCGCTACGGCCGACCCCAATGACCGGGTAATCGGCGTCGATTTTTCCGGCGGGATGAGTTCCGTCGTCTCCCAGCTCAGCGGCGCCTTAGCGACCACGGGTCTCCAATTCTCAAATCCGGCCGGCAATACGCTGCGCGTGCTCGACGACGGCTTCGGCAAGATCGGCGTCGATGCCGCTTCGACCACGCAAACGATTACCGGCCTGACTGGCGGCGTCGAGCTGCCGCTTTTCCTCGATGCGCATGTTCCGTTTACGGGCGCGATCAGCGCGCAAGGTTCGCAGCAGGTCGGGCTTGCCGGGCGGCTCGCGGTGAATGCCGCTCTGTTGGCGGATCCGTCGAAGCTCGTGGTCTATCAAACCTCGCCGTTGACTCCGGCAGGCGACGATACGCGGCCGAGCTTTCTTTTCGACCGGCTCAACGGCGCTTCGCTGCGGTTCGATCCCGCTTCCGGAATTGGCACCGCCGTGGCGCCATACGATGGGACGCTGACCTCGTTCATCCGGCAGATCGCCAGCACTCAGGGCGAAGCGGCAGCGTCGGCCGCCAGCCTGCAGCAGGGTCAGGACGTGGTGGTGAAGTCGTTGCAGCAGCGCTTCGACGACAGCGCTTCGGTCAATGTCGACGAGGAGATGACGAATCTTCTCAATCTGCAGAATGCATACGCCGCCAACGCCCGCGTGCTGGGCGCCGTCAAGGAGATGCTCGACGCACTGATGAATTCCGTCGGTTGAGAAAGGACAGTTGTGGCATGACAATAAGCGGAATCGGCAGCCGTTCGGCCCTGCTCGTGCAGCCGCTGCTGGACATGCGCCGCCAGCTCGACGAGCTGCAGCGCCAACTCGGTACCGGCAAAAAGTCGAATACCTACGCAGGCATCGGTCTCGATCGCGGCCTCACCGTCACGCTCAACAACCAGCTTGCCGCGCTCGATAGCCAAGACTCCGCCATGCAGACAGCCGGCGTTCGCATGTCGACGGCGCAGACGGCATTGCAGCAGATTGCGGCGGTCGGCGGCCAGACCAAGGCAGCCGCGTTGCAATCGCGTTTTATTGCCGACGGCACCGGGCAGACGCAGGATCAGCGCACCGCATACAGCCAACTCGATATCGTTCTCGGACTGCTCAATACCCAAGTCGGCGACCGCTATCTGTTTTCCGGCAGGGCCGTCGATCAGCCGGCGGTCGAGTCGACCGATCACATCGTCAACGGGAACGGCGTGCAGGCCGGGCTGAAGCAGATCATTTCCGAACGCCAGCAGGCCGATATCGGCGCCGACGGTCTCGGCCGTCTCGTCATTCCCGCGGCCGCCGGCGGGGTCGTCTCCGTTTCCGAAGACGTCGCCGGGTCGCCCTTTGGGCTGAAGCTTGCCGCGATAAGCTCAAGTATCACGGGCGCGGTTGCCAATGCGCCGGCCGGCGCACCGCCTTCGATGTCGATCGATTTGAGCGCCGCCGCGCCAAACCGGGGCGAGAGCGTCACTTTCGCCTTCACACTCCCGGACGGCACCAGTTCGTCCGTCACGCTCACCGCGACCGATGCCGCCCCGCCCGGGCCGAACCAGTTCACCATCGGCGCCACCCCGGCGATCACCGCGAACAATCTGCAGTCGGCGCTCTCCGGGGCGGTCGCTTCGCTGGTCGGCGGGCCGATGGCGGCAGCCTCGGCCATGGCAGCTGCGGATTCGTTTTTCGCCGCGGACGCCAATAACCCGCCGATGCGGGTCGACGGACCACCTTTCGACACGGCGACCGCGCTCGTCGCCGGCACCGGCAGCAATACCGTGATCTGGTACAGTGGCGAAGCCGGCAGCGATCCCGCGCGCGCCACGGCCAACGTCCGCATCGACAGTTCGATCAGCGTTTCCTACGGCATGCGCGCCAACGAAGACGCATTGCGGCAGGCGGTGGAAAATATCGCGGTCTTTGCCGCCACGAGGTTCTCCGCGTCCGATCCCAATGCGCCGGATGCTTACGGGGCGCTGACGCAAAAAATCGCCGCCAATCTCGACGGCCAGCCGGGCCTGCAGAAAATCTCCGATATCGAATCGGATATCGCGAGCGCGCAGGTTGCGATGCAGGACGCCTCGCAGCGTCATCAGCTTATGCGATCGAGCCTGTCGGATCTTCTGCAAAGCATCCAGGGCGTGCCGCAGGAAGAAGTGGGTGCGCAAATTCTGACCTTGCAGACGAGTCTGCAAGCCTCCCTGCAAACGACGGCGCTGCTGCTGCAAACCAGCCTTGTCAACTACCTCTGACGTCCTCTCAGCCGATACCCGAATAGAAAATGCGCGGCTCTTGAGCCGCGCACTTGGTTCCGTCAGGCTGCTCGCATCAGGCCCGGCTGCGCAGGCCCGCAGCGATTTCGCGGTTGATATTAATGAGCGAAGTGAGCTGTTCTGGCCGCGGATCGGCGCTGGCCGAGACAGTCTGACTCAGAACGAAAATGCCGAGATTGGCGACATTCTGCCGTATACTCGCCGGCAGTGGATGGGCTGGTTCGGTCACCGCGGTCAAGAAGATCGACCAGAGTTTGCGGTTGTAAAGCAGCGCCTCATGCAAATCATTTTTGTTGCGGTCCCAGCTGTCGCAAATCGCTTGCAGCCGCGATGCCGCCTTCAGCAACAAGTCGGCTTCCAATTCGCGATCGCTTACCGACTGCTTCGCTACCGTGCCGTAAGCCTTTGCCGCGTTGTTGTGCATATTCGAAAAACCTCTGCTCGTAACGAATCAACGATTTGGCTTCCTTTAACGCTTTGTACAGCTCGCCTGTTAAGATTCGATTATTGATACTTTCAACGTATGGCCAGGTGCTCGGCGCCGCCTCGACGATTTCGCGCGTCAGCGCGAAATAGATGTCGTGCTGCACGCGGGGATCGTCGGAAATGTACATGAGTTGCACCGCCAGATAGATGCGCTTGGCGGGGGTGTCGGCGCGATCCGGCGTCATGATGTCGGTTTCGCGGAGTACCGGGGCGCTGCCCTCGATCAGGAAGTCGGCGCGCTGGCCGTGATTGGTCAGCACGCATTGACCGACGAGAACGCGTTCGCCGGGCTTGAGCTCGATACGCAGTGCCATACGGTCTCCTGCAGAGCCGACGCGATATCGCGATACTTCGCCGCCGTCGTTAACAAGAGGTAAAAAAACGGCGGGGCGCTGGCCCCGCCGTTTCGTCGTTTATTGGTCGGCAACTAGCCGAAGAGCCGCAGCACGCTCTGGCTGGCCTGGTTGGCAAGCGCGAGGGCGGTGGTCGAGAGCGACTGGCGGGTCTGCAACGCCAGCATGTTCGCGCCCTCTTCGTTGGTGTCGGCGAGGACGAGGTTGTCGGCGCCGGTCTGCAGGGTATTGATCATGGACTTGGTGAAGTCCTGACGGGCCTGCACGACCGAAAGGCTGGAGCCGAATGTAGAGGACTGCGTACGCAGCGTGCTCAGCGCAGCGGACAGATTGGACAAGGCGTCATTGACATCCTTGTCGGTCTGGAAGGTGTTGGTCGAAGCCGCCACGCCAAGGCCCGTTGCGTTGAACGTCACGCCGGAGATCGTCTGCTTCGACGTGCCCTTCTCATTGAACACGATCGACAGGCTGTCGCCGTTGAGAAGATTGACGCCGTTGTAGCCGGAGTCGCTGGCGAGCTGGTCAATCTGTGTGCGCAGCGCGTCGAACTGAGAGGCCAGCGAAGAACGGTCGGTATTGAGCGTTCCCGCCGCCGTGGTGCCGGCGGTGAGGCCGAGAGTCAGCTTTTCGGCGGCCGTCGCCGTGCCGGCGATCACGATGGTGTTGGTGCCGGTTGCTTCAAGCTGGACCTTGCCGTCGCTGGTCAGTTCGGCCTTCACGGCCAGGTTTGCGGTATTGTTCACCGCATCGATAAAGTCCTGGACCGTATCGGCGCCGCCGCCGGCCGCTGTGAATGTAGCGGTGGTCGTGCCGTCGTTGACGGTGATCGTGTTGCCGGCTGCGATTGTCACCGCCGTGCTGGAGGTCAAGCCGCTGACGGAGCCGGTTGTCTTGGCTGTCGTCTGGGAGCTCTGCTGCGCCTGCTGCACGATGGCCTGCGCGCTTTGGACCAGCTTGGTCAACGAGGTCAAGCCGTTGTTGGCCGCCTCAAGGGTCTTCGTCGCATTGGAGATTCCGTCCAGCAGCGCGTTGAGATCGTTGGCGCGGTTGCTGAGCGATTGCGAGGTGAAGTAGCTGATCGGATTGTCGAGAGCGGAGTTGACCTTCTTGCCGGTAGCCAGACGATTCTGCGTCGTGGCCATCAGGCTTGCCGTTTGCTGCAACGAGAGCAAGTTCTGCCGAACGCCGGCGCTAAGGGTGATGTCGGACATAGCGTAACCTTTCTGGTCGATTTGCCTACTGGCGAAAAACCCTTGCCCCGGCTAACGCCGGTCGGGTTGCTCCGAAACTCCCACAAGGAGCGTAACGGAGAGTGAAGCAACATGGTTAACGAGTTAATGATCCGGTGCGCCGACGCGCGAAAGACGGCACCGCGCATTCAGGAATCATTAACTGCCGTCGCCGCGCGCGCCTTTGCTTTCGAGGGAACGCCGGACCGCGTGCGCTATTAAGTTTTGATTTACAGAAGCGGCGGGGCAACAGTGCGCATCAAAGCGTGCGGCTGATTGCCAGAGGCTGCATGGCGCTCGGGCTCGGCGCGGCGGGGCGCCCGGAGGCGGCGTAGGTCTGCGGCGCCGCGCGGCGCGCGAGTTCGCCGGAAACGCCGCGGATCAGCTCCTCCGCCACCGCATGCGCGGTCGCCAGCACGGTCATGTTGGTGCGCAGCAGATCGTGAAAGCGCGCGTGACGCTCGCGAAAGTTCTCGCGCAGCTCCGGCGCGGCGCCGGCCAGGGCCGGCGCTTTGCTGAGCTGGGTCAGATCCTTGACGTAGCTGGTGGCAAAATCGGCTTTGGCGCGGGCGACCGCGGCGGCTTCGCGCAAGCGCCCCTCGCGTACCAGGGCGGTTTCCTGGGCGACGAGATCGGTCAAGGCATCGGTGGCCGTGGCAAGCCGGGCGATCGCCGCGTCAATTGCGGCGGCTGCATCGGCCGGAGCGCGCGAAGCGGAAGAGGCGGCTGACGTCATGCGCTATCTCGCGTGCTGCGCGCCGGCGTGCGCGGCGGATTCCTGCTGCGCCAGCAGCGTTCCGTAAACCTGCCGCGCGATGCCGATGCCGCCGTTCTCGGCGAAGTTCCTGGCGAATTGCTCGGCGAGGAAGGAACGCCAGACTCCGGTCGCGCCCTTGCCGCCGAAAGGTCCTTCGCCGCCGACGCTGGTGAACATTTGGCCGAACATCGAATTCAGAAAAACGGATTCGAAATCCTGCGCGGCGTTCATCGCCTTGGCGGCTTGCGGTGTCTTGAGCGCGCCCGCAGCGGCAAAAGCTGCGCTGCGCGCGCGCGAAGCATCGGCTAGATGAATCGCATGCGCCGACGACGCCATCACATCACCTCGATTTCGGCCTGGATCGCGCCAGCCGCCTTGATCGCCTGCAGGATGGCGATCAGGTCGCGCGGGCCGACACCGAGCGCATTGAGCCCGTCGACGAGCTGTTGCAGCGAGACGCCTTCCCTGACCAGCGCCAGCTTCTTGCCGTCTTCCTGCACTCCGATGCGGGTGCGCGGAACCACCGTGGTCGTGCCGCCGCTGGAGAAAGGCGTGGGCTGGCTCACTTGCGGCGTCTCCGAAATCGTGACGGTGAGATTGCCCTGCGCCACCGCGACCATCGCGACGCGAACGTCGCGCCCCATGACGATGATGCCGGAGCGCTCGTCGATGACAATCTTCGCCGGGAGATCGGGCTCGATCTGCAACTGCTCGATCTCGGTCAGCAGCGACACCACATTGCCGTGGTATTTCTTTGGCATGGTGAGCTGCACGGTCGCGGAATCGAGCGGCTCCGCCGTCGGCGCGCCGATGAAATCGTTGATCGCGGCGGCGATGCGTTTGGCGGTCGTGAAATCGGCGTTACGCAGAGCGAGCCTGACTTCCGCAAGCTGATTCAAGGCGAATTCAATTTCACGCTCGATAATGGCGCCGTTGGCGATGCGGCCGACAGTGGGAACGCCGCGCGTCACCTTGGCCGCGTCGCCTTCCGCCTGGAAGCCGCCGATGGCGACCGAGCCTTGGCCGACTGCGTAGACATTGCCGTCCGCGCCGAGCAGAGGCGTCACCAGCAAGGTGCCGCCTTGCAGGCTCTTGGCGTCGCCGAGCGCCGAGACCGTGACGTCGATGCGCGCGCCCTGGGTGCCGAAGGGAGGCAGGTTGGCGGTGACCATGACCGCGGCCACGTTGCCGGTGCTGATCTGCGTGCCGCGGACATTCACGCCGAGGCGTTCCAGCATCGCCTGCAGCGATTGCTTGGTGAACGGGATATTGTTGAGCGTGTCGCCGGTGCCGTTGAGGCCGACGACGAGGCCGTAGCCGATCAATTGGTTCTCGCGCACGCCCTCGATGTTCACGAGGTCCTTGATGCGCGAGGTGGCGGCGGCAGGCATGGACGCGGCCATCAGCGCCAATGCTGCCAGGCAAGCGGCTCGTAAGGTCCTTGTCACTCCAAGCTCCCCATGAGTGCGGACGCAACCAAGGAAGCGAAAGCCGTGCCAGATCGTCGCCGACGGCAAAGCATTTGAATGGAAAGGTGTTTTCGCTGATCCGCGCTGTCGGTCGCCGGGGATGCCGAGGCAGCGCTTGCCGAGGGCGGTAAAATCTGCCGCCCTGTTTACCGGCCATTAACCATAACGAGGCGACGTTGATGGTATTGGGGCACGGGACCGGGGAATCCCGTTGGAGGCATACTCATATGCGAATTTATGCATCGAACGCCACCGCGCTCGCACCTGCCGCGCCGCGCGCGCGGCGCGCGGCTTCCGGAGATTTTTCAATCGCCGATAAGGAGGAGACGTCAAGCAAAGCGCGGGCCGGAAGTTTACGCACCGTCGGTGGCATCGATGCGCTGATGGCGCTTCAGGGCGTTGACGAAGATCCGGCCGAACGGCGCCGGCGCTCGGTCAAGGGCGGTCGCCGAGCGTTGGATGTATTGGACGAGCTCAAACTCGGGCTTCTGGGCGGCGCGTTCGATCAATCGACGCTGCTGCGGCTGCGCTCCGCGGGGGCCGAACTCAAGGTCTCGTCGGGTGACGCCGGGCTCGACCTCGTGCTGGCCGAGATCGATCTGCGAGTCGAGGTCGAACTGGCCAAGGCCGGTATCCGGTAGCCGAAAATTCGCGCCTTCGGCTGCGTTTTCCGACCGACGCCCATCGCCATTAACGGCGGAAAAACATAGGCTTAGGCTGCGGCAAGGTCTGCCGCAAATGTCACGATTCCGTTATTGTCCCTCCGTCATCGGCCCTATATAAGGCGGCGCACTAGGGGGAAAGCTTCGCCACAACGAATGCACGGAGTCAGAGTGCAGATGCCAGCAGCGGAGAAGAACAACAATTACCGGCCGACTGAAAAAGAACCCTTCATGAACGAGCGCCAGCGGGAGCACTTCCGCAAAAAACTGCTCGCCTGGAAGGAGGAAATACTGAAGGAGGCCCGGGAGACGTTACAGCACCTTCAGGCTGAGAATCAGAACCACCCGGACCTCGCGGACCGGGCGTCGTCGGAAACCGATCGCGCCATCGAACTGCGCGCGCGCGATCGCCAGCGCAAATTGATCGCCAAGATCGATTCGGCGTTGCAGCGCATCGAAGACGGCACCTATGGCTACTGCGAAGAGACCGGTGAGCCGATCTCACTGAAGCGGCTCGAGGCGCGTCCGATCGCTACCTTGTCGATCGAGGCGCAGGAGCGCCACGAGCGCCGCGAGCGCGTCTACCGCGACGAGTGATGTCGCTTCCGAAAGGAAGCGGCCTCCGGCGGGGAGTTGCCGGAGGCCGCGATAACGCCATGCCCGTCCCGGGACGAGCACGGCGGGGAGTCAGTATCAGCGGTTAGTAATCAGTAATCAGAAAGGCGCCGCGCGATTCTGGTTACTGACCACCGATTACTGTCACCTGTCAGAACGGCAGCAACACGTCGAGCACCTGCTGGCCGTAACGTGGCTGCTGCACGTCGGTAATCTGGCCGCGCCCGCCATAGGCGATGCGCGCCTGCGCGATCTTGCTGGAATCGATGGTATTGTCGCTTTCGATGTCTTCCGGCCGCACGATGCCGCCGACGATCAGTTCACGCACCTCGAAATTGACACGGATCTCCTGACGGCCCTCGATCACCAGGTTGCCGTTCGGCAAAACCTGGGTGACGACGCCGGCGATATTGGTGGTGAGTTCTTCTTTGCGGTCGATACTGCCTTTGCCTTCGCTGCTCGCCGTCGAATCCGCGGTGAAGATGCGCCCCGGCACCTTGACCGAGGAGACGACCGGCAATTGCTTGTTGCCGAAGAAGTCATCGACGCCGGAATCCTCGGAATTCTTCCGGGTTCGCGAGGTGCCGTTCTCGAGCTTGGCCTGGTCGGTGATCTTGACCTTCACGGTGAGGATGTCGCCCACCTGGTGCGCGCGCTGATCCTTGAAGAACGCGCGCGATCCGTTGCGCCACAAGGAATTGGGACTGTAGGTGGCGGGCTGGGCCGCCGGCATCGGCATTTGCACCGGCTTGTAGCCAGGCTGGGCCGTGGGATTTTCAATCGCCGACAACGGCGGCTGCTCGCCGACGTAGCGCAGCCGGTCGAAGGCCGCGCAGGCGCCCAATGACGAGGTGGCAAGGCCGAGATACAGCAGGCGCGAAAGCATACTCCATTTGATTTGCATCGGCTTTACTCGTTGCGGGGCTGCAGGGCGGCCAGCCGATCCGCAGCCGGCGGCGAGAAGGCGTTTGCGAATTGCGGCGTCATCGCCGCGACCAGGACCGTGCCGGCTGCGGTTACCGTTCCCTGCACGCGGCGGTTGGATTGGGTGTTGATCACGGCGACGGTGTCGCCTTGGGCGCCGGAGTCCAAAGCCTTGCCGCGGCTGGTCAGAACGATCCCGGGCATTTGGAAGACGAGCGTGACGATATCATTCCGGGCGATGAGATCGGGTTTCATCAGATCGCCGCGCCGCAAAACCTGACCGGCCCCGAGCCCGCGTCGCACGGCGAGACCGACGGCAATTTCGGCTTTGTCGATGAAATCCGTGCCGGCCTCCCCCTTGGGGCGCTGTGCCAGCACGATGTCGGTGGAATGCAAAACCTCGCCGCGCGACACCGGGCGGGTCAGCAGCGCCGTCGGCACCATCTCCACCGCGGAGCCGGTGAAATGCAGCGGCCAGCCGCGCGCGGTTTCGTTGCCGGGCAGGTCGAGAACGATATCGAAATTGCCGGATCGCGCATCGTCGGAAAGCCGCAACACGCGCAAAGGGGCGGTCACGGCGGGCTCCACCTGCACGGTATGAGCCGGGCGGTCGAGTTTCACCGCAATCTGCCCGGCGTCGCCGATGCCGCGTTGTTCGGCGACGGCTTGCGCAATCTGTGCCTCGATCTCCCTTGCGGTGACGGCGCGGCTTGCGCGGGTGACCCGCACCTCGGAAATGCCGGCGGTCTCGACTCCGAGCAAGCCGTGGGCGCGGGCGGCCTCGAGCACCCGCGCGGCGGGCACCGCGCCGGTGGCCCCCAGATCGGGCGCCCGAAAGATCGGGATGGCGGCCGCGGCGCCGGCGTTGTCGATGAAGTCGCCAATGCGCACGATGTCGCTTGCGACCGTGATGCTGCTCTTGAGCACGGGGGAGGAGGGTCCGAGCGAACCCGTCGTCTGCGCCAGCGCCGGGCTGGCGAACGACAGTAGAAGGGTTAGCAGGATGCGGCGCATGGCTATCGCTCCTCAGCGCATCAGATTGGCGGTGGTCTGCAGCATTTCGTCGGTGGCGGTAATGACTTTCGAATTCATCTCATAGGCGCGCTGCGCGGCGATCAGGTCGGTGATCTCGCTGACCGCTTCGACATTGGCCTGCTCGAGCATGCCTTGCTGCAGATCGCCAAAACCCTCCACGCCGGGTGTGCCGTCCTGCGGCGCGCCGGAGGCGGGCGTCTCCAGGAAGAGATTGTCGCCGATCGCCTGCAAGCCGGACTTGTTGATGAAATTCGTCAGGCCGAACTGACCGATCAGCGTCGAGGTCGTGCTGCCCGGCAATGTCACCGAAACCTGGCCTTGAGCGTTGATCGTCAGTCCGCTGGCATTTGCGGGCACGGTGATCGCCGGATCGAGCACATTGCCCTGCGCGGTGACGATGCGGCCGGTTGCGTCGAGCTCGAAAGAGCCGTCGCGCGTATAGGCGGTGCGCCCGTCGGGCAGGACGATCTTGAAGAATCCTTCGCCGCGGATGGCGACGTCGAAATCCTTGCCGGTCTGCGACAGGGTACCTTGCGTCATCAAGCGCGGCGTGCCGACCGCCTTGACGCCGCTGCCGAGCTCGATGCCGGCGGGCAGAATGTTGCCCTGGTCGGAGGTCTGGCTGCCGACGCGGCGGACATGCTCGTAGAGCAGATCCTGAAATTCGGCGCGCTGCCGCTTGTAGGCGGTGGTGCGCATGTTGGCGAGGTTGTTGGAGATGACCTGGATATTGAGTTCCTGGGCCATCATGCCGGTGGCGGCGGTTTGCAGGGCGCGCATGGCGTTTCTCCTGATCCTTCGGGCTAGGCCGGAACTTCGGCCAGCTTGTCGATGGCGTTGGTGCTCAGCTCACTTTCCTGCTGCAGCATCGCGGCGACTTCGCCGTAGCTGCGAGTCACTTCGATGAGCCGTGTCATTTCCAGGATGCCTTGCACGTTGGATTTCTCCAGCGCGCCTTGCACGACGCGCGTGTCCTTCGCGGTTTGCGGCTGCACGGCTTCGCCGGCAGTGAATGTGCTGGCGCCATCCTTTTGCAGCAGCAGCGGATTGGCGAATTCGACGACGCGCAGACGGCCGCGCGAGGAGTCGTCCGTGGCGGCGCCCTCGCGCACCCGGATCGAGCCGTCCTGGTTGATGACGATGTCGCGATCGGTCGGCTGGATCACGATCGGGCCGGAGTCTCCGAGCACCTGATAGCCCTGGCTCGTGACCAATTGGCCGGCGGCATTCACCTGCAGCGCGCCGTTGCGGGTATAGCGCTGCCCTTTCGGCGTCTGCACGATGAGATAGCCTTTGCCGTCGAGCGCCACGTCGAGCGGATTGCCGGTCTGCTGAATCACGCCTTGGCTAAGGTCGAGCCAGGAGGCGCGGTCTTGCACGAAATTGAGCCGCCCGTCCGTGCCGCTGAAATTGCCGTCGCGCGCATCCGGCATCAGATATTGGGCGAACAGCGATCCATCCGCCTTGAACCCGGTGGTGTTGATGTTCGCCATGTTGTTGGCGAGGACATCGAGCTGCCGCGCGAGCGCGACTTGGCGCGAAAGTCCGACAAGAGCCGTATTGTCCATCGGCCGTGCTCCCCAGTGCGACCGTGGCGCCCTCCCAGGCTCGGCGGTCGGCCGCGGGCTCTCCCAAGCCCGCCGGTGCCAGCTTTCTTGCAGCCGCCGTGCCAAGGCAAAAACGCTAATAATATGAAGTGGTTATATGTTCGATGGGGCATTGATGCTCGGCAAAAAGCGGCCCGCGACCGGCGTCCGGTCGGCAAAAAATGCCGGAACCCGGCACCGCCGAAAGCTTCTGTTAACCATTCGCTCGCTAGCGTGCCTATGGGCGCCAAGGGGGTCGCGCCCGCGGCCTGTGCCGAGTTTGCCGCCTGCCGGCTCCGCGCTTCACGCGACAGGACAAGCTCATGGCCGCAAAGCCGAAAGAAGCCGAAATCGAAGCCGACAGCGGTGGCGACGAAGCCGCCGAGGCCGAGGGCGCGCAAGCGTCCAAGCGCAAATTCAAGCTGCCGCCGATGAAGATCATGATCATCGCCGGCGCCGGTCTGCTGGTGGCCGGCGGCGGCGGGGCAGGGGCCTATCTTTTTCTCGCGCCGCATAAGGGCGAGACCAAGCATGCCGCAGCTCCCGAGGTGAAACCGGCGATCTTCGTCGATCTTCCCGACGTGCTGGTCAATCTCGCCAATTCCGGTGGCGATCATCCGCAATATCTGAAGGTCAAGGCCACGCTGGAAGTGCCGGACCAGGCGCTGGCGCAGAAGATCCAGCCGCTGATGCCGCGGGTGGTCGACGCATTTCAAACCTATCTGCGCGAACTGCGGCCGATCGATCTCGACGGCTCTGCCGGCCTTTATCGGCTGAAGGAGGAACTGACCCGCCGCGTCAATGCCGCCATCGCGCCGGGCCGCGTCAATGCCGTCTTGTTCAAGGAAATCGTCGTCCAGTGACGGTTGAAACATGGCGCAAAAAGACCAGATAGATCAGGACGCGCTGGCGGCGGAATGGGGCTTGGCGCTCGACGCCGAGCAAGCCGCGCCGGCGGGCGGCGCCGAAGGCGCGCCCCCGAGCGGGGAAGTCAGCGCCGCGCAGTGGCAGGCGCTGGTCGACGATGGCGGTCAATTCATCCAGGCTGCCAAGGGCGGCGCTGAGCGCATCCTCAATCAGGACGAAATCGACAGCCTGCTGGGCTTCAGCCTGACCGATCTCTCGCTCAGCGACAATTCCGGTATCCGGGCGATCATCGATTCGGCGATGGTCTCCTACGAGCGCCTGCCGATGCTGGAAATCGTCTTCGACCGCCTGGTGCGGTTGATGACGACAAGCCTGCGCAATTTCACCTCCGACAACGTCGAAGTCTCGCTCGACCGCATCACCTCGGTGCGTTTCGGCGATTATCTCAATTCGATTCCGCTGCCGGCCATCCTTGCCGTGTTCAAGGCCGAGGAATGGGACAATTTCGGCCTGTTCACCGTCAATTCCAGCCTGATCTATTCCATCATCGACGTGCTGCTCGGCGGCCGCCGCGGCCAAAGCACCATTCGCATCGAAGGCCGGCCCTACACCACGATCGAGTCGAATCTGGTCAAGCGCATGATCGAGGTGGTGCTGGCCGACGCCGAACTGGCCTTCAAGCCGCTGTCGCCGGTGAAGTTCAACATCGACCGCCTGGAAACCAATCCGCGCTTCGCCGCCATCTCCCGGCCGGCGAACGCCGCGATCCTGGTGCGCCTGCGCATCGACATGGAGGACCGCGGCGGCAACATCGAGCTTCTGCTGCCATATGCGACCATCGAGCCGATACGCGCGGTGCTGCTGCAGATGTTCATGGGCGAAAAATTCGGCCGCGACCCCATCTGGGAAGGTCATCTCGCGACCGAGATCGGACAGGCGGAAATCGGCGTCGACGCCGTGCTCTATGAGGCGCGCCTGCCGTTGCAGCAGATGATGAGGCTCAAGGTCGGCGACACGCTGACGCTGGAGTTGAAGCCGGATGCGCCGGTCACCGTGCGCTGCGGCAACGTCACGCTCACCGAGGGACGCATGGGCCGCGTCGGCGATCGCGTTGCGGTGCGCGTCACCAAGCCCTTGCGCAAACCGCAGACGACGTTCGCCATGTTCGAAAAGGCGGATGAGACCACCAACCGCAGGGAGACGACGCCGTGAACCATACATTTGCAATGGTGATCGAAAGCCTCGTCGCGCTGCTGCTGCTGCTGACGATCCTCTATTGCGTGGCGCTGAACCGGCAGCTTAAAAGCCTCAAAGCCGACGAGGCGGCGCTGAAGGCGATGGTGGCGGAATTGGTCGCGGCGACGGCCGTCGCCGAACGGGCGATCGGCGGATTGAAAAGCACCGTCTCCGATTGCGAGCAGGGCATCGGCCAGCGGCTCCGGGATGCCGAGCGCGTGAATGCGGAAATGGAGCGCCAGGTCGCCGCGAGCAAGCAATTGGTGGAGAGGCTGGCGCGCATCGTATCTGCCGGGCAGGCGGCGCTGCCGCCGCATGACGCCGCCGTTGCCACCGATACCAAAGCCATCGTCGCCGCGGCGCAAGCCTTCGCCGAGCGCACTCGCGCGCGCGTGCGTGGCGCCGCGGCATGACTCGCTTCATCCGCGACGTTCGCCTGCTGCCGGTCGTGCTGTTTGCGGCGACCTGCCTGTTCGCGCTCAAGACCATCGGCATTTTCGCGGAAGGCGGATTTACGCTGAACGAGACCGGCGCCGCAGCCTCCGACGCGCAGCGCTCTGTCGACGAAACCGCCAAGACGCTGATCGCCGCCGGCGAGCCGAAAAATTCCTGGGCCAAGGAAATGTTCAATTATCCGGATGGCCGCACGCCGAGCGCGGCGCCGCAACCGGCTTCGAAAGCGACCACCGCGGCCGCCAGCATCGCCGATCCCGACATCACCGGCTCGGTCGGCGGCGGCGCCGAGAAAAAACCCGAGGCGGCGGCGAAGCCGGGCGCCAAGGCGGTGAATCCGCCGAAGGATCCCGGTGGCACTGTCATTCCGATCGACGAAAACCGCCCGGTGTCTCCGGCCGAGCGCGCCATCCTCGAACGCTTGCAGGAGCGCCGCCAGGAACTCGAGGCGCGGGCGAAAGAGATCGACACCAGGGACGGGCTTGTGCGCGCGGCGGAAAAGCAGCTTGAAGCGCGGCTCGCCGAGCTCAAGGCGCTCGAAGCGCGCATCAACAACACGATTGCCGGCCGCCAGGGCGCCGATGCCAAGCGCTTCAAGGATCTGGTGGCGATGTATGCCAACATGAAGCCGAAGGACGCGGCAAAAATATTCGACCGGCTCGATCTCGACATCCTTGTCCAGGTGTCGAGCCAAATCGACCCGCGGACCATGTCGGCGATTCTCGGCCAGATGTCGCCGGAAGCCGCTGAGCGGCTCACCGTCGAATTGGCCAAGCGCGCGATACCCGGCAGCGATAAGGCGCCGGTCGCGGCCGATTTGCCAAAAATACAAGGAAAGCCTGGCGGCTAAACGCCACGGTTAAGTGAGCGTTAAACGCGGAATCCTAAGCTTCAGCGACCGGCGTTCTCGTCGGCGGATGCCGGCTGACGTCGGCGTTGGAACGGCGGCATGAATCTTATCGGCGGCATTTTCGACGATGCATGGGCGGCACGCGCCTTCGGGCGGTGCCGCGCGCTCGCGCTCGCCGGCCTTCTTGCGGTGCTCGGCTTTCCGCCGTCTTCGCTCGCCGACGAGACCCCGGTCAAAGGCGAGGTCAACACCGTCGTCGCCAATGGCTTCGCGCGGCTGGTCTTTCGCTTCAATGAAGAGGTCGGATCCGAACTTCGGCTCGCCGACAATATCGTGATCATCGCCTTCAAGCGGCCCGTCGACGTGCCGGTGGAGGGTATCAGCGGCGTCGCTGGCGACTACGTGGCGGCCGCGCGCCGCGATCCGGACGGCATGGGCGTGCGGCTGGCGCTGGCGCGAAAGGTGCGAGTGAACATCATGCCGGCCGGCGAGCAACTCTTCGTCGATCTGCTGCCGGAGCCCTGGGCCGGGGTGGTGCCGGGATTGCCGCAGGACGTCGTCGAGGAACTGGCGCGCCGCGCGCGCGAGGCGGAAAAGCTCGCGCGCCAACGCCTCATCGCGGAGCGCCTGCGCGACGAGCCGCCGCTTCGTGTCAAAGTGGGCAAGCAGCCGACCTTCACGCGCTATATCTTCGATCTCCCGGACAATGTCGGCGTCGCCAATGACAAGACCAAGGATCAGCTCACCCTGACCTTCGACGCGCCGCTGAAATTCGATCTCGCCGACGCGGTTGCAGAAAAAAATCCGGCGATCTCGTCGATCGAAACGAAAGCTGCCGCGGATTCCGTCAGCATCCGATTTTCGCTGGCGGGAGAGGCCGACATCCGCAGCTTCCGCGAGGACAAAACTTACATCGTCGACGTCGGCAATCTGCGCAAGACCCCGGCGGTGCCCGACGATCTCGCCGCCGCCATGGGAATCAAGGATGCCGGCGATCTCGGGCGGCCGGCGAAGCCGGTATCCACGCCGAATATCGAAGCGCCGCCCACGATCCCGGCCGCGGCGATACCCGGTGCGCCAGCCTCGGCCTCCACGGTGACGGCAAACCCCTCCGCCAAGGCGGCGCCACCGGAGACGGCTCCGGCGAAGCCGTCCGCCCCGCCGCAACAACCGGCGGCGAAATCGCCGGCGGCGCAAAGCACGCAAGCGCCGGCATCCCCGCCGCAGGCTCAGGCGAAGCCGAGCGAAGCCATGCCGTCCGCTCCAGGGGTCGCCGAGGTCGCCGCCGCGCCGCATCCCGAGCCCGGCATAGAGCCCGAGCCGGCGGGCGACCGGACGTTGAAGCCCCCGGCGCCGCCACCCGGCGCATTGCGGGTGACGCTCACCCGTAATGAGGATGGCCTGCGGCTGACCTTTCCCTTTACCGGCGCCACGCCGGCCGCCGCTTTCCGCCGCGACAATTACGTGTGGGCGGTGTTCGACACCACCGCCGAGCTCGATCTTTCCGCACTGGACGCTGTCGCCAGTCACACCATCGAGAGCGCCGCTTTGCTGCGCAGCGACGGCGCGGCCGTGCTGCGCATTAAGCTCGAGCGGCCGCAGCTCGTCAGCATGATTCCGGAAAGCTCAAGCTGGACCATGACGCTCGGCGACGCCGTGGTCCAGCCGACGCAGCCTTTGGCGCTGACGCGGAACATCGCCGGCGCCGCGCGTTCCAGCGTCATTATTCCGTTCGATCATCCGCAGCATCTGCACCGGCTGCACGATCCGGACATCGGCGACACGTTGATGGTGGTGACCGGGCTCGGGCCTGCACGCGGCTTCCTCAAGACCCAGGACTTCGTCGAGTTCCGCGCGCTGGCATCCATCCAGGGCGTGGCGATTCAGCCGCTCGCGGACGATCTCACCGCGACTTTCTCCACGGATAAGATCGTGATCGGCCGTCCCGCCGGTCTCACGCTGTCGGCCAGCGCCTACGGCGCAGCGCAGATTGAAGGCGCCGGTCCTGCGGTGCTCGATCCGCAATTGTGGGGCTTTGACCGTCATGCCGATTTCGCGAAACGGCAGAGTCTGCTGCTGAATAAGGCGGCCGAAGCGCCGGACAGCAGACGCAAGGCCGCGCGCCTTGATCTCGCTCGCTTCTATCTCGCGCAGGGCATGGAAGCCGAAGCCAAGGGGGTGCTCGATGTCGAGCTGGCGGCGGCGCGGCCCGCGGCCGAAGACGCGCCCGCGCTTGTTCTGCGCGCCATTGCCGAAATCATGATGGGGCGGAGCGACGACGCACTGCGCGATCTTTCCGATCCCGTGGTCGGCGATCAGTACGACGCGCCGCTGTGGCGCGCGATGGCGCAAGAGCGCTCCGGCAGATACGCCGAGGCCCGCCAGGGATTCAAGGTCATGAAAGGGGCGGCGGAGGCGCTACCGGTCGAGCTGCAACGCAGCGCGCTGCTTGCCGCCCTGCGCTCGAGCATCGAAGTGCGGGATTTTGCCGAGGCCGCCAACCAGCTCAATGAATTCCAGACGATCGGCGCGGGACGGGACATGCAGCCGCAGCTGGCGGTTCTTTCCGGCCGGCTCGCTGAAGGCCTTGGCCGCGCCGAGGAAGCCTTGCGCGCCTATCGCAATGCCGCTGAAGGCCCCGATGGCCCGGCGCAAGCGGAAGGGCGGCTCCGCCTCGCTGCCTTGCGCTACAAGCTTGGCGACCTCAAGCGCCCCGAAGTCATTTCCGAATTGGAGAGCCTGACCACGGCCTGGCGCGGCGACGACACCGAAATCGAGGCGCTGCAGCTCATGGCGCGGCTCTATACCGAGGAGGGCCGTTATCGCGACGCCTTCAATGTCATGCGCACGGCGCTGACCGCTCATCCCAACTCCGAGCTTACGCGCCGGATTCACGACGAAGCCGAGGCGACATTCGATTCGCTTTTTCTCAGCGACAAGAGCAACGCGATCCCGCCGATCGACGCGCTCAGCTTGTTCTACGACTTTCGCGAATTAACCCCGATCGGCCGCCGCGGCGACGAAATGATCCGCCGTCTGGCCGAGCGCCTGGTGACTGTCGATCTGCTCGACCAGGCCTGCGAGCTGCTGCAATACCAGGTCGATCATCGGCTGCAGGGTGCCGCGCGCGCCCAAGTCGCAGCCCGGCTCGCGGTCGTCTACTTGATGAATCGCAAGCCGGATCACGCCTTGGCCACGCTACAGGCAAGCCGCACGGCCGATCTGTCGAACGAACTCCGCAATCAAAGGCTGCTGATCGAAGCGCGGGCGATGTCCGACATGGGACGCCACGACGTGGCGCTGGAAGTCATCGCCAACGTGGCGGGCCCCGAGGCGGTGCGCCTGCGGTCCGATATTCTCTGGGCGGCGCACCGCTGGGGGGCGGCCGCAGAGCAGATCGAATTGCTCTACGGCGAGCGCTGGCGCGATTGGAAGCCGCTCGATGAGACCGAGCGGTCCGATATGCTGCGCGCGGCCGTCGGATTTGCGCTCGGCGACGACCAGATCGGGCTAGCCCGCTTCCGCGAAAAATACGCGGCGAAAATGGCCGATACGCCGGAGCGCCGCGCCTTCGACGTGGTGACGGCGCCGATGCCGGCGAACGGCGCGGAGTTCCGCGACATCGCCAAGACGGTATCTGCCGTCGATACCTTGCTCGCCTTCTTGCGCGATCTGCGCGCCCGTTACCCGGATGGCGCCGCAAGCGACAAACCGTCCGGCGCTCCGCCGGCAGCGAAGCCGGCGGCCGCGCTGGAGAAGCAAGCGCAACGTTGACATGGCGGCAAAGGCCGCCCGCGCGCTAGCTACCCGACCAATCCTTGCCGACCAGGTTATCGCCGGCATCCTGCTCGGAGAGCTGCACCGTTTCCGGCGCCGCGAACGATTTATACGCGGGCCGATTGGAAACGTTGAGCACATAACCCGCGCCGATGGCGATGATTAGGATCGTCAGGAGCGAAGCCAGAAAGGCGCGCATAACGGCCTCCATGTTGAGTAGCGATAATGAACTTGCGGGAAAAGCGATGGTCCCGGTCCACCATACTAGCGCAACCGGAGGCCTTGGTGTCTACGTGCCGTAGCTCTGGATCAAGCTTCCGGCGACCAGGCTCCAGCCGTCGACCAGGACGAAGAAGATCAGCTTGAAGGGCAGCGAGACCACCACGGGGGGCAGCATCATCATGCCCATGGCCATGAGCACCGAGGCGACCACCAGGTCGATGATCAGGAATGGCAGGAACAGCAGGAATCCGATTTCGAAGGCGCGCCGCAGCTCGGAAATCATGAAAGCCGGCACCAGCACCCGCAGCGACAGGTCCTCCGGCTTGGCCGGGGTTTCGTGGGCAAGGTCCGTGAACAGCCGCAGATCCTTGTCGCGCACGTTTTTCTGCATGAAGCTGCGCAGCGGTACCGAGGCGCGGTCGAAGGCCTGCTCAGTGCCGATCTCGTTATTGATCAACGGGCGCACGCCGGCATTGTAGGAATTCTGCAGCGCCGGTCCCATCACGAAGGCGGTCAGAAATAGCGCCAGCGAGACGATCACCGCGTTCGGCGGGGCGGTGGCGGTGCCAAGCGCCGTGCGCAGCAGCGACAGCACCACGACGATGCGGGTGAACGACGTCATCATCACCAGGATCGACGGCGCCAGCGAGAGGATCGTGAGCAGCGCGATCAGCTGGATCACGCGCTCGGTCAGTCCGCCGCTGCTGCCGTCACCGAGGTTGATGTTGATGGCTTGCGCTGCCGCGGGCACCGCCATGGCGCCCAGGAACCCTGCTACTCCAACCGCCACCGTCGTGAGACGAACGCGGCGGTCGGAATAAGCCGCCATCAGGTCTTGCCTTGCGGGCGGCCCAAAAGGCTCGCCATCTCTTGTTCGAGGCTGTCGTAGATCTTCTTTGGCTCCCCGGCCGGCGCTTCCGGCTTTGCCGTCTCGGCCGGCGCGCGCGTCGGCTCGGGCGTGGGCTTTGTCCGCTCCGCTCCCGGCATGGGCTCGGGCGGGCGGCGCAGCGCCGCTTCCAGGCGTTGCGCCATCTCGGCGAGATTCTTGTCGGCGCCCTCCGGCGTCCGAACCGGCTCCGCCGGAGCGGCTACCGGCGGCGCGCTGCGTGCCGTTGCGGCCGGCTTGCGCGGGCTCGGAGCCACTTCGCGCGGCGCGGCGGCGCGGCCGATGTCATCGGTCAGCCCCGAAAATCCTTCGCCGCGCCCCGGCGCGGGCGGCGGCGCTTCGGGCTGCGTTGGCCAGGCGGTCCATTGCAGCGTCGCTTCTTCGGTCGCCGCCGTTCGCGCTGCGCGCTGATTGTTCTCCGCCTGCGGCTGCAACGGCCACAGGCTGCTTTCGGCTGCGGTGCCCGGGCGCAGATCGGCAGGCGCGGCGGGCCGCGTCATCGTCGGTTCGATCTTTTCCCGCGCGGCACCGGCGGCGCGCACGATATTGGCTTCCACCAGGACGTCGGTGGGGCCGCCGATCATCAGCAAGTGCTCGACATTGTCGCGGCGCACGATGACCAGCCGGCGGCGCCCGTCGACGGCGGCGGCATCGACCACCGCAAGCCGCGGCTGGCGGCCGCGCGCGGCGGATCCGCCGAAGCGATCCGATCCGAAGCGGCGCACGAGCCAGGCGGTCAGGCCGATCAGGCCGAGCACAATGACGAAGGCGAGGAAAAATTTCAGAGCTGCTGGGACCTGCGCGCCAAACAAAGTATCGAACATCAGGCTGGCTATCCTTCTCTCTTCGAGGCTGCAGCGGCCGGCTAGGGGAGCGACGGAATCGCTCGATAGTTAACGCCTGCGGTAATATCTGCCGCGTTGAATGCTAACAAATGCTTAACATTCCGCGGCGCTTGGAGCGCCCGAACCGCATGGCAAAACCATTTCCATGGTAAATGGCAAATTAAGGGCGGGGCGCCGAAAAGCCCAGGGTTTAACGGGCTATTAACCATGGACCCGGCAAAGTCTGCCTACCTGGGTAGGGACGTAGTTTCCCGGATGCCGCGGGGAGGGGCCATGCCGATCACCAATATTCCGATCTTTTCCATGCTGCGCACCCGCATGCAGTGGCACCAGGAGCGTCAGCGCGTCCTCGCCGAGAATGTCGCCAATGCCGATACGCCGGGCTTCCGACCGAGCGACCTGGCGCCGCCGAAATTCGACGACGAACCGCGGCCGGCGGCGGTGACGCTGGTGCGCACGGCGGCGGCCCATATCACCGGCGCTGGAGGCGGAAGCGGCGCTTTCGCCGTCAAGGCCGTAAAGGGATTGCAGATTCAACCCGGGGGCAACGGCGTCAGCCTTGAGGACGAGATGATGAAGGTCGCCTCGAACCAGATGGATTACCAAGCCGCCGCCGCGCTCTATTCGCGCAGCCTCGGCCTGATCAAGCTGGCGCTGGGCAAGGAATGATCTGAACCGATGCACCATCGCGCGGCCGCCGCCGCGCTGACGAGCGAAAGGAGGAGGGGCGTGGACTTCATCAGATCGATCAGCATCGCTGCTTCCGGCTTGCGCGCGCAAGCAGGACGCATGCGCATCATCGCGGAAAATATCGCCAACGCCGATTCCACGGGCTCGAGCCCCGGCGCCGATCCCTACCGCCGCAAGATTCCCACTTTCATCGCCGAGATGGACCGCACGCTTGGCGCCCGCGTGGTTGAGCTCGGGCGGGTGGCGAGCGACGAAAGCGCCTTCCGTTCCAAGTTCGAGCCGGGGCATCCGGCCGCCGACGCCAACGGCAATGTCAAATACCCCAACGTCAATTCGCTGGTGGAAATGACCGACATGCGTGAGGCGCAGCGCTCCTACCAGGCCAATGTCAATGTGATCAGCGCCACGCGGCGGATGATCCAGCGCACCATCGATATTCTGAAAGCCTGACAGCCATGTCCACGCCAGCCATCGCCGCCGGCGCCTATGCCAGCTTGGCCCGCATCGCCGATCCGGCGGCGGGCCTCGCCAAGGCCATGGGCGGGCAGACAAGCGGCCCGAATTTTACGGAGATGCTGAAAGAAGCGGTGAATGCAGTGAGCGATGCCGGACACAAATCCGATACGCAGACGCAATCCTTTGCCGCCGGAAAAGCCAACATAGTCGATGTCGTCACCGCCGTCGCCGAAACGGAGGTAGCGGTCAATGCGCTGGTCTCGGTGCGCGATAAGGTTGTGGCGGCCTACGAAGAAATCATGCGCATGCCGATCTGACGGTCAAACCGGGGGGTGGATGAGCGGACCTGAGATATTGGATGTCGCGCGCGACGCGATCTGGACGCTTGTGCTCGTCGCCAGCCCGCTGATGCTGGTGGGCCTTGCGGTCGGCGTCGCCATCTCGCTCTTTCAGGCGCTGACGCAGATCCAGGAAATGACGCTGGTCTTCGTGCCGAAGATCCTGGCCATCTTCGTCGCCATGCTGGTCGCGCTGCCGTTCATGGCCGACGCCCTGCACGGCTATATGACGCGGCTCGCCGCGCGCATCGCCGGCGGTTGAGCGCGGCGCCTTCATGCATATCGACGTTTCCTTCCTGCCGCCGCTGGCCGCCGCATTCATGCTGGCCTTTGCCCGCATCGGCACCATGGTCATGCTGCTGCCGGGTTTGGGGGAGATCAGTTTGCCTGCACGCGTGCGGCTGACCATCGCCTTGGTGCTCACCGCGATTTTGCTGCCGCTGCATCAGGCCGCCTATCACCTCGATCTGCAGACCCCGGCGCCTGTGATCGGCATGCTGTTCGAAGAGCTTTTGATCGGCGCCGTGCTCGGGTTGACCGCGCGGGTGACGATTTCCGCGCTGCAGGTCGCGGGCAGCGTGATAGCGCAGCAGCTCGGCCTTGGCTTTGTCACCGCCGTCGATCCGACACAGGGCCAGCAGGGTGCCTTGCTTGGCAATTTCCTCGCCGTTCTCGGCATTACGCTGGTCTTCGTCACCGACCTCGACCACCTGATCATCGCCGCGCTGCATGACAGCTACCGGCTGTTTCAGCCTGGCGAAGTGCCGCTGTTCGGCGACATCGCCGCGCTCCTGTCGCGCTCGGTAGCCGCCGCCTTCCGCGTCGGCGTGCAGCTTGCCGCGCCGTTCCTCGTTTTCAGCCTTTTGTTCAACCTCGGCCTCGGCGTGCTGTCGCGGCTGATGCCGCAGATGCAGGTGTTCTTCGTCGGCCTGCCGCTGTCCATCCTTGTCGGATTCCTCATTCTGCTGCTGGTGATCGGGGCGATGATGGGCACCTTCCTCAGTTACCTCCAAGGCGTATTGCTGCAACTCACGGCCGGGTGAGAGCTGAATCATGGCCGAAGAACAACGCGACGCCTCCGATCACACCGAAGACCCCACCCAGAAGAAACTCGACGAGGCGTTGAAGCGGGGCGACGTCGCCAAGAGCCAGGAGGTGAATACCTGGTTTGTCGTCGCCGGCGCCGCGCTCGTCCTCCTCGCCTTCTCCCATCGGATGGCCGGCGGCCTGACGACGTCGCTCCGCGGCCTCATCGCCAATTCCTACGACATCCCTCTCGACGGCCATGCGCTGCTGCGCATGCTCGGACATCTGGAGGCCGAGGTGCTGGCCGCCATCGCCATCCCCTTTCTGCTGCTGGCGCTGGCGGCGATCCTGGGCAATGTGGCGCAGCACCGTCTGGTCTGGTCGGCGCAGGCCTTGCAGCCGAAGCTGGAAAAGATCTCCCCGCTTGCCGGTTTCAAGCGGCTCTTTTCCAAGCAGGCGCTGGCCAATTTCATCAAGGGCGTGGCGAAGCTCGCGCTGGTCGGCGCGATCATGGCGGCGGTGATTTGGCCGCAGCGCACGCGGCTGGACGCGCTCATTGCCGCCGATCCGGGCGCCATCCTGCCCTTCACCCGCACCATGGCGCTCGGCGTCCTCGGCGCCGTCGTCGCCGTCATGGCGGTGATCGCCGGCGGCGATTTCCTGTTTCAATATCGAGTCTGGTTCGAACGGCAGAAAATGTCGCTGCGCGAATTGAAGGAGGAGTTCAAGCAGACCGAAGGCGACCCGATGATGAAAGGGCGGATCAAGCAGGTCCGCGTCGCGCGCATGCGCAAGCGCATGATCGCGGAAGTGCCGAAAGCGTCCGTTGTCATCACCAACCCGACGCACTATGCCGTGGCGTTGAAATACGAACGCGGCATGAACGCGCCGCTCTGCCTGGCCAAGGGCGTCGATGCGGTGGCGCGCAAAATCCGCGAAGTCGCCGCGGAGAATTCCATCCCCATCGTGGAAAATCCGCCGCTGGCGCGCGCGCTGCACGCCACGGTGGAAATCGACAGAGAAATTCCGCCGGAACATTACAAGGCGGTCGCCGAAGTCATCGGTTATGTCATGCGGCTGCGGCGCGCCTTCCGGTCGCCGTAAATCATGCGCGTTGAACCTCTTGCGCGGATGGCCCCCGCTGGGGCACTGAATGGAGCGGCGTCCGATTTGGGCGCAAGGACGGGGTGCCCCCAGGGCATGAACAGCCAGGAACAAGGCGCACGGTTGCAGCGCGCGGTCGACCGCAGTCCGGGCGGCCCGCGCGCCGGCAGCATCGGCCTCGTGCTCCTCGTGGCCATCGCCCTGGTCGGCGCCGCCACCGGCTTGCTGTTCGTGCGCCACGATTATGCCGACGCCTATATTCTCGGCATGCTCGCCGTTTTGGCGAGCGTCGGCGTGTTTTCGCTCTTCGCCATGGCCGCCGGCATTTTGCGCACCGCGGACCGGCAGGGCGGCGATCTCCTCGGCCGCGCGATAACCGATCAGGCCTTCGACGGCCTCCTGGTGACCGACCAGAACGGCCATGTCATCTACGCCAACGCGGCGTATCTCGATCTCACCGATGCCGCGGACGCCAACGACGTGCGGCCGGTGGAGCGCGTGTTCCTCGGCGATCCCGACGTTTCGGAAGCCGTTTACCGCCTGCTCAAGGCGGCGCGCGAAGGCCGCCGATTGCAGGAGGAGGTGCGCATTCCCGGCGTCCAGGGGCGTCCGGCGCGATGGCTGCGCATGCGCGTGCGTCCGCTCGGCGGCGTCCGGCGTGAAGCGCGCTTCACCGTCTGGTCCATTGCTGATGTGACGCGCGAGCGCGAGCGCCAGGAAAATATCTTTCAGGAGTTGCAGCACGCCATCGACTACCTCGACCACGCGCCGGCCGGATTCTTCTCCGCCGACGCCAAGGGCGACGTCGTCTATCTCAATGCGACACTCGCCGAATGGCTCGAATACGATCTCGCCCAGGTCGGTTCCGGCGGCCTGAAGCTCGCGGACCTCGTTTCCGGTGAAGGCGCCTCGCTCCTGACTACGCTTTCCGCCGCGCCCGGAGAGGTCAAAGTCGAGGTGCTCGATCTCGACCTCAAGACGCGGACCGGCCGCAGCGTCCCGGTGCGTATGTTCCACAAGGTCGCTTTCGGCGCCGATGGGGCGGCCGGCGCCTCGCGCACGCTCGTGCTCAATCGCGCGCGCGACGACGGCAGCGATCCGCAACGCGCCGCCGAAGTGCGCTTCATGCGCTTCTTCAACAACACGCCCATGGCGATCGCCACCGTCGACAAGGCCGGCAAGATCGTGCGCACCAACGGTTTGTTCGCGCGGCTGTTTCAGGGCGCGCTCAAGGGCGAGGGCGGCGACGACCGCTCGATCTTGGCGACGGTCGTCGAGCGCGACCGTCCGGCGCTGGAAAGCGCGCTGCGCCAGGCCGCGGAGGAGCGCGGCGACATCGCGCCGGTGGAAGCCTGCCTGTCCGGCGGCCCGGACCGCTGGGCGCAATTTTTTATTTCCGCCATCGAGGAAAAGGAACGCGATGGCGAGGCCGCCATCGTCTATGCGCTGGAGACCACCGACCGCCGCGCGCTGGAGAACCAGTTTGCGCAGTCGCAGAAGATGGAGATGGTCGGCAAGCTCGCCGGCGGCATCGCCCACGACTTCAACAACGTGCTGTCGGCGATCATGATGGCGACCGACTTTCTGCTCAACGCGCATAAGCCGACCGATCCGTCGTTCCAGGACATCATGCAGATCAAGCAGAACGCCAATCGCGCCGCGAGCCTCGTTCGGCAGTTGCTCGCCTTCTCGCGCCGGCAGACATTGCGGCCCCAGGTGCTCGATCTCGGCGAAGCGCTATCCGATCTCACCATGCTGCTGCGCCGGCTGATCGGCGAGAAGGTGCAGCTCGAGGTCACGCACGGTCGCGATCTTTGGCCGGTCAAGGTCGACATCTCGCAATTCGAGCAGGTGGTGGTGAACCTCGCGGTCAATGCACGCGACGCCATGCCCGACGGCGGCAAGCTCATGGTGCGCACCGCCAACGTGCCGGCCGCCGAAAGCAAGAACTTTCCGTCTAAAGGGATGCCGGCGGCGGACTACGTGCTGGTGGAGGTTTCAGATACCGGCGGCGGCATTCCGCCCGAAATCATCGACAAGATATTCGAGCCGTTTTTCTCGACCAAGGACGTCGGCAAGGGCACCGGCCTCGGTCTTTCCACGGTCTACGGCATCGTCAAGCAGACCGGCGGCTTCATCTATGTCGATTCCGAAGTCGGCAAGGGCACCATGTTCCGCATTTTCCTGCCGCGCCATGTGCCGAGCGCGTCGGAACTGGAGACGGCGGGGTTGCCCGAGGCCGAATCGCCGGCGCTGTCCGGCGGCGCTGCCGCCGAAGACATGCCGCGGCCGGCGGCCGATCTGACCGGGCAGGGCACCATCCTGCTTGTCGAAGATGAAGAGGGCCTGCGCACGCTCAACGCGCGCGGGCTGATTTCGCGCGGTTATACGGTGCTCGAAGCCGCCAATGGCGTCGAGGCCATGGAAGTGCTGGAACGGCGCGGCGGCGACGTCGATCTCGTCGTCTCCGACGTGGTCATGCCGGAGATGGACGGCCCCGCTCTGCTCAAGGAAATGCGGCGGCGCAATCCCAGCCTGAAGATCATCTTCGTTTCCGGTTATGCGGAAGATGCGTTTCAGAAGAATCTGCCCGAGCACGAGCAGTTCGCCTTTCTGCCCAAGCCCTTCACGCTCAAGCAGCTTGTCGCCGTGGTGAAGGAAACCATGGCGGGCTGATCCGCCGCCATGCGCGACCGCCAGAAAAAACGCCCCGCGGATGGAATCCGCGAGGCGCTTTTTTCGGCCGCAATCAGTCGCAGACCTGGACGCGCCGCCATCCGTAAGCGGTCCGCTCGCGGACGATATGGCAGACTTGCGCATGCGCCGCGGACGGCTCGACATAGACGGTTCCGCGCGGCTCATAATAAGCCGCGTTGGCATTGGCCGCCGCCGCTCCGCCGACCACGCCGACGACGCCGGCGCCAATGATGGCGGGGACGACCCACACCGGCAGCGCTTCGGCCTGACGCGGAAGCGAAACCGTTGCCGCTCCGACAACAACGGCCGCAGTTGCAGCCATTAGAGTTTTCCACATGATGCACCTCCTGCAGTGGGTTGCAGGGGGCCAATGGATTTGCGTTGCCTGTGGTTCCTGACCGGGGGTGGCAGAGCTCGGGCAATAGCGGGGTAATAATGGGGCCGGGGAACCGCCCAGATTTCGCCGCGACAACGGCAACGATGCGTGCAAAAAACGGCGCTAGGCCGGCGCGCGTTCCGGCGTCTTGGTAGGCGGCGCGCCGCGCGCAAAACGGCTCGGCGTCTTTTCGAATTCCACACCCACCTCGTTGTCCGAACGCCATACGACGCGGCAGCGCCGGTAAATGGCGCCATGGCCCGACAGCAACAGTTTGAAGATTTCCGGCAATTCCAGCGGCGTGTCGATCTGCAAGCGCGCGCCGGTTTCGGATATGTCGGCCACCGTGCAGCCGCGGCGCGGCGCGCCGTCAAGCCCGATCCAGGCCGTGTAATGCATCGGCCGGCGGATCTTTTTCCGGTTTTCTTTGAACATGCGGTGTCGCTCGGTTTGGCGCTTCGACCGGCAAAATACGAAAATTTTGTTACCAATTGCTGAAGTGCGGCAATCGGCGTCAGTTCTCGATTTTTGCGCCGCCGCTCGATTCCGGATGGCCGGGAGCGCGCAGCTCTTGCAGCTTCGAGGCCAGACGGTCGAGTGCCGGGGCCAAGGCCGATTCGACTTCCGCGGCGGCGATGTCGAGCAGCGCATAGCCGCGCGCGATCAGCCAGGCGCGTTTGTCGGCGCGCGCCTGCCGCGCCGCCTCGGTTTCGCGATCCGGCGTCAGATCGATCACCGCGCGCAGCGGAAAGGAAACGAAGTCGCAGATATGCGGCCCCAGCGGCACCTGCCGCTTGAAGCCGCGGCCGGCGAAGCGGCGGTCTTTGACCATGGCCGCCCACAATGCCCGCTCGGCGTCGGTCGGATTGCGCCGCAACAGCCGGGCGAGGCCGCGCACCGGCGTGCGCTCCGACGGTACGCGGCCTTGTTCGTGCTCGGCGAGCAGCATGCGCAGCATCTGCGCCTCTTCGCCGTCGAGCAGTCCGCCCTTGGCCGGCCCTTTGCGGCCCTGCGCGATGGCGGTGATGACGCCATGCAGCGTCTGGATATCCTGCTGCGTCGGCTGCACCCGCTGAAAGATATTTTGCAAGTTGATGCGCATGGTGGTGCGCTTTTCCTCGGGCCGGAAGAATTCGACCTTTTCCAGCTCGCGTTCGAGCGAAGCAAAGAAGGCGGCGAGCTGCTGCTTCGGCGCCGGTTTCGATTTCACCGGCATGGTGAAGGGCAGGGCGCCGCTCGAAACCTGCTTGAACCATTCATAAGCGACGATGACGATCGCCTGCGCCAGATTGAGCGAGGCGAAAGCCGGATTGACCGGCAGCGTGACGATGTGATCCGCCAGCGCCACTTCCTCGTTTTCCAGGCCGTTGCGCTCGCGGCCGAAGACGACCGCCACGGCTTCGCCGCCGGCGACATGCGGCGCCATCAGCCGCGCCGCTTCCTCGGCGCCGATCACCGGCTTGGCTTGGTCGTGGGCGCGCGCGGTGGTTGCCAGCACCAGCGCGCAGTCGGCGATCGCCGCCGCCAGCGTGTCGAAAAGCTGCGCCGATTCCAGAATGCCGTCAGCGCCCGCCGCCATCACCTTGGCGCGCGGATTGGGCCATTCCTGCCTTGGCTTGACCAGCCGCAAACGCCGCAGGCCGAAATTCGCCATGGCGCGGGCGGCGGCGCCGATATTCTCGCCAAGCTGCGGCTCCACCAGCACGACGATGGGGCCGCCGGTGTCGATCCAGCTCTTGCTATGGTCGGTTCCTGCGCCGGGCATTGTCTCACATCGGGGTTCGGACCAGCGTGGGGGCCTAACCTATTGCCGCGGCTCTGGGAAGATGCGCCGGCGCAGCCATGCAGCGGCGCATCGGCTGCCGCTTGCGAGACTGCCGCGCCCGCGCCATAAGAGCGCCGCGCCCGGCGGCCCAGCCGGGTTCTTTTTCGGCTCCAATCCAAAGGTCCCTGCGCAATGGCGAAGATCAAAGTGGCAAACCCCGTCGTCGAAATGGACGGCGACGAGATGACCCGCATCATCTGGGACTTCATCAAGAAAAAGCTCATCCATCCCTATCTCGACATCGAACTGCTCTATTTCGATCTCGGCATCGAGAGCCGCGACAAAACCGACGACAAGATCACCGTCGAGGCGGCGGAAGCGATCAAGAAGGTCGGCGTCGGCGTCAAATGCGCCACCATCACGCCCGACGAGGCGCGGGTGAAGGAGTTCAACCTCAAGCGCATGTATCCGTCGCCCAACGGCACCATCCGCAACATCCTCGGCGGCGTGATCTTCCGCGAACCGATCATCTGCAGGAACGTACCGCGCTTGGTGCCCGGATGGACCAAGCCAATCGTCATCGGCCGCCATGCCTACGCCGATCAATATCGCGCCACCGACTTCAAGGTGCCGGGCAGAGGCAAGCTGACGCTCACCTTCCTCGGCGAAGACGGCACGAAAATCGAGCGCGTGGTGCGGGAATTTCCCGGCTCCGGCGTCGCGCTCGGCATGTTCAACGAAGACGAATCGATCCGCGATTTCGCGCGCGCCTCGATGAATTACGCGCTCAACCGCAACTATCCGCTTTATCTCACCACCAAGAACACCATCCTCAAGGCTTATGACGGCCGCTTCAAAGACCTTTTCCAGGAGATTTTCGACGCCGAGTTCAAGACCGAGTTCGACAAGCGCAAGCTCACCTACGAGCACCGGCTGATCGACGACATGGTCGCCTCGGCGCTGAAATGGTCGGGCGGCTATGTCTGGGCTTGCAAGAATTACGACGGCGACGTGCAGTCGGATACCGTGGCGCAGGGCTTCGGGTCGCTCGGGCTGATGACCTCGGTGCTGATGACTCCCGACGGCAGAATCGTGGAATCGGAAGCCGCCCACGGTACGGTGACGCGGCACTACCGCGAGCATCAGAAGGGCAAGGAGACCTCGACCAACTCCATCGCTTCGATCTTCGCCTGGACGCGCGGGCTTGCCCATCGTGCCAAGCTCGACGGCAATACCGCGCTGGCCAAATTCGCCGCTACGCTGGAAAAGGTCTGCGTCGATACCGTGGAATCCGGTTTCATGACCAAGGACCTGGCGCTACTGGTCGGCGCCGACCAGAAATGGCTTTCCACCACCGGGTTCCTCGACAAGGTGGACGAAAATCTCAAGAAGGCGATGGCGTAACCCGGTCCGCCCTCATCCTGAGGAGCGCCCAAAGGGCGCGTCTCGAAGGACGAGGGCGGCCCATCCTTCGAGACGCGTTGCTTCGCAACGCTCCTCAGGATGAGGCCGTGAAAGTTCAGCCAAACATCACCTGATAGATCGGCGGCAGATGGGCGTTGGCGAGCCGCCAGCGTTCGCCGCCGTCGTCGCTGAGCCACACGCCGCCCGTGGTGGAGCCCATCACCAGCCGTTCGCCGCCGTCGTCGACATCGAGTCCGTGGCGATAGATGAGATCGAAGGCGTCGCGCTGCGGCAAACCCTCGCGCAGCGTCTCCCAGGTCCTGCCGCCGTCGCGGGTGCGCGTCACCGCCAGCGCGCCGTCGCGAGGCACGCGCAATTCGTCCTTCATCGCGGGCACGAACCACGCGGTTTGCGGATCGTGCGGATGCACTGCCACGGCGAAGCCGAAATCGTCGCCGGGGGGCTTGAGCTGCGTCCAGGTCTGGCCGGCGTCGGTCGAGCGGAAAATGCCGCAGTGATGTTGCATCCACATCACGTCGGGAGCGGCGGCGCAGCGCACCACGCGGTGCGGATCCTGCACATCGCCTCGGGTCGCCTGGTCGGGGGGCATATAGGTGGCGACGAGACCGTCGCCGCGCAAATTCCAGGTGTGGCCGTCGTTGGCGGAATCCCAAACGCCGCCGCAGGAAACAGCGATGAAAATCTGCTCCGAATCGCGCGGGTCCGGCGAGATCGAGTGGATGCCGGCGTCGTCGTAGCCGCCGCCGAACCATTTATCGCGCCCCGGAACATTCCACAGCGAGTCGACGAGCTGCCAGCTTTCGCCGCGGTCGTCGGAGCGAAAAAGTCCGGCGGGAATGGCGCCGGCCCAGAGGCGACCGGGTTGCGCCGCGGCGCCGGCTTCGAGCGTCCAGACTTGAAACAGCGTCGGCGCGCCGGCGGCGTCGGCGGGAAAAGCCGGCGCCGGCAATTCCTTCCAGGAGCGGCCTTCGTCGTCGGAACGGTGCAGCTTGGGGCCGAAATGCCCGTGCTTGAGCGCGGCATAAACCGCGCCGTCGCGCCGATCGCGCAGCACGGAGGTCACCGGCACGCCGGGAAAGGCGGTCGATGCCACGCGCCAGGCGTCATTGCCGCCTTCAAGCGTAATCAGCCCTTTGCGCGTCGCCAGCAGAATGCGGTCGCTCATGCTTACCCTCCGGACAAGGCCTGCATCACATAAAGCTTGGCTCCGGGCCCGATCGGCTGCGCCAAAGCGCTGCCGTTGGCGAGCCTGCGCCCGTCGGCGAAAATGCAGACATGCTTGCGCAGCGCGCCGCGCTCGTCGAGCACATAGCCGCGCACCTGCGGCTGCGCCGCGAAAACCCCCGCGAGCGCCTCGCCCACGGTGGCGCCGGCGGCCGCGACCGGCCCATCTGGCACCAGCGCGCGCAGCCAGGAGGTGAAGTGAATTTCCGCCATGCGGCCGATCCTAGCGCCGGACCGCTGTGGTCTCCAGATCGGCACGGCAAAATTTCGCGAGCGGGTCAGTCGATCTCCTCGGTGACGATGTCGCCGCGGGGCGATACGATTTCGTGCCCGACGCGCTTTTCCACGACCGCCTTGATCCGTTCGGCAATGCGCGGCTCGCGCTGCATCAGCGCCCGCAGATCGTGCGCGTCGAGCACCAGCAGATTGGTGCGGGTCAGCGCGGTGACCGTCGCCGAGCGCCGGGCGCGGCGCAGCACCGCGACCTCGCCGAAGAACTGACCGACACCGAGCCGCAGCCGCTCGTGCTTCAGGACAATCTCGACTTCGCCCGCGGCGATAAAATACATCGAATGGGCTGTGTCGCCGGCGCGCACGATGATTTGGCCCGCTTCGGCCACCTCCGCGCGCAGCAGGCCCATGATCTCGTTGATCGCCGCGGCGTCGAGCTCGGCGAACAGCGGCACGCGGGCGATCATGCCCCAGGTGACGATGAAATTGCGGCGGTGGATCTGCTCGGTAAAGGCGGTGGCGATGATGCCGACCGGAAGCGCGACGATGACGAGCCCGAGAATGATCGTGCCGGTGGCGACCAGTTTGCCGAGCGCCGTCACCGGCACCACGTCGCCGTAGCCGATGGTGCCGAGCGTCACGATTGCCCACCACAGCGCCTGCGGAATAGTGCCGAGCTTGTCCGGTTGCACCGGGCCCTCGGCGAGGTGCATCATGGCCGCCGCCACGACGGCGACACCCGCGGCCATGGTCAGGCAGCCGACCAGCGCGCGGCGCTCGCGATAGAGCACGTCGAGCAGCGAGCGCATCGCCGGCGAATAACGCGTGATCTTGAAAAAACGCGCCATGCGGAACACCAGGAGCACGCGCAGGTCGGCGGGAACGAAATAGGCGAGCCAGAACGGCAGCACCGCGATCAGATCGACGAGCCCGGCCGGGCTCAGCGCATATTTCAGCCGCGCATGCGCCGCCCGGAGGTGGCGGTGCGGCACGTGCTCCACCGCGCACCAGAGCCGGAGCAGGTATTCCCCGGTGAAAACCAGCAGGGAAAAAATCTCGATGGCGTCGAAGAGCGGTCCGTATTTGGCATCGAGCGCCGGCTCCGATTGCAGCGCCACGGCCACGAGATTGACCAGGATCAGCAGGACGAGGAAGCGGTCGGCCCACAGGCTCGCGCCGACCGGCCCCTGTTCCAGGAGCAGATAGACGCGCCGGCGCAGCTCCTTGATCCGGTCGTGGGGCATGGCCGCTCCGCTCAGTTCGCGCCGTCTTTAATACACCAGGACAGCCGGTCATTTGCGGTCGATCAATAAGAGCTTCCCCGGATGGCGGGGAATCAGCCCCCGAGCGCGCTTTCGATGGCGGCCAGCGCGGCCTCGGCCTTCGAGCCGTCGGGGCCGCCGGCCTGCGCCATGTCGGGACGGCCGCCGCCGCCCTTGCCGCCCAGCGCCTCGGCGCCTTTCTTCACCAGATCGACCGCGTTGTAGCGCGCCGTGAGATCGGGCGTGACGCCGACGACGATGCCGGCCTTGCCTTCGCCGGTGACGCCGACGATCGCCACGACGCCGGAGCCGACCTGCTTTTTGCCTTCGTCGGCGAGGCTCTTGAGGTCCTTCATGTCGATGCCCAAGACGGCGCGGGCCAGGAGTTTGATATCGCCGACCGTACGCACGCCGTCGGCGCCGCCACCCGCCGCCGCGCCGCCGCCGAGCGCCAGCTTCTTGCGGGTCTCGGCGAGATCGCGCTCGAGCCGCTTGCGCTCGTCGAGAAGCGCGGCGAGGCGCTCCGGCACTTCCTCCAGCGGCGCGCGCAATTCATTGGCGGCGCTCTTTGCCAGCTGAATGAGATTATTGGCGTGCCGGCGCGCCGCTTGGCCGGTCAGCGCCTCGATGCGGCGCACACCGGCGGCGACGCCGCTTTCGGCAACGACGGAAATGATGCCGATGTCGCCGGTACGCCGCACATGGGTGCCGCCGCACAGCTCCACCGACCAGCCCATGGCATTGCCGGCGTCGCCCATCGCCACCACGCGCACTTCGTCGCCGTATTTCTCGCCGAACAGCGCGCGCGCGCCGGAGGCCATGGCGTCGTCCACCGCCATCAGCCGCGTCGTCACCGGCGCATTCTGCAGCACGATGTCGTTGGCGATGTCCTCGACGCGCTCCATCTCTTGCGGCGTGATCGCCTTGGGATGGGCAAAGTCGAAGCGCAAGCGGTCGGGGGCGACCAGCGAGCCCTTCTGCGCCACGTGGTCGCCGAGCACCTGGCGGAGCGCCTCGTGCAAGAGATGCGTGGCCGAGTGATTGGCGCGGATTTGCGTGCGCCGGGCGTGGTCGACGTCGAGCGCGAGCGCGGCCCCCGGTTTCAGCACGCCTTGCTCCACCGTGCCGAGATGGACGAAGACGTCTCCCGCCTTTTTCTGCGTGTCGGTGACGCGGAAG
The DNA here is from genome assembly GCA_035652315.1 of Xanthobacteraceae bacterium. Lineage (GTDB taxonomy): Bacteria > Pseudomonadota > Alphaproteobacteria > Rhizobiales > Xanthobacteraceae > CANKHA01. The sequence continues at coordinate 1,722 of DASREA010000031.1, read as the reverse complement.
CGAATGCCCTCGGCGCTCATGACACCGGTATCGCCGACCTGGCCGCCGGATTCGCCGTAGAACGGCGTCTGGTTGAGCACGACCGCTCCCGTTTCGCCCTTCTTCAGTTCGGAAACCTCCTTGCCGTCACGCACCAGCGCGGCAACGACGCCTTCGGCGCTTTCGGTTTCATAGCCGAGAAATTCGGTGGCGCCGGTCTTTTCGCGCAAGGCGAACCACACGCTTTCGGTCGCCGCGTCCCCGGAGCCGGACCAGGAGGCGCGCGCCTTTTGGCGCTGGCGCTCCATGGCATCGGTGAAGGCGGCGAGGTCGACGCCGATGCCGCGCGGGCGCAGCGCATCCTGGGTGAGATCGAGCGGAAAGCCGTAGGTGTCGTAGAGCGTGAACGCGGTCTCCCCGTCGAACATGTCGCCTTGCTTGAGACCTTTGCTTTGCTCCTCGAGCAGCGCGAGGCCGCGCGTAAGCATCTGCCGAAAGCGCGTCTCCTCGAGCTTCAGCGTCTCCTCGATCAGCGGCTCGGCGCGCGGGAGCTCGGAATAGGCCTGGCCCATCTCGCGGACCAGCGTGGGCACGAGCTTCCACATCACCGGCTCGCGCGCGCCGAGCAATTCGGCGTGGCGCATGGCGCGGCGCATGATGCGGCGGAGCACGTAGCCGCGGCCTTCATTCGACGGCAGCACGCCGTCGGCGATCAGGAAGGCCGAGGCGCGCAGATGATCGGCGATGACGCGGTGCGAGGCTTTCTGCGGCCCCTCGGGATCGGCACCGGTGACCTCGGCCACGGCCTTGATCAGCGCGCGGAACAGGTCGATCGCATAATTGTCGTGGGTGCCTTGCAACACCGCGGCCATGCGCTCGAGCCCCATGCCGGTGTCGATCGAAGGCTTGGGCAGATCGAGGCGGCGGCCGTCGGCGAGCTGCTCGTATTGCATGAAGACGAGATTCCAGATCTCGATGAAGCGGTCGCCCTCGGAATCTGCGGAGCCGGGCGGCCCGCCGGCAATCTTGTCGCCGTGATCGAAAAAGATTTCCGAGCAGGGGCCGCAGGGCCCGGTATCGCCCATGGCCCAGAAATTGTCGGCGCCGGCGATGCGGATGATTTTGGAGTCGGGCAGCCCGGCGATCTTCTTCCACAGCTTGAAGGCGTCGTCGTCGTCGATATAGACGGTGGCGAGCAGCCGCTCCTTGGGCAGCCCGAATTCGCGGGTCACCAGATTCCAGGCAAGCTCGATGGCGCGCTCCTTGAAATAGTCGCCGAAGGAGAAGTTGCCGAGCATCTCGAAGAAGGTGTGATGGCGCGCGGTATAGCCGACATTGTCGAGATCGTTGTGCTTGCCGCCGGCGCGCACGCATTTCTGCGCCGTCACCGCGCGCCGATAGGGCCGCTTCTCCACGCCGGTGAAGACGTTCTTGAACTGCACCATGCCGGCGTTGGTGAACATCAGCGTCGGGTCGTTGCGCGGCACGAGCGGCGAGGAGGGCACGACCTGATGGTCCGCCTTGGCGAAATAATCGAGAAAGCGCGAGCGGATGTCGTTGACGCCGTTCATGGAATTGGGTTCTGCCGCCAAAGCTGCGTCCGCCGGCCCAAATGGCCGGCAAGCCCGATGTATTGCGGGTTATTTAACGACGGGGGCGGGGGAAGTCCAGAAATCCCGGGCAGCCGCGAGGCGAAGAAGGGCAGGAGCTTGACCGGGCGGTGATACGCTGGACTCGATTTGG
>DASREA010000030.1:0-19369 GCA_035652315.1 Xanthobacteraceae bacterium | reverse complement strand
CGGCCGATCGTCGCCGCGGTCTCGTCGAGCGGCGCCGCGCTCCCCGGCGTTTCGCTGAGGACCACCGCAAGCGTCGTCAGATTTCGCCGCGCCAACACGTTGAGCGCAGTCAGCGTGTGGCTGATTGTGCCCACATAGCTTCCTGCCACCAACAGCAGCGGCAGCCGCAGCGCCGAAATCCAATCGAGCACGGTATGGCGGTCGTCGAGCGGGACCATGATGCCGCCGACTCCCTCGATCAACAGCGTCTCGTGAGATTCCATTGCCTCGCGGCAAAAGTCGACGAGCGACCGGAAATCGATGCCGCGATTTTCACGGCGCGCCGCCATGTCCGGCGACAGCGGCGTGGAAAAGCGCCAAGGCGAGATGCGTGCGATTTGGTCGGCCGTAGCCGGGCGCTTCATTGCCGCCAGCAGCCGGCCGGGATCGCTTTGCTCCGCTGCCGCCAAATCGTAACCGCTCACGACCGGCTTGATGGCGGTCGCTTCCTGCCCTGTGGCGCGCAAATGGCGGACGAGACCGGCGGTGACGAAAGTCTTGCCGATATCGGTTCCCGTAGCGGTGACAAAAACGGCGGGCACGGGTCAGTTTTCCATGATCCGTGTGCGCACGGTCTGCGCCAGCCGCGCGATCTCCTCGTCCGGATGCGCGGCGCTGAAAGTGAAACGTAGGCGCGCGGTTCCCTTCGGCACGGTCGGCGGACGGATGGCAACGGCCAAGAATCCTTCGTCCTGCAGGAGGCGCGACGCTTCGAGCGCGCGTTCGGCGTCGCCGACGATCAGGGGAACGATGGTACTCGCCGCGTCGGGCAGGCCGCAGGCGCGGGTGAAGGCTTTGGCCTTGGCGAGGGGGCGCGCGATCAACTCCGCTTCGGTTTCGATCACGTCGATCGCGGCGATGGCGGCTGCCGCCGCAGCGGGTGGCAGGCCGGTGGAATAAATGAAGCTGCGCGCGCGATTGCGAATGAGATCGATCACCGGACTCGATGCACAAAGATAGCCGCCATAGGCTCCGATCGCCTTCGATAACGTGCCCATCTGCAAGGGAACGTCAATTTTGCCGCCGTCCGCGAAACTCGAACCACGGCCGCCGCCGAGGACGCCGATGCCGTGGGCATCGTCGGAGATCAGCCAGGCATCGAAACGGCGGCCAAGCTCCGTCAATTCCCGCAGCGGGGCGAGATCGCCGTCCATGGAGAAAACGCCGTCGGTCGCGATCATCGCATGCGCGTGCTGCGGGCGATGCTGGGCCAGCAGGGCTTCGGCATGGGCGACGTCGTTATGGCGGAAACTCAGCACCTTGCCGCGGGTGAGCCGGGCCCCGGCCCAAAGACATGCATGGGCCAGCTCGTCGATGACGACGAGATCGTCGCGGCCGATCAGCGCCGGAATGATGCCGGCATTGGCAAGATAGCCGGAGCCGAAGACGCAGGCTGCCTCGGTCTCTTTCAGCCGGGCCAGCCGCGCCTCCAATTCGGTCAACAGCGGATGATTGCCGGTGACCAAGCGCGAGGCGCCGGCGCCCGTGCCATAACGTTCCACGGCTGCGATGGCCGCCCGCTTGACCGCCGGATGGTGCGTCAGATTGAGGTAGTCGTTGCAGCAAAAGGAGAGCAACCGGCGGCCGTCGCGCTTGAGCCAAAGGCCGTCCTCGCGCGCGGTTTCCGCAAGCGCGCGGCGCAGATGCGCCCGCTCCAGTTCGGCGAGCTTGTCGCCGGCGAATTGATCGAGAGAGGATATGGCGGTCATGACGGGAGAATGCAAAATCTCGGATAAAAGGGATATCACGGTCGTAGTCTGAATCGGAAACGGCGCATGAAGAGCAAGCGCGGCGGCGGAGGGCAACCGGCCGAATGGTTCGAGGCGGGAATGCCCCATGTCTGGCTGCCTTATTCGCAGATGAAGACAGCGAAGGCGTCGTTGCCGGCGGTCCGCACGCAGGGCAGCCGCATCGTGCTGGCCGATGGGCGCGAGCTGATCGACGGCGTCGCCTCCTGGTGGACCGCCTGCCACGGCTATAACCACCCGCATATCCGCGCCGCCCTGGAACGGCAGCTCGCGCTCATGCCGCACGTGATGTTCGGCGGCTTGGTGCATGAGCCGGCGTTGACGCTGGCGCGCCGCCTGGCAGCGCTGCTGCCGGGCGATCTGGACCGCGTATTCTTTTCCGAATCCGGCTCGGTCGCCGTCGAGATCGCGCTGAAAATGGCGTTGCAGTATTGGCGCAACCGCGGCTTTCGCGGACGCAGCAGATTTATCTGCTTTCGCGGCGGTTATCATGGTGATACCGCGGGCGCCATGGCGGTTTCCGATCTCGAAGAAGGCATGCACGCCGCCTTTCGCGATATGCTGCCGGAGCATTTCATTCTCGATCTGCCGGGCACCGAGTCGAGCATAGCGACATTCGAAGGCGTGCTTGAAGGTTACGCCGATGAAATCGCAGCGATCGTCGTCGAGCCGCTGGCGCAGGGCGCGGGTGGGATGAAATTCCATGACCCGGCGGTGCTCACCCGGCTGCGCCAAGCCGCCGACCGCTACGAAGTGCTTTTGATCTTCGATGAGATTTTCACCGGTTTCGGCCGCACCGGTACGCTCTTCGCCTGCGAAGCAGCGGGCGCGGTGCCCGATATCGTCACGCTGTCCAAGGCCCTGACCGGGGGCACGCTGCCGCTCGCGGCGACGGTGGCGCGGCGCGAGATATTCGAAGCGTTCTGGACCGACAATCCGAAACAGGCATTGATGCACGGGCCGACTTACATGGCCAATGCGCTGGCCTGCGCCGCCGCCAACGCCTCGCTTGATCTGTTCGAGAGCGAGCCGCGCCTCGAGCAAGTGGCCGCGATCTCCACCGCGATGTCGGCGGAGCTGGAACCATGCCGCGGCATGCCTGGAGTCAAAGATGTGCGGGTTCTCGGCGCCATCGGCGTGGTCGAGCTCGATCGCATCGACGACATTGGCGCCCTGCGCGCGCGCTTCGTGGAGGAGGGGGCCTTCATCCGGCCTTTCGGCAATGTGATCTACCTGACCCCCGCATTCACCATCGCCGCGGATGAACTTGCCCTTCTGACAAACGTTATCGGCAAGGTGATCGCATCATGATCCGAAAACTGAAATCCGGCGGATACCGTCTCTATTCGCGCAAGAAAAACCCGAAAACCGGGAAACGGCGGAACCTGGGCACTTTTCGCACCCGCAAGGCCGCCGAGCGGCACGAGCGGGAAGTGCAATATTTCAAGCGTCATTAGCTGGCTCGCGTCGTGCGACAGCTAAAAAGCCGCTAAGGTGCTTTCGGCACCAGGCTAAATGGGGGGCGAAGTATGGCGGAGCCGGTAACGAGGGTCGTTCTTCGCGTCGTGGCACGCGAGAGCACGGTAGACCAACTCAAGCCGGTCTTATTGGAGCTCGCCAAACAATCGCGCGCCGAAGAGGGTTGCAACGGCTACAAGGTGTTCCAGAGCAAAAGCGAGCCGCTCGAATTCGTGCTCTACGAATCCTGGGCCACGCAGGAAGCGCTCGACCGGCATTTGACCAGGCCGCATGTGCAAACGGCGCTGGCGCAGGGCGTACCGCTGCTGGCCGAGCCGCCAGACCGCCGCGTGTACACGACGATCGACTGATCAAAACCCGACGACGGTGCCGTGCAGGTCGTATTCGCCGGCGCGCTCGATTTTTGCCGTAACGATGTCGCCGACGCGCAAAGGGCGCCGGCTCGCCACATAAGTCGCCCCGTCGATCTCCGGGGCGTCGCCCTTGGTGCGCCCCTTGGCGACGCATAGCGCGCGGTCGGTAAAAGTGGGAACCGGTTTTGCGTCCGACCGCGCGCTCGCCTTGTGGCTTTGCGCGCTTTCCGGGCGGCCGACCGGTGCTCCCTCGGACCGAAAGCGCGCCGGCCCGACGTCGTCGATAATGACCTGCTGCCGGGTGCCGACTTTGCGTCTGAGACGCTTGGCTGAAATCGCCTGCTGGCGCTGCATGAAGCGATGCCAGCGCTCTTCCTTGACCGCCTCCGGCACCGCTTCGCCGAGATCGTTGGCGACGGCGCCTTTCACCGGCTCGTAACGGAAGCAGCCGACGCGATCGAGCGAGGCTTCATTGAGCCAGTTGAGGAGGAATTCGAAATCCTGCTCCGTTTCCCCGGGAAAGCCGACGATGAAAGTGGAGCGGATGGTGAGCTGCGGACAGGTCTCGCGCCAGCGCGCGATGCGTTCCAGCGTCTTCTCCTGCGCCGCCGGCCGCTTCATGCATTTGAGCACGGCGGGACTCGCATGCTGGAACGGGATGTCGAGATAGGGCAGCACCTTTCCGTCCGCCATCAGCCCGATCACTTCGTCCACGTGCGGATAAGGATAGACGTAATGCAGGCGCACCCAGGCGCCGAATTCACCGAGCTCGCGGACCAGATCGAGAAATTTTGCCCGCACCGCGCGGTCCTGCCAGGCGCTTGCCGCGTATTTCAGATCGACGCCATAGGCCGAGGTGTCCTGGGAAATCACCAGGAGTTCCTTCACGCCGGCTTTCACCAAACGTTCGGCTTCGCGCAGCACATCGGCGGCAGGGCGCGAGACGAGATCGCCGCGCAATTTCGGGATGATGCAGAAGGTGCAGCGATTGTTGCAACCCTCTGAAATCTTGAGATAAGCGTAATGCCGCGGCGTCAGCTTGATGCCTTCCGGCGGCACCAGATCGAGGAAGGGATCGTGCTTCGGCGGCGCGGCGCGGTGCACCGCTTCCATGACGCTTTCATATTGCTGCGGGCCGGTGACGGCGAGCACGGACGGGTAGCGGTCGGTGATACTTTCCGGCTCCGCGCCCATGCAGCCCGTGACGATCACCTTGCCGTTCTGCGCCAACGCCTCGCCGATTGACGCCAGCGATTCCGCCTTGGCGCTGTCGAGAAAACCGCAGGTGTTCACCACCACGACGTCAGCACCTTCGTGCCGGCGCGACAGCTCATAGCCTTCGGCGCGCAGCCGCGTGACGATGCGTTCGGAATCGACCAGCGCCTTGGGGCAGCCGAGGGAAACGAAGCTGACCTTCGGTGCCGGGGCGGCATCCGTGCCGGGCTTTTCTACGTGCATCGAGAGGAGCTAGCCGTGCTCAAGGGCAAGATCAAGGCTGACGGAACTATTCGGCTCGGTTAGGCTTCGCTGGGAAGCGGAGGTGTTCGTGCGCCCCTTGGCCGTTTTAGCCCTCATCCTGTCATTCGCCGCCACGACCGCAGCGGAAGCCGCGGATGGTCCCCGGTTGCGCACGGCCTCCCGGGTTGCCGCGGTTATGCCGCTGCCGCCGCGCAGCGTCGAAGCCGAGTGGACGGCCTGGGCGCAGCAGGCCTGTTGGCGGCCCTGCGCCGCAAGTTGCGGCCCGCCACTGCCGGCCTGCCTTGCGGTCGCTTCTTTCAATGAATGCCTCGCGGCGCACGACGCCTGTCATCGCGCTTGCCAGGTGCAGTGCCGGCCTTATGGCGGGCCGTTGCTACCGCTGGAGTGAGCGCGGTCGCAAAAATCCCGAATGTGGCGGAAGGGGAGGGATTCGAACCCCCGAGGGGCTTGCACCCCTGGCGGTTTTCAAGACCGCTGCCATAAACCACTCGGCCACCCTTCCAAGCCACGGACGATGCGAGCTTTTTACAGCAAATGCGGCAAGGAGGCAGCACATCTTGCATGGCAATGCCTAAATGCGTGTTTCCGGTGCGCGCTCAATTCGGCCAAGCGCAATGTCGTGGCCGCATGGCCGAAAACGCAAGGCTTTTCGCATCGGTGGCGCGTATTACCGCCGCGCCATCAAGAGCTCGATTGATTTTTTGACCCGGTTGCGAGAAAAGAAGCCGACAAGAATGAGGCAAGACCTTGGGAGGTAAGGCCCCGATCGCGAACAAATGCGGCGAGTGGCTTTAGGAGCATCCAAAGCAGATTGAAGAAGAGAAACGCGGCGAGAGGGTTGCGAAGCGCTCTCGTTGGGGCGTCGTGTGTCGGGATGGCTGCGGTTTGGTCGCAGCCGCCCATGGATCAGCAAGGCAGGGGATCGAGAAGTCATGGACGGTTTCATTGGGGAAGCAGCCTATATGGCGAGCTCGGCCGGAGAGGCCCTGGCCATCCTGCTGGAGTGGCATCGTCTCGGCTTTCTCTTCCTTGGCTGCATCATGGGGTTGGTGCTCGGCATCGTGCCCGGCATCGGCGGTCTCGCCGGCACCGCGATGCTGCTGCCCTTCACCTATGCCATGGATCCCTATAGCGCCTTCGCGCTCCTGCTCGGCTTGGGAGCGACGACGGCGACCGGAGACCCGATCCCCGCGGTGCTGTTCGGTATTCCCGGAGGCGCCGCCTCGGCGGCCACGGTGCTCGACGGCTATCCGATGGCCAAGCGCGGCGAGGCCGGACGCGCGCTCAGCGCCGCGTATATGTCGTCGCTGATGGGCGGCGTGTTCGGCGCCATGCTCATGGCGCTGACGATCCCCATTCTGCGACCCGTCATGCTGAACCTCGGCTCGCCGGAATTGCTCGGCTTTTCCGTGCTCGGAATATCGATGGTCGCCATCCTTTCCGGAAACTCGCCGCTGCGCGGACTGACGGGCGGCTGCGCCGGCGTGATGCTGGCGATGATCGGCTCGGATCCGCAGACCGGAACGCTGCGCTGGACCTTCGATAACCTTTATCTGTGGGACGGGCTGCCGTTGACGCCGGTGCTGCTCGGGCTTTTCGCGCTGCCCGAGCTTTGCGATCTTTTGATCACGCGGCTCGCCATCGTTTCCAGCGGCAAGGCCACCGACGTCTACAAAGGCCAATGGCAGGGCGTGAAGGATTGCTTTGAGAATTGGTGGCTCATCCTGCGCTGTTCGTGGATCGGCGGCGGCATCGGCTCGATTCCCGGCATCGGCGCTTCGGTCATCGACTGGCTTGCTTATGGCCATGCATTGAAAACCGAGAAGGGCGCGTCGCAGACCTTCGGCAAAGGCGACGTGCGCGGCGTGATCGCTTCGGAAAGCTCAAATAACGCGAAGGAGGGCGGCGCTCTTGTTCCGACCGTCGCCTTCGGCGTTCCCGGCAGCGCCGGCATGGCGATCCTGCTCGGCGCCTTCCTGATGCATGGCCTGGTCCCCGGACCCGACATGCTGGGGAAGAACCTGAAGGTCACTTACGCGATGGTCTGGTCGGTGGCGCTTGCCAATATTCTCGGCGCCGGGGCCTGCTATGCGTTCAGCCCGCAATTCGCCAAGCTGGCGACGATGCGTTACACGCTGATCCTGCCGGGCGTGCTTGGCATCGTTTACATCGGCGCCTTCGAAGCGTCGCGCGACTGGGGCGATCTCTACAGCCTGCTGTTCTTCGGCGCCGTCGGCTGGGTGATGAAGCAGTTCAAATGGCCGCGCCCGCCGCTCGTTCTAGGCTTTGTTCTCGGCGACCACATCGAACGCTACATGTTCATCTCCATCGAGCGTTACGGGCTGACTTGGCTGGCGCGTCCAGTCGTGGCGGCGCTGTTCCTGATGGCGATTTTCGGCATGGTGCGGCCGTTGCTTCAGGACATCCGTATCCATGGCGGCGTGCGCAAAATGCTGAGTGGCTTCCAAACGCCGCGATTCCATCCGTCTCAGCTTTTCACGATATTCGTCATCGCCATCATATTGGTGTCGCTCTTCGGCACTCTCGATTGGGGCTTCAAAGCCAAGATCGTGCCCGTGATCGTCGGCCTGCTGGCCTTGGCCGCAAGTTCGCTGAGTTTGTTCGATCAAATGTGCCGCAAGCCGACCGATAAAGGGGCGACCGGCGAGAGTCTCGGCGAGCATATGAAGCACGAGGTCGAAGAAAAGATCCACATGGACATGACGTCGGACACCGCGCATCTCGGCGTGGAGACGATCATCCGGCGCGCCCTGCTGTTCTTCGGATACCTGATCGGCTTTATGATCTCGATGTGGCTGATCGGACTGATTCCCACCGCTTTCTTCTTCGTGATCATCTTTATGCGGACGGAGGGACCGGAGCCCTGGCGCATCGTGCTGCCCTATGCGATCACGGTTGTGCTCTTCATCTATGCCGTGTTCGATCAGGTGATGTCGGTGCCTTGGCCGCAGACTCTGATCGGCCAGTTGATACCCGCACTGAAGATCATTCCGACCGTCTGAGCGGCCGCGCCAAACAGCGAAAGGTCCTCGGCACCGCGCTCCGGTAGCCGAGGACCTTTTATCCACGATCCATTTACCACAATCGCCTTGCCAAGTTTTCGCCGTAAGCTTGGCGCGTTATGGTTAAACGCGATCGGGGCGGGTCCGACCGTTTCGTGGGCCTGCGATGTGAAAGCGGCGATCCGGCCGGAAGGCCCGGGGGGAATTGGGGCGTATGGGGTATTCGTTGCAGGGGGAGGGAGTCGCGTGCGGCGTGCGCATCGCCGTGCTGGCGCTTTGCGGTCTCACGCTCGCCCAGTGTTCCAGCAGCTATTCGAAATATGGCGTCTCTCCCAGTGCGCGCGTGGTCGCCGACGGTGAGCCCGTGCCGAAAGGCGGCGGCGTCTATCGCGTCGGCAAGCCCTATGTGATTGCCGGACGCACTTACGTGCCGCAGGAAGACAAGCATTACCATGCGGAAGGCGTGGCGTCGTGGTATGGCGACGATTTCCACGGCCGGCTCACGGCCAATGGCGAAGTCTTCGACATGAATTCCATCTCCGCCGCACATCCGACGCTGCCGATGCCGAGCTATGTGCGTGTCACCAATCTCACGAACGGGCGCTCCCTCGTCGTGCGCGTCAACGACCGCGGGCCTTACGCCAACGATCGTGTCATCGACGTGTCGGTGAAGGCGGCCAAACTGCTTGGCTTTTACGACCGCGGATTGACGCGGGTCAGCGTCGAATATGTCGGTCCGGCGCCGCTCGAAGGCTCCGACGATCGTCAATTGGTCGCGACCTTGCGCCAAGGCGGTCCGGCACCGGCACCGTCGCTGGTACGGGTCGCGGCGGCGCAGCCGTTCTTGCCGCAAGCGCCCAAGGAAACGGCGACCAATCCGCCCTCGCGCCGGCTGGCATTGACCGAAGCGGACATGCCCCCGGCGGCGAAAACGAAATACGCGGCCGCGCAGCCGCCGCGGCAGCGTGACATCGAAGTCGCTAATTTGCCGGAAATCGGCTCGACATCCGGCGCCGCTGCCGCCTCTCCGGCGATCTCGGTTGGCGGCGGCTCCGCTGTTTCGGGCTTTGCACCGACCGGCTATGATGCGCCCGCTGCATTCTTGAGCGGCCGCGGTCTCTACTGACGGCAACCCCCTTAGATTACTCAAGAATCGCGGCCCGCAACGTGTCGCCTTGAAGGAGGGCGCCGAACCATGCCCGTTGCATGGATGCCCCATTTTTGCCGGAAAGCCGCAGCCTGCAGCGAGGCGCTATTTCAGCCGCGGCGGCGCGCGCTCGCGGCGACCGCGGCATTCGCTTTGGCGGTGGCGTGGCCGGCTTTGGCGCAGCAAAAGCAGGAGGGCGGCTTCCAGGCCACGGTTCCGCACGCCATTCTGATCGAAGCGCGCAGCGGCAGCGTGCTCTTCGAGCACAATGCGGACGATCTGGTCTTCCCGGCGAGCCTGGCCAAGCTGATGACGGCGGACGTCGTCTTCGATCAACTGAAATCCGGCAAGATCACCATGGAAGACCTCGCGGTGGTCAGCGAACATGCCTGGCGTACCGGCGGCGCGCCGTCGCATACCTCGAGCATGTTCGCCGCGATCAACAGCAAGGTTCCGGTCGGCGATCTGTTGCGCGGGCTTATTGTCGAGTCCGGCAACGACGCCGCCATTGCTTTGGCGGAGGCGCTCGCCGGAAGCGAGTCCGCCTTCGGCGTGATGATGACGAAACACGCGCGCGAAATCGGTTTGGCGAAATCGGTCTTCACCAATCCGACGGGGCTGCCCACCCCGGACACCAAAGTCACCGCCCGCGAATTGGGAAAACTTGCCCGGCACATCATCCTGACTTACCCGGAATACTACAAGATTTTCGGCGAACGCGATTACACTTGGAACAAGATCCACCAGTACAACCGCAACCCGCTGCTCGCCTGGGGCGCCGACGGCCTGAAGACCGGCTACACCAAAGAATCGGGCTACGGCATCGTCGGCTCCGCCGAGCAAAACGGCTTGCGGCTGATTGTCGTGGTGATGGGGGCAAAATCCGAGAAGGAGCGCGCCGACGAAGCGCGCAAACTTCTCGAATGGGGGTTTCGCAGTTTCGAATCCCGGGTCCTGTTTGCCGAAGGGCAGACGGTCGGCGCCGCCAAGGTCTTCGGCGGCGAAAAAAGCTACGTGCCGCTGATCGGCCCCGGGCCGATTAGCCTCATGGTGCCGCGCAACGCCAATGAACGCATCGTCGCGCGCGTGACTTATCACGGTCCGATACCGGCGCCGGTCAAAGAGGGCCAACCCGTCGGCGAGCTGAGGGTGTGGCGCGGCGAGACGCTCGCGCTCGAAGTGCCTTTGCACACCGCGGAAGCGGTCGACCAAGGCACCTTGTCGCAACGCGCGGTCGACGCCGTGACAGAATCCATGATCACGTTATTCCGCGCCGGCGCCGAGCGCCTATAAAGCATGACGAGACACCAGATGCGCGGACGTTTCATCACCTTCGAAGGCGGCGAAGGATCGGGCAAGTCGAGTCATGCGGCCATGCTGGCGGAACATCTCAAGGCCAAGGGCATCGACGTATTGTTGACGCGCGAGCCGGGCGGTTCGCCGGGCGCGGAAATCATCCGGCACATCATTCTTTCCGGCGCGGCCAAGCCCCTTGGCGCGGAAACCGAGACGATCCTCTTTGCTTCGGCGCGCGACGATCACTTGCAGACCAGCATCCGGCCGGCGTTGGCGCGCGGCACCTGGGTGATTTCCGACCGTTTTGCCGATTCCACGCGCGTCTATCAGGGCGTGGTCGGCGAGGTCGATCAACGGCTGATCGACGGGCTTGAGCGGATCACGGTTCGCGACACCCGGCCCGACCTGACCTTTGTGCTCGACGTGCCGGCGGAACTGGGCATGGCGCGGGCCTTGAAGCGCCGGGCCGGCGAGGGCGCCGACCGCTTTGAAAGTGAGGCGCTTGAATATCACGAGAAACTGCGCGCCGCGTACCGCGATCTCGTGGCACGCGAGCCGCAACGCTGCGTGCTGATCGATTCGACGCTGCCGCGCGAGCAGGTCGCCGCCCAGATCTGGCAGACCGTGCAAAGCAGGCTCGATCCGGCGGCGCTGCTTGACGTCGGAAAAATCGCGCCATGACGGCGGACGGCGACGAATTCGAAATGCCCCCGCCGCGGGCGACCCCGCGATTGTTCGGCCATGCCGAGGCGGAGCGCGCGCTGCTCGACGGTTATCGCAGCGGCCGCATGCCCCATGCCTGGCTGATCTGCGGCCCGCGCGGCATCGGCAAGGCAACGCTCGCCTATCGCGCCGCGCGCTTTGTCCTCGCCCATCCCGATGCTGCGGCGCCTGCGGTGCAAGCGGCGTCGTCGCTGGCCATCGATCCGGACCACGCCGTCGCGCGGCGCGTCGCCGCACAAGGACAGAACGATCTGCTCGTCCTCGAACGCACCGTCGGCGACCGCGGCAAGCTGCGCCAGGACATCGCGGCGGACGACGTCCGGCGCTCGGTCGGTTTCTTCGGTTCAAGCGCGGGGGCGGGCGGCTGGCGGATCGCCATTGTCGATTCCGTCGACGAGCTGAACGCCGCCGGCGCCAATGCCTTGCTCAAAATTCTGGAGGAGCCGCCGGAGCGCGCGCTGCTCTTGCTCGTCAGCCATGCGCCGGGCCGCATCTTGGCGACGATCCGCTCGCGCTGCCGCGTGCTGAATTTGCGGCCCTTGGCGCCGGCCGACGTGGCGCGGGCGGCGGCGCATGTGCTGGAGCGCGAGCCGACCGATGCGGAAATCGTCGAAGCGGCAGAGTTGGCCGAAGGCAGCGTGGCGCGCGCCCTCGGCATGCTCCAAGGCGACGTCCTCGCCATCCGCGACCAAGTCATCGCGCTTCTCGACCGGCTCCCCGACACCGATCCCGAAGCCCTGCACGCGCTCGGCGACTCCATTGCCGGCACCGACCCGCAGCCGCTGGAGGCGTTTCGCGACAGCATCGAGGGCTGGCTTTCGGCGCGCCTGCGCAAGGGCACGCTGGCGCCTTCGCAAATGGACCGCCTCGCCGAGACATGGCAGCAGATAGGCCGGGCCACCGCCGAGGCCGAAATTTTCAATCTGGACCGCAAGCCGCTGGTATTTTCCATTTTCGGCCATCTCGCCGACGCGGCTCGGGGCTGAGCCTCTCCCGGAGACGTTGATGAACATGCCGTTGCTTGAACATGCGGTCGCTTGTCACCAGCGGGGCGAGCTGGTGCAGGCCGAGCAACTCTATTCGCAAGTGCTGCAATCCGAGCCCCACCAGTTCGATGCCTTGCATATGCTCGGCGTCATCCGGCTGGGGCAGGGGCGGCACGAGGAGGCCCTGCAACTCATCGGTGACGCTTTGAAGGCCAATCCGGAATCGGCGCGCGCCCACGCCAATTACGCGCGCGCGCTGGTCGCGGCAAATCGCCATGAAGAAGCGCTGGCGAGCTTCAACCGCGCGCTGGCGATCAAGCGCGATTATCCGGAGGCGTTGCGCGGGCGCGGCAGCGTCTTTCTCCATATGGGACGTTACGCGGAAGCGATCACCAGTTGCGACGAGGCGCTGGGATTGCGGCCGGACTATACCGACGCGCTGGTCGATGGCGGCAATGCCATGGCGGCGCTGAAAATCTATCCGGAGGCGCTGGCCTGCTTCAACCAGGCGCTGACGATCGATCGCAACTATGCCGAGGCTTGGCAAAGCCGTGGCAATGTGCTGCTGGAGTTGAAGCGGCATCAGGAGGCGCTGACATCGTTCGACCGCGCGCTGGCCGTGCGTCCGGATTTTGCCGAGGCCTTCTATGGCCGCGGTCAGGTCTTGCAGGCTCTCGCCCGGCATTCCGAGGCGCTGTCGAGCTACGACCGCGCGCTGGCGCTGAAACCGGACTTTGCCGAAGCGTTGAACAACCGCGGCACCGTGCTGCGGGAAGTCAAGCAGCATCAGGACGCGCTTGCCTCCTATGACCGCGCATTGGCGCTGCGCCCGAACTTTGCGGAGGCGCTCAACAACCGCGGCAACGTGCTCAACGCATTGGACCGGCATGAAGAGGCCTTGGCGAGCTACGATCGCGCGCTGGCGCTCAAGCCGGATTTTGCGGAAGCGCATTATAATCGCGGCGATGCGCTTGCGCGGCTGGAGCGCCACACGGAGGCATTGGCGAGCTACGACCGCGCACTGGCCCTCAATCCGGACTATGCCGATGCCATAAACAATCGCGGCACCGCGCTCCAGGCGCTCGGCCGCTTCGACGAGGCGCTGGCGTCGTTTGAGCGGGCCGTTGCTGTCGCGCCGGATCACGCCAAGGCGCACTGGAACATCGCGGCGGACCGGCTTTCCGTCTGCGATTTCGCCCGCGGCTGGAAGGAATATGAGTGGCGCCGCGCCGTCCCCGAATACAATTTGAAGGCCCCGCCATTCGCCCAACCGGTCTGGAACGGCGAACACGTCGCCGGCGGGCTTCTGGTATGGGCCGAGCAAGGACTAGGCGACGAAATCCTTTATGCGGGCATGGTTCCCGATCTCGCCGGCCGGGCGGAGACGGTCATTCTGGAAGTCGATCCCAGGCTGGTGCCGCTGTTCCGCCGTTCCTTTCCCGGCGTGACGGTGACTGGACGCGGCACCGCGCGCAACGAAACCGGCATCAAAGCGCAGATCGGCATGGCCAGCCTCGGACCGTTTCTGCGGCCGACGCTCAAATCCTTTCCCTACCGCGAGCACGGCTATCTTTCGGCGGACGCCGAGAAGACTGCATCGTTGCGCGCGCGGCTCGCGCCGCAGGGCGAGCGCATCGTCGGGCTATCCTGGATCAGCAAGAATCCGCTGCTCGGCAAGCTCAAGACCGCGCGCCTGCGCGACTTTGAATCCTTGTTACGGATACCGGGATGCCGCTTTGTCGATTTGCAGTACGGCGACACATCCACGGAACGCCGCGCCTTGGAGGAGGAAGCCGGTCTGCGCGTCGAACGCCTCGACGACATCGACAATACCAACGACCTCGACGGTCTTGCCGCGCTCGTCAGCGCCTGCGATGCCGTCGTGACGGTCAGCAATACCACCGCGCATCTTGCCGGCGCGCTCGGCCGGCCGACCTGGGTATTCGCCCCGCACGGTTATGCGCGCTTTTGGTATTGGTTTCGGGACCGCGCCGACAGCCCCTGGTATCCGCATCTGCGCATCGTGCGCCAGGCCGGCAAGCAGCCATGGGGCGAGACCGTCGCGGTAGCCGCCGGCGAACTCGCCGCCTTCCTCAAAACGCCAAAAGGCGAGGCCGACTAGGCGTATCCGGCCGCGGCCTTGATTTCCAGCGCTTTCATTGGCACCAACAAGGCCCCGCGGGTCGGCCGGCGGCATGCGCAGAAAGGCATCATGGCGAAGTCGAGCTATTACATCACCACGGCGATCGCCTATCCGAACGGCCCGCCGCATATCGGCCACGCCTATGAGGCGATCGCCACCGATGCGATCGCGCGCTTCATGCGGCTGGACGGCTATGACGTCTTTTTTCTCACCGGCACCGACGAGCACGGGCAGAAAATGCAGCAGACCGCGCTGCGCGAGGGAGTCACGCCGCGGCAATTGCTGGACCGCAACGTGCCGTTGTTCGAGGCGATGGTGAAGCGGCTTGCGTGCTCGAACGACGACTTCATCCACACCACCGAAGAACGCCACCATCGTTCGTCGGAGGAAATCTGGCGGCGGATGGAAAAGAACGGCGACATCTATCTCGACAAATATGCCGGCTGGTACTCGGTGCGCGACGAGGCCTATTACGCCGAGGAAGAAACGCATCTGAACGAGCAGAAAGTGCGGGTGTCGTCGAAGACCGGCACGCCGGTGGAATGGGTGGAGGAGGAAAGCTATTTCTTCAAGCTTTCGGCCTACCAGGGCAAGCTGCTTGCGCTTTACGAAAGCCAGCCCGACTTTGTGCTGCCGAAAGAAAGGCTGAACGAGGTCGCGAGCTTCGTGCGCGGCGGGCTGCAGGATCTTTCGATTTCGCGCACCACCTTCGACTGGGGCATCCGCGTGCCCGGCGCCGACAAGCACATCATGTATGTATGGGTCGACGCGCTGACCAATTACATCACCGGCGTCGGCTTTCCCGACACCGACAGCGAAAAATTCAAGCGCTATTGGCCGGCGGCGCTGCACGTGATCGGCAAGGACATCGTGCGTTTTCACGCCGTCTATTGGCCGGCCTTCCTGATGTCGGCCGGACTGGCCTTGCCCAAACGGATTTTCAGCCACGGCTTTCTCTTCAATCGCGGGGAGAAAATGTCGAAGTCGGTCGGCAACGTGATCGATCCCTTCGCGCTGGCCGACGCCTATGGCGTCGATCCGCTGCGCTATTTCCTGCTGCGCGAGGTGCCCTTCGGCCAGGACGGCAATTACAGCCATGAGGCCATCGTCAACCGCATCAATGCCGACCTCGCCAACGATCTCGGCAACCTGGCGCAGCGCTCGCTGTCGATGATCGCCAAGCAATGCGGCGGCGTTTTGCCGAAACCGGCCGCCCAAAGCGCCAATGACAAGACGATGCTGGACAGCGCCGACGCGATGCTCGGCAGAGCGCGCGAGGCCATGGCGACCCAGCAATTGCACCAGGTGCTCAACCAGGTCTGGAGCGTGGTCGCCGAGGCGAACCGCTATTTCGCCGGTGAAGCTCCTTGGGCCGCGGCGAAAACCGATCCGCCGCGCATGGGCACGATCCTTTATGTGACCGCCGAAGTCATCCGGCAGGTCGCCATTTTGGCGCAGCCGTTCATGCCTCACTCGGCGGGCAAGCTGCTCGATCTCTTGGCCGTTCCCGCGCAAGCGCGTGATTTCGCTCATCTGGGTGCCGCGGCCAGGCTTACCGCCGGTGCCAAGCTCCCGGCGCCCGCCCCGGTTTTCCCGCGCTATGTGGAACCGGAAGAAAAAGCCTGAACATGCTGGTCGACAGCCACTGCCATCTCGACTTTCCGGACTTCGCGGCGGAGCTGGACGACGTCGTCGCCCGCGCGCGCGCGCAAGATATCGCGCGCATGGTGACGATTTCCACGCGGGTCCGGCGCCACGACCAAGTGCTCGCCATCGCCGAGAGATTTCCCGACGTCTATTGCTCGGTCGGGACGCATCCCAATCATGCGGAGGAAGAGCCCGATATCGGCACGGCCGATCTGGTGCGCAGGACCCAGCACGAGAAAGTCGTCGCCATCGGCGAGGCCGGCCTCGATTATTTTCGCAATCGCAGCCCGCGCGACTTACAGGAAAAAGTCTTCCGCGAGCATATCGCCGCGGCGCGGGAAACCGGGCTGCCGCTCGTCATCCACACGCGGGAGGCCGACGACGACACCGCGAGAATTCTCGAGGACGAGACGGGGAAGGGGGCCTTCCCGGCGGTGCTGCATTGCTTCACCGGCGGGCGCGATCTGGCGCAAAAGGCCGTCGATCTGGGCCTCCATGTGTCCTTCACCGGCATTCTCACCTTCAAGAATTCGCAACATCTGCGCGACATCGCGGCGGGATTGCCGGCCGATCGGATCATGGTGGAAACCGATGCGCCCTATCTCGCGCCGGGCCCTTATCGCGGCAAGCGCAACGAGCCGGCTTTCGTGGTCGAGACGGCGAAGGTCCTGGCCCAGGCGCGCGGGGTGTCGCTCGAGGAGATCGCCCGGCAGACGACGGAGAATTTTTTCCGGCTGTTCAGCAAAGTGCCGCGGCCGGCCTGGCCCCGATGAGTCTGACTTTCACCATTCTCGGTTGCGGCTCGTCCATGGGCGTGCCGCGCGTGGCGCTTGGCTGGGGCGCCTGCGATCCCGCCAACCCGAAGAACCGGCGGCGGCGCTGCTCGCTGCTGGTCGAGCGCAGCGACAGCGAAGGCCGCCGCACCAGTATCCTGGTCGACACTTCGCCCGACCTGCGGGAGCAGCTTTTGCTCGCCAACGTGGACAGCCTCGATGCCGTGCTGTTCACCCATGCCCACGCCGACCACAGCCACGGCATCGACGATCTGCGCCCGCTGTTCATTCACCGCCGCCGCCGTGTCGACGTCTACATGGACGACGCCACCCACCGCGAGCTGCAGAAGAAATTCCATTATTGCTTCGAGACGCCGCCGGGCAGCGAATATCCGGCGATCCTGGAGGCTCATTCGCTGCACGCCGGCCGGCCGCTGATCGTCGACGGGGACGGCGGACCGATCACCGTGCTGCCCGTGCTCCAGGTGCATGGCGACATCCACACGCTCGGCTACCGCTTTGGCGGGCTCGGCTATTCCTGCGACATCAATGGGCTGCCGGAAGAAAGCGTGGCGGCTTTTGCCGGCCTTGAAGTCTGGATCGTCGACGCGCTGCGCGAGGCGCCGCACCCCAGTCATTTCTCGCTCGACGATGCGCTGGCGTGGGTCAACAGGCTGCGGCCGCAGCGGGCGATCCTGACCAACCTGCATGCCGATCTCGACTATGAGAGCCTGCGACAAAGGCTGCCGCCCGGCGTCGAACCGGCCTACGACGGATTGAAATCCACGGCCTCGCTCAATTCATCTAAAATATGAAGGTTTTCATCCAGGATCGGAAGTATCCGGTTTTATCGCGTTATTACGGTAACTTGTAAGCCAATCCTCAGGTCGAATGCTGTCGCCGGAAATTCCATAATATGTCTTATGCGAATCCGCGATCGGGGCCGGCTCCGGGAACGATGACGGCCTTTCCGCATTGTTCAAAGCCTCACCCAAGCCCCCACCCGAGGTGAAACCGTGCCCAATAAAGTTAGAAAATTCGAGCCGCGCCGGCCCGCAGCGCGGCTGGATACACCTACGGATTTGTCCGACGCGGCGGTCCGGGAAATTTCCAAGGCGCTGAACCGCATTCTCGCCGACGCCTTTGCGCTCTACCTCAAAACCAAGAATTTCCATTGGCACGTGAGCGGCCCGCATTTTCGCGACTACCACCTGCTCCTCGACGAACAGGCCGAGCAGATTTTCGGGACCACCGACGAGCTTGCGGAGCGCGTGCGCAAGATCGGCGGACTGACGCTGCGCTCGATCGGCGACATCGCCAAGCACCAAAGCATTCGCGATAACAACGAAGACTTCGTGGAGCCGGTCGAAATGCTCCGCGAGCTCATGAACGACAACAAGGCCGTGGCCAAGGCGATGCGCGAGGCGCACGAGCTTTGCGCAAGCACGAGGATGCCGCCACCGCGAGCCTGCTCGAGGTCTGGATCGACCAAACCGAGCGGCGCATCTGGTTCCTCTACGAAGCGAGCCGGCGGCCGGAACAGAGCGGGCATTAGTCCCTTCGCGGCCACAGTGGCGGTCTGATACGGTCCCCGCACCGCATCAGGATCCCTGTCATGACGCCGTCCCGCGATATTGCCCGCCTCATCGAGATCATGGCCGCGCTGCGGACGCCGGAAACCGGCTGCCCCTGGGATTTGCAGCAGGACTTCCGCAGCATTGCGCGCTACACCATCGAGGAGGCCTACGAGGTTGCCGATGCGATTGAGCGCGGCGATTTCGAGGACTTGCGCCAGGAACTCGGCGACCTGCTGCTGCAGGTCGTGTACCACGCGCGCCTGGCTCAGGAACAAGGCCGCTTCGGCTTCGGCGACGTGGTGCAAGCAATCACGGAAAAGCTTGTGCGGCGGCATCCGCACGTGTTCGGCGATCGCCGCGGCATCAGCGCCGAGGACGTCGGCGGCCTCTGGGACGATATCAAGGCGCAGGAAAAGGCCGGCCGCGGCAAAGCGACCGGACAAGGCGCGCTCGCCGGCGTACCGGTCGGTCTGCCCGCCCTCACCCGTGCGCTGAAATTGCAGGAGATGGCCGGCAAGGTCGGTTTCGACTGGAACGATCCGATGGCGGTATTGGCGAAGATTCGCGAGGAGGCCGACGAAATCGAAGCCGATATCCGCGCGCAAAATACCGCGGCGGCTGCCCGCGAAGCCGGCGATTTGCTGTTCGCCGTGGTCAATCTGGCGCGGCATCTTTCCGCCGATCCGGAAGCGGTGCTGCGTGGGACGAACCAAAAATTCGAGCGGCGCTTCGCGGCCATCGAAAGCGCGCTGGCTGCGCAAGGCAAATCGCCGCGCGAGGCGACGCTTGCCGAGATGGACGCGCTGTGGGACGCGGCCAAGGCGGCGGAGAAATAGCCGCCGCGCGCCTACTCGATCCCCGCCGCGCGCAGATACTGCCGGTCGACGAAGCGCTCGGCATCCGGCAGCGGTTTCTTCAGCACCCCCGCTTCGCCCATGAAATCGATCGCCGCCTGC
>DASREA010000029.1:0-50956 GCA_035652315.1 Xanthobacteraceae bacterium | reverse complement strand
CCAGCTGCGCGCTATACCCGATTTCTCGCGCGGGCTGATGGTTGGCATGGCCATGGCCGGCGTCTTCCTGCTCGGTATGCGCCAGCGTTCGTCTTCGTCCTGAGCGGCGCCCTCACTGGCCGATAGGCTTGCACCGCGGGGCTTTCCGCCTATAGTCCGCGCGCATTTTGCAAAGCCGTCATGCCCGGCGTTAAGCCGGGCATCCACGATTTAGCTGATCAGCCAGAGAGACGTGGATGGCCAGGACAAGCCCGGCCATGAAGGCAAGGCGCGGAATGGACCAGACCTTCGGAGGATGCGTGGCGTGCCAAAAGGCGACGTGAAAAAGGTGGTGCTCGCCTATTCGGGCGGCCTCGATACTTCGATTATTTTGAAATGGCTGCAGACCACCTATGGCTGCGAGGTGGTCACCTTCACCGCCGATCTCGGCCAGGGCGAGGAGCTTGAGCCCGCGCGCAAGAAGGCACTGCTGCTCGGCATCAAGCCGGAAAACATCTTCGTCGAGGACCTGCGCGAAGAATTCGTGCGCGATTACGTCTTCCCCATGTTCCGCGCGAACGCCGTCTATGAAGGCCAATATCTGCTCGGCACCTCCATCGCGCGGCCGCTGATCGCCAAGAAGCAGATCGAGATCGCCGAAAAGGTCGGCGCCGACGCCGTCGCCCATGGCGCGACCGGCAAGGGCAACGATCAGGTGCGCTTCGAGCTGACCTATTACGCGCTGAAGCCCGACGTGAAGGTGATCGCGCCCTGGCGGGAATGGGACCTCACCTCGCGGACGAAACTCATCGAATTCGCCGAGAAGCACCAGATTCCCATCGCCAAGGACAAGCGTGGCGAAGCGCCCTTCTCCGTCGACGCCAATCTGCTGCATTCATCGTCGGAAGGCAAAGTTCTGGAGGACCCGGCGCGGGACGTGCCCGATTACGTCTATTCGCGCACCGATGCGCCGGAACGGGCGCCGGACAAGCCCGCGGTCATCACCGTCGATTTCGAGAAGGGCGACGCCACCGCCATCGACGGCAAGAAGATGTCGCCGGCGACGCTGCTGAAAGCGCTCAACGACCTCGGCAAGGCGAACGGGATCGGCCGGCTCGATCTTGTGGAAAACCGCTTCGTCGGCATGAAGTCGCGCGGCATGTATGAGACGCCCGGCGGCACCATCCTGCTCGCCGCGCATCGCGGCATCGAATCGATCACGCTCGACCGCGGCGCGGCGCATCTCAAGGACGAGCTGATGCCGAAATACGCCGAGCTGATCTACAACGGATTCTGGTTCGCGCCGGAACGGGAGATGTTGCAGGCGGCCATCGACAAGAGCCAGGAATATGTCACCGGCCGCGTGCGGCTGAAGCTCTACAAGGGCTCGGTTGCGGTGATCGGCCGCGAGAGTCCCTATTCTCTTTACGATCAGGAGCTCGTTACCTTCGAAGAGGGCAAGGTGGCCTATGACCACCGCGACGCCGAAGGGTTTATCAAGCTCAATGCGCTGCGCCTGCGCACGCTCGGGCTGCGCAAGCGGCGGATGAAATTGCGTTGAGGCGCTGGGGGCCTCTCGTTGAGGAACGTCATGGGGAGAAACGCGCGCAGGTTTTTGCTGCTGTTGTCCGGTTTCGCCCTCGCGGCCTGTTCGGCCTTCACGCCGAAAAAGGAGCCCGAAGTCGATCCCAACCTTTTCCCGACCAGCTACCGCAGCGAAGTTGCCACCACTTTGCACAAGGTCCTGGGCGACTTTGTCCATGTCCGCGCCGCGACCATCAGCGATCCCGTGCTAACGCAGGTCGAGACCGTTCAGCGTTACACGCTTTGCGTCCGCGTCGATTGGCGCAACATCGCCAATAATGCGAGCGGTACCGGCGACCGCATCGCGTATTTTTACGGCGGGCATCTCAGCCAATTGATCGATGTCGCCGGCAACGAATGCAGCAAGGTCGCTTACAAGCCCTTTCCGGAGCTGGTGGCGCTCAATCCGCCGGGCTGATGCCTTCGCGGCCGGCGACAAGCCGATCGCGCGCGCGTGACATCTTCACCGTCACTTTGCGGTTCTCTCCGAGATGGGGCTTCTCGCCGGTGATGCGCGCCTTGGCAAATTCGACAGCGGCGGCAACGGAACTTGCCGGTCCGTCCCACAGCTCCGCCTTCAGCGGAGTCAATTTGAGGACGCGGATGTTCGGATCGGCGGCTCCGCCCGGCCACCAGACATCGTCCGTCTTCTTCCAGATTTCGGCGGCCTTGGCGCGGTCGATGGCGGCTTCCGCGCGCCCGCTGACGGAGAGATAGGCTCTGCTACCATGATCGACGACGATCAGACAGACGTCCGCATGGGCTTCGATTTCATCGTCCTTGGCGCCGCGCCGGTCGGCGACGAAATAGATCACGCCTTCGTCGCGATTCGGCCGCGGCTCCATGGGCCGCGCGCGCAAGACGCCGCCCGCGCGCGTCGTCAGCATGCCGACGCCGACCTTCCCGATGATGTCCCAGACGCGAGAAAGGGAATCCTGTTCCGCCATAACGGGTTAACGGCGCACCGGCGAGCCGGTTCCTGTGCCGAAATGCCTAGCGACGATCATTCATCCTCATGCTTAACCGGTTCCGCCACGACAACCCGCTTTTCCGGCACCAACGGCTGGTGCAGCCGGACTTTCTCGTCGATCTCAGCATAGGTCTTTTGCATTTGCAGGAAGCGCTCGGGCGAAGTGGGATGCAGGCCGGCGAAGAAAATCTCCTTGGGATTCTCCTGCGCCATCGCGCGCCAGAACCGCTCGGCCGAACCCGGAAAACCGGCGCGGACCGCGTAATAGGCGCCGACATAATCGGCCTCGCGTTCGAATTGCGTCGCATAAGCGGCGAGCCCCATATTGGCGCCGCTTTTCATGAATGCGCCGCCGGTGTTCACGCCCGCCATGGCGACCGCGACATCGGCCACGAATCCGGCCGCGCCGCCGACGATCTGGTTCTGCTGGCGCTTGGCAAGATGGCCCAGGGTGACGTGCGCCAATTCGTGGCCGACCACGGCCGCGAGTTCGGTGTCGTTTTGCGCCACCCGCATGATGCCGGTGTAGAGAACGATCTTTTTCGAATCCGTATAGGCATTGATCTGCGTGTCCTCGACGAGCTCGACGGGAATGTTGCAGGCGAATACCGGCGTGGCTGACAGCATTTTTGTCTGGCCTTGCCGGCTCACTTCGATCGCTACCGGCCGCGTCGCGCCGACTGTCTTCACGTAATTATTGAGCCAGGACGGCCACTCTTCCTTCGGCGCCAGATGGCCATCCACACGCTGCACCACATCGCCGACTTGCATCCCCGCACGGACGGCGGGGCCGCCTTGCACAACGCTGACGACGGTCGGCCGATCCGGATCGAGTTGCAGCGCCGCCGCTTCGATGGCGCGCTTGCTCTCGCTTACGTCGCGCTGGTCGATGGCGCGGAACCCGAGTTGTGGAACGATGTTGCCGGCACAGTCGGCGGCATTCGCCGTCTTGATTTTGAAGGCGACATTCTCCAGGCGCGCAGCCTGCGCATTGAAAGTCTGAATCTGGAAATATTGCTGCCGCTGCTGCTCGGCGGCGATTTCCTCGCTGGAGACGCCCGGCGTCTGCATGCTCGGGCCGGCGCAAGACGCGACCAACCCGCCGGCCAACAACGCCGATGCCACACGATGCCACATACGCCCGCCCCCAGCGGACCATGAGGCTGCGCCGTCAGCTTGTTTGAATCAAGGGGGCTTTCGCCTTGGTTGCGCCGCTTCAAGAGCGGCGCTGCAGCAGCCGGTCGATGCTGAAACGTCCGCCCGCCGTCACGAAGATCGCGAGCAGGCCGCCCATCATCGTGACGTTCTTCCAGAATTGCGTGGCCTGCCGGCCCTGCTCGGCCGCCGGCAACAGCCAATAGCGGTGCGAGGTCCAGGACGCCCCGGCCGTGAACAGGATGAGCAGCAGCGCCGTGTAGCGCGTGGCGAAGCCGAGCATCAGCGAAAGCCCGCCGAGACCTTCCACGAAAGGTGCGAGATAGCCGAAGATCAGCGGCACGCCGCGGCGGGCGAGTCCGCCGGCGAAGCGCGGGATGTCCGCCAGTTTGTCCCAGCTTCCTTGGAAGTAGATCCAGCCGGCGAGGATGCGCGCGGCCAGCAGCAACTGGTCTCGCCGGGCGGTCGCGATAGTGTCGGTATAGGAAAGCCAGGGATGCGATGAGGAGCGATTCATGTCGCTCATGGCGACCTCCGCGCTGCCTTCCGCGCTTTGCTACACCTGCCGGTCGACCATCGATTTTTTGATGTCGGCGATGGCCTGGGCCGGATTGAGGTTTTTCGGGCAGACCTTGGCGCAATTCATGATGGTGTGGCAGCGATAAAGCCGGAAGGGGTCTTCCAGGCCGTCGAGCCGTTCGCCGGTTTTCTCGTCGCGGCTGTCCTTGAGCCAGCGCTGCGCCTGCAACAGCGCCGCGGGGCCGAGGAAGCGCTCGCTGTTCCACCAATAGCTTGGGCAGGCGGTGGAGCAGCAGGCGCAGAGGATGCATTCGTAAAGCCCGTCGAGCTTGGCGCGGTCCTCATGGCTTTGCCGCCATTCCTTCTGCGGCGTCGGCGAAACCGTTTGTAGATAAGGCTGAATGCTGGCGTGCTGCGCGTAGAAATTGCTCAGGTCGGGCACCAGGTCCTTGACCACCGGCATGTGCGGCAGCGGATAGATTTTGATGTCGCCTTTGATGTCGTCCATCGCCTTGGTGCAGGCGAGCGTGTTGGCCCCGTCGATATTCATCGAGCAGGAGCCGCAGATGCCTTCGCGGCAGGAGCGGCGGAAGGTCAGCGACGGATCGATGTTGTTCTTGATCCAGATCAGCGCGTCGAGAACCATCGGCCCGCAATCGCCGCGGTCGACATAATAGGTATCCAGACGTGGATTGCCGTCACCTTCCGGGTCCCAGCGGTAGATGCGGTAGCGCGTAACCTGGCGCGCTTGGCTCGGCCGCGGCCAGCTTTTGCCGTGCACGACCTTGGAATTCTTCGGCAGCGTGAATTGGACCATCAGTAGACCCGCTCCTTCGGCGGGATATAGGCGACGTCGTTGGTCAGCGTAAAGGTGTGCACCGGCCGGTAGTCGATGGTGACATTTCCCGCGGCGTCGAGCCAGGTCAGCGTGTGCTTCATCCAGTTCTCGTCGTCGCGCTTGGGAAAATCTTCGCGTGCGTGCGCGCCACGGCTTTCGGTGCGATTCTTGGCGGCGTCCATTGTCACGACTGCCTGCGCCATCAGGTTGTCGAGCTCCAGCGTCTCGATCAGGTCGGAGTTCCAGATCAGCGAGCGGTCGGTGACGTGAACGTCGGGCATGCCGGCATACACTTCGTGGATGAGCCTGCTGCCCTCGTCGAGCACCTCGCCGGTGCGGAACACCGCGCAATGGCTCTGCATCACTTTCTGCATCTTCAGCCGTAGCTGCGCCGTCGGCGTGCCGCCATTGGCGTGGCGAAATTTATCGAGACGGCTGAGCGCGGCGTCGGCGGAGTCCTTCGGCAGTTCCGGCTGTGCTTCGTTGGGCCGCATCAGCTCGGCGCAGCGCAACGCCGCGGCGCGGCCGAAGACGACGAGATCGATCAGCGAATTGGAGCCCAGCCGGTTTGCGCCATGCACCGAGACGCAGGCCGCTTCGCCCAGCGCCATCAGCCCGGGAACCACCGTGTCGGGATTGCCTTCGGTCTTGGTCAGCACCTCGCCGTGATGATTGGTGGCGATGCCGCCCATGTTGTAATGGACCGTCGGAATGACCGGAATCGGCTCGCGCGTGAGATCGACGCCGGCGAAAATCCGCGCCGACTCGGAAATGCCCGGCAGCCGTTCATGCAGCACCGCCGGATCGAGATGCTCGAGGTGCAGATAAATGTGATCCTTGTTCTTGCCGACGCCGCGGCCCTCGCGAATTTCGATGGTCATGGAGCGCGAGACCACGTCGCGCGAGGCCAGGTCCTTGGCCGAGGGCGCATAGCGTTCCATGAAGCGCTCGCCTTCGGAATTGGTGAGATAGCCGCCTTCGCCGCGCGCGCCTTCGGTGATCAGGCAGCCGGCGCCGTAGATGCCGGTGGGATGGAATTGCACGAATTCCATGTCCTGTAGCGGCAGCCCGGCGCGCAGCACCATGGCGTTGCCGTCGCCGGTGCAGATATGGGCCGAGGTGCAGGAGAAATACGCGCGTCCATAGCCGCCGGTCGCCAGGATGGTCATGTTGGCGCGGAAGCGGTGGATCGAGCCGTCTTCCAGGCTGAGCGCCACGACGCCGCGGCAGCGGCCGTCCTCCATGATCAGGTCGATGGCGAAATATTCGACGAAGAATTGCGCGGAGTGGCGCAGCGCCTGGCCGTACATGGTGTGCAGCATGGCGTGGCCGGTGCGGTCGGCGGCGGCGCAGGTGCGCTGCGCGGTGCCCTTGCCGAAATGCGTGGTCATGCCGCCGAACGGGCGCTGGTAGATGCGGCCGTCGTCCTCGCGGCGCGAAAACGGCAGGCCCCAGTGCTCGAGCTCGTAGACCGCCTCGGGCGCGTTGCGGCACATGTATTCAATGGCGTCCTGGTCGCCGAGCCAGTCCGATCCCTTGACGGTGTCGTACATGTGCCAGCGCCAGTCGTCCTCGCCCATGTTGCCGAGCGCGGCGGCGATGCCGCCTTGCGCCGCCACGGTATGCGAGCGCGTCGGGAAAACCTTGGTGATGCAGGCGGTGCGCAGGCCCGCCTCGCTGCAGCCGACCACGGCGCGCAGTCCGGCGCCGCCGGCGCCGACCACCAGCACGTCGTAGCTGTGATCCTCGATCGGATAGGCGCGGCCATTCACCGCCGCGGCGCTTGTCGGCGAACCGTTCGTCGCCATGCTCACACTCCGAACGATAATTTGAGGATGGCGTAAATCGCGACGAAGGCGACGGCGATGGAGAAAAACGTATTTGCCATCAACGTGATGAGCTTCCGCAGATCGTCGTGCACGTAATCCTCGATGATCATCTGCATGCCGAGCCACATATGGTAGACGCTGTTGATGATGAACAGCAGCGTGACGATAGCGACCAGCGGCGAGCCGAGAATCTGCACGACGGCGGCATGATTGCGGCCGAGCACGCTGCCGACGACGAAGAAAAATCCGACGGTCAGGATGATGCCGGCCACCGAGGTGAGCCGCTGCTGCCAGAAATGGCGGGTGCCGGCGTGAGCGGCGCCGAGGCCGCGCACCCGCGCCAGCGGCGTGCGGATGTGGAATCCTTCCGGCTTCATCGCGCGCTCCCGACGACGAGAAGCCCGATCGCCCAGAGCAGGATCGTCAGGCCGACCGATCCGACGATGCTCGCGCGCGCCAGCCACTCGCGCTCATGCGGTCCGAAGCCATAGCCGGCATCCCAGATCAGATGACGGATGCCGCCGAGCAGGTGGTGGATCAGCGCCCAGGTGTAGCCGAACAGAATCAGGCGGCCGAGGAACGAGCCGAGAAAGGATTCGAAAACCGCATAGGCATTCGGCCCCGAGGCCGCCGCGGTCAGCCACCAGGCCAGGATCGCGGTGCCGAAATACAGGCCCATGCCGGTGATTCGATGCACGATCGACATCGTCATCGTCAGTGTCGGGCGGTAGATTTGCAGGTGCGGCGACAGCGGCCTTTCGCGGGACATTCTGCTCGCAGCCATTCCAGGGGGGTGGTCTTGTTGTGGCCCATGCATAAGCACACGACCGCTTGTGCGCAATGGCATTTCCGCATGGCAGCAACAGCGGCATCGCGTGTATTTTGTATACCTGAGGCGCACCCGGATGCCGCCGCCAGCCCCTAACCGGGCGGCATTTCCTGGCCGAACCGAAGGTGGCCACACCGCGCCCCCTGTAACCTTTCCGATCCGGCGGCGAAAGAATCCATCACTGGTCCCGGTTAGGGCCTCTTCGCCCGGAAACAAAAGGATGGGCTTCGTGACCGCCGCTCCAGCCGCCGCCTCGGCGGGCCGCCCGCTCTACTCGGCGCGGCCGCCAGCCGCTATGGTACGGCCGCCTTCCGCGATGGAGCGATCCGGGCGCCGCATGGCCACTGCCGAGCCGCAAAACCTGACCGCGGATGACGCGCGCCGCTCCGCCTTGATGGCGGCGGCCCAGGCCGGTGATCGCATCGCCTATGAAACCCTGCTGCGCGATTGCGTGCCGCTGATCAAAAGCGTGGCGCGCCGCCAAGGGGTACGGCCCGACGATGTGGAGGATGTGGTGCAGGAGGTGCTGCTGACGATTCATCGCGCGCGGCAGACCTACGATCCGGGCCGCTCCTTCACCGCCTGGCTGCGCGTCATCGCCGAGCGCCGCGCCATCGATCTTCTGCGCAGTGCCGGCCGGCATGGCGCGCGCGAAGTGCACGCGCCCGAGGCCTTCGACAATTTTGCCGACAGCTCGGCCGATCCGGCCGCCGGCGTTAACCGGGCCGATGATGCCGGCCGCATCGACGAGGCGCTCGCCTCCTTGCCGCCGCGACAGCGCGAGGCGGTGCAGCATCTTGTGCTCGAGGAGAAATCGCTGGCCCAAGCTTCGGCGCTGACCCGGCGCAGCAAGGTTTCGTTAAAAGTGAATTTGCATCGCGCGCTAAAAGCGCTGCGGGGCGGGCAGCGGCGCGAAGGATGAAGCACCATGCCGACGCGTGAAAATTATGAGCCACGGCTCGACGGTCTGATCCGGAATCTGGCCTCCGATCTGAAGCCGGTGCACCGGTTGGCGTCGCCCCTGTTGCGCGCGATCGGCTGGTTTGGCCTGGTCCTGGCAATCGGCATCGTCTTGAGCATGATCGCCGATAGGCACGCGCTGGCGCAGCGGCTCGAAAGCGCGCCGGACATGGGGCTGGCGGTTTTCGGCTCGGCGCTGACTGCGCTCTTGGCTGCCATCGCCGCCTTCCGATTAAGTTTGCCGGACGGCTCGCGCGCCTGGATTTGGCTGCCGGTTCCCGCCGCCGTCCTCTGGATCGCGGCCAGCGGGCTCGGCTGCCTGCGCGGCTGGCTTGTTCCGGGAACGCAGGTGGCCTCGCCGCGCGACACGATGGACTGCCTCGGCTTCATCGTCGGATTTTCGGTGCCGCTCTCGCTGGTGCTGTTCCTCATGTTGCGCAGAGCCTTTACCCTGTTGCCCACGCGCACGGCCGCCGCCGCGGGATTGGCGGCGGCCGCGGCGTCAGCCACGCTGCTCAATCTCTTTCACCCTTACGACGCGGCGGCCGTCGATCTCGTGGTGCATTTGGCGGCCGTGGCGGCCGTGGTTGCCGGCGCGCGCCTGTTCGGCACGCGCATGCTTGCCGCCGGCAAAATTTCCGGGCGCGCGTAACCTGGTCCTAGCCTCCGCCGAAGCAGTAGCGATGGCGCATCCGCCCATCATGACAATCTCTGAGGAGTGTCCCGATGACCAGTCGTATGCATTTCCGTTTGCTGCTGCCCGCCGCGATGAGCTTGGGCCTCGCCCTGGCGCCGGCCGCGGTTTTTGCGCAAGGCATGAGCAACGACACGATGTCGAAGCCCGCGGCCGAGACCATGTCGAAGCCCGACAACATGGGCAAGACCGACACCATGGGAAAAGGCACCACGGGCAAGGCCAACAAAACGAAGTCCGATACCATGCAGAAGCAGGACAGCATGTCCAAGGACTCGATGGCCCCGAGCAACATGGCCAAGTAATTTCCTCGCGGCGTGCCGGGTCCGCGCGCGGCCCGGCATTGCGCTGCGTCCGGGCGACTGGCCTGCTTGATTCGGTTAGAATGCGTTGGGAGAACGATCGATGGCATCGGTGGACCTCGGCGGCACGGCTTCGGCGCAAAGTCCCGTCGTCATTCATCCGGCATGGGTGCGGGTCACGCATTGGATCAATGCGCTCGCGATTTTTGTCATGATCGGCTCCGGCTGGCGCATCTACGACGCTTCGCCGCTGTTTCCCTTCGAATTCCCCGATTCCATCACCCTTGGCGGCTGGCTCGCCGGGGCGCTGCTTTGGCACTTCGCCGCGATGTGGGTGCTGGTGATCAACGGCATCGCCTATGTCAGCCTCGGCATTCTCACCGGCCGCTTCCGCCGCAAGCTGCTGCCCATCCATCCGGCCGAGGTCGCGGCCGACATCAAGGCGGCGCTGAGCGGCAAGCTCTCGCACGACGATCTTTCGATGTATAATTCCGTGCAACGCCTGCTTTACCTCGGCGTGATTTGCGCCGGCATCATCGTCGTTCTCTCCGGCCTTTCGATCTGGAAGCCGGTGCAATTGCAGGTCTTGACGTCGTTGTTCGGCGGCTACGATGCCGCGCGCTACGTGCATTTCTTCGCCATGGCGGCGATCGCAGGCTTTGTGGCAATCCATGTGGTCATGGCGCTTTTGGTGCCGAAAAGCCTGCGCACCATGATCAAGGGCCGGTAAAGGGACACGCTCATGCGCCGTATTCGCAAAGTCATTCCCGGCGTCGATAAAAGCTTGCTGATCAAGGACGCGGCGAAGCTCATGCCCGCGACGACGCGGCGGTTTTTCCTGCGCGGCGCCGCGAGCCTCGGCGGGCTGGCCTTTCTCACGGGCTGCGACATCATCGACGGACCCTCCGCCGAGTCGGTGCTGCGTAAAATCTCGGAATTTAACGACGCCGCGCAGGCGGCACTGTTCAACCCCAATCGGCTCGCGCCGACCTACCCTGAGAGCATGATCACCCGCCCGTTCCCGTTCAATGCTTATTACAGCGAGGACGAAGCGCCGGCGGTCGACCCGGCAACCTATACGTTCGAGGTTTCAGGTCTGGTCGACAACAAGAAGCCTTGGACGCTCGACGAGCTGCATGCCCTGCCGGAAGTTTCGCAGATCACCCGGCATGTGTGCGTCGAGGGCTGGAGCGCCATCGGCTCCTGGCAGGGCACGCCGCTATCCGAATTCCTCAAGCGCGTCGGCGCCGACCTGCGCGCCAAATATGTCTGGTTCCGCTGCGCCGAGGGCTATTCCAACACCATCGACATGCCGACGGCGCTGCATCCGCAAACGCAGATGACCTTCAAGTTCGATCATCAAATTTTGCCCCGCGCCTACGGATTCCCGATGAAGATTCGCATGCCGACCAAGCTCGGGTTCAAGAATCCGAAATACGTCACCGCCATGGCGGTCACCAACAAGGACCTCGGCGGCTATTGGGAAGACCAGGGCTACAACTGGTTCAGCGGATTGTAGCAGCCTCCGCGCCGGCAACGGCCTCATTGCGTCACCGGTCGTCTCTCTGGGATTAAGACCCGGCGCTAGAGCGGTCCATCCTCGCCGCGCCGCGAAAGAATCCCGGCCTCCTCCAGGTCCAGCTCGCGCTCGAGCCGGCGGCGGGCTTCGTCGGTAATGCGGCCTTCGCGCATCAGGTGATAGATGTAGTCGCGCTCGGCGCGGATGAGATCGAGCTTGGCTTCCGCTGCCTGAATCCGCGTCTCAGCAGCGAGCTGCTGCCGGCGAAATCCGTTGCGGCCACGCAGCAGATCGAGGACTTCGCTCGAAATCTTGCCGTCCGCCTTCAGCTTCTCCAGCCGCTGCAGGTCAACATCGAGCGCGCCGTGCCGTGCCGCCAGTTCGCTTTCGGTTTCGTGTCGGTGCTCGTCCTCCGCGTCACGAGACAATCCCAGCCGGCGAATGACCCATGGCAGCAACAGGCCCTGGCCCACGAGCGTGACCACGATCACCCCGAAGGTGACGGCGAGAATGAGGTCGCGATAAGGGAAAGGCGTTCCATTGGCGAGAAGAAAGGGAATCGCCAGCGCCGCGGCGAGCGAGACCACGCCGCGTACGCCGACGAATGCGAGGATGAAAACCTGCCGCAATGGCGGCGACGGGTCTCGGCGCGCAAGCGCTGGGTTGAGCCAGCGCGGCAGATAAACCGCGGGATAAACCCAAATGAAGCGCGCCGCGACGATAACGGCCGTCGTCAGGGTCACCGCCGCGAGAATGTCGCTGACCGAAAACGTGGCGATGCGGCCGAGCACGGTGCGTGCCTGCAGACCGGTGATCAGGAAGATGAAACCCTCGACCAGATAGACGATGAGGTCCCAGAAAAAGATCCCCTGCAACCGCGTGGGCGCCGAGATCAACAGGGGCCCTTTCCAGCTCACGTAAAGTCCGGCCGCGACTGCGGCGAGCACGCCGGACCCGCCCAGGCTTTGCGGCACCCAATAGGCGAGATAGGGCGTCATCAGCGACAAGGTGATCTCGACCCGCGGATCGCGGGCCCAACGGCGCAGGTTGAGGCTGGCCCAGCCGACGCCAATGCCCCAGGCGATTTCGCCGACCACGATCGCGGCGAATGTCGCGACGGCGGAACTCAACGAGAACATGCCGGTGCTGATGGCGGCGACAGCGAAACGGTAGAGGATCAATGCGGTGGCGTCGTTAGCCACCCCTTCGCCTTCGAGCACCAGCAAAAGCCGCCGCGGCAAGCCCAGGCGGCGGGCGACTGAAAGCGGCGCCACCGCGTCGGGCGGCGCCACAATGGCGCCGAGCAGGAAGCCGATGGGCCACGGCAGGCCGAGCAGACCATGGACCGTTGCGGCGACCGCGCAGGCGGTGAAGACGACCAGGCCGAAGGCGAGAAGCGTGATCGGCCGGAGGTTGAAGCAGAATTCCCGCCAGCTCATCGCCACGCCTGAGGCATAGATCAGCGGCGGCAGCATCACCAGCAGCACAAGCTCGGGAGCGAGTTCGATCGCCGGCAAGCCGGGGATCAGGCCAAGGACGATGCCGGCGATCACCAAAAGGATCGAGGAGGCGATGTTGAGACGCCGCGACAGAATTGCGACCACGACCAGCACCGCCAGCAACAGCAGCAGCGTTTGCACGGTGGCGGTCATCGGCGCTCCTCGCTAGATGGCGCTGGCGGCGATATTCACGGCAAGCGCAAGCAGCGCGACGTTGAAGAAGAAGGCCACTATGCCATGGGCGGTCACGGTCTGCCGGATCCGCCGCGATTCGACGGCGACATCGGAAACCTGAAAAGTCATGCCGATCACGAAGGAAAAATAGATGAAGTCCCAATAGTTGGGGCTGGCGTGGCCGGGAAAATTCAAGCCACGGCCGCGGCTCTCGTCGCCGTAGAATTCATGGGCGTAGTGCAGGGCGAAGATCGTGTGGATGAAGGCCCACGAAACGCTGACCGTGAATAGCGCCAGAGTTAACTGAAGAGGATCAAATCCGCGTCCGTGCGGCGCGCTGCCAAGCTCGACGATGATCGCGGCAAGACTTGCCAGCGCCGCGGTCACGGTAAGCGCCAGCACCGCGACGGCGCCCTCGTCCTCCACCACGGCGGTCTGCCGGATGTCGAGAATCGTCGAACGGACGGTGTTGCCATAAATAAGGGCGAGATAGAAGACGACGCCGCAATCCCAGCCGAGAAGCGCGCGCGTGATCCAGTGCCAATCCCGCGGCAACAGGAAATAAATCGCCACGGCGATCAGGGTGGCCAGCGCCAGGCGCGGTCGCCGGGAAAGAATGCGTACCGGTTTTGGCGCCGTGCGCCAGAGGCCGTGCCCCCAGAAGCGATAGCTGCCACGGTGCTTCATCAGGCCCGCCGCGCCGCGATGAAATGCGCTGCCGCTCGCAATGATGACGCCGCGTCGCCAAAGCCGGCCAGCGCCGCCTCGGCCTCCGCCGTCAGCGCCGCGAGACGCGCGCGCGCGCCTTGCGGTCCGAGGAGCGTGACAAGCGTGGCCTTGCCGGCCGCGGCGTCCTTGCCGGTGGCCTTGCCGACGGTCGCCGGATCGCCTTCGGCGTCGAGGAGGTCATCGGCGATTTGAAAGGCTTGTCCCAATGCCGAGGCGTAGCGGTCGATGGCCGTGCCCGCGTCCGGCGGCGCGTTGCCGATGATCGCGCCCATGCGGCAGGCGGCGCGCAGAAGCGCGCCGGTCTTCAAGGAATCGATGCGGGCGATGTCGGCTTCGCCGGGTCGTGGCGCGGTTGCGAAGCGGCCCTCCGCCGCGAGATCGAGCAACTGGCCGCCGACCATTCCCGCCGCGCCGGCGGCGCATCCCAGTTCGGCGATCAATCTGACGCGAACCGCGGCATCGGGGTGTGTTTCCACCCGCGCGAGCAGATCGAAAGCCAGCGTAAGCAATGCGTCGCCCGCGAGGATCGCGGTCGCTTCGTCGAAAGCCATGTGCAGGGTGGGGCGGCCGCGCCGCAGCGCGTCGTTGTCCATCGCCGGCAGATCGTCATGGATGAGCGAGTAGGTGTGAATGCATTCTATCGCCGCCGCGGCCGGCAAAGCGGCCGCCGGCCCGACATCGAAGAGCCGCGCGGTCTCGACCAGGAGAAACGGCCGCAGCCGCTTGCCGCCGCCGAGCGCGGCGTAGCGCATCGCCTCCAGAAGCCGCGCCGGCGGCTGAATTTCGCTGTCGGGCGGCGGCCGCAGCAGCCGGTCGAGGAGGGCCTCGATCTCGCCGGCGAGCACCGCAAGCTGCGACGTGAAGACGCCGTCGGCCCCCGTTTTGGCGCTAGCCGCAGAAGTTGGCATTTGCTGGGAATGCCCGACACGCCGCCGGCCCGTCAAGGCCGCCGCGCCGCCACTCGACCGGGGCGCAATGAGGTAATCTCCAGATTCATGACCGAGGGACATGAATCTCAAAGCTTCTACCGGCGCTCGCGCCTGCTGCGCCCCGCGCTTTCCTTTGTCGTCGCGGTTTTTCTTGCGCCCTACCTGCTGACAATCCTCTATAGCTTCATCAATCCGGTTTCGACCTTGATGCTGTGGCGCGAGGCGACGGGCCAGCGGGTGCAGCGCATTTATCTGCCGCTCGAGCGTGCCGGTCCGCTGCTGCCGCTGATGGTGATCGTTGCGGAGGATGGGCGCTTCTGTAGTCACTTCGGCGTCGATTTCCAGGAGCTTCAACAGATCGTGGAAGAAGCCGACGATCTGAAGCGAATGCGCGGCGGTTCCAGCATCACGCAGCAGGTCGCGAAAAATCTGTTCCTTTGGCCGGGCCGTAGCTACCTGCGCAAGGCGCTCGAATTCCCGCTGGCGCTATGGATCGATCTCGTTTTGTCGAAACGCCGCATCATGGAAATCTATCTCAACATTGCGGAATGGGGCCCGAACGGCGAATTCGGGGCGGAAGCCGGCGCCCGCCGCGCCTTTGGCAAGCCGGCCCGGCAGCTCGGCGCCTTCGAAGCGGCCGCGCTCGCCGCCATGCTGCCCGACCCCGCGCATCGCAATCCATCGAATGTGCGGCGGCTTGGCGCAATCTATGCGGCCCGCGCCGCCGCAGCAGCTTGGCAGGCCGATTGCCTAAAGCGCCGGTAAATGCCCCTAGTTTTCGAGGGAAGCTTCCTCTATAAGCCGCCCATTCACGATCATTCAGCGGCTTGCGCTCTGGCGCCCGCGCCTTCCGAGGAGAATTCCCGTGGCCGTTCCAAAAAGAAAAGTCTCGCCCTCAAGGCGCGGCATGCGCCGTTCCGCCGACGCTCTGAAGCAGCCCACCTATGTCGAAGACAAGGATTCGGGCGAATTGCGTCGGCCGCATCATATCGATCTGAAATCGGGCAAATATAAAGGCCGCCAAATTCTGAAGGCGAAGAAGGGCGAGGCGTAGTCCTTCTGGAGGGGGAGGCGCGGGCGGCAAGGAGTTTGTCTGATGTTTTTGATCGGTTTCCCGCTGCTGATCATCCCGTTTGCGCTTTACAACATGTTCGTTTTTCTGTTCGGCGTTAGCAATTGGGCGGCGCCTGTCGCGGCGATGCGCCTCATGTCAGGCGCGCAATGGACCATGACCTGGGGCGACGTGCTGATCGCGCTCAGCGCTCTGTTGCTCTTCGTCGAATTCCTCAAATCCGCGCGGATCGGGCTGCGCAACGTCGTCGATCATTTGCTGTCGGTTCTGGTCTTTGCCGGGATGCTCGCCGAATTCACGCTGGTTCAGGACACCGCCACGTCGACCTTTTTTCTGCTGATCGTGATTTCATTCTTGGACGTATTGGGCGGCCTTGCCATCAGGCCGCGGCGGATACCGCAAAAGCTGAAACTTGAATCCGCCGACCGCGTCGCGGCCGGCTGACAGTCGGTTTCGGCGTCTCCTTCAGCTTATGGTTGGATCTTGCGGTAGGTGCGATGGACCTCGAAGAGGTCGGCGCGCCGCAGCACACGCGCCTGCGGGAGGTGCTCAGCGGCGGCAATGAGCTGGGCAAGAAAAGTTGCATTGGGTCGATGCCGCAACGCCGGGCGGCTGGCAGGTCGCGGCAAGGCTTGAATCGGGACGAGTGCCTGCGAGGATTTCCGCTCTGCCGCGCCGTCGAGACCTGACCGATGCCGGGACACATGAAGGGCCGTTGCGCCGGCTTCCATTCCATCCGGAGGCAGCATCTGGAAATTCCCGTATCATTTCGGGACATCCGCCGTCCCTTGTACGGGAAATCGCAAGCCGCATGCCACTTGAGCGCAGACGGCGTCGGTGGGAAGCGCGCCGTTAAGGCTTGTCTTTGTCGCCGAGGCGGTCGATGCGCTTTTGCATTTCCTCGAGCTGGCGCTTCAACTCGTCGATATCGGCGCTGCCGCGCGCCGGTTTCTCGCTTTCCTCGCCTTGGCTTTCACGCCGTGCGAAAGGCGTGAACATGGCAAAGGCGCGCTCGAACATTTCCATATTGCGCCGCGTGAGCTCCTCGATCGGGCCGAGGCCGCTGGCGCCGAATGCCTGCGCGAGCTGATCGCGCATCCTTTCCTGCTCGCGGCTGAAGGAGCTGATGGAAAGTTCGAGGAAACGCGGCACCAGCGTCTGCATGCTGTCGCCGTAGAAGCGGATAAGCTGCCGCAGGAATGTGATCGGTAGCAGGCTTTGCCCTTCCTTGTTTTCCTGCTCGAAGATGATCTGCGCCAGCACCAGGCGGGTGATGTCTTCGCCGGTCTTGGCATCCTCGACGAGGAAGTCCTGCCCGGCTTTGACCATGTGGGCGAGATCCTCGAGCGTCACATAGGTACTCGTGCCGGTATTGTAGAGCCGACGGTTGGCGTATTTCTTGATTTTGATCGGTTCTTCGGACTGGGCCATGAGAGAGTGTCTGTCGGGAGGACGCTATCGCCTTGGGGAGAATAACCATGTTCCGCCGCAACGGGCCACCGTTTTGTCACTAAGCTGTCCGAACAGTCGCCTAGAGGGTCGATCGCCGCGCCGGGCACCCATTTTGCATAGAACAGCCGGATAGCAGGAGTTTTTCCGATGAGAGACAATATTGTCATCGTCAGCGCCGCCCGCACGCCGATCGGCGCTTTCAATGGGGTA
This sequence comes from Xanthobacteraceae bacterium, assembly GCA_035652315.1. Classification (GTDB taxonomy): domain Bacteria; phylum Pseudomonadota; class Alphaproteobacteria; order Rhizobiales; family Xanthobacteraceae; genus CANKHA01. The sequence goes on along the minus strand of DASREA010000029.1, from coordinate 33,713 downwards.
TTCGCCACGCTGCCGGCCCATGAACTGGGCAAGACCGCGATCAAGGCGGCGCTGGACCGGGCTGGCATCGAGGGCCCGCGCGTCTCCGAAGTGATCATGGGGCAGATACTCACCGCGGGGCAGGGCCAGAACCCGGCGCGACAGGCGGCGGTGGCGGCCGGCATCCCGGTGCAGAGTCCGGCATGGGGCGTCAATCAGCTTTGCGGGTCGGGCCTGCGCGCGGTGGCGCTGGGCTATCAAGCCATCGTCAATGGCGACTCGGAAATCGTCGTTGCCGGCGGCCAGGAATCCATGAGCCAGGCCCCGCACTGCGCGCATCTGCGAAACGGCGTGAAGATGGGCAATTTCGAGATGGTCGACACCATGATCAAGGATGGCTTGTGGGATGCGTTCAACGGCTATCACATGGGCAATACGGCGGAGAATGTCGCCCGCCAATGGCAGATCACGCGCCAGCAGCAGGATGAATTCGCCGTCGCCTCGCAGAACAAGACCGAGGCCGCGCAGAAGTCCGGCCGATTCAAGGACGAGATCGTTCCCGTCACCGTGAAGACGCGCAAGGGAGACATCGTCGTCGACACCGATGAATATCCCAAGCACGGCACCACCATGGAAGCCGTCGCCAAATTGCGGCCGGCCTTCGACAAGGAAGGCTCAGTGACCGCGGCCAACGCTTCGGGAATCAACGACGGCGCCGCGGCGCTGGTGTTGATGAAGGAAAGCCAGGCGCAAAAGGACGGATGCAAGCCGCTGGCGCGCATCGTTTCCTGGGCGCATGCCGGCGTCGATCCCTCGATCATGGGCAGCGGGCCAATTCCAGCCTCGCGCGCGGCGCTGAAAAAGGCGGGATGGAAGGTCGAGGACCTCGACTTGATCGAAGCCAACGAGGCCTTTGCGGCGCAGGCGTGTGCGGTGAACAAGGACCTCGGCTGGGATACCAGCAAGGTCAACGTCAACGGCGGGGCGATTGCGCTCGGGCATCCGATCGGCGCATCGGGCGCGCGCGTGCTCGTGACGCTGCTGCACGAGATGCTCAAGCGTGATGCCAAGAAGGGCCTGGCGACGCTCTGCATCGGCGGCGGCATGGGCATCGCCATGTGCGTCGAACGCTAAGCGGAAAGGAACGCAGACATGGCACGCGTTGCGGTGGTCACCGGCGGCACGCGCGGAATCGGGGCAGCGATTGCGAAAGCATTGAAAGCCGCCGGATACGTGGTTGCCGCCATCTATCACGGCAACGACGATGCGGCGGCGAAGTTCAAGGCCGAAACAGAGATTCCGGTGTATAAATGGGATGTCACTTCTTACGACGCCTGCGCCGCAGGCCTGAAGCAAATTCAGACGGACCTTGGACCCATTGATGTGCTGGTCAACAATGCCGGCATCACCCGTGACGGCATGTTCCACAAGATGACTCTGGAACAATGGCGCGCGGTGATCGACACCAATCTGAATTCGCTGTTCAACATGTGCCGGCCAGTGATCGAGGGCATGCGCGACCGCGGCTTCGGCCGCATCGTCAACATTTCCTCTATCAACGGGCAGAAGGGGCAGATAGGGCAGACGAATTATTCCGCCGCGAAGGCCGGCGAGCTGGGCTTCACCAAGGCGCTGGCGCAGGAGAATGCACGCAACGGCGTCACCGTCAATGCGGTGGCGCCAGGCTATATCGGCACCGAAATGGTGCAAGCGATGCCGCAGGAGGTGTTGGAGAAACGCATCCTGCCGCTCATCCCCGCCGCGCGGCTCGGCACGCCGGAGGAGATCGCCCGCTGCGTGCTTTTCCTCGTGGCCGACGATGCAGGCTTTATCACGGGCTCGACACTCTCCGCCAATGGCGGACAATACATGATCTGAATTTGCCGATTGCGATTCCGCTTCGCGCAGGGATCGGCGGCGCCAATCAAAAATTGTTCTTGCGGGCGCGGATTTCGGCGAAGACCTCCGCTGCGGCACGGCCGGCCATACCGACGGCGGCGGCCACCTCCGGCAGGTCAGCGCGCAGGAAAGGATTGGCCGCCTTCTCCTGCGCCAGGGTCGTCGGGATGGTTGCTTTGCCCGCGGCGAGAAGCTCGTCGGCTTCGCGCTCGCGCGCGGCAAGCGCCGAATTGTGCGGCTCGATGGTTTTGGCGAAATCGATGTTGGCGCGGGTATATTCGTGGCCGCAGAAGAGACGCGAGTCCTCGGGCAGGTCGCGCAGCTTGAGGAGGGAGCGCCACATCATCGGCGGCGTGCCTTCGATGACGCGGCCGCAGCCGATGGAAAATAGCGTGTCGCCGGCGAAAACCAGTTTCTCGCCGTGAAACCAGTAGGCGATGTGGCCAAGCGTATGGCCGGGCGTTTCCAGCACATGCGCGGAAAGCCCGCCGACCTGCACGGTATCGCCTTCCTTCACCTGCGTATCGACCAGCGGAATTTTGGCTGCTTCACCGAGCGGCGCGACGACCCGGCAGCGATGGCGCTCCTTCAGTTCGGCGATGCCGCCGGTGTGATCGCCGTGATGATGGGTCACGAGGATATCGGTCAGCTTCCAGCCATTGCCCATGAGCGCCGTTTCGATGGGCGCCGCTTCGGGGGCATCGATCGCGGCGGTGGCGCCGCTGGCCGGGTCATGGAGCAGCAGGCCGAAATTGTCCTGTAGGCAGCGGAAGAGACGAATTTGCGCCGGCATATTTTGCGACCGATCGAGGTGGGAACCGGATTAACCGTTCCATGCTAGCATGCGGGCATGTCAATGGACGTCGTCGATCTTCGCGATTTCTATGCCCAGCGGCTCGGCGTCGTCGCCCGTCGCTTCATCGGCCGCGGCGTGCGCCGGCGCTGGACCGATGTGCGCGCCCAACGCGTGCTCGGCGTCGGTTATCCGACGCCTTATCTCGGCTTGTTTCGTGAGGAGGCTGAACGCTGCCTGGCCTTCATGCCCAGCAGCCAAGGGGTGGTGAAATGGCCCATGGCGAGCCCCGCCCTCGCCGCCCTGGTCGAGGAAGGGGAAATGCCGCTGCCCGACGGTGCGATCGATCGCGTTCTCCTCGTGCATGCGCTGGAAATGACTCGGGATCCCGCGCAGTTGCTGCGCGAAATCTGGCGGGTGCTGGCGTCGGGGGGGAAATTGTTGGCGGTGATTCCCAACCGCCAGGGCCTGTGGGCGAGAATGGACACGACGCCTTTCGGCCACGGACGGCCCTATTCGCGCTCGCAGATCGTGCATCTTTTGCGCGAGACGTGGTTCACCCCGATTGGCTGGGACGAAGCGCTTTACGTGCCGCCGATCGCGCGCGGTTGGTTCCTGCGATCGGCTTTCGCCTGGGAGCGCACCGGCGCCACCTTATCCGCGCCTTTCGCCGGCGTGCATATCGTCGAAGCGACCAAGCAGGTCTATCGCGCCATTCCGGTGCGACGCGACAAGAAACGGTTGGTTCCGGCGCTGGAGCCCAACCTTGCGCCGACGACGCGCAATAGCGCCGGCGCGCTCTGAAAAGCTAGTCTTGCGGCGGACGCGGCATCGGTGAATCGTCGCCTTGCTGGCTGCTGGGCATGTCGCCGCGCGGGCCGCGATGGCGCCGGCGCCGGCGATGCAGCGGAAAACGGTCCGGCTGATTCTCATAGCCGTTCTGCTGATACGATTGTTGCTGCTGCGGCTGGCCGCCACCACCGGTAATGAAGGAGGGCAGGCGGTCCGTGTCGTCGCCGCGACTTTCGCCGCCTTGATGCGGCGGGCGCTGCTGATGCTCGCGGCCGTATTGCTGTTGCTGATCGCGCGGCTGATAATGCTGCTGTCCGTCGCGCGGGGGGTAAGGCTGGTTCTCGCGCGGGTAAGGCTGTTGCTGTTGATGCTCGCGGGGCCCATAGCCCGGCTCGCTGCCCCCCATCATCGGATGCGCGGCGCCTTCGTCGGCATCGTCGTCGAATGATTCGTCGCGCGGCTCCATGCCCTCTGGCCGGTAAAACGACTGATGCTGCTGCGGCTGCATCTGCCGGAACTGTTCCTGCGCGGCGGCGATCAGGCGGAAATAATGCTCGGCGTGCTGGAAGTAATTTTCCGCGGCCACCGGATCTCCCGAGCCCTGCGCGTCGCGGGCCAATTGGAGATATTTTTCTGCAATGTGAGAGGCAGTACCGCGGATCTTCACATCCGGGCCGTTCGATTCGTAAACCCGGGTGAGCGGGTTCTGGTTTTTGCGGCCGTTATTGCGTCCGCGCATTCGCTTATTCTGACCGTTTCTCATGTTCTGCCTTTTCGCCAAACTCCGGCGTTAGCCGGGATTATGCAATATTAGAAGGCACACAATCATGCTTCCGCCCGCCGAGATGACGTCGGGCCGATGGCAATTCAATCGATCGTGCGATTCGTTTTGCGATAGCCGCAATAACCCCTTGACCGCTGATTCACGGCGATGGTAGCCCCTCATGTGCGCGCCGATTTTCGGCATCTCGCCGCTGCGCGCTCAACCGATGAAGCGTCTGACCCGAATTCGGCGTCACTGGCCGTTGCCAGCTATCTTCGTCGCCTCTGCACCGCTCGCCTGCTGGAGATCTGGTCCGGGCGTTGACGCGGCGCGAACCCACCGGGTCGGATATTTGCTCAAAACCTAGTCGCTCTTGCCGCATAATCCAAGTGCTATTTTTCCCTCGGCTAACACTTTTCCGGGCGCGCGCAAGCGCCCGGCGATGGCGCGCGCATGGCCGGAAAGGTCGAGAGCGGGGTTCCCGGCCTCAATTTCGCCATCGTGCAGGATGGCGGAAACCGCCGCCGCCTGCCCGGCGCCAACCTCCAGTACCAAAAGGCTATCGGGCGCGAGAATTTGCCGGGCATCGATGGCAATCGTGCGATATGCCGCAAGCCCGTCGGCGCCACCGTCAAGCGCAAGACGCGGATCGTAATCGCGCACGTCCGGCGCCAGGGTTTCGATCTCCGCCCGCGCGACATAGGGCGGATTCGACACGACGATGTCGAAGGGACCTGACAAGGCTGCCGCGTAATCGCAAAGCACGAAGGCCGCGCGCGCCGCGAGACCCAGACGCCGCGCGTTTTCCCGCGCGACGGTCAGCGCCGCCGCGCTGATATCGGTCCCGATCCCGGTCGCGTGCGGCAGCTCGGAGAGGAGGGCGAGCAGCAAGGCGCCGCTGCCAGTGCCGAGATCGGCGATGCGCAATGGCCGATGGCGCGCTCCGGCGGCGTCGATGGCCGCAAGCACAGTTTCGACGACCGTCTCCGTTTCCGGCCGGGGCACCAGCGTCGCGGCGGTGACGCAGAGCTCGAGGCCCCAAAATTCCTTGCGCCCAAGAATGCGCGCGACCGGCTCCCGCGCAAGCCGACGCGAGGCGAGGGCGGCGATGCGAACCGCTTCATCGTCCGCGAGCGCGCGGCTCTCCTGCGCCATGAGCACCGCATGATCGAGATTGAGCGCATGACCGATCAGCAATCGTGCGTCGAGCTCCGGCGATTCGATTCCATGCTCGCGCAGGCGTCGCGCGATATGCCGCCGCGCCGCCGCGATTGACGCTCCGCCGGACAGGATTTCCGTTTCGCTTAGTCTTGTGGCGCCGCGGGTCACTGCAGCTTCTCCTCGGCTGCGAGCAGTTCGGCCTGGCGCTCGGTGGCGAGCGCATCGATGATTTCGCCCAGCGCCTCGCCTTCCATCACCTGCGGCAGCTTGTACAGCGTGAGATTGATGCGGTGGTCGGTCACGCGCGCCTGCGGAAAATTATAGGTGCGGATGCGTTCGGACCGGTCGCCGCTGCCTATCTGCCCACGCCGTTCGGCAGCGCGCGCGGCATCGGCCCTGGTGCGTTCGGCGTCATAAAGCTTGGCCCGCAGTAGGGCCATGGCCTTGGCGCGATTCTTGTGCTGCGAGCGTTCCTCCTGAACAACGATGACGATGCCGCTGGGAAGGTGCGTGACGCGGATCGCTGATTCAGTCTTGTTGACGTGCTGCCCGCCGGCACCGCCCGCGCGCATGGTGTCGATCTTCAAATCGGCGTCGTTGATCTTAATGTCCACTTCTTCCGGCTCGGGAAGAACGGCAACTGTCGCCGCCGAGGTATGAATCCGGCCGGAGGCTTCGGTATTCGGCACCCGTTGCACGCGGTGCACTCCGGATTCGAATTTCAGTTTGGCAAAGGCGCCGCGGCCGCGGATCTCCGCCACGATTTCCTTATAGCCGCCCATCGTACCCTCGCTGGCGGAGATGATCTCCACTTTCCAGCCTTGCTTCGCAGCATAGCGCTCGTACATGCGGAACAGGTCGCCGGCGAACAAGGCGGCTTCGTCGCCGCCGGTCCCAGCGCGGATTTCGAGTATCACGTTGCGCTCATCCATCGCATCCTTCGGGATAAGCGCGGCGCGGACTTCATGCTCGAGGGTGGCTCGGCGCGATTCCAGCGCGTTCTTTTCGCCCTCCGCCAGCTTGCGCATTTCGGCGTCGGTGGCAGGATCGGCAATCAGCGCGTCGAGCTCGCCCAGTTCCTTGCGCGCCGCGCGATAAGCCTTGATCGCTTCGACCACGGGTTCAAGCTCGGCGAATTCGCGCGACAATTTCACGTAGTTTTCGGACGTGAGCTGTCCGCCAAGTTCCGCTTCCAGGGCCGCGTGGCGGGCCAGCAACACATCGAGTTTCTTTTCGGGAAGCATCGTCATTCAGATAATCAGCCAAGGCCCGGTCACAACGGCACGCTCTCGGCTTCGGCGAAAGCCTGAAGCCGTTCGCGGATAGGAACCGCGCCGGCCGGCTCCTCGATCAACGGCTGGAGGAATTTTCCGGCCTTGGCGCTGTCCAGCTCGAGTAGCGTGGCCTTTACCGGCCCAAGCGCCGACGGCGTCAGCGACAGCGAACGATAGCCCAGCGCGACCAAGGCGAGCGCGCCGATCGGCTTCGACGCCAACTCGCCGCAAAGCGCCAGTGGCTTGTCATGTCGCCGCGCCGCCGCCGCGATGTCACGCAAGGCGCGCAGCACCGGGGCCGACAACGGATCGAAACGGTTCGACACGCGGGTATTGCCGCGGTCCGCGGCGAACAGGAATTGCAGCAGGTCGTTCGATCCGACCGAGAGGAAATCGACGCGCGAGAGCAGTTCGTCGAGCTGGAACAGCAGGGACGGCACTTCCAGCATGGTGCCGACCTCCACCAGCTCGGGCAGCTTGTGCCCGTGGCGGCGCAAATGCGTCAGCTCGCGTTCGACCAAGACCTTCGCCTGATCGAACTCCTCCACCGTCGCCACCATGGGAAACATCAGCCGCAACGCCCGCCCGCCGGCGGCCTTCAGCAAGGCGCGGACCTGGATGCGCAACAGCCCGGGGCGATCGAGGCCCAGGCGGATTGCGCGCCAGCCGAGGGCGGGATTTTCCTCCACGAAGGAGCGCATGTACGGCAGGACCTTGTCGCCGCCGATGTCGAGCGTGCGAAAGGTCACCGGCCGCTTGCCAGCGGCATCGAGCACGGCGCGATAGAGCGCAAGCTGCTCGTTGGCGCGCGGAAAGGCCGGCGAAACCATGAACTGCAGCTCGGTGCGGAACAACCCGATTCCGGCCGCACCCGTTTCCTCGATGTGCGGCAAATCCAGCATCAGGCCTGCATTGAGCATCAGGGTGACCGGCTGGCCGTCCTTGGTGATGCAAGGCTTGTCGCGCAGCGTACGGTATTGCGCCTGCCGGCTGGCGCGCAGCCGCACCCTTTCGGCAAAGGCGTTCTCAACCTCGGCCGACGGCCGCACATGCACTTCGCCGCTGCTGCCGTCGACGATGATGGCATCGCCGGAATCGACGAGCCCCGTGGCATTCTCGATCTCGCCGACCGCGGCAATACCGAGAGCGCGGGCGACGATCGAGACATGCGAAGTCGGCCCGCCTTCCTCCAGCACAAGGCCGCGCAAGCGTTTGCGGTCATAATCGAGCAGCGCCGCCGGCCCCATCGAGCGGGCGACAATAATGGCGTTCTCGGGCAATTGCTCGCGCGTCGGCGCGTGATCGCGGCCCATCAATTGCCGCAGCAAGCGGTTGGCAAGATCGTCGAGATCGTGCAGCCGGTCGCGGAGATAAGGGTCGGTCTGGCGCAGCATGCGCGCGCGGGTGTCGGACTGCACGCGCTCCACGCCGGCCTCGGCGGTCAGTCCGGTGCTCACCGCCTCGCGCATGCGGCGCATCCAGCCGTGATCGTAGGCGAACATGCGATAGGCTTCGAGCACATCGCGATGCTCGCCGCCGTCGGCAACGTCGCCGCGCTCAAGCATCAAATCGAGGTCGGCGCGCACCGCGGCGATGGCATCATCGAGCCGCTTCAATTCCTTCTGTACATCGTCGGCGATGAAATTGGTGACGACCACGCGCGGCTCGTGCAGCACCACGTGACCGAGCGCGATGCCTTCCGCCAGCGTCTCGCCGGCGAGCCGCAAACTGTGATGCGCCGCTGGCTCGGCGCCGGGTCTTGCCAGCGACGACAGCTCGCCCGAGGCGATCATCTCGGCCAGAACCATGGCCGTTGTCTGCAGCGCCTCCTCTTCTTCTTCGGAATAGGTGCGCCGGGCGCGATTCTGCACGACGAGCACGCCGAGCGTATTGCCGGCGCGCAGGATCGGCACACCGAGGAAGGAGTGATAGATTTCTTCGCCGGTCTCCGGCCGGTAGGAGAAGGCCGGGTGTTTGTGCGCCTCGGACAAATTGATCGAGGTGGCCTCGCGCGCCACCAGGCCGACCAGGCCCTCGTCGGCGCGGAGCACTGTCAAGTGCACGGCTTTGCGATTCAAGCCCTCGGTGGCGTACAGCTCGAGGGTATTGTCCACGCGCAGCACGTAGACGGAGCAGACCTCCGCCACCATGTTGGCGGCGATTAGCACCACGATCTTGTCCAGGCGTTCCTGCGCGCTGACCGGCTCCGCCATGACCTCGCGGAGTCGGCGCAACAACACGCGCGGACCACCGAGCGCGCCCCGCATAGCGTGAGGGTCCTTTACCCCGGCCTCCCGCAGCCCGATGGCTACGGCACGATTGAAAGGAAAACCCGCCAATTCCGGCAAATCGCGGGATACTTCGCCTAGGTCATAGCCAATCGCGGATGCAAACCGCAAGCCAAGGCAGCGGCCGGCCTGGCTCGGGCCATGCCAGTCTTCGCCCGGCTGCGGCCAATCACGCAGGCTGCGGGCAAAGCGAGCGGGGAATTACCGCTTGTCGAGGCCGTAGAGCGTGTGCAGGCTGCGGACCGCCAGTTCGGTATAGGCGGCGTCGATCAGCAGCGAAAACTTGATCTCCGAGGTGGTAATGGCCCGGATATTGATGTTCCGCTCGGCCAGGGCCTTGAAGGCCTCAGCCGCCACGCCGGCATGGCTGCGCATGCCAAAGCCGATGACCGAGACCTTGGCGACGTCCGTGGCGCCGTCGAGGCGTTCGAAGCCGATGTCCTTCTTGGCCCGATTCAGCACGTCGATCGCCCGCGTGTAGTCGGACTCGGGCACCGTGAACGTCAGGTCCGTCGTGCCCGCCTCGGAAACGTTCTGTACGATCATGTCGACGTTGATATTGGCCGCGGCGAGGGGGCCGAAGATGGCCGCAGCGACGCCGGGCTTGTCCTGCACATTGCGGACCGAAATCTGCGCCTCGTCCTTAGAGAAGGCGATGCCGGTGACGACGTGCTGCTCCACGATCTCCTCCTCAACGCAAATCAAGGTTCCCGGCGGCTCGGCGCACGGGTCGATGTCCTCAGGCTTGTCGAAGCTGGAGCGCACAAATATGCGCACCTGCCGCTGGGCGCCGAGCTCCACCGCGCGGACTTGCAGTACCTTGGCGCCAAGCGACGCCAGTTCCAGCATCTCCTCGAAAGCCACTTTATCCAGCCGGTGTGCCCGCGGCACGACCCGCGGATCGGTGGTATAGACCCCGTCCACGTCGGTATAGATGTCGCAGCGGTCGGCGTGGATGGCCGCCGCCACGGCCACGGCCGAGGTGTCGGAGCCGCCGCGGCCCAGCGTCGTGATGCGGCCGGTTTCCTTGTGAATGCCCTGGAAGCCCGAGATAACCGCGACCTCCTTGCGTTCCTTGAAGCGCTTCACGATCTCGTCGCCGTTGACATCCAGGATGCGGGCGGCGCCATGCGCGTCCGTGGTCAGGATCGGCAGCTGCCAGCCCTGCCAGGATCGGGCGCTGACGCCCATTTCTTGCAAGGCGATGGCGAGCAGGCCCGACGTCACCTGCTCGCCGGAGGCGACCACGACATCGTATTCGCGCGCGTCGTGCAGCTTCGCGGCCTCGCGGCACCATTCGACCAGCCGGTTGGTGGTGCCGGCCATGGCCGAAACCACCACGGCGACCTCGTGGCCGGCCTCGACCTCGCGCTTGACATGGCGCGCCACGTTGCGGATGCGGTCGATATCGGCGACCGAAGTTCCGCCGAATTTCATTACCAGGCGGGCCATGAGCGTGTTTTTCTGAGCTTCCGGCGGAAAAAGGCGCGTATACATACCGGTGGGGTTTGCCCCCCGCAACCACATCCGAAGGAATGCAATGACTTCCGGTCCTGCGGATCTCGAATCCACCGTTGATTATGCCGAGGTCGAGCGTTTCTCCCGGTTTGCCGACGATTGGTGGAACCCGCGCGGCAGCATGGCGCCGCTGCACAAATTCAATCCGGTGCGGCTCGGCTATATCCGAGACCAGGTAACCGCGCGTTTCCGACGCGATCCCAGGCGCCTCGATTGCCTCAAGGGGCTGCGCCTACTCGATATCGGCTGCGGTGGTGGCATCCTGTCCGAGCCGCTGGCGCGCATCGGCGCCGCGGTCGTCGGTGCCGATCCCTCCGAGATGAATATCGGGGTCGCCAAGCGGCACGCCGCCGAAAGCGGGGTCGTGGTCGATTATCGCTGCACCACGGCGGAGGCATTGGCGGACGCCGGCGAGCGCTTTGACGTGGTACTGGCCATGGAAGTGGTCGAACACGTGGCGGATGTCGAGATTTTTGTGCGCCGCTGCGGCGAGATGGTGAAGCCGGGCGGATTGATGATCGCAGCGACGCTCAACCGCACGCTGAAGAGCTTTGCGCTCGCGATCGTCGGCGCCGAATATATCTTGCGCTGGCTGCCGCGCGGCACGCACCGCTGGGATAAATTCGTCACTCCGGATGAGCTGGAATCCGCGCTGCAAGCCGCCGGGCTGCGCCGTATCGGTGAAACCGGCGTGATCTACAATCTTCTCGCCGACCGCTGGCAGCTCGCGTCCGACATGGACGTGAACTACATGATGACCGCGGCGAAAGCCGGGGCATGACCAACTGGCTCTGGGTCATTTTTACCGTGATTGCCGCGGCCGCACAGACCGCGCGCAATGCCGCGCAGCGCGAATTGACCGCAAGTCTCGGCACGGCCGGCGCCACCAATGTGCGCTTTCTGTTCGGCATTCCATTCGGCCTCTTGTTTCTCATCGCGACTCTGCTCGCCATCGGAGGACCGCTGCCACGCCCGCCCGCCGTCTACTGGCCTTGGATTCTCTTGGGATGCTTGGCGCAGACGGCCGCCACGGGGCTGATGCTCACGGCGATGACCGGGCGGTCCTTCGTCGTGGTCTATGCCTTCATCAAGACGGAGCCCATTCTGGTGGCGCTGTTCGGCTTCGTGCTGCTCGGCGAGACAGTCACCCTTCCCATGGCTGCCGCCATCATGGTGGCGACCGCAGGCGTCGCGGTCATGTCGCTGCGGCGGGGCGTGTACGCCAACGAATTTTGGCCAACGCTGCTCGGCCTTTCTGCCGCTGGGTTGTTCGGGCTTTCCGCGATCGGCTATCGCGGCGCCATCGTCAGCCTCGACCAATCGTCGAATCTACTGCTGGCCGCCTCATACAGCGTCGTCATAGGGCTCGGGGTTCAAGCAGGCATTACCTCGCTCTATCTTTGGTGGGAAAATCCGCGCATCCTTTCCGCGATCTTGCGGGCCTGGCGCGGATCGCTTTTTGCTGGATTTTCCGGCGCACTGGCTTCCCAATTCTGGCTCTTGGCTTTCGCCACGGCCACGGCGGCGAGCGTGCGCACGCTGGCGCTGGTGGAGGTGCTGTTCGCGCAGGCGATTTCGACTTTTATCTTCCGCCAGCCGACGACGTCGCGCGAATTGGTGGGCATCGTTCTGATCGTCGCCGGCGTGTTGCTGCTGCTCTGGGCGTATTAGCTGTCAGTTCTGCTCATCCGGAAGCGCCGGCAGCGGATAGAATTCGATCCCTTCCTCATGCAGGTCCTTGGCCTGTTCCGGCGTCGCTTCGCCGTAAATCGCGCGCGGCTCGATCTCTCCGTAATGCATTTTGCGCGCCTCTTCGGGGAAGCGCCGGCCTACGAAATCTGCATTCTTGGTGATTTGATCGTGCAGCTCCTTCAGCTTCTTGCGCAGCGCGAGTTCCTGCGGCGGGATCATCGCGACCGGGCCCGTTTTTTCCGGCGCCCGCACCGACTCTTCGCTGCCGCCCGCTTCCCGCGCCCCGACCAGGCGCGGAGCCATGATCGCCTTCGCCACCTTGCTGGAGCCGCAGGCCGGGCAGTTTATGAGCCGGCGCTTGGCCTGCTTGTCGTAGGCGGCGGAATCGGCAAACCAGCTTTCGAATTCATGCCCGCATTCGCAGGCGAGCGCATAGCGGATCATGACGATCCTTTTACCGCGCGCAGATGCACGGGTTCAGCCATCGGTTCATGGACCTCGAAGCGGCGGCCGTGCTGCAACGAGGGGATGCGCCCGCGCGCCGCGGCGATCGCCGAAGGGTCGATTTTCGCCATCACAAATCCTGGCTCCTTGTCCGCTTCGGCGAGAATGCGTCCCCACGGATCAACAATCAATGAATGGCCGTAGGTCTCACGTCCGTTCTCATGCCGCCCGCCTTGCGCCGCCGCGAAGACAAAGCAGCCGTTCTCGATGGCACGGGCCCGCACCAGCACGTGCCAATGCGCTTCCCCGGTCTGCTTGGTAAAAGCCGACGGGATGGCGAGGAACGAAGCGCCCGCTTCGGCAAGCGCCCGATAGAGCGCCGGAAAGCGCAGATCGTAGCAGATCGTCAACCCGAGCCTGCCCCAGGGCAAATCGGCGAGAACACCAAAATCGCCAGGGCGGTAATTATGCGACTCCCGGTAACTTTCGCCATTGCCGAGGTCGACGTCGAACATGTGGATCTTGTCGTAGCGCGCCGCGATTTCCCCTTTGGGATCGACCAGAAAGGAACGGTTCACGGCCTTATCGTGTGAGATCCGGATCGCCAGCGAACCGATATGCAGATAGATGCCGAGGGCGCGGGCCAGCTCGCGAAAGGTGGCGAGACTGGTGTCCGCTTCCTCGGCAACGATCGCGGAAAATAGCTGATCGTGCTTGAGCGCCATGAGATTGGTCATCTCCGGCGTTTGTATGTAATCGGCGCCGGCGCGTCGCGTTTCGCCGATGAGCTTGACCGCAAGATCAAGATTGGCTTGCGGCGAAAGTCCCGCACGCAGCTGTACGAGACCCGCGGTAAAACACCCGGCGCCGATACTCATGCGATGCTTCCTTCGCCGGCAAGTAGCGCATCGAGCTTCTTCGCGGCCTCGAGCGCATGCAGTTCGTCGGAGCCGCCGACATGTGTCGATCCGATGAAGATCTGCGGTACGGTCATGCGCCCATTCGCCCGTTGCGCCATTTCTTGACGGCGTTGCCAGTCGCCGGAAACGTCGATTTCCGTGAAGGCAATGCCTTTGCGAGTCAATAGCGCCTTGGCGGCAACGCAATAAGGACAAAAGCGAGTTGTATAAATTTCGACAGCCGTCATCGGCACCCCGTTCACCTTGATAAATTATATGGGCGCCCGCGCCGCGGTCACAACCCGCGCAAATACCAAGACGTCGACATTGGCGGCGCCGGCGCGCAGCAAGGCGCGGGCGCAGGCGTCGACCGTAGCCCCCGAGGTCAGGACGTCGTCGACGAGGACGAGACGCCGACCGGCGATTTGCGCCTTGCCAGTGGGCGAGACGCGGAACGCGCCCTGCACGTTGGACGAGCGTTCGCTTCGCGAAAGGCCGACCTGGTGCGCTGTCGCCTTGATCCGCTTCAGCGCGTCATGCAGAACCGGCACGCCGCTTTCCGCCGCTATCGTTTGCGCCAACGCGGCGGATTGATTGAACCGCCGCGCCCAAAGCCGCCGCCAGTGCAACGGCACCGGAACAAGGCCGTCGGCGTCGCGCAGCAGCTCGCGGCCGGCATTGGCTGTCCACCGACCGATGATCGGCGATAGATCGATGCGGTCGCCGTATTTGAAAGCATGCACCAGGGCACGGGCAACGTCGTCATAGGCCACCGCCGCCCGCGCCCGTTGGTAGGATGGCGGATCGGCAATCGCCTCCATCGACAACACGCCTGGGCCCGGATCGTAGGCGAAAGGAATGCCGAGCCGCTCGCAGAACGGCCGCGAGATAAAGCTAAGCCGGGCCCAGCAGGATGCGCAGAGCCCGCCATCCTTGACCGGTTCCCGGCATGCCGGACAAAGTGGCGGCAAGGCCAGATCGAAACCGAAATGACAGATCGCGCGGATCGACTGGCCGAACGCGGCGAGACGCTGCTTTCTCAATGCCGGTCTGTCATCGGTGGCGCTCATGGCGGGAACGCTAGCTTTCCCGCCCGGTCTTGTCATCGTATCCCCCGCTTGACCGCGGCCCTCGGGGGGCCGCTAGATCGGCTGCTCTCGCGGCGCCAGACGCTACAGGAGGCAGATGTCACCGGCTCCTCTGATCTTCGATCGCAAGCTGATACGAGCGCGGCAGCGGCGCGCGCAGCGCCGCCACCCTGCGACCTTTCTGCTCGATCGCGTCGCCGAGGATTTTCGCGATCGGATCGGCGCCGTGCTCCGCCACTTCGACATCGCGGTCGATCTCGGAACGCCCGGGGATCAAGTTGCGGAGGTGCTCGGCGACAGCGGCAAGGCCGGCCGCGTGATCCGGGCCAGAACCCCGGTCCCGCCGCTTCACGGCGTAATGGCGGTTGTGGCAGACGAGGAAGCGCTGCCGTTTCGCGATGGCTCGCTGGATCTCGTCGTCTCGGCGCTGGCGTTGCATGCCGTCAACGACTTGCCAGGGACGTTGCTCCAGATCAGGCGCGCGCTGAAGCCGGACGGACTCTTTCTTGCCGCGCTGTTCGGCGGCGACACGCTCAGCGAGCTGCGGCAGTCTTTCGCCGCGGCCGAGAGCGAAATGGAAGGCGGGGTCTCGCCGCGGGTTGCGCCATTTCCCGACCTGCGCGATCTCGGCGCCCTGTTGCAGCGTGCGGGCTTTGCATTGCCGGTGAGCGACGTGGAGCGGATTACGGTGCGTTATGCTTCCGTCCCTGCGTTGATGGAGGACCTGCGGGCGATGGGGGCGACGAATGCGCTAATCGAACGCCGCCGCGTCCCGCTGCGCCGCGATACCTTGCTGCGGATGATGGAAATCTATGGAAGGCGATTTGTCGATGCCGATGGCCGGCTGCGCGCCACGTTTGAGATCGTCTGGCTATCCGGCTGGGCGCCGCACGAAAGTCAGCAAAAGCCGCTGCCGCCCGGCTCGGCGAAAGCGCGTCTCGCCGATGCGCTCGGGGTGAAAGAAATCCCGGCCAGCGAACGGACAGGACGCGGCGCCCGCTCTATTTGAACATCGCGACCAGTGAATTGTAAAAACCCTGCGTCGTAGTGCCCAACGTCGTGACTGCCAGCACAATCGCCGCCGCGATCCCCGAGGCAATCATCGCATATTCGATAGCAGTGGCACCATTGCGGTTCTGGACCAAGGCCGCCGCGCTTCTCGTGAGTGAAGATCCGAACTTTTCGAGTCTTCGCATCTTGAACTCCTGCACCTCAGCATTCCTTCACAGCAGCGTGGCCAGATGGGCAATCAGCGGTTCGTCAGCCGGCGGCATGGGATAGTCCCGCAGCCGGTTCGGACGCACCCAGGCGAGGCGTTGGCCCTCTTCGGGAGTTACGCTTCCTTCCCAGCGCCGGCATACATAGAGCGGCATGATGAGATGAAAATCTGGGTAAGTATGACTGGCGAAGGTGAGCGGAGCTAAACACGCTTCCTTAACGTCAATTCCCAGTTCTTCTTTCAGCTCGCGGATCAATGTCTGCTCCGGCCTTTCACCCTGCTCCACCTTACCGCCGGGAAATTCCCACAGGCCGGGCATCGGCTTGCCGGCCGGGCGCTCGACGAGCAACACGCGCCCGTCGGCGTCGATAAGGGCGCAAGCGGCAACTAAAAGTAGTTTCAAGCGCGGGCCTCGACCAAAAGATAGAGCCTCAGGGTTAACGGTCGCTCAACGGCCGCGGGCGGGTAGTTGCCCATAGCGACCGTTGTACAAGAACCCAAAGCTTTTCTACCTTTCTTATCCTGTGGGCCCGGGCAACATTTTAGGGGGCAAAATGCAAAGATTCGCGAGTGTGCTGCTGTTGTCGGGAGCAATGATCGCTCAATCGGCGGCAGCATCCTCTTTCTGCTTCGTTCCATCGATAAAGCTAATCGCCGGCGTGACCATGCCGGGATACATGTACGTGAAGGCCGGAAAGAGTTGCGCGATCGTGCCCAATAATTCTTTCGGAGGCACATCGGGCGTGCAGATCAGTGAGCGCCCGGCGCATGGATCGCTCGAATATTACAAACTCGGTGTGCGGTATACACCGCGGCCGGGCTATGTCGGGCGTGATAGCTTTGGTTATATCCGCCATGGCCTCGATGGGAGGACCGGTAGACCGGTCACATTTCCGGTTATGGTCGAAGTGACGGTGCAGCCGTAGCGGCAATCAGGATCGGTAGTGGGCGTTGATCTCGATATATTCCTTGGTGAGATCGCAGGTGAGCACGCGGTCGCGGCCGCGGCCAAGGCCGAGGTGGACCTTCAATTTGATGACGGGATTTTTCATCGCCGCGGAAACTTCCGCCTCGTCGTAGGCAGGATCGCGCATGCCTTTGTGCGCAACGCGGATGCCGCCGAACCAGATCGAGAGCTTGTCGCGGTCCGCCGGCTCCCCGGCCTTGCCCACCGCCATGACGACGCGGCCCCAATTGGCGTCTTCTCCGGCGATTGCCGTCTTGACCAACGGTGAATTGGCGATCGACAGCGCAACGCGCCGCGCCGATTTTTTCGACACCGCACCCTCGACGATGACTTCGATCAGCTTGCTGGCGCCTTCGCCATCGCGGGCGACCTGCTCGGAGAGATCCGCGAGCACCATCTGAAGCGCCTCACGAAAGCCGCGCAGCCTTCGATCATCGGCACGCGCAATCCTCGGGGCCCCGCGTGCGGTGGCGGCCCCCGTTGCGAATGCCATCAACGTATCGGAGGTCGACGTGTCGCCATCGATGGTGATGGCGTTGAACGTGTCCTCGGCCCCCTCTTTCAACAATTTCTGCAGCGCCGGCGCGCTGATCGCCGCGTCGGTGAAAACGAACGACAGCATCGTCGCCATGTCGGGGGCGATCATGCCGGCGCCCTTGGCGATGCCGGCGATGGTCACTTCGGTTTTGCCGATGTTGGTCTTGGCCGCCGCGATCTTTGGGAAAGTATCGGTGGTCATGATCGCGCGCGCTGCCTCGACCCAGCCTCCCGGCGCTGCCGCGGCCACCAGCCGGTCCATGACACCGTTGAACTGCGCAGCGGGCAGCGGCTCGCCGATCACGCCTGTCGAGGCCAGAAAAACTTCCGACGTCGAACAATGAAGCGCCTTGGCAGCAAGTCCGGCGGTGAATTTTGCCGCCTCGCGGCCGTCACGCCCGGTGAAGGCATTGGCGTTTCCGGAGTTGACCACCAGAGCCCGCGCCTTGCCGGCTTTCACATGGGCGCGGCACCACTCGACCGGCGCCGATGGGCATTTGGAACGCGTGAAAATTCCGGCCGCCGTCGTGCCTTTATCAAGAATGACCAGCAGCACGTCGGTGCGGTCGCGATAGCGGATGCCCGCAGCCGCCGTGGCGAGTTTCACCCCGGCGACGGCAGGCTTATCCGCCGAAACTTTTGGCGCGAGCGGTGAAACCTGTGGGGCCATTGCACGATCCGCTTCAGCGATCACCCGATGGCGATGCCTCCGACGTGACTAGCCAACCGCATGGGCGGAAGCAACTCGTGCCGCGTGGGCTCGACAAGAATCGTGCCGCAAACCGGGATTCCCGGTGCGGCACTGCCTTTCCGGCGCCGGCTATTTCTGAGGCTGCGCCGGCGATGCCGCAGGTGGCGCGGCCTGCGAATCCTGGGCCGGCGCACTCGGCTGCTCGGCCGGCTTGTCCAGCCGTTCCAGTTTCGCGGTCTCGTGCAGCTTGGCCACGTAATCCTGCCGCGCTTTGGCGGCCAGGATATTGGCGATTTCGCCGCGCACCTGGTCGAAGCCCGGCACCTGTTTCATGCGGCGGTCTTCGACTTTGATGATATGCCAGCCAAAGGTGGTCTTCACCGGAGCGGAAATCTGCCCCTTCTGGAGCTTGAAGGCTGCCTCGGAGAATTCCGGCACCATCAGGTCTTTGGTGAAGTATCCAACGTCGCCGCCCTGGATGGCGGTCCCCGGATCCTTCGATTTCTGTTTGGCCAATTCGGCAAAATCGGCGCCCTTGTCGAGCTCGCTGCGGATTGCCTTGGCCTCCTGTTCCGTCGGAACGAGAATGTGCCGTGCGTGCACTTCTTCCTCCGGCTTCGCTTCCTTCACCGCGTCATCATAGAATTTGTGCAGCGACGCGTCAGTGACGGCCGCCTTGGTTTCTTCGTCGAGCAGCGCCTTGATCAGCAGCTGCTTGCGCGCGAACTCAAGCTGCTGCGCGAATGCCGGCTGCTGATCTATCTTCTTGGCTTCTGCCGCCTGGGTCAGCAGAATCATGTCGCCGACGAAATTGATGAGATAGTCGCGCTTGGCGTCCGGCGACATCGCCGGCAGACGCTTGCCAAAATCCTCGTCGGCCGCCGCCAGATCGCCCTCGCGGATTTCCACGCCGTTCATCTTGGCGACCACGGCGCCTGTGGAATGGCTCGTCGCGCCCGACATGGTCTGTCCGGAGCCATTTCCGGATTGTTTCGAGCAAGCCGTGCCCGCGAGCAGCAGCGCCAAAGCCGCGGCGGCCCCCAGTCGCGCAACGTAAGGTGAAATGGAAGCGCAGCCCGAGCGAGGCTGGTGCGAATTCGAAGTCATCGATCCAATCCTTGGAAGTGGGAGCCCGCGCGTTCGGCTCGAAAGGTCGCGCTGTCGGTCTGAATTAGCAATGGCTAACGAGCACCCAATTGCCGCCAATGTAGACGGCTTGATGGCGTAAACAAGCGCGATAAGCGCGAATTGGCGGCAATTGACAAGGGTTTGACCCCCTCCTATGTCTCCGCTATCTCCCCGGCCGGCCTGCGGGGACCCGATTTTCGCCCGCTTGCCAGAAGCCTGAAAAGTGCTGCAAATCCATAATTATTCGGGGTTGCGCGCGTCATGCTGCGGGCAGCGTGATGGAAACGGTTCAATAGGCACGAGGCGGCCGTGACCGGTCATAATTAGCCGCGTCCCACGGATGAAAGGAATTTAATGATCGGGGGACTAGCCCGCAAACTGTTTGGCTCCGCCAACGAACGGCGCATTCGCAGCTATCTGCCGCGGGTCAGCGCGATCAATGCGCTCGAGCCGGAGCTCGCGGCGCTTTCCGACGAGGCCTTGCGTGCGCGAACTGAAACCTTCAAGGCCCAGGTCGCCGAAGGCAAATCACTCGACGACATCCTGGTGCCAGCCTTCGCCACGGTGCGCGAGGCGGCCAAACGCACACTTGGCCAGCGTCATTTCGACGTGCAGCTCATCGGCGGCATGATCCTGCATGAAGGCCGGATCGCCGAAATGAAAACCGGCGAAGGCAAGACGCTGGTGGCGACGCTGCCGGTCTATCTCAACGCGATTTCCGGGCGCGGTGTCCATGTCGTCACCGTCAATGACTATCTAGCCGCCCGCGATGCCGAGTGGATGGGCCAGATCTACAAGTTTCTCGGCCTCACCGTTGGCACCATCGTGCATGGGTTGGACGACGAGCAGCGCAAGCAGTCCTACGACTGCGACGTCACCTACGGCACTAATAACGAGCTCGGTTTCGATTATCTCCGCGACAATATGAAATACCGCCTGGAAGACATGGTCCAGCGCGGCCACGTCTACGCCATCGTCGACGAAGTCGATTCCATCCTCATCGACGAAGCGCGCACCCCCCTCATCATTTCTGGTCCGCTCGACGACCGCTCCGATTTCTACAACACGATCGATGCCTATATCCCTCGCCTCGAGAAGACGGACTTCGAACTCGACGAGAAGCAGCGCACGGTCACCTTGACCGAAATGGGCATGGAAAAGATGGAGCAGTGGATCCGCCAGGATGGCCTGCTCAAGGGCGAGCATCTCTACGAGATCGAAAACGTCTCAACCGTCCATCACATCAATCAGGCGCTGCGCGCGCACAAGCTGTTTCAGCGCGACAAGGACTACATCGTTCGCAACGGCGAAGTGGTTATCATCGATGAATTCACCGGCCGCATGATGCCCGGCCGGCGTTATTCCGAAGGCCTGCATCAGGCGCTCGAGGCCAAGGAACATCAGCCGATTCAGCCCGAGAACCAGACGCTCGCCTCGATCACGTTCCAGAATTATTTCCGCATGTATGAAAAGCTGGCCGGCATGACCGGAACGGCCATGACGGAAGCCGACGAGTTCATGGACATCTATGGGCTTGAAGTGCTCGAAGTGCCGACCAACATGCCGATGGTCCGCCTCGACGACGATGACGAGGTTTACCGCACCGCGCAGGAGAAATACCGCGCGATCATCACTCTGATCGAGGATTGCAAGTCGCGAGGGCAACCGGTGCTCGTCGGCACCACGTCGATCGAAAAATCGGAGCAGCTCGCCGAGCTGCTGCGCTCGCAGGGCTGGGAGCAGCACGATTTTTCCGACCCGAACGCGTTTGCGGCGCTGTATAGCGGCGACGACGGCGCGGCGAAGGCCAAGGTCTTCGCCATTCTCAACGCGCGCTATCACGAGCAGGAAGCCTACATCGTCGCGCAGGCCGGCGTTCCGGGCGCGGTCACGATCGCTACCAACATGGCCGGCCGCGGCACCGACATTCAGCTCGGCGGCAACGCCGATATGCGCGTGCGGCAGGAGCTTCAGGGTCTGGAGGGCCCGGAGCGCGAACGAAGGATCGAACAGATCCGCGCCCAGGTCGCCCGGCTGAAGGAGAAAGCGCTCGCCGCCGGCGGTCTTTACGTGCTCGGCACCGAGCGGCACGAGAGCCGCCGCATCGACAACCAGTTGCGCGGCCGCTCCGGCCGGCAAGGTGATCCCGGTCATTCCAAGTTCTTCCTGTCGCTCGAAGACGACCTGATGCGCATCTTTGGCTCCGACAAGCTCGACGGCATGCTGCAGAAGCTCGGGCTCCAGGAGAACGAGGCGATCATTCATCCCTGGATCAATAAGGCGCTGGAAAAGGCGCAGCAGAAGGTCGAGGCGCGCAACTTCGATATCCGCAAGAACCTGCTGAAGTTCGACGACGTGATGAACGATCAGCGCAAGGTCATTTTCGAGCAGCGCATCGAATTGATGCGCGACGAAACCGTCGCCGAGACAATTGCCGACATGCGCCGCGCCACGATCGAGGACTTGGTCGCCAAGCACGTCCCGGAAAACGCCTATCCCGAACAGTGGGATGTCGCGGGCCTCAAGGAGGAACTCGGGCGCGTGCTCGCTTTGGATCTTCCGGTGGATCAATGGGCCAAGGAAGAAGGTATCGCCGACGAGGAGATTCTCGCTCGCATCGAGCGCCGCGCCGACGAGCACATGGCAGCCAAAGTTGCGCAATGGGGCGCCGACATCATCCGCTATGCGGAGAAGACGATCTTGTTGCAGAGCCTCGATCATCTTTGGCGCGAGCATTTGCTCATGCTCGAACATCTGCGCCAGGTGATCGGTCTGCGCGGCTATGGCCAGCGCGATCCGCTCAACGAATACAAGGCCGAGGCCTTCAGCCTGTTTGAAACGATGATCGCCAATCTTCGCGAATCGGTCACGTCGCAGCTCATGCGGGTGGAAATCCGTCAGCCGGAGCCGATCCCGGAAGAGCCGAAACTACCCTACATGGAGACGCATAAGATCGATCCGCAGACCGGCGAAGACGAGATGGGCTTTGCCGAGGCCCGTTTGGCGCCGGCGCTGGCGGGCAACAACGGCGCGCCGAGCGTGGCCCGCGATCCGGCCAATCCGGCAACCTGGGGCAAGGTGGGTCGCAACGAATCCTGCCCCTGCGGCTCGGGCAAGAAATACAAGCACTGTCACGGGCGTTACGCCTAAACCGGACGCGCAGTCGTGCACGCGACGTCTTCTCCAATCGGGCGATTGCTTTTTCCGGGCCGGGCGGCGCGCGCCGCCGCTCTGGCGCTAGCGCAGCGTCGAGAAGCCGGTGCCGAAGCTGCCGGCCGGCACGACGGGCGCGGCACCCGTCAATAGGCCCGCGCTTGCCGTCTCGCCGGCTGCCGCGGTTTGCGTCTCGCGCGGCCGAATGGCCGCGGCACTGGCCGCTCTCACGGGTGCCGCGGCCGGTTGCGGGACGGGCTGCGGCCTGCTTTGGGCGACAGTGGTGGCGGGTAGCGGCCTCGGCTTTGCCGCTGGCGGCTTCGTGGCCACAGTCTTCGTCGCCGCAGGCTTGGCCACCTGCTTGATCTCGGGTTTCGCGGCCGGAGCGAGGGACGGCTCCGGCGGCGGCGCGGAGCCGCGCAATCCGACGGCGGCGGCGGCACGGTCCAAAATGCTGCCCTTTGACGCGTCGGGCGAATTTTCCGAGGTGAAGAGGCTGGTCAAAAAGGTCTGCGATTTCGCCGGGGTAGCGGCTGCCGCCTGTACCGGCGCCGCGGCGACGGCCGCGCTTTGCGCCGCCGGCGGCTGGACGCTTCCGGGCTTGCTCCGTGCCGTGGTGGCGCTGGACGCGGGCGCCGCGGAAGGGGAGGGATTGTCCGCGGCAACTGCCACCGGAGTCGGCGGATTGACGTCGTCGGGAATTGTGCCCGGCGCGCTGACCGGAATCCGGCGGGTATTGCCGTCGCTGTCGGTGACCGGGCGGCCGCCCTGCAGCGCGGCGAGGAAAACCGGGTTCATGCCGCCATCCACGCCGGTGCGGAAAGGCACTGTCGGGATGCCGCGCTGGATCAGCATGGCGGTCTGCAGATTATCGCGCTGTTCTTTCTCTGCGACCGGAATGGCGATGTCTTCTGGCACTGTGAACTCGGGGCATTTGCCGCGCGGATTGAATTTCAACGCCGAACCTTCGGGCAGCGCCGCATCGAAGACATAATGCCGGTCGCAGACATCGACCTTCGGCTGCAAATGCGTCACTTCGAAATGGTCATAGCCTTCCTTGAGCATCTTCCAGAAGGGGATGTTCGGATTGTTGCGATGCTTGGCCATGTTCTCCGGCGTCATCCGGAACGGATAAGCCTGGATCTGGAAAGAATCCTGGCCGGCGAAGAACGATTCACGGGCCAAGGCATAAAGCTCGGCAATTTGTTCGTCGGTCATGGCGTAGCAGCCGCGCGACGAGCAATCGCCATGGATCATCAGAAAATCACCGGTGCGGCCGTTGGCCTGATCGTAAGCGTTGGGAAAGCCGATGTTGAAGGCGAGATAATATTGCGAGTGGGGATTCATCTGACCGGGGGTGATGGTGTAGAAACCCTCAGGCGCCTGACGATCGCCTTCCTTGATCTTCGGACCGAGATCGCCGGACCAGCGGCAGATCGGATAGCTTTTCAGCAACGCGAATTTGCCGCTGCTGTCCTGCTTCCAGACTTCGAGTTCGGATTCTTCTTTGAAAATGCGGACCAGGATCGGCGCTTCCTTGGTCATGTTCTTTTCCGCCATCAGCGCGAGCGTTTTTTGCGGAATGGGAGCGAGCGCGCGGGCGGAAAGGTCGACGCCATCCGTATCGCAACCGGCAAGCGCGACAGTTGCGGCAATAGCCGCCGGCGCCAGCAAGGTGCGGGCCAGAGAGCTGATTTTCAACGCAAATACTCCCCGCCGGGTGAAGGAACCCCAAGCCTTCATTGAATAATCGTTATCCATAAGGGGATGCGTTCGCAAGGCGACGGCCTTTCCCGGATACCGTTTGAACATGGTTGTGGTGAACAAAGGGTAAACCGCCCCTCATCCCACGCTGATTTTACTTGAGATTTTGCCCCTCACGCTGGCCGCCGAGCGCGGCTGGCACCATGAGGCCAGCCTTTTACGACTAGACTGTGGCCGTTCCCAAGCTCCGCCCGATCGCCATGAATTTCTCGCAGCGCTGGCGCCGCAAGGTTTCCCGCGTCAGCGAGCGGAGTTCGCCAAATGCAGAGGCGATGGCGTCGCCGGAGGCCGCGATCACGGCGGCAGGATCGCGATGCGCACCGCCGATCGGCTCCGGCACGATCCCGTCGATGATGCCCAGGCGTTCGAGATCCTGCGCCGTGATTTTCATGTTGGTCGCGGCCTCCTGCGCCTTGGAGGTGTCGCGCCAGAGGATGGAAGCCGCGCCTTCCGGCGAGATCACGCTGTAAATCGCATGCTCGAGCATCAGCACGCGGTTGGCGCTGGCGATGGCGATGGCGCCGCCCGATCCGCCTTCGCCGATGACAAGAGCCACGCTGGGCACGCCCAGGCGCAGGCAGGCTTCGGTGGAGCGCGCGATGGCTTCGGCCTGACCGCGCTCCTCGGCGCCGATGCCCGGATAGGCCCCCGCGGTATCGATCAAGGAAATCACCGGAATTTCGAAACGGTCGGCCATTTCCATCAGCCGGACCGCCTTGCGATATCCCTCCGGCCGCGCCATGCCGAAATTATGCTTGAGCCGGCTTTCGGTGGTTGAGCCTTTTTCATTGCCGATGATGCAGACGCTCTCGCCGCGGAAACGGCCGAAGCCGCCAAGGATCGCGTCATCGTCGCCGAACTTGCGGTCGCCGGCCAACGGGAAAAAATCGGTGATCAGCGCATTGACATAGTCGATGCAATGCGGGCGTTGCGGATGGCGCGCGACCTGTGCCTTCTGCCAAGGCGTGAGATTGGCATAGATGTCTTGCAGGGCCTGTGTGGCCTTGGCCTCCAGCCGAGCGATCTCTTCGGCCACTCCGACCGCCTCTTCGTCGGTTTCAACGGCGCGCAGTTCGTCAATCCTGGCATCGAACTCGGCGACGGGCTTTTCGAAATCGAGGTAGCTGCGCATGAAGGCCAAAAATCGCGGCGAAGCGAGGGGTTGGGCGGTGTTGGCCGCAGCGGGCGAAACTGGCCCGGGGGAGTGGCCTAAGTCAAGCAAGCTCCCCTGCGACGCCGGCAAGGGATATTCATTTGCAACCATGCAGGAATTACGCTCCCGCTTTGCATGGTCGGTGCGGCGGGGGGCGAGCGATGGGGGCTTGGGGGGTGAAATCGACCATAGCCCTGGCTTTGTCGATACTTGCCAGCGTCGCGGCGTCCGCTCAGGCGCAGATGCCACTCAGCGACACGCCGGAAGCTTTCAGCCAAGTCCTGCGCGCCTGGACGTCCAAATACAGCCTCGGCAAAGCGGTCGTGGTTGTGCGCCACAATGGGCACATCGTTCACCGCGGCGCCGTCGGTGGCGCCGATCCCGACGCCGGTTATCTCTTGGCCAGCCTGTCAAAGGCAATCACCGGCGCCTGCATCGCGATACTTATCCGCGACGGCAAATTGAGTTTCGAAACGCCGCTTTCCATCGCGCTGGCGAAGTTCTTCAAGGCACATGGCCGGCCGGCGGACCCGCGCGCCCAACGCATCACCGTGGCGCAACTGCTCACGCATCGCGCCGGCCTTGCCGGCAATCCCGACAAGGACGACGGCGTCACAGGCCGCTATTTGACAAGTTACCTGCTCACGCATTCCGCCGGCGACAATCCTGCGCCGGCGCTGCTCGCCGGCGCGCTCAGCCGCAGACTTGTGCACGAGCCCGGCGCGCAATTCGATTACAGCAACACGGGCTATCTCGCACTCGGCACCATTGTCGAAGAAGTTACTGGCAAGCCATATGAAAGCTTTTGTAGTGATGCGGTGCTGAAGCCGGTGGGCGTTGCGGCGCGTCTGGATCCGACATGGCGGGTGCTCTGGTCTTTTGGCGGTTGGCGGTTGACGCCGGCCGACTATCTCGCTTTCTACGATCAGTTTGATCCGGCCAGAAATGTTTTTGGCGCCACCGCGAAGACGTGGATGCTCTCGCCCGCGGGCAGGACGACGAGCGCCGACGGGCAAGTCTGGTATGGCTTCGGCACCTATCTCCGGCGCATCGAGACGGGTTTCAACATATGGCACACCGGCTCCTGGCGTCTGGCGAACATACAGACCTTCGCCGTACGCCGGGCCGACGGCACCGAGTATTTCGTCTGGGCGAATCATGCACCGACGATTACCGGAATGCGCGGCGAGCTTGATCGCGAAATGTTACGAGCCTATCGCGCCGTCAAAAAGTGGGAATGAGCTACGTTACTCGTCCGCCAGCGGGTGCAGATCGCGCACCAGGCTTTTCAGCCGTTCCTCCAGCACATGCGTATAGATCTGGGTGGTGGAAATATCGGCATGTCCGAGCAGAGTCTGCACCACCCTTAAATCGGCGCCATTGTGCAGTAGATGGCTGGCAAAGGCATGCCGCAGCACGTGCGGACTGACCTGGGCGGCACTCAGCCCCGCCGCTGCCGCAAGAGATTTGAGATCGCGCGCGAAATGCTGGCGAGTCAGGTGGCCGCTGGAACCGAAGGATGGAAACAGCCATTTCGATTGACGGGACTGTTTCGGCATCAGCGCGAGATAATTCGTCATGGAGCGCTTGGCCGCATCGTTGAGCGGAACCAGTCGCTCTTTGCCTCCCTTGCCGCGCACCACCAGCATCTGCGCTTCCTTGCGCGCGGCGGAGAACGGAAGAGAGACTAGTTCCGAGACGCGCAGTCCGGTGGCGTAAAGCACTTCCAGAAGGCAGGCGAGGCGCGCCGCGCGTAAACGCTCGGCGGCGGGCTTCTTGCCGCCGGCGGCGGCATGCGCTTGCTTCAGCAGCCGGTCGACGTCGGCAATGGACAGGGTTTTCGGCAGCGTAAGGCCGCGTTTCGGTCCCTGTAGCACCGCAGCGGGATCGTCCCCGCGCAAGCCTTCGGCGTAGAGAAAGCGATAGAGCTGCCGCACCGCCGAAAGCCGCCGCGCGACAGACGCCGATTTGAATTCGCGGGCGGCCAGGTCGGAAAGATAATCGCGCAGGTTTTCCGTCGCCGCATCGGCGAGCCTGCGTCGCGTTCGCGCGAGGTAGGCCGAGAGATCGTCGAGGTCACGACGATAGGCGGCGAGCGTATTGGGGCCGGCGCCGCGTTCTGCCGCCAACATGTCGAGGAACAGCTCGATCAGCTTGGGGTCGGCGTGCCTGGCGCGGAGCGTCATGGGCGCTAGGGATTGGGATTCTTGTAAAATTTGTTCGGTGGAACGGTGAAAGTGATCTCCCGCGGCGTCGGCTTAACGAAACGGGCCAGCGAGAAGATGGCTCCGTAAACCAGTCCGCCGAGGATTCCGATGATGACGAGAAACCGGAAGAGGCTTGGCATCGGCAATTCACCAACTGGCGATACGGCGGCGTGGACGACGTTGAGGCTTCGTGCCGCGCCGATCGGCCCGGTTCCGCTCCTCCCAAGGATAGTCTAAGAAACTATGCAAAGCTTTGCGAGACCCGATTGATGTCAAGTAAAACCGGTATTGCCGATGATTCCGCAGCGCAGATTGTCGCGGCGCTAGGCCGCCGGTCGCTTGTGCTTGTTGGCATGATGGGCGCCGGGAAGTCCTCCATCGGCCGAAAACTAGCGAGCCGGCTCGGCTTGCGCTTTGTCGACGCCGATACGGAGATCGAGCGGGCTGCCGGCATGACCATTGGCGATATCTTCGCCGGTTACGGCGAATCCTATTTTCGTGCCGGTGAGGCGCGGGTGATTGCGCGCCTCCTCGACGACGGGCCGCAAGTGCTGGCGACCGGCGGCGGGGCGATCATGGACTCCAAGACGCGCGAGGCCATCCGGGCCAAAGCCATCTCGATCTGGCTAAAGGCCGATGTCGATGTCCTGATGCGGCGAATCAAGAGGCGGAGCGACCGGCCGATGCTGCAGACCGACGACCCGGAAGGCACGCTCAGGCAGCTGCTCAAGGAACGTGAGCCGGTCTATGCGCAGGCCGACGTCACGGTGCACTCGCGCGAAGTGCCCCATGACGCGATCATCAATGACATCCTGCACGCGCTTTCCACGGTCGCGATCAAAGAAGGGTCCGCGCCATGACGGCAGCTATGCGCGCGGGCGATCCCGTCGTCGTCAATG
This sequence comes from Xanthobacteraceae bacterium, assembly GCA_035652315.1. GTDB lineage: Bacteria > Pseudomonadota > Alphaproteobacteria > Rhizobiales > Xanthobacteraceae > CANKHA01. Next base: position 5,405 of record DASREA010000029.1, on the reverse strand, counting down.
TGCCGCTCGGCCCACGTTCCTACGACATCGTGATCGGCCGCGGCTTACTGCCCTCGCTAGGCGCGCGAGTCGCAGCGCTGCGGCCGAATATTCGCGCGGCGATCGTCACCGATCGAAACGTCGCACGCCATTATCTCGCCGCGGCAAAGGCGGCTTTAGCGGCGGCGGGTATCGATGCCGTCGAGGTCATCGTCGAGCCGGGAGAACAATCGAAAAGCTTTCCGGTTTTCGAATATGTCTGCGAAAGCCTCATTGCAGCGCGCATCGAGCGCGGCGACGCCGTGGTTGCACTCGGCGGCGGCGTTGTCGGCGACCTCGCCGGATTCGCGGCGGCGGCCGTGCGGCGCGGGCTCGATCTCGTGCAGGTGCCGACAACGCTGCTGGCGCAGGTCGATTCGTCGGTGGGCGGTAAAACCGGTATCGATTCGCGGTACGGCAAGAATCTGATCGGCGCCTTTCACCAACCGATCTTGGTGTTGGCGGACACCGCCGCTCTCGACACGCTGCCGCAGCGCGATTTCCGCGCCGGCTATGCGGAGATCGTGAAATACGGATTGATTGCGGACGCGGCTTTCTTTGCCTGGCTCGAAGCCAATTGGCGTGACGTCTTCGCCGGCGGACCGGCGCGCGAGCACGCCATCGCGGTGAGCTGCCGCGCCAAGGCCGGTGTCGTCTCGCGTGACGAGCGCGAAACGGGCGAGCGCGCACTGCTCAATCTCGGTCACACCTTCGGCCATGCCCTGGAAGCGGGCACCGGGTTTTCCGAACGGCTGCTTCATGGGGAGGCCGTGGCTCTGGGAATGGCCCTGGCCTTCGAATTCTCTGCCCGCCGCGGCCTGTTGGCCGAAACCGACGCGAAGCGGGTGGCCGATCATCTGGCCGCGGTCGGCTTGCCCGACCGGCTCTCCGCGATCGCCGCCGACTTGCCGGATGTCGACGGTCTCATGGATTTGATGGCGCAGGACAAGAAGGTGAAGCGCGGCAGGCTCGCCTTGATTCTTGTGCGCGGAATTGGCGCGAGCTTTGTCGCCGCTGATATCGATCAGCAGAGCGTGCGCGCATTCCTCGCCGAAAAGCTGAAGACGTGATTAGAGCTGCGATTCATTGGGCGCAGCGGCGTGAATCGCCAAGGCATGCACCCCGCCGGCAAGTTCGGCGGCCAATACGGAATTTATCATGCGATGGCGCTCGACGCGGCTCTTCCCCTGGAAGGCCCGCGACACGATATAGACGCGAAAGTGCGTTTGCCCGCCGGGCCGGTGACCGGCATGGCCCTTGTGCTGGTCGGATTCGTCGACGACCGACAGGCTTTCCGGCGCGAAAGTCTCGGTCAACTTTCGGGTGATAAGGTCTTCCGTACGCATGGCCGTGGCTTAGCGACATGGCTGCATCGGCGTCAATGCCGAAGCAGCGGCCGACAACCGCGGTTCTTTGCCTGTCAAGACTTGAAGGTCTCCGCTTCGCGCCTGCATAATGAACGGTTATGAAATTCGACTCGCCTCATTTTGATCGAATCCGGGTCAAGCCTGACGCCGAGCGCCGGCTGCGGCGGACAAATCCTGTCTGCGAATGGCGCGGCTGCGAGGCGCCGGCCACCCATCGCGCGCCCAAGGGCCGGCAGAACGAGCGCGAATACTGGCGCTTTTGCCTCGCGCATGTGCGCGAATACAACCACTCGTATAATTTCTTCGCCGGCATGAGCGACGACGCTATCGCCACCTATCAGAAAGAATCGATCACTGGCCATCGGCCGACGTGGAAGATCGGAATGAATAGCCCTGTCGGCGGTCGCTCCAAGTCGCGGTGCCGCTCCTCCAACGGGCTTGGCGGCGCCGCCGATCCCTTCGATATTTTCCAGGGCCAAGGCATGCGCTGGGGTAACGAGGGCGAGCGCCCACGGACCGAGGAGCGCATGGTGCGCAATGCCGAGCGCAAGGCACTGCATGCCTTGGGGCTTGAGAACGGTGCCACAAAAGCCGATATCAAGACGCGGTTCAAAGCCTTGGTGAAGCGCCACCACCCCGACGCCAATGGCGGCGACCGTTCCTCGGAGGATCGCCTGCGCGCCGTTATTCAGGCCTACAACTATTTGAAATCCGTAGGCTATTGCTGAAGCTCGCGCGCGGCTAAACTCCCCCGGCATCGGCTACATCGGCTCTCGCCATTATTTCCCAGGCGCGCGCCAACGGAGGCACAATGGCATCAGCGACTGAGGAAATGACCGGCCTGCCGGACATGAAGGTTTCTGTTCGTCAGCAGTTTGGAATCGATAGCGACATGGAGGTCCCGGCCTATTCGAAGCCGGACGAGCATGTCCCCGACATCGACGCCGACTACCGCTTCGACAAGCCGACAACGCTCGCGATCCTTGCCGGGTTTGCGCACAACCGCCGCGTCATCGTCACCGGCTTTCACGGCACCGGCAAATCGACGCATATCGAACAGGTCGCCGCGCGGCTGAACTGGCCACTGGTGCGCGTTAACTTGGACAGCCACATCAGCCGTATCGATCTGATCGGCAAGGATGCGATCGTCATCAAGGAAGGCCAGCAGGTCACGGAATTCCGCGACGGCATCCTGCCCTGGGCCTACCAGCACAATGTTGCGCTTTGCTTCGACGAATACGACGCCGGCCGCCCAGACGTGATGTTCGTCATTCAGCGCGTGCTCGAATCCTCCGGCCGCTTGACGTTGCTCGACCAGAGCCGGGTCATCAAACCGCATCCGGCCTTCCGCCTCTTCGCCACAGCCAATACCATCGGCCTCGGCGACACGAGCGGCCTCTATCACGGCACGCAACAGATCAATCAGGCGCAGATGGATCGCTGGTCGATCGTGACCACGCTCAATTACCTGCCGCACGACAACGAGGTGGAAATCATCCTCGCCAAAGCGAAGCATTACCGCACGCCGGAAGGGCGCGAGATCGTCAGCAAGATGGTCCGGGTCGCGGATCTCACGCGCAATGCCTTCATGAACGGCGATCTGTCAACCGTCATGAGCCCGCGCACGGTGATTACCTGGGCGGAGAATGCCGACATCTTCAAGGATCTTGGGTTCGCGTTCCGCGTCACCTTCGTCAACAAATGCGACGAGCTGGAAAGGCCGATCGTGGCCGAGTTCTATCAGCGCTGCTTTGGTCGGGATCTGCCGGAATCATCGGTCAATGTCGCACTGTCCTAGTCATGGCGTCCAATATCAAGTCGAAATCGTCCAAGGATTCACCGGCCGAGCCGTTCAAGCGCGCGGTGAGCGGTTGCCTGCGCGCCATCGCAAAGAAGCCGGGGCTCGAAGTGACCTTTGCGGCGGAACGGCCCGGCGTCGTCGGAAACAAGGTCCGTTTGCCCGAGCCGCCGCGCAAGCTGAGCGCGCGCGACGCGGCGATCCTGCGCGGCCAAGCCGACGCCATTGCCCTGCGGGTTGCCTGCCACGATCCAGCGACGCACCGGCGCATTCAACCCGACGGTCAGCAGGCGCGCGCCGTCTTCGAGGCGATCGAGCAGGCGCGCGTCGAAGCCATCGGCGCGCGGCGCATGGAAGGCGTCGCACAGAATCTCACAGCAATGCTCGACGACCGCTTCCAGCGCGCGAAATCCGGGGAGGTGACCGAACGGGCCGAGGCGCCGCTCGAGGACGCGCTGGCGATGATCGTGCGCGAACGCCTCACCGGCCTGGCGCCGCCCGCGGCGGCGCGAAATCTCGTCGAACTCTGGCGGCCGCTCATCGAGGAGCGGGCCGGACGCAACCTCGATCGCTTGGAAGAACTGGTCGACGATCAGCGCCGCTTCGGGGACGTCGTTCACGACGTTCTCGATTGCCTCGACATGGGCGAGGACCGCAGCGAGACCGAAGGCGAGGAGGAAGAGGACGAAGAGCAGGAGCGTCGGCGCAAGGCCGAGGCCGGCGAGGATGGCCAGAACAAGGAAGCCGACGAAGCCCAACACATGCGCTCGGAAGAGGCGGATTCCGCCGACAACGAGCTGACCGAAGAGACCGCCGAAGCGATGGACGCCTCGGCGGAGATGATGGATGACACCGAAGGTGAAGAGGGCGACACCGCCGCGCAGCCCTGGCGGTCGCGCCACGGGCAAAACGAGCCGCGCGGGCCCGACTATCGGCCGTTCACAACGCGTTTCGACGAGACCGTGGACGCCGAGGAATTGTGCGAAGCCGATGAACTGGAACGGCTGCGTGCCTATCTGGATAAGCAGCTCTCGAGCCTGCAGGGCGTAGTGGCGCGGCTCGCCAACCGGCTGCAACGGCGGTTGATGGCGCAGCAGAATCGCGCCTGGGAATTCGACCTGGAGGAAGGCGTCCTGGACGCCGCGCGGCTGTCGCGCATTATAATCGATCCCTTGCACCCGCTCTCGTTTAAGCAGGAAAAGGAAACGCGATTCCGCGACACCGTCGTCACGCTGCTACTCGATAATTCCGGCTCCATGCGCGGCCGGCCGATCACGGTGGCCGCGACCTGCGCCGATATACTCGCGCGCACGCTCGAGCGCTGCGGCGTCAAGGTAGAAATCCTGGGGTTTACCACGCGCGCGTGGAAAGGTGGGCAATCGCGCGAATCCTGGCTTGCAGCGGGCAAACCGGCAAACCCCGGCCGGCTCAACGATCTGCGCCACATTATCTACAAGTCAGCCGACGCGCCGTGGCGCCGGGCGCGACGCAATCTGGGGCTGATGATGCGGGAAGGCCTGCTTAAGGAAAACATTGACGGCGAAGCGCTCGACTGGGCGCACAAGAGGCTGCTGGCGCGAAGCGAACAGCGCAAAATCCTGATGATGATCTCGGATGGCGCACCGGTCGACGATTCCACGCTTTCGGTCAATCCCGGCAATTATCTGGAGAAGCACCTCCGTCAGGTGATCGAGGAGATCGAGAAATTCTCGCCCGTCGAGCTCACCGCGATCGGCATCGGCCACGACGTCACCCGCTATTACCGGCGCGCCGTCACCATCGTCGACGCCGAGCAGCTCGGCGGCACGATGCTGGAGCGCCTGGCGGAGCTCTTCGACGAGGACGGCCGGGCCGAGGAGCGCCAGCCGCGGCGCGCGGGCGCACGCGTGCATTGAGAGGTCGCCGGCGCCGCACCAAGGTGGCCGCGTGACGGAGGCGCTCCGCGACGGCTTTCCCGCGGCGCCCCGCTCGGCCATGGAGACGGTCCTCTGGCCGGCGCTGCTGCCGGACTTCCAATCGAAGCTGCTGGCGATCGAATTCCAGCTCGAGCAGAGCCAATGGTGGACCGCGGCGGAGCTCCTCGAGCATCAGCTCTTGCAACTCGGTCATGTGCTGGCCCATGCGCAGACGACCGTGCCGTTCTATGGCACGGCACTCGCCGCAGCCGGGTACCAGGCGGGCGAGCCGCTGACGCCGGAGTTTTGGCGCGGACTACCGGTCCT
>DASREA010000028.1:0-82244 GCA_035652315.1 Xanthobacteraceae bacterium | reverse complement strand
GATTGCCGCGGCGGCTGGTTTCGGGATTCGACAGGCCGCGCAGCGCGAGAATGAACAGCGCGCCGGCGATCAGATAACAAAGTGCGGCGAGATCGGCATTCATGGCTTCGCTCTTTCTCTCACCGCTGCTTGCGCTGGAACATGGCGAGCATGCGTTTGGTCACCAGAAAGCCGCCGAAAATATTGACCGAGGCGAACGTGAGCGCCACGAAGCCGAGCACGCGTGCCCACAAGGGGCCGTCATCGTTTGCCACCAGCGCCACGCCGACCGCGAGCAGCGCGCCGACGACGATCACCGATGAAATTGCATTGGTCACCGACATCAGCGGCGTGTGCAGCGCCGGCGTCACCGACCAGACCACGTAATAGCCGACGAAGACGGCGAGCACGAAGATGGAGAAGCGGAAGACGAAAGGATCGATGCCGCCGGTCGCCTCCGCGGTCCGCGAGCCGATCTCCACATAGGCCTGGTCGAGCGCCTGCCTCGCCACGTCGATCGCTTGCTGGGCGCGATCCAGAGCATTTTGCGTCACGGTGGCCATGGCGGGAATCCTCAGGCTGCGGTTTTCGGCACGAAGTTCGGGTGGACAACGGCGCCGTCGCGGGTGAGCAGGGTGGCTTTGACGATCTCGTCGTCCCAGTTCACCGCGAGCGTCTTGGTCTTCTTGTCGACGAGAATGTCGAGGAAGTTGTAGAGATTCTTGGCGTAGAGCGCCGAGGCGCTGGCGGCGATGCGGCCCGGCAGGTTGCTGTAGGCGACGATCTTCACGCCGCCGGAGTCGACAACCTGATCGGCGCGCGCGCCCTCGACATTGCCGCCGCGCTCGATGGCGAGGTCGACGACGACGGAGCCCGGACGCATCGAGGCCACCATGGCGCGCGAGAGCAATCGCGGCGCCGGGCGGCCCGGGATAAGCGCGGTGGTGATGACGATGTCCTGCTTCTTGAGGTGGTCGGCGACCAGAGCGGCCTGCTTGGCCTGATAGTCCTTGGACATTTCCTTGGCATAGCCGCCCGCGGTTTCCGCCTGCTTGAACTCCTCGTCTTCGACCGCGATGAATTTTGCGCCGAGACTTTCCACCTGCTCCTTGGCCGCCGGGCGCACGTCGGTGGCCGTGACCACGGCGCCGAGCCGCCGCGCGGTGGCGATGGCCTGCAAGCCGGCGACTCCCGCGCCCATGACGAAGACCCGCGTAGCGGGAATGGTGCCGGCGGCCGTCATCATCAGCGGCAAGGCGCGGCCGAACTCGGCGGCGCCTTCAATCACCGCGCGATAGCCGGCGAGATTGGCCTGGCTGGACAGAACATCCATGGCCTGGGCGCGGGTGATGCGCGGCATCAATTCCATGGCGACGGCGGTCAGCCCGGCTTCCGCGAGCTGCCGCAGCGCCGCCTCATTGCCGTAGGGATCCATGATGGCGACAACGAGCGCGCCGCGCCTGTAATGCGCCGTCTCTTCGGCGGCGGGACGGCGCACCTTCAGCACGACATCGGCGTCGGCAACGGTTTGCTCCACCGTGCCGCGGATGGCGGCCCCGGCCGCTTCGAAGTCGGAATCGAGAATGCCGGATTTGATCCCGGCGCCGGCCTGCACCGCGACCTCGGCGCCGAGCGCCACCATTTTCTTCACCGTCTCCGGCGTGGCGGCGACGCGCGGTTCGGGATCGGCCTCGCTGGGGACGGCAATGCGCATCGCGCGGCTCCGGAAAGGCTCAACTGCCCGAGGTCACCGCAAGCGCAAGCAGCGATATGACAAGGGCGACGTAACTCGACGTGCGGCCGCCGCTCAGAAAACCCTGGACGGCGGCGACGGTGGCGATGAAGAAGATGGCGGCAGCGACGAGCCAGTGCTCATTGACGCCACCGACGGTGAGGCCGAGAAGAATATTGACGACGTGAACGATACCGATGAAGACCAGGTGCACGAAGCCTCGATAAGTGCCCTCGTGGCTGAGATAATCGTTGCCTTGTGCCGTGGCATATTCCGGAGCGCCGTGCTCGGCCATTGCTCTCCTCCGTAGGGGAAATCGTCAGGAAACCGCGCTGGGAGGCTTAGCGGAAACGCCGGAAACGGGCAATGCCCGCGTACCGCCGTCAAGGCTTATTCAGCCCCGCCGCGGCCAAAGCTTCGCGCTGGCGCTTGGCCACCCGCGCCACGGAAAAGTTCTCGATCGCCTCGTCGAAGAGCCGATGGAAATTCAGCTCGGCGCCAAGATGCAGGAACACGCCGCCGAGCCCGATGGCGGCGCGGTCCATGAAGACGAATTCGCGGGGCACCGTGACCGGGCCTTGCCGGCGCAGCGCCTGGTGCACCTGGAAAGCTTCGCGGCGGCCGTATTCGCCGGGCTTCACGCCGTCGGCGATGCTGCGCACGCGGTCGTCCAGCAGCGGGCCATAGATAAAGCGTGCCCAAATATTGAGCGTGTCGATGAGTGGCCGGTTCAGATTGCGGAAGCCCCAGGTCTCGTAGGCGCGCACCACGAGCGCCTCGTCGCCGCGCTGCAGTCCGCGATAAAGGTCGACAACGCCGCCGACAAATGAGGCCGGGAAGATGCGGATGCAGCCGTAGTCCAGCAGATTGATGCCGCCCGGCCGCGGCTTGCCCCTGCCCGCCTTTTCCACGAACACCGTGTAATTGCCGAGATGCGGGTCGCCGTGGATCACGCCGAAGCGGCTGAACGGCAGCCACCAAGCGGTGAACAGCGCGGCGGCGAGGCGATTGCGGTCGTCGAGGTCGTCAGTCTTGTGTTCGAGCAGCCGGCTGCCTTGCATCCAATCGAGCGTCAGAAGCCGCCGCGTCGATAGCTGCGGCCAGACATTCGGGACGCACACCCGATCCTGTTCGCGCAGCATGACACGGTAAAGCGCGACGTGCTTTGCCTCGCGCGTGTAATCGAGCTCCTCGCGCAGGCGTGCGCCGATTTCCGTGCCGATCTCGGTGGTGTCGATGGAGGGATCCATGCGACGGCGGATGGCGAGCAGCCAAGTGAGCTGGCGCAGGTCGGCTTCCACCGCGGATTCCATGTCGGGATATTGCAGCTTGCAGGCAAGCTCGGCGCCGTCCAGCGAACGGGCGCGATGCACCTGGCCGAGCGAAGCGGCGGCGGCGGGACGATGCTCGAAGCTTGCAAATTTCTCCTGCCAGCGCGGGCCGAGCTCCGCGCTCATGCGCCGGCGCACGAAAGCCCAGCCCATGGGCGGCGCCTCGCTTTGCAGCTTGGCGAGTTCGAGCGCGTATTCCGGCGGCAGCGCATCGGGAATGGTGGAGAGAAGCTGCGCCACCTTCATGATCGGGCCTTTCAGGCCGCCGAGCGCGGCGGCGAGCGCCAGCGCATTCTGCGCGCGGTTAAGATCGATGCCGAAGAGCCGCGCCCCCGCCATGCGCGCGGCGACGCCGCCGACATTGGCGCCCACCCGCGCGTAACGCCGGGCGCGGGCGGAGAAGCGGTTCTTTTCGGGGTCGGGTTTCCGGTCAGTCATGAAATCTCGCCAGGCGATCAAGGCTGAATGCCAGAAGCCTCCGGCGAACGGCTGCTATCGGCAATCCAGCGCGCGAGAACATCTTCGCCAATTTCGCCCGCAGCAAGGCTGAGCATCAGGGCGGTGGCCGCTTCCGGCGAAGCGTCCAGCTCAATGCCGCTCAGTCCGAGAAACACGATGACGGAGGCAAAGGCGGTGCGCTTGTTGCCGTCGATGAACGGATGGTTCTGCGCGATACCGAATCCGTAGGCTGCCGCCAGCACGGCGAGGTCGTTCTCGCCGTAAGCGAATTTGTTGATCGGACGCGCCAGCGCCGACTCAAGCAGAGCGAGATCGCGAATGCCGTCGGCTCCGCCAAAGAGAGCCAACTGCTCCGCATGCATATCCAAAACGATATCGAGGTCGAGCCATTCCGGCTCGCTCATTTAGCCAGCGCCTTATAGGTGTCGGCATATTTCCGGAACGAGCGGCGCGCGATCTCCATCGCCTTGGCGTGCTTCGGATTATAAGGGCTGAGCTTCAGGCCGCGCTCCGGCTGTTCGACAACGTACAATCGATCGCCCTCCTTCAACCTGAGGCGGGCGAGAAGGTCTTTCGGCAAGATCAATCCAAGCGAATTGCCGATCTTGCGGATTTGCAGCACGGCGCCTTCGCTCTCTGCATTTTTCGCCGGACCGTCAGCCATAGCGACCTCCATGTTGCACCGGCCGTATAACACGGTTTTACAACATGTACAACATGAAAAAACACCATGTTTTGAATAGCTTACTTCCGGTCCAGCGCTTCGAGCTCGTCGATCAGGTTCTCGATAACGCTCAAACCGCCCTGCCAGAATTTGGGATCGCGGGCGTCGAGGCCGAACGGCTTGAGCAGCTCCGAATAATGCTTGGTGCCGCCAGCCGACAGCATGGCCAGATAGCGCTCGGCGAAGCCTTGGGCGGCGCGCTGGTAGACGGCGTAGAGCGAATTCACCAGGCAATCGCCGAAGGCGTAGGCGTAGACGTAGAACGGCGAATGGATGAAGTGCGGGATATAAGCCCAGAACACTTCGTAGCCCGGCCGGATGTCGATGGCCGGGCCGAGACTCTCGCGCTGCACCTCGAGCCAAATTTCGCCGATCCGATCCGACGTCAGTTCGCCGTTCTTGCGCTCCAGATGCACCTTGCGCTCGAAGGTGTAGAAGGCGATCTGCCGGACCACCGTGTTGATCATGTCCTCCACCTTGGCCGCGAGCATGGCCTTGCGCTGCCGGCGGTCGGCGGTGGTGGCGAGCAGCTTCTGGAAGGTCAGCATCTCGCCGAAGACGCTGGCGGTTTCGGCCAAGGTCAGCGGGGTCGGCGCCATCAGCGCGCCGTTGGGCGCGGCAAGCACCTGATGCACGCCGTGCCCGAGCTCATGGGCGAGCGTCATCACGTCGCGCGGCTTGCCCTGGTAGTTGAGCAGCACATAAGGATGCGCCGACGGCACCGTGGGATGGGCAAAGGCGCCCGGCGATTTTCCCGGCCGCACCGGCGCATCGATCCAATGCTCGTCGAAGAAGCGCTTGGCGATGCGCGCCATCTCCGGCGAGAACGCGTCATAGGCGGTGAGCACCGTATCGCGCGCCTCGTTCCAGCCGATGTTGCGCGCCGGCACCGCCGGCAGCGGCGCGTTGCGGTCCCAATGCGGCAGCCGCTTCTTGCCGAACCAGCGCGCCTTCAGCGCGTAATAGCGGTGCGACAGCCGCGGATAGGCGTCGCGCACGGCCGTGGTCAGCGCTTCGATGACTTCCGGCTCGACCCGGTTCGAGAGATGACGCGAGTCGGCGACGTCGACAAATCCGCGCCAGCGGTCGGAGATTTCCTTGTCCTTGGCGAGCGTGTTGGTGACCAGCGTGAACAGCCGCAGATTTTCCGCAAAAGTTTTCGCCAGGGCCTGCGCCGCCGCCTTGCGCTTTTTCCCCGACGCGTCCTGCAAAAGATTCAGCGTCGGCTCGATGCTCAGCGACTTGCCCGCCACTTTGAAGCGCAGCGTGGCGATGGTTTCGTCGAACAGGCGATTCCAGGCGGCATAACCGGTCATCGATTTTTCGTGGAAGAGCTGCTCGATGCGGTCTTCAAGCTGGTAAGGCTTTTCCTTGCGGATATCCTCCAGCCACGGCCGGTAGTGGCCGAGTTCCGGATAGGCCATCGCCTTTTCCAGAACCGCATCGTCAATCCGGTTCAGTTCGAGCGCGAAGAAAAGCAGATGCAGCGAGGCCGCGGTAAGCCGCTCCTGCACGTCGCCGTAGAATTTCGCGCGCTTGGGGTCGGTGGTGTCGCCGGCATGAACCAGGCTGGCATAGGACATGAGCCGGCCCATGAGTTCCTCGAGCGCTTCATAGCGCTTGACCGCCGCGGCGAGCATGGGCCCTGCGTCGGGGCGGCCGGCAAGCTCGGCGAGTTTGCCCTTGAAATCCTCCTCGAAGGCGACACTGAAACGCGTGGCGTAATCGAGATCACGCTTGATCTCCGGTGCATCGATGCCCGGATAAAGATCGCACAGATTCCATTCCGGGAGCTGACGCAATCCGCCTGGCGCCCGAGGCCCGGCACGTTTGGCGGTGGACGGTCGTCGAGAAGGCATGATTTTCCAGGGTCTGCCGCGGGAAAGAGCTAATATGGCGTGACTGTCCGCCCGATCAACACGGTTAACGCGTCATATCTTGTGGGCAATGCCGGCCCCGCGGCGCCGATCATTTACATCCCATTAAGTCAAAGCGGCCACGATGCATCAAATCGGCACATCCGGTGCTGCGTGGGAGCCGAAATGGCGGAAACAATCCTCATTGTCGACGACGACCCGGTGCAACGGCGCCTGCTCGAAGCCATGGTCGGCCGGTTTGGCTACGATAGCCTGACCGCCGACGGCGGCGATGCGGCCATCAGGCTGCTCGGCGGGCCCGAGGCCGCGCGCATCGGCGCCGTCATTCTCGATTTGGTGATGCCCGATCTCGACGGCCTTGGCGTGCTCGCCCGAATGCGCGAGAGCGGTTGCCGTGTCCCGGTGATCGTGCAGACGGCGCATGGCGGAATTGACAATGTGGTTTCAGCCATGCGCGCCGGCGCTGCCGACTTCGTGGTCAAGCCGGTCGGCCCCGAACGGCTGCAGGTCTCGCTGCGCAACGTGCTGTCTCATCAGGCGCTGGCGAACGAATTCCAACGCCTGCAACACGCGCGCGAAGGCACGCTCGGTTTCAAGGACATCATCAGCCGCAGCGCGCGCATGCAGGCGGTGCTGCGGACCGCGGAAAAGGCCGCTGCGTCCTCCATTCCCGTCCTCATCGAGGGCGAATCCGGCGTCGGCAAGGAGCTGATCGCGCGGGCCATCCATGGCAGCAGCGAGCGGCGCAGCAAGCCTTTCGTTGCGGTCAATTGCGGCGCCATTCCGGAAAATCTCGTCGAGTCCCTTCTTTTCGGCCACGAAAAGGGAGCCTTTACCGGGGCGACGGAACGCCATATCGGCAAATTCGCCGAGGCGGACGGCGGCGTGTTGTTTCTCGACGAGGTCGGCGAACTGCCCCCGGCGGCGCAAGTCAAGCTTTTACGCGCGGTGCAGGAAGGCGAGATTGAACCGGTCGGCGGCCGCCGCCCAATCAAGGTCGACGTACGGCTCATTTCGGCGACCAACCGCAATCTCACGGCGGATGTGAAAAGCGGCCGCTTCCGCGAAGATCTTTTCTACCGGCTTCACGTCTATCCCATCGCGGTTCCGGCACTGAGCGAACGCCTCGAGGACGTGCCCGATCTCGTTCGCCACTTTCTCGCTCGCTTCTCCGCCGAGGAAGGCAAGCGCGTCCAGGGCATCAGCGCCGAAGCTTTGCGCCTGCTGACCACTTATTCCTGGCCCGGCAACGTGCGCCAGCTCGAGAACGCGGTATTTCGCGCCGTCGTGCTGGCCGAAGGCGATGTGGTCGGTCTGGCGGAGTTTCCGCAGATTGCCGCGCAGGCGGAGATGCCGAAAAATGCGGCGCAGACCATGCCGCACCCGCCGGTTGCCGCCGAGATGGTACCCCTCGCCGCAGCTTTTCCCCCGGCACCGCAATCCCTCCCCGAGATCGGCGGCGAGCGGGAAGGCTATTTGCCGCTGTGTGACAGCAATGGCGACGTCCGCCCGCTGGAGGAGATCGAAACCGAGGTCATCCGCTTCGCCCTTCGCCATCACCGCGGGCAAATGTCCGAAGTTGCGCGAAAATTGCGGATCGGCCGCTCCACCTTGTACCGGAAGCTGGAAAATCTCGGATTCGACGAGGAAAAGCCCATAACCGAAATGGAATCCGTGGCCGCGGGGTAACTATTCGCGGAATTCGCGGTGAATTGGGCTATTCGGCCTATCAACCCTGTGGCAAAGCTGTGCGGCTGGCCCTACTTTCGCTCGAGACTCGCCGATTGACCATGGAACCTTTTAGGCCCTGAATACGATTTCCGAATGGTCATGGCGGACGGCGCCGTCGACAGGGGAAAATTGATGCGCAAAGCACAAAAGCACGGCGTCCTTGCCGCAACTTTGGCGCTGCTGCTGACGTCCACGGCGGTCTATACCGCCACAAAGGTCAATGCGGCGCCCGCCTCCGCCTCCACGCCAGCCATTTCCGCGAAGTCGCCGGCCGCAACGACCGCCGCCGTCGCGCCGTCGAACGGCGAACTGAACGCACGTATCCCGCTCCCGGAACCGCTCAACCTTCCGCCGCCCACGGCGAAGGACGCCGTCTCCGCGCCCGTTCCGGACAAGAGCAAAGACACCACCGCACCGGCGAGCGAACAGCCGAAGGATGCCGCCGCGCCGGCTCAGGATAAGAGCAAGGACGCCGCCGCCCCCGCAACGGCACCCGCTCCGGCCGCCGCAACCATTCCCGCGGCAGCGGACAAGGAAGTCGCGAGTAAGCCACCGGTGGTCGTTCCCGGCGATCCGGTCGCCGAGAAGCTGCACGATCTGATCACCACGAAGCTCGCCAAATACATCGAGCGCAAGGACGAGCGCGCGGGTGTGGATGCCTTCTATGCCGCGCGCCAATTCGCGCCGCTATGGACCGACAAAGGCGTTGCCAACGACAAGGAGAAAGCCGCCGCCGACTATCTCGCCCATGTCGATGCGGACGGTCTCTATCCGTCGGATTATCCGGTGCCGAATTTCAGCGGCTCCGATCCGCAAGCCCTGGCGGAAGCCGAGCTCAAGCTGACGCGTTCGGTGCTCACCTTCGCGCGTCACGCGCAGAACGGCCGCGTCGCCTTCTCCCGCGTGACCGCCGACGTGTTTTACGAACAGAGCGATCCCGACGCCAAGCAGGTATTGGAAGCGATCGCCAAGGCCGGCGACGCGGCGAAGGCGCTCGACGCCAATCTGCCGCAGCAGGCGCAATACAAGGCGCTGAAGGTGAAACTCGCCGAGCTGCGCAGCCAGCCGCCCGAGGCTGTGCCGAAAATCGTGCGCATTCCCGAGGGCGACTTGCTGCGTCCGGGCATGAACGATTCGCGGGTGCCGCTGCTGCGCAAGCGGCTCGATGTAGCGAGCGACAGCAGCGACAACAAGTACGACGACAAGACCGTCGAAGCGGTGAAAAAATTCCAGGACGGTGCCGGACTCGAAGTCGACGGCGTGATCGGTCCGGAGACGCTGCGCAATCTCAATGGCGACGCGCACGGACGCACCAACACCGTCGACACCATCCTCGCCAATATGGAGCGCTGGCGCTGGATGCCGCACAGCCTCGGCAACACTTACGTGATGCTGAACATCCCGGATTTCATGCTGAAGGTCGTGAAAGACGGCGAGGTGGTTTGGCGCACGAAAGTGGTGGTCGGCAAGCCCGACAAGCCGACGCCGATCCTTTCGGCCAGCATGAAATACATCACCGTCAATCCGACGTGGAATGTGCCGCCGTCGATCGTCTATCAGGAATACCTGCCGCTGCTCTATCAGGATCCGTCGGCGCTCGACCGCTACGGTCTGAAGGTGACGCAGGACGAGAACGGCGGCGTGCATATGTATCAGCCGCCGGGCGACGCCAATGCGCTCGGCCGCATCCGTTTCAATTTCCCGAACAAGTTCCTGGTCTATCAGCACGATACGCCGGAAAAATACCTGTTCGACAAGGTTTCGCGCGCCTACAGCCACGGCTGCATGCGGGTGCAGGATCCGCTGAAATACGCGGAGGTGCTGCTCTCGATTGCGGCGCCGAAGGAGGGCTACACGCAGGACCGGCTGCGCGCGATGTACGGAAACGAAGAGAAGGAAATCCAGTTCAAGACTTTCATTCCGGTGCACATTACCTACCAGACCGCCTATGTCGACGATTCCGGCAAGCTCGTCATTCGTCCGGACGTCTACGGACGCGACGCGCAGACCATCGCGGTGCTGAAGGGCGATCGCCAGGTGGCGGACGTGCCCATGGACCGCAAAGCGGAGATGCAGGCGAACTACGACCGGCCGCCGGTGCAACTGCCCTATGGCGTGAGCACCGACGATGCCGGCTATAGCCGCTACAGCGTCTCCGACGGTTCCTCGTTCTTCGAGATGCTGTTCGGTGGCGGCCGCGGCTATTACGCCCGCCCGCCGGCCTATGTGCGGAGCCACGGCCGTTAAGGATTGCGGCCCGTTGCCGGCCATCTTTCGCCATACTGTCCCTGTAGCCGGTGACTGCGGGGGCAGGGGGCGCTAAGGACGCGTTAACTGATCCCGATAAGACTGCGTTAGTCATCTCGCCGCGGCCGCGCGCCGCGGCGGATTCCGTCGGGGCAGTTTCTCAACGTGAAATTACACGTACCGGTCAGTATTGCGCGCCGCGTTCGATCGCTGTTTGTCGCAGGGCGCGGCGGGCTGTGGATCGCGCTCGCCGCCGGCGCGGCCCTTTTCTTCGGCAACAATCTGCACGGCGCCTCGGCGCAAGGCGACACCCGCACGATCACGCTGCATCACGTACACACCGACGAAGAGCTCACCATCACCTATAAGCGCGACGGCCGCTACGATCCCGAGGCGCTGAAAAAGATCGACTGGCTGCTGCGCGACTGGCGGCGCAACCAGGCGATCCACATGGATACCGAACTGATCGACCTGCTCTGGGAAGTGCGCCGCGAAGCCGGCGCCGAAGGGCCGATCTACGTCATCTGCGGCTATCGCAGCCCGCAAACCAACGACATGCTGCGCCGTACCAGCGACGGCGTGGCCGAGAACAGCGAACACATCCTCGGCAAGGCGATCGATTTCTATATTCCCGGCGTGCCGCTGAAGACCTTATTCGAGATCGGCCTGCGCCTGCAGGACGGCGGCATCGGCTTTTACCCGACCTCGGGCTCACCCTTCGTGCATCTCGACGTCGGTCACGTGCGGCACTGGCCGACGGTGAGCCGCCAGGAACTCGTGCACGTGTTCCCCAATGGGCGCACCGTGCATATTCCGAGCGACGGTCAGCCCCTGCCCGGCTATGCACTCGCGCTTGCCGATGTCGAAGCGCGCGGCAAGGAGCCGTCGCAGCCCTCCTTGAACGCCGCGCGCATGGCCGGTTTGATCGGCCGCGATCGCGAGGGCAAATCGCCGGGGACGCTGCTGGCGCGGCTCCTGGGCACCGACAAGCGCGAGGCCGCGCCCGATATCATGACCACGGCTTCGGTCGCGCCGGCGCCGCAAGGCGTGCTTGTGCCGCTGCCGCGCCGGCAGCCCTCGGCGATGAAGCTCGCCGCAATGAGCGCTCAATCGGAGCCGGTGCAGGCGATCAAATTTGTGCCGGGAGCGGTGACTTCCGCTCCGCTGCCCTGGCGCGACGCTTCACCCGAGGAGCATGAAGCCGGCGAACGCGCCCTGGCCTATGCGCCCGAGCCGCAACGCGAGCCGCCGCCGATGGCGCCGCAACGGCGCATCGCCACCGTCTCCCGCGCCGCTGCCATTCCGCAGGCCACTTCCATCGTGCTCAAACAGCCGCCCGGCCAACCGGCGCTGGTGCAGAGCCGGCGCGAAATCCAACTGAACGTTCCGTTCACGGATCCCTGGCTGCGCGCGGCAATCCTCGCCCCCGATCTTCAGCATCACATGACCGCCGCCTTGACCGGCGCGCCGGATTACCGCGGCCTCACCGAATTCATGCATGAGCCGGTATCAGCCTTGGCGATGACCTTCTCGGCGGAGGGCCATTCGGTCGTCGCAGCCGACCGCTTCAGCGGCAGTGCCGTGGTCTTCCTGGCGACCGCAAGCTTCGTCGAGACGCAGACCGCCTCGCTGCAATAGCGGCGCGGGAGCGCTCAGGACAACATTCCGAGCGCGTGCATATAGGTTTCCAGGATCGCTTCCTGCTCCTTGCGCTCGTCAACGTCCTGCTTGCGCAGGCGCACGATGGTGCGCAGCGCCTTGATGTCGAAGCCATGCGCCTTGGCCTCCGCGTAAACGTCGCGGATGTCGTCGGCGATGGCCTTCTTTTCTTCTTCCAGGCGCTCGACGCGCTCCACCACCGCCTTCAGTTGATCCTTAGCGAAGCGGGTCGTTGCGGCTTCGGCGGCGGCAGCTGTGGCGGGCATTGAAAACTCCTCCGGTGACGCGATGCGTAATCTGCCTTTCAGCATTCCGAGCCTGCGCGTGTTCCGTCAAGGCACAGCCCCCGTCATCCACAGACCCGGTGGACAACAGTCATGGTCTGTGCGCGCAGGCGGCGCGCGATCGGATTTTCGGCCGATGGGAAAGGCGATGCCGCGGCGGCGTCAGCGATGCGGCGCGGATTTCTGGAAAGCCGCCTGCTGCTCGGGAGTCGCCTCTTTCTGATATTTCGCCCGCCATTCCTCGTAAGGCATGCCATAGACGATGTTGCGGCTCTGGTCCTTGGTCATCGGAACGCCCTTGGCGTCGGCGGCGTCCTTCATCCAGTTGGCGAGGCAGTTGCGGCAGAAGCCGGCAAGATTCATGAGATCGATATTCTGCACATCGGTGCGCCTACGCAAATGCTCGACGAGACGCCGATACACCGCGGCTTCCAGTTCAAGCTGGGTCTTGTCGTCGATCGGCATGGCACATCCTTTCCCGGCAAGGCGGCGCCGCAAAGGCAGGCGCTGCGGTCGCGCTAAAGATAAGGGCGCCGCCCTCGGCTTTCCAAGACCCTTGGAGGATCGATTGGCGCTCTGCGCAGTGTGGCGGGCAAGGAATAGCTTCCGGCGGCGGCGCCAGCGCTTATGCCGACGGCACCGGCGCCACCAGGGCCCCGTTCCCTTGGCCTCGATCCGGCCTCGTTTCTTGCCGAAAACAACTCCACCGCCTTCTTTTCCAAGCTCGACGACCTGTTGCTGACCGGGGCAACCTTTACCAATGTCACTGACTTCCGCGGCATCCTCGTTGACAGTTCCTGACGCTTCACGCGAAATCCTCCACTTCCACACCGAAACCGATCGCGCCCACGTGGATTCTCCGGATTTTCCCTCAATACCGCTGCAACGACCGCCGGGACGCAGCTTTCTGCTCGCCGGCGCTGTCGTCGCGCTGCTCGGCTTGGTACAGCCCGCCGCCGCCGATTTCAGGCTTTGCAACAACACCGGCGGACGGGTGGGCGTCGCCCTCGGCTATGAGGACAAGGCGGGCTGGGCCACCGAAGGATGGTGGAATCTGCCGCCGCGCCATTGCGAGACGTTATTGCGCGGCCAACTCGTGGCACGTTTCTATTATATATACGCGGTAGACTACGAACGCGGCGGCGAATGGTCGGGACGGGCCTTCATGTGCACACGCGACAAGGAATTCACGATTCGCGGCATCAAGGATTGCCTCGCGCGCGGCTACGACCGCACCGGCTTCTTTGAGATTGACACCGGCGAGCAGCGGTCATGGACCGTGCAGCTTACCGATTCCAGCGAACAGACCTCGCTCGGCGTTCCGCCGATGGCGCCGATTTCCGGCGAAAAGCCGCCCGGCGCCAAACCGGCTCCTGCGGAGGGCAAAGGCAAATGAGACGCCTGCGCCGGACCAAGATCGTGGCAACGCTTGGCCCGGCGTCGTCGGACCGGGCGACCATCGCCCGTTTGTTCGAGGCCGGCGTTGACGTCTTCCGCATCAACATGAGCCACACGACGCACGAGCGCATGCGCGAGCTCGTCGGCACCATTCGCTCGATCGAAACCGAATACGGAAGGCCCATCGGTATTCTCGTCGATCTGCAGGGCCCAAAGCTGCGGATCGGCAGCTTTGCCGGCGGCAGCATCGTGCTAAGCAAAGGCGAAACCTTCACGCTCGATCGCGATCAGGCGCCCGGCGACGGTCGTCGCGTCCAACTGCCGCATCCGGAAATCTTTTCCGTCGTCGAGCCCGGACATGCGCTGCTGCTCGACGACGGCAAAGTGCGGCTGGTCGTTCTCGAAGCCGGCGACAAGGCGATCAAAACCCGGGTCGAGGTCGGCGGCAAATTGTCCGACCGCAAGGGCGTCAGCTTTCCCGATTCGACGCTGCCGCTGTCGGCACTGGCGCCGAAGGATCGCTCCGATCTCGATGCGGCGCTCGACGCCGGCATCGATTGGCTGGCGCTGTCGTTCATCCAACGCGCCGACGATATTGCGGAAGCAAAGAAGATCACGCGCGGGCGCGCCGCGGTCATGGCCAAGATCGAGAAGCCGCAAGCGCTGACCCGTCTCGGCGAAATCCTCGAAATCGCCGATGCGTTGATGGTCGCCCGCGGCGACCTTGGCGTCGAGATGCCGCTGGAAAAAGTGCCGGGATTGCAGAAACGGATGACGCGGCTGGCGCGTCAGGCCGGAAAGCCCGTGGTGATTGCGACGCAAATGCTGGAATCGATGATCAGCAGCCCGGTGCCGACCCGCGCCGAAGTGTCCGACGTCGCCACCGCCATCTATGAAGGCGCCGACGCCGTGATGCTGTCGGCCGAATCGGCGGCAGGGCAATTTCCGGAGGCAGCCGTCGCCACCATGAACCGCATCGCCGAGGAAGTGGAGAACGACGAGTTCTATCGTGCCACGATCGGCGCGCAGTATATGGCGCCGGAAGCCACCGGCGCCGACGCCATCGCCGATGCCGCGCGGCAGATTGCCGAGACGCTGGAGCTTTCCGCGATCGTGTGCTGGACCAGTTCGGGCTCGACCGGACTCCGCGTGTCCCGCGAAAGGCCGAAGCCGCCGATCGTCGCCATCTCCCCCAATCTGTCGACCGGGCGGCGGCTGTCACTGGTCTGGGGCGTGCATTGCGTGGTGGCGCAAGACGCCCGTGACCAGGACGATATGGTGGAGCGCGCCTGCCGTATCGCTTTCCGCGAGGGTTTTGCCAAGGCCGGGCAGCGCGTGATCATTGTCGCCGGCGTGCCGCTGGGCACCCCCGGCGCCACCAACATGCTGCGCATCGCTTTTGTCGGCGCTGAAAACACTGGCGACGGCTGAGTTCCTCACCGGCTTTCCGGTGATTGACAGCGGGCGCGGCTGGCCCTACGTCCACCGGCAATCAATGCTTGGAGCAGCCATGAATTTCCGTCCGTTACATGATCACGTCGTTGTCGAGCCGGCCTTCGCGCCGGTCAAGACAAAAGGCGGCATTTTGCTGCCCGACGCCGCACAGGAACGCCCGCTGGAAGGCAAAGTCGTCGCAGTCGGCTCCGGCCGCCGCGGCGAAGACGGCAAACGAACGGGCCTCGCGGTGAAAGCGGGCGACCGGGTCGTCTACGGCAAGTGGTCCGCCACCGAGATCAAGCTCGGCGACAAGGACTATCTGGTGCTCAAGGAATCCGAGATCCTTGGAATTGTCGAAGGCGAAGGCAGGATTTCCGTCCGCGCCAAGGGCGAAGGCGCCGCCACAACGGCGACGGCCTGCACGCTCGACCACGTGCACGACGGCGACTGCTGCGACGACTGAGGACGCGCCAGCGCCTCGGCGCCGCGTCAGATGTCGCGGCCTTCGAGCTTTTGCGACAGCGTTTTCACCATGTCGGGCACCCGCTGCATGTGCGGATCGAGCGCAAGCACGCGGCGATAGACTTCGAGGGCGCGGCGCTCTTCGCCGAACTCCTGGAGAATGATGCCGAGTCCGAAGAGCGCGCCGAAATGCCGGGGCTCCCGCGCCAACGCCTGCGCCAGGTCGGCCATGGCGCGCCCATAATCCTTTTTCAGATAATAGACGGTGGCGCGCTGGTTCCAGGCTTCGGCGTAGTCGGGTTTGAAGGCGATGACGCCGTCGAGCACTTGCAGGGCCAGATCGTAATCCTTGCTTTCGATGGAAGCCCGCACGCGGGTCATCAACAGCGTCGCCGTATCGCCGCCGGAGGAGAGCCAGACATCCCAGATGCGATCGGAGATCGCCTTGGCGCTGGTGTTATCCGGCGCGATCTTCAAAGCCTGGAAAAGCAGATCGAGATTTTGCACGCTGCCGCGCGGCGCCGGGCGCCCGGCCTTCGCCGGAGGCTTGGCCGGCTCCTCCTGGGCCTGCGCCGGCCGAAGGCAGGCCAGCAGGCCCGCGCTGAGGGCGGCGGCCACGAACAGGCGCTGCCATCGTCTCTTCATGGCGGGAATGATAAGGCCTTGCGCCGACGGTGAAAAGGAAAAGGTGCCGAGACGCCAGGCGCCGCGGCCGATCAGCCTTGCCGCGCCTTGAAGCGCTTCTGGATTTTGTTGATCACATAGACCCGGCCCTTGCGGCGGACCAGGCGGTTGTTGCGGTGACGGGCCCGCAGCGACTTCAGCGAATTACGCACTTTCATCCTGGTGTTCCTCAACTACGGGCTGCGGCCCGGTGGATTAGTTTCCTCGGCGCGGTCATAAGCAGCGCGGCATTCGGTGTCAACGAAGCGCCCGCCGGCCGGCGTGGTGGGCGCGACAGGGATCGAACCTGTGACCCCTACCATGTCAAGGTAGTGCTCTTCCGCTGAGCTACGCGCCCGAAGGGTGCCGTGGTCATATCGGCTCGGCGAAGGGGAGGCAAGCGGGCCGGCCGCTAGGCCGCGAGCATCTTATTCACTTCGTTGACCAAATCCCGCAGGTGCACCGGCTTGGAGAGGACCTTGGCATTTTTCGGCGCCGCCGAATCCGCGTTCAGCGCCACCGCGGCGAAGCCCGTGATGAACATGATCTTGATATCGGGATCGAGCTCGGAAGCGCGGCGCGCCAGTTCGATGCCGTCCATTTCCGGCATGACGATGTCAGTCAGCAGCAGCTCGAACGGTTCCTCGCGCAGGCGTTGATAGGCGGAGAGGCCGTTATCGTAGGAGGTGACGTCGAATCCGGCATTTTGTAGCGCCTTGACAAGGAAACGGCGCATGTCGGTATCGTCTTCCGCCAGGAGAATCTTCGGCATCTCGCACTCGTCGTGATCAGGCCCCGTCAGCACGGCCCCGCGCCCCCCATAAGCCGTGCCGGGGGTAAATATCGCGTGAAGGCCGGTGCGGTGACAATATGCTATACTTTTGTTCCGATGTGGCCCGCCAGTCCGGCGGCGCCGGCTTTTGCAGAGGTCCGGCCCGACAATGAGCGAACGCATGGAGGAGCTCGATCCGCCCTTCGAGATCCTCGAACCCGGTGACTGGCGCAGTCCCATCATCTTCAATTCGCCGCACAGCGGCCGGGTCTATCCGGCCGAATTCCTGAGCAGCTCGCGGCTCGATCTGGCGACGCTGCGGCGCTCCGAGGATTCCTTCGTCGACGAACTTTTTCTCGGCGTGGTGAGCCGCGGCCACCCGCTGATGCGCGCGCATTTCCCGCGCTGCTATGTGGACGTGAACCGCGAGCCTTATGAACTCGACCCGCGGATGTTCGAGGGCCGGTTGCCGTCCTTTGCCAACACACGCTCGATGCGGGTGGCCGGCGGGCTGGGTACCGTGGCGCGGGTGGTGGGCGATGCGCAGGAAATCTACCGCCAACGTCTTGCCGTGGATGACGCGCTGCGCCGGATCGACACGCTCTATAAGCCCTACCACCGGGCGCTGCGCCGGCTCTGCAGCCGCGTCTACCGCACGCTGGGCGCCGCGGTGCTGATCGACTGCCATTCCATGCCGTCCACCACCGGCGCCAAGGAGGAGCGTCCGCGCGCCGACTTTGTGCTCGGCGACCGCTATGGAACGAGCTGCACCTTGATCGTGTCGGAAACCATCGACGCCACGCTGCGCTCCCTCGGCTATACCGTGAGCCGCAACAAGCCCTATGCGGGGGGGTTCATCACCGAGCACTATGGCAACCCGGCAGCCGGGCTGCATGCCGTCCAGCTCGAGATCAACCGGGCCCTTTACATGGACGAGCGGCGCTATGCGCGTTCCGCAGCCTTCACCCGGCTCAGCAGCGACCTTGAGGTGCTTGCCGACCGCCTGGCCAGCCTGCCGCTCGAGGAGCTGCGGCCCTATCGCGCCGCCGCCGAATAACGCGCAATGAAGAAAAAAGGGCCGCTCGCAAAGCAAGCGGCCCAAGTCTAGGGAGGAAACGCCCAAGGAGGGCGGCGGGTACGGGTCGGAAAGACGACGTACCGCACTGCACAAATATAGTCTGCAACGCACAAAAATCAAGGCGGAAAGCCGGTTTTCTCATGCGATTTATGCATGGCTGTTGGCAGCAAATGCCGAAGCGGCCTGCGGTTGCGGGGCGGCCGGCTCTCGGATACGCCCAAGGAGAAAGGAATCTCCGCGGCATGACGGCGATCGATTTTGCGGCTTTCGTCGACGAGCTCGCAAGCGTTTCCGGCGAGACCATCCTGCCGTTTTTCCGCACCGCACTCGCCGTGGAGAACAAGAAGCACAAGGACGGAGCTTTCGATCCGGTGACGGCGGCCGATCGCGCGGCCGAGAACGCCATGCGCGCGCTGATCCGGCGCAGCTTTCCCGAACACGGCATCATCGGCGAGGAATACCAAAGCGAGCGTGCCGACGCCGAATATGTCTGGGTGCTGGATCCGATCGACGGCACCAAATCCTTTATCACCGGAATGCCGACATGGGGCACGCTGATCGCGCTGACCCGCTTCGGCGAGCCGGTTTTCGGCATGATGCATCAGCCGTTCACCGGCGAGCGCTTCTCCGGCGATGGCGGCGCCGCGCGTTATCGCGGCCCCGGCGGCGCGCGCGATCTGCATACGCGCGCTTGTGCGTCGCTGGGTGAAGCGGTGGTCTCGACGACGAGTCCGCTGTTGATGAACCCGGCCGATCGCGAGATTTTCCGCCGGGTGGAAAATGCGGCGCGGCTCTCGCGCTACGGCGGCGACTGTTATGCCTATTGCATGCTCGCCGCCGGCCACCTCGATCTCGTCATCGAGACCGAGCTGCAGGTGCATGATGTGATGGCGATGATCCCGATCATTGCCGGCGCCGGCGGTGTCATGACCACGTGGGACAACGAGCCGCCGCTTGCCGGCGGGCGCATCGTCGCCGCCGGCGACCGCCGCGTGCATGCGGCGGCGCTCGCCTTGCTGCAAGCGGACTAGCTGAACAGCGGCGTACCGGGCACGAAGGCGTCGAAAGCCGCCCAGAATTGCGCCCGATAATGGTCCTGCTCCATCAGGATTTCATGCTCCGAGCCGCCGATGATCAGGTGCGAGCCCGCGCGCAGACGGCGGGCAAAATCCTCGATGGCCTGCGGGGAGACCACTTCGTCTTTCCCCGCCGCGATCAGCAGCACGGGCTGGCGGATGCTCGCGGGATAAGAGGGATTGGCGAAGGCGTGCATCGCTCGAAACGCCGCATCCGCCCAGGCGACCGTGGGCGCCGCGATACCGAGCGCCGGCTCCGCCTCGAGCACCGCGGCATTGCGCGCGTAACGCACCGGGTCGGAGGTAAGCACATTGCCGACGAAAGGCCGGGAGCCGACGGGCGCGCGGTCGGCACCCGGCACATAGCTGCCGCCGAATCCGGCGAGACGCATGACCCGCGCTGCCGCGGCGGCGAAACCGAGCCGGCGCCCTCCACGCAGCGAGATCATCGGCGCCGACAGCACGATACGGTCGAACCAGCGATGTCCTTTCCACAGCGCGCGGAGAAGAATCGCGCCACCCATCGAGTGGCCGATGGCGAACAACGGCGGCGGACAATCCGGCAGCACGACCTCGCGCATGAAGGTTTCGAGGTCGGTATCGTAATCGGCAAAATTCCGCACATAGCCTTTCAGCGGATCCGGCAACAGCCGATCGGAAAGGCCCTGTCCGCGCCAATCCAAAGTCGCCACGGCGAAGCCGCGCGCGCGTAGATCGAGCACGGTTTCGAAATATTTTTCGATGAATTCGGTGCGGCCCTGAAACAGGCAGACGGTGCCCTTGCGGCCTGCGGGCGGCGCCCAGCGCGCATAGCGCAAGGCCACGCCATCCGGCGTCAGCAGGGAGCCGGAAACGGCGGTATCCGGTACCGGGTTCGCCGGAATAGAGACGAGTTTCATGGAACGGGGTCTGGCCGGGCGGGCGCGCCTTCGGCCTTATAGCAGCCCTTGCGGGCGGCTCAAGCCGGGGCGGCCGGCGGCAAATTCATTAACGATCACAGTGGCTTTAGACCGATCCTCGCGACGGCCGCCCCTCTTGCGCCACGGCTTTTGGCTTCCCACGTTTTCAGGGCGCAGGCCAATTGGCTGCGTACGGGCCCGGTTCGGCCAAGCGGCGGACCGCCCGCATGTCGCTCACAGGAGGATATGCCATGCGAACTTTCGATCTCACTCCCCTTTATCGTTCCACCGTCGGCTTTGACCGGCTTTTCTCGATGCTCGACCAGGTCGGCGGCTTCGACAACAGTCCCGGCTATCCGCCCTATAATATCGAGCGGACCGGCGAGAACGCCTACCGCATTAGCGTCGCCGTCGCCGGATTTGGCGAGGACGAGCTGTCGATCGAAGCGAAGGAAAACACCCTGACGATCCGCGGCGAGAAGCGCGAGAAGCAGGAGGAGCCGCAAAAGACCCGCGAGGTCATCTACCAGGGCATCGCCGCCCGCGCCTTCGAGCGCGTCTTCCAGCTTGCCGATTATGTGCAGGTGAAGGGCGCGTCGCTGGAGAACGGTCTCCTGCACGTCGATCTCGTGCGCGAAATCCCCGAGGCCAAAAAGCCGCGCATCATCCCGATCAGCAAGGCCAAAGCTCAAGAGCCGAAGGTGATCGACGCCCGCGCCGCTTAAAGGTAACACCGTCAATCACGGAGCGCCCCGATCTCGGGGCGCTTTTTTTTGGCCGTGGGATTCATTCCTCCGGCGTGTCGGGTTCGACCGGATGATCGGGATCGATGACCTTGCGGCCGGGCGGAATGCCGGGCTGTGCTTCCGGCGCCGGGGCCGGCTTGACAGCTTGCGGTGCCGGCTCGGCGATGGTTCCGGTGGCCGGCTCGGCGGCCGATTCCGGATTTGGCTCCGGCGTGCTTTTGGATTGGGCCGGCGAAGAGGCTTGCGGCGGGGCGATGACAGTTCCGGTTTTGCCGGGCGCTTTATTCTCCTTGGCGGCAGCGGGAGGGGATTGAAGCGCAGCGGGGCCTGTTGGCGGGCGGGAGCGGGTTTTGGTGGCTGCCGAGGATCGCCTGCGGTGTCTCTCCGATTTCCGCGCACCTTTTTGTGAAGACGGTGCCTGCAGTTCGGCGCCAGCCCGTCCTTCCTCAATCGGGACGAAGATGATCCGGCCTTCGGAGTCCGGCGGCAGGGCCCGGTAGATCGTTTGCGCCGTCGCGGGAATCACGAGGAGCAATCCGAGTACGAGACCGCCCGCGCCGCAGCGACTCACAACCTCGATTCCTGGAAGGCGGATTCTTGGCATGGCGATGTTCTCGGCACCCCAGCCCGATGCAATCGCCACCGGTGAAGATAGTTCCGTGACGCCAGGATGGAAAAGCAAGGTCAGTACGACGCAAACGGATGCCCAGCGTTGACGACAAGGACGGTCATTCCAGAGGTTGCACCGGCGGTATAGCCGGCACCGTGGAGGCGTCGGGCTCTTTCTTCGCATTCGTCGTGCCGGTGGTGATCTTGGAGTCGTCCGAGGCATCCTTCTGCGCAGCGGCGGTCTCCTTGGGCGGCGCCTTTGGCAGCGGCGCGGCGGCGGATTTGCTGGGCTTTGCGAGCGGCGGCTTGGCCGCAGGAATCGGCGCTGGCGGGCGGGCCACAGCGCTGTAGCCGCCGGGCCCGTAGATCACCTGCGGCTCGCCAGCCGGCGGCGGATAACCGGGACCGAACTCATCGGGAGCGCCGTAAGGATCCGGTGGATATGGCGGCATCGGCACATAGCCCGGTACCGGCACATAACCGGACGGACTACGCGCCGCCGCTGCGGCGACCCGTTGCACGCTGAGAACGCGGCCGACTCGGGCGTCGATAGTCACCGTGACCTGCTGGCCGTAGTCGTCTCCCGCGCGCACCACGAATGTCGCCCCGCGTCTGGCCGGCCGGCTCAATGGCGTGAGCCCCATGGAGCGAACGATTGTCGCAACTTCATGGTCGGGCAGCACCGGCTGGGCCGCGGCCGGACACGTAAAACAGGCAAAACCGATCGCGGCGGCGGCGAAGCCGGCGAGCATTTTGTGGTGCACGACGCGCCCTCCCCTATGGTCCGATACCGGCCTCATCGTAACCCGCATTGCGGCAGCGTAGCGGCGGCGGAAACCGGATCCAATTCGAGCAAGGCCGTTGCGCCATGGAAGCGACCGTGTTCCTCTATTCGAGGCGTGGAACCGGGCGAAGCTCACGGGCGCTGTCCTGTTTTGCAGGGGAAAATTGACAAGCGTGTATAGGACAGCAATACTGTCCTATTGGCGCCTGTTTCCGGGCAAAGATGCAGGCCAGAGCGGCGCCAAAAACGGCGTCCGCCGTCGCGTGGATGGCGTGCCGGACGGCGCCCAAAGTTAAATCTCCTGCGAGCCAGCCGGCGGCTTTGAGGGATATCTTTGCTGCAATACTTCGCCTTCGGGGCGCGGCCGCTGCACTGCCGGCCAGACAAGTGCGGCACGAGGGAAGGACATGGGCGCAGACGGTTTTGATCGGGAGCAGGCGAAACGCGGCGCTTCGGCAGCGGAGCGGCCGATGGACGCGCGCGCGCGCTTTCTCGATTCCGCCGATCCCGGCCTGCCGGCTGCACAGGGCCTCTATGATCCGCGGCTCGATCACGATTCCTGCGGCGTCGGCTTCATCGCCGACATCAAAGGCCGCAAGTCGCACAAGATCATTGAAGATGCGCTGACCATTCTGCTCAATCTTGAGCATCGCGGTGCCGTCGGCGCCGATCCGCGCGCCGGCGACGGCGCCGGCATCCTGGTGCAGATGCCGCACAAGTTCTTCGCCAAGAAAGCGGCCGGGATCGGCTTCGCGCTGCCGCCGGCCGGTGAGTATGCGGTCGGCTATCTGTTTATGCCGCGCGAGCCGGAATGGCGCGAGATCATCCGCAAGCTCTACGGCGAGATGATCGTCAAGGAAGACATGGAGCTGCTCGGCTGGCGCGAAGTGCCGACCGACAACTCGACGCTGGGCGAATCGGTGAAGCCGACCGAGCCCGTGCATCTGCAGGTCTTCATCGGCCGCGGCAAATCGATCAAGTCGGAAAGCGAGTTCGAGCGCCGGCTTTACGTACTGCGCAAGTCGATCTCCAACGCCGTCTACCGGCGGCGCGAGCGGCGGTTGTCCGGTTATTACCCGGTATCGCTGTCCTGCCGCACGGTGATCTACAAGGGCATGTTCCTGGCGGATCAGCTCGCGACCTATTATCCAGACCTGCACGATCCGGATTTCGAGAGCGCGCTGGCGCTCGTGCATCAGCGCTTCTCGACCAACACCTTCCCCACCTGGTCGCTGGCGCATCCCTATCGGATGATCGCGCATAACGGCGAGATCAATACGTTGCGCGGCAACGTGAACTGGATGGCGGCGCGGCAGGCTTCGGTTTCTTCGCCGCTGTTCGGCGACGACATCAACAGGCTGTGGCCGATCTCCTATGAAGGCCAGTCCGACACGGCCTGCTTCGACAATGCGCTGGAATTCCTGGTGATGGGCGGTTATTCGCCGGCGCATGCCATGATGATGATGATTCCCGAGGCCTGGGCGGGCAATCCGCTCATGGACGAGGAACGCCGCGCCTTCTACGAATACAACGCCGCGCTGATGGAGCCGTGGGACGGCCCCGCCGCCATCGCCTTCACCAACGGCCGCCAAATCGGCGCCACGCTCGACCGCAACGGCTTGCGTCCGGCGCGCTATTTCCTCACCCGCGACGACCGCATCATCATGGCGTCCGAGATGGGCGTGCTGCCCATTCCCGAGCGCGACATCGTCCGCAAATGGCGGCTGCAGCCCGGCAAGATGCTGCTGGTCGATCTCGATGAAGGCCGCCTCATTCCCGACGAGGAGCTGAAGTCCACGCTGGCCAAGAGCCATCCCTATCGGGAATGGCTCCAGCGCACGCAGATCGTCCTTGAAGACCTGCCGCCGGTCGAAGGCAAGCCGGCGCGGCCTAACATCGCGCTGCTCGATCGCCAGCAGACCTTCGGCTATTCGCAGGAGGACCTGCGCATCCTGATGGAGCCGATGGCGGTCACCGGCGAGGAAGCGGTCGGCTCGATGGGCAACGACGCGCCGATCTCGGCGCTGTCGCAGAAATCGAAGCTGCTCTTCACCTATTTCAAGCAGAACTTCGCGCAAGTGACGAACCCGCCGATCGACCCGATCCGCGAGGAGCTCGTCATGAGTCTCGTCTCGATCATCGGGCCGCGGCCGAACCTGTTCGATCTGGAAGGCATGTCGCATACCAAGCGCCTGGAAGTGCGCCAGCCAATCTTGACCAATGGCGACCTGGAAAAGATTCGCGCCATCTCCTCGCTCGATGGCGCGCATTTCCGCTCGGAGACGCTCGACACCACCTTCCCCGCCGAGCACGGGGCGGCGGGAATGGCGGATGCGCTCGATCGGCTGTGCGGCAAGGCGGAAGCTTCGGTGCGCGACGGCATCAACATTTTGGTGCTGTCGGACCGCGCCGCCGGTGCCGAACGTGTGCCTATTCCGTCGCTGCTGGCCTGCGCGGCGGTGCATCATCATCTGATCCGCCAGGGTCTGCGTACCTCGGTGGGGCTCGTTGTCGAATCCGGCGAGCCGCGTGAGGTACACCACTTCGCTTGCCTCGCCGGCTACGGCGCAGAAGCGATCAATCCCTATCTCGCCTTCGAGACGTTGCTGGCACAGAAGGAGACTCTGCCGCAGAAGCTCGACGACAAGGAAATCGTCAAGCGCTACATCAAATCGGTGGGCAAAGGGCTGCTCAAGGTGATGTCCAAGATGGGCATCTCCACGTATCAGTCCTATTGCGGCGCGCAGATTTTCGACGCCGTCGGCCTGCGCCAGGATTTCGTCGACCGCTATTTTACCGGCACCCACACCCGCATCGAGGGCGTCGGCCTCGGCGAAATCGCCGAAGAGACCATCCGCCGGCACCGCGACGCCTTCGGCGATTCGCCGATCTATCGCTTGGCTTTGGACGTCGGCGGCGAATATCAGGTACGCATGCGCGGCGAGGATCACGCCTGGACCGCCTCAACGGTGGCGACGTTGCAGCACGCGGTGCGCGGCAATTCGCAGGATCAGTACCGCGCCTTTGCCCGCGAGCTGAACGAACAGTCGGAGCGGCTGCTCACCATGCGCGGCCTCTTCCGCATCAAGAACGCGGAGGAAGACGGCCGCAAGCCGGTGCCGCTCGAGGAAGTCGAGCCGGCCAAGGAGATCGTCAAGCGCTTCTCCACCGGCGCCATGTCCTTCGGCTCGATCTCGCGCGAGGCGCATACCACGCTGGCCATCGCCATGAACCGCATCGGCGGGCGCTCGAATACCGGCGAGGGCGGCGAGGAAGCCGACCGCTTCAAGCCGCTGCCCAACGGCGACTCGATGCGCTCGGCGATCAAGCAGGTCGCCTCGGGCCGCTTCGGCGTCACCACGGAATATCTCGTCAATTCCGACATGATGCAGATCAAGATGGCCCAAGGCGCCAAGCCCGGCGAAGGCGGACAATTGCCCGGCCACAAGGTCGACAAAACCATCGCCAAGGTGCGCTATTCGACACCGGGTGTGGGCCTGATCTCACCGCCGCCGCATCACGACATCTATTCGATCGAGGATCTGGCGCAGCTCATCTTCGACTTAAAGAACGTCAATCCTGAGGGCCAGGTCTCGGTGAAGCTCGTTTCGGAGGTCGGCGTCGGCACCGTCGCCGCCGGTGTGTCGAAGGCACGCGCCGATCACGTGACCATCGCCGGCTTCGAAGGCGGCACGGGCGCGAGCCCGCTGACCTCGATCAAGCATGCCGGCTCGCCCTGGGAGATCGGGCTCGCCGAGACGCACCAGACGCTGGTGGCAAATCGCCTGCGCGGACGCATCGCGGTGCAGGTGGATGGCGGCATCCGTACCGGGCGCGACGTCGTCGTCGGCGCGCTGCTCGGCGCCGACGAATTCGGCTTCTCCACCGCGCCGCTGATCGCCGCGGGCTGCATTATGATGCGTGTGTGCCATCTCAATACCTGCCCGGTTGGCGTCGCCACCCAGGATCCGGTGCTGCGCAAGCGCTTCAAGGGCCAGCCTGAGCATGTCATCAATTACTTCTTTTTTGTCGCCGAAGAAGTGCGCGAGCTCATGGCCGCGCTTGGCTACCGCCGCTTCGACGAGATGATCGGCCAAATGCAGATGCTCGACCGCCGCAAGATGGTGGAACATTGGAAGGCCAAGGGCCTCGACTTTTCGCGGCTGTTCCACAAGCCGGAAGCGCCGGCCGGCGTTCACATCTTCAATTGCGAGGCGCAGGATCACAAGATCCACGATATCCTCGACCGCAAGCTGATCGCGCAGGCGAAGCCCGCGCTCGAGCAGGGCAAGCCGGTGACGATCGAGACGGCCATCCGCAACACCGACCGCACCGCCGGCGCCATGCTTTCCGGCCAAGTCGCCAAGCGCTACGGCCATGACGGCCTGCCTGAGGACACGATCACGGTGAAATTCAAGGGCACCGCGGGGCAAAGCTTCGGCGCCTGGCTGGCGCAGGGCGTGACCTTCGAGCTTGAGGGCGACGCCAACGATTATGTCGGCAAGGGCCTTTCCGGCGGCAAGATCATCATCCGCCCGCCCGCCGACGCCGGCTTCGTCCCGGAAGAGTCGATCATCGTCGGCAACACCGTGCTCTACGGGGCGATCGCCGGCGAATGTTATTTCCGCGGCGTCGCCGGCGAGCGCTTCGCCGTGCGCAATTCCGGTGCGGTTGCGGTGATCGAAGGCGCCGGCGACCATTGCTGCGAATACATGACCGGCGGCGTGGTGATCGTCCTCGGCCAGACCGGCCGAAATTTCGCCGCCGGCATGTCGGGCGGCATCGCCTACGTGTTCGACGGCGACGGCAGCTTCGAAAAGCGCTGCAACATGGCGATGGTCGAGCTTGAGCCGGTTCCCGCCGAGGAGGACGCCAATGAGCGCCTCTATCACGCGCGCCACGATCTCGAGGCGCACGGGCGCGTCGACATCCTCACCGACATGACCCGCTACGACGCCGAGCGGTTGCGCTACTACATCGGCCAACACGCCCGCTATACCGGCTCGCGGCGCGCCGCCGAAATCCTCGCCGACTGGCCTAATGTGCGCGGCAAGTTCCGCAAGATCATGCCGGTCGAATACCGCCGCGCGCTTGCCGAGTTCGAGCGCGAGCAGATCGTGGAAGCGGCGGAGTAATGCGCGGCCGGGTCAGCGCTGCCGCGGGGGCGCCTCGCCTGCCCGCCCGCCTCCGGCGCGGCTGCTCTCACCGCGATTTGTGCTGCCGAGCGCGCGACGCTATCAATGCCGCGGCCCAAGGGCGGCCTCTTGCCGCCCTGTGTCGTTGAATAAGGCTGCGCGGGGATGGGTAAGATCACCGGATTTCTGGAGTTCGAGCGCGAGGACCGGCATTACGAGCCGGTGGAGCAGCGCATCAAGCATTGGCACGAATTCCTGCTGCCGCTTCCGGAAGAGGAGAACAAGAAGCAGGCCGCGCGCTGCATGGATTGCGGCATTCCCTATTGTCACACCGGCTGCCCGGTGAACAACCAGATCCCCGACTGGAACGACCTCGTCTACAAGGGCCGCTGGGAAACGGCCGCGCGCAATCTGCATTCGACCAACAACTTTCCCGAAGTGACGGGCCGCGTCTGCCCGGCGCCGTGCGAGGCTTCCTGCACGCTGAACATCGAGGACAATCCGGTCACCATCAAAACCATCGAATGCGCCATCGCCGACCGCGCCTTCGCCGAGGGCTGGGTGCAGCCGGAGCCGCCGACGCACAAGACCGGCAAACGCGTGGCGGTGATCGGTTCGGGGCCAGCGGGAATGGCTTGCGCGCAACAGCTCGCACGCGCCGGACACGACGTGCATGTCTTCGAGAAGCACGCCAAAGCCGGCGGGCTGCTGCGTTACGGCATTCCCGATTTCAAAATGGAGAAGCACATCGTCGATCGCCGTGTCTCGCAGATGCAGGCTGAGGGCGTGACGTTCCATTACGGCGCCCATGTCGGCGTGAATGTGGCGGCCGACAAGCTGCTGAAGGAATATGACTCCGTCGTCCTGACCGGCGGCGCCGAACAGCCACGCGATCTGCCGATCCCCGGCCGCGAGCTCGACGGCATCCACTTCGCCATGGACTACTTGCCGCAGCAGAACCGGCGCGTCAGCGGCGAGCCGATCGGTGACGTGAAGCCAATCACCGCCAAGGGCAAGCATGTGGTGGTGATCGGCGGCGGCGATACCGGTTCCGACTGCATCGGCACGGCGATCCGCCAGGGCGCGCTGTCGGTCACGAATTTCGAAATCATGCCGCAGCCGCCCGTCCATGAGAACAAGCTGCTGACGTGGCCGGATTGGCCGCTGAAGCTGCGCACCTCGCACAGCCACGAGGAAGGCGCCAAGCGGGAATTCTCGGTGATGACGCAGAAATTCTCAGGTGAGAATGGCCGCGTGAAGAAACTGCATTGCGTTCACGTCGACGACAAGTTCAAGCCGGTGCCCGGCAGCGAGTTTGAGATCGAGGCCGAACTCGTGCTGCTCGCCATGGGCTTCGTCCATCCGGTGCATGAAGGCATGATCAAGTCGCTGGGGCTCGAACTGGATCAACGCGGCAATGTGCGCGCCAATACCCAGGACTACCGCACCACGCTCGCCAAGGTGTTCGCCGCCGGCGACATGCGGCGCGGCCAGTCGTTGGTGGTGTGGGCGATCCGCGAGGGCCGCCAAGCCGCGCGCGCGGTGGACGAATTCCTGATGGGTTCGACGACGCTGCCGCGCTGAAGCCGCCGCCCAAGCCAATTACCGCAACAGATTCAGCGGCGCGGACCCCGACGAGCGACCGATCGGCGCCGGCGGACGCGGCACGTCGCGCGCGCCCGCCGCGGCTGGCCGCTTGTGCGCCGCGTTTTCCGTCGCATTGCCTTGCGTCGCCTTGTTGGCGGGTTTGCCAGAATCGGTCTGCTTACCGGGGGTGGCTTCCTTGCCGCCTTGCTGTTCGGCCGGCGCTGACGGCGGCGCGGAACCGGCCTCGGTGCCGGAGGAATTCTCGCTCGCCGCCGGGGCGCTGCCCTCCGGCCCGTTGCCCGACCAGCCGAAATCGTCGGCGCGGCCTTTCAGCGGCGCGACCGGTTCGCCTTTGACGAGAACGCGCGCGGCATCGGAATTGGCGCCGCCGCGCGGGTTGCGTCCGCCGCCGAGCAGTTGATCCGAATCCGCGGTGGCGTTCGCGTTCAGCGGCAGAACCGGACCGGCTGCCGGCCGCGGCTGTCCTGGGCGCGCGGCCGAAGCCGGCGTCGAATCGGCGGGCAAAGCCACCGGCGTCGCCCGCACCGACATTACGCGGCTCAATTCGCGCTCGACGTAATGCGCCAGTTTGCGCGCGCCGGCCTGGGTGAAATAGACGCCGTCGGGGGAACGCAGCCGTCGGGTCTGGCCTTCCACGTCGGGACCGTAGGACGAATATTTGCCGTTGTCGTCGACGAAACCGTCCCAGGCATCGACGTAGACGATTCCGTTTTTTTCCGCCTCGGTGCGGAACAGATCGTTGAGATACAGCGTGTCGGCGGTCGACTTGGCACAGCAAACGGCGGGCAAGCCGACCCAAAGCACGGGAACGCCCTTGCTTTTCACCGCCGCGATCATCTGGTCGATCAACTTCGCATATTGCTCGGCCCAGGCATCGGTCTGGTATTCGAATGTCGCGCCTTTGCCCCGCTTCGGCTCGGGCTTTTGGTTCGCACTCTTGGCGGATTGATCGGCGCCGTCCTTACTGTCCTTGGTTTCCTTGTTGTCCTTGGTGACGGCGTCCTCGTTGAGCGACTTGCGGTCGCTCAGTCCCATGATCACGACGACTGCCGCGGGATTTTCCTGCGCAAGGATATCGCGCGCCACATGCGGCCAATCGAGATCGCTTTTCGTCTCGTAGCGGATCAGGCCGGAATAGCGCTTGATCTTGCGCACGACTCCCATTTCCGGGGTGTCGGCATAGGCCTGTTCCAGACCATAGGCGAGCCAATCGGCCATGGAATCGCCCATGACGACGACCGTCGTGGTCGGCGCAGTCTCCGGCTTTTTCGGCGAGGGGGCTTCGGAATAATCGGCCGGCGCTTCCCTTGGCTGCTCAAGCATCCGCGGCTGATAGGGCGCGAAGAAGGGGAAGAACTGCGCGGCGGCGGGCGAGAGGCTGAGCGGCAGGCCGACAAGGCAAACCGCGCCCGCCAGCGTGGCCAGAGCAATCAGGATCCGCCGCATTTTGCTTTCCGCCATGACGCAAGAACCAAAATTGCCGCCGCCCCGGCAAACAGGGCGTCCAAGACCGACAAAATACTATACCAAAAATGTCAACTTGAGGGTCGCGGTCCGGTTACCTCGTCGCCATGCCGCTGGCGCCGCCGCGAAGGCGGATCAGGAGGCTTTCGGAGGCAAAGCCGTCCGGCGGCAGCCCGATCGCAGCCTGGAACTGGCGCACCGCCGCGCGGGTTGCCTGACCCAATTGGCCGTCCGCCGGGCCCACGTTGTAGCCGCGTTCGAGCAGCCGCTGCTGCAGCTCGTAGCGTTCCGCACGCGAGAGCACGCGCTCGTCGCGCGGCCAGCCCTGCACGAAGGGGCCGCCGCCGCGCATGCGGTCGGCGAGATACCCGATCGCGAGAGCGTAAGCCTCGGCTGGATTGTAGCGCATGATCACGCGGAAGTTGTTGAGCATCAGGAATGCCGGGCCGCGGGCACCCGCCGGCACGAGCAGATAGGCGCGGTCGTTCGCGCGCGGGAACGGAAGATTGACTGCCCGCCTGACCCCGAGCCGCTGCCATTCGGCGACCGTCATCTGCCGCGAGCGATCGGCCAATAAGTAATTGAAATTCTCCGGCAGCACGACTTCGTAGCCCCAGGTCTGGCCCGGCAGCCAGCCATCCTTTTTCAGATTGTTCGCGGTGGACGCAACCAGATCGGGAATGGAGTCGACGACGTCGCGGCGGCCGTCGCCGTCGAAGTCCACGGCGTAGCGCTTGAACGAAGTCGGCATGAATTGCGTGGGCCCAAAGGCGCCGGCCCAGGAGCCCTTCAAGCGCTCGGCGGGAACGTCGCCGCGGTTGAGGATTTCCAGTGTCGAGAGAAATTCCTCGCGAAAGTAGTTCTGCCGCCGCCCGATGCACGCCAATGTGGCCGTCGAACGCGCGACCGACCGTTCGCCGCCCGAGGTGCCGAAATTCGATTCGATGCCCCAGATCGCCGCCACGATGTAGCGGTCGACGCCATAGGCCCGTTCCATCGCGTCGAAGACGGCGCGATTCTGTGCGAGAATTTCGCGGCCTCGCGCGATCCGCTCATCCGTCACCAGAAGGTCGAGATAGTCCCAGATCGATTTCGTGAATTCCGGCTGCGAATCCAGCAACTCCATGATTTTCAGATCGGGCGTCAGTGACAGCGCGTAAGTCTCGTACGCGGGCCGCGACAAACCGCGCCGTTGAGCTTCGGGCCACAGCCGCTCCAAACAAAGGCCGAATTCGGCGGCCGACGCCGCGATGGCCTGCGGCGTCATTGACGGATCGACCGCGTGCGACGGAACCGCATCGGCACCGATCGCGCCGGTGGTCAAATTGCCGATCAGGCTGCCGACCGGATCGTTGACCTGGCCGGCCTCTCCCGACGACGGAAGACAAAGGCAAGCGATCAACGCCCAGGCACCGCTTCGTGCCGCAAGTCCGGTCATGCCGAAAATTCCCACGCCCCGCCGCCGATCAGCTTATTGGGGACCGATATCGTTTATCGAGGGTTAAGGGGCGGCAACGGTTTTTTTGCGGCGCCCTTATCGACCGCCGCGCAGCCGTTCGAGCAATTCAGGCGTCGGATAGGAATCCGCAGGCAGGCCCAAGGCAAGCTGCGCCTTCCTGACCGCCACGCGCGTGCCGGCGCCGAATTTGCCGTCGGGTGCGCCCGGCAGAAGCCCGCGCGCCGCCAGCATCCGCTGCAGCTCCGCGATCTGGGCGCTGCTGAGCACCGGAATATCGGAGCGGCCGCGGTTGATGGGCGGCGCGCCGTCGATACGGGTGGCGAGATAAGCGGCTGTCGTCGAATAAACCATCGCCGAATTCCAGCCGAGATAAGCCTTCAGGAAATTCGGATAGGCGAGAAAGGCCGGGCCGAAGCGCCCCATCGGCAGCAGCAACGAAGCCGGCAGATCGTCGGCGCGCAGGCTGCCATGCGCCCCGGTGACACCCCACTGCACCCATTGCGAGCGCGGATGCTGGATTTCCGGGCCGGCTTCCTGCCAGGGAAGATTGGACGGCACGCGCACTTCTTGCAGCCAAGGCTCGCCGCGCCGCCAGCCGAGATGGACGAGATAATTCGCCGCCGAGGCCAGCGTATCCGGAACGCTGCGGACTGCGTCGCGCCGGCCGTCGCCGTCGAAATCCACGGCGTATTTGTCGTAGTCGGCCAGCGTTATCTGCATGCCGCCCAATTCGCCGGCCCAGTCGCCGAGCATCTCCTCGGGACGCAGATCGCCGTGCTGAATGATGCGCAGCCCGCCGATCACATCGGCGCGAAAGCGATCCGGCCGGCGGCAATCGTAAGCAAGCGTCGTCACCGAGCGCAAAACCGGGAGCCGTCCGCTATTGGTGCCGAAATCGCTTTCCAGGCCCCAGAACGCGGTCAGCACCGACGCAGGCACGCCGTATTCGCGCTCGATGCGGGCGAACAGATCTTTGTACTTGGCGATGCGGCTGCGGGCGCCTTCGATGCGGTAGGCGGCGGCCATACGGTCGGAGAATTGCAGGAAGCTTTGCTGAAAGACGCCCTGCGCGCGGTCGCGGCGCACAATGCCGGGATCGTAGGTGAGATAGGGTGACGCGGCGGCGATCACCGAAGCCGATACGCCCTCGGCCATGGCTTCCTGCTTCAAGCCCGCCAGCCAGCGGTCGAAGCTCATGTCCTTCTGGCAGGGCGCGGCGGCGGCATTTCCCGCCACGGCCGCGGCCATGAGCGCCGCAACGCCGATTGACCGCCGATATTTCCGCCGCATTATCATTCCACCACTGTTGCCGGGTCGATCGGCCCGTGACCGCCATTGAGCGGCGACCTTGCGTTGACTTCTTAGCGCATTTGAATAACCCATATTTGACCGCATTTGGACCCCAACAGGCGCAATCGGTTAATTCCCTCCCGCGCCCGGAGCCGCATGAAGCCCATTCGTAAAGCCGTTTTCCCGGTCGCCGGATTGGGAACCCGCTTCCTTCCGGCCACCAAGGCCATGCCCAAGGAAATGCTGCCGGTGGTCGACCGGCCGCTGATCCAGCACGTGGTCGATGAGGCGAGAGAGGCCGGGATCGAGCATTTCATCTTCGTGACCGGACGCAACAAGGCCGTGATCGAGGATCACTTCGACCGCCAGTTCGAACTGGAACTGACGTTGAAAGAACGCCGCAAGCAATCGGACCTCAAGCTCCTTTCGGAAGACCTGCCCGGGCCGGGCACCACGAGCTTTACCCGGCAGCAATCGCCGCTCGGCCTCGGCCACGCCGTTTGGTGCGCGCGGGAGCTTGTCGGGCATGAGCCGTTTGCGCTGCTGCTGCCGGACGTGCTGGTGCAGCACAATCCCGGGTGCTTGGCGCAGATGATGGAGGTCTATCGCGGGCTCAACGATCGCGCCAACGTGGTCGCGGTCGAGGAAGTGCCGCGCGACCGCGTGCACATGTACGGCATCGTCGGCATGGGCAAGGCCCGCGGCAAGGCCTTCTCCATCACTGGCATGGTCGAGAAACCGCGCCCGGACGCCGCGCCATCCAACCTGTCGATCACCGGCCGATACATTTTGCAGCCGGAGATTTTCGATCTGCTTGCCACCCAGGAAAGAGGGGCCGGCGGCGAAATCCAGCTCACCGACGCCATGGTGGCGCTGGCGAAGAAGCAGACCTTTTACGGCTTGAAATTCGAGGGTCGCAGCTTCGACTGCGGCTCGAAGATCGGGTTCCTCGCGGCCAACGTCTCTTTTGCCTTGCAGCGCGCCGATCTCGCGTCGGAATTCCGCGCCGAGCTGGAACGGCTGCTGCAGCGGAAATAGCCCGTCACCGCTGCAGGCGCAGCGTCAGCAGGAAAATATTGGCGTCATAGTCGTTGCCGGTCTCATTGGAGCGGCGCTGTTCGCGGCGCAGCTCGCCTTTCAATTGCACGTCGCGATTCATCTTGTAGGTGAGTTCGGCGCCGGCGGAGAAGCGCCGATCCTCGCGCGGCGAACCGACGTAATCGTCCAAACCATAGCCGAGCTTTACGCCACCCACGAGCCAATCGCGGAAGGCGTGATCGACCTCGATCCCGGCATCGCGCGACAACACGCCGGACACATTGGTTTCCGTACTTTCGTAGACCGTCGAATTCAGTGTCAGCTTCATGCTGGTGAGCGGCGTCGCCAACCAGAGCAGCGACCCTTGGGCAATGGGGCCGCTCAGGTCCTCGAGCGTGGGGTCCTGATAATGGCGCTGCACATAGCCGACGCTGACCTCTCCCGTCAGCAGCCGCGTCAGCTCGAAGCTCGTACCGAGGCGCGGTGACAGGCCCGTGGAATCGCGGCGGACGCCGAGACTGTCGAATTCCAGATCGTGCAAACGGCGGTCGCCTTGCACGTCGACAAAGGGTTTCACGCCGGGCCGCAACTCGTAGCTGCCGCGCAGCTCCAGCGCGTAATCGTTCAGGTTGCGGTCGTCATTGTTGACGCTGGAGCCGTCCACCAGCTTGGAATCCTGATAGGTGGTGCGGTCGATACCGGCCTTCCCGGAAAGCTCCAGGCGATTGAACTGATGGACCAGCTCGGCGCTGCCTCCAAACGTGGTGTAGATCGCGGGCTTCGCCACACCGGCTTGAAAGTTGGGGCTTCCCGGATTGTCGGTGGCGAGCAGGAAGCGGTTTTGCAGCTTGATTTGCGTCCGGCGGGTCCAATCGATGCGCCCGTCCACGGTCGATTGAAAATAGGGGGCGTTGAGAGAGGATTCCGAGCCATAGCCGGTATAGGTGCCGCGAAGATCGGCGCGCAATTCGTGGCGCTCCCAATCCGACTGCACCTTCAACTCGGGCGCCACAATGTAGAGCGACGAGCCTGTGCCGGCCGGCGTCCGGTCCGGATTGCTGTCAAAGCCGCCGGTCAACGCGATGGCCGGGCGCAGGATGAAAGAGCCGGCACGAATGCCGAGCGGTTCATAGGGATCGAGCGCGGGCTTTGGCTTTCGCTTCGGCGGAATCGCGCCGGTGATTTCGGGCGCCGCCGATGGCGGCTGCGCCGGCGCGTAGCTTGGCGGCGGCATCGGCACCAGCGAAGACGGCGGCTGCGGCTGTTGCAGCGGGGCGGCGGCCGTGCGCGCTTCGGCGGCGGCCGGCTGGGGCGGCGCCGGAGCGGCGCCGTTCGGCTTGGCCCGCGGCTTGCGCGGTTTGTTCGTCGAAATGAATCCGGTCGAACCGGCGCCCGATCCCGCCGGGTTGCCGAAGTCCGGCTTCTTGATCAGCTTCGGCGGATTGTCGGGATCCCATTCGTCCGGCGCGCCGAAGATGTCCGTAGAACTTTGCGCCGCCGCGACGGTCGCGCCCAGAATAACGGCAAGGGCGCAGACGCCAAAGCCGAAGGCCGCTCCTGCACCCCCTGGGCGAAGCCGCGCCACCTGAACGACCTCCTCGCTCTGCGCTCTGCCCACTGTCGGAAAGGCAAAACGGGTCTGCACAACAGCGACCAGGCGCTTGCCGCAGCGCCCATAAGCACGCCGCCCGCCGGGCCGGCAGGCTGTGGTTAACGGAGTAAAAACGGATATGGTTAACGAGACGTTGAGAGCGCGAAACCGGCGCCTACAGCCAGCCCTGCAGTTCCCGCGTCGCAAGGCGGCCGATCACCGCCATGCCCAGCTCGCTGTCGTTGAGACAAGGGATGGCGGCAAAATTCCTGCCGCCTTGGCGCTTGAAGACATGCGCGTTCTCCACCGCGATCTCTTCCAAGGTCTCCAGGCAATCCGCCGCGAAACCCGGAGTAATGACCGCGATGTCCCGCACGCCGCGCCGGGCGAGATTCTCCACGGTCCGGTCGGTATAGGGCTGCAGCCACTCCGCCCGGCCGAATCGTGACTGGAAGGTCAGCAGCAGCTTGTCTTTGTCATAGCCGAGCTTGTCACGCAGCAACCGCACCGTTTCTTCACATTGCGCCGGATAGGGGTCGCCTTTGAGCGCGTAATCGCGCGGAATGCCGTGGAAGGAAGCGAGGATGACCTCCGGCTGGAAGGAAAGCTTGCTCAGCGCGGCCTGCAGCGACGAAGCGATGGCGTCGATGTAAAAGGGATCGCCGTAATAGGGCGGCGCGATGCGGAGCGCGGGCTGATGCCGCATCTTCATCAGGACACGGAACACTTCATCGCCGACCGTGGCCGTCGTCGCCGCGGCGTATTGCGGATAAAGCGGCAGGACGAGAATGCGGTCGCAGCCTTGCGCCACCAGGGCGTCGAGCCCGGAGGGGATCGACGGATTGCCGTAGCGCATCGCCCAATCGACGACGATACGCGAATCCAGCGCCGCCAACATGCCGCCGAGCTTTTCGCTTTGCGACCGCGTGATCGTCTTCAGCGGCGACTCGTTCTTTTCGCGATTCCAGATCTTGTCGTAGCTGCGCCCTTTGATGCGTGGCCGGAGGGTGAGGATAACCGCGTTGAAGACGAACTTCCAAAGCAGCGAGTCTTTTTCGATCACGCGGGGGTCGGACAAAAATTCCTTGAGATAACGCCGCATCGAGAGGAAGTCGGTGGCCTCGGGCGTTCCGAGATTCACGATCAAGACGCCGATGCGGCCGCTCTCGGCGCTCGCCTTTTCGGAAGCGCGCAAAGCCGCGGCATCGGCGGCGGGAATCCCGGGCTGCGTCAATGCCGTCACTCCGCCGCCCGCAGCAACGCCGCCGATCCGGATCGGAATTGCTCGAGCAAGGCCGCTTCCTCGGCCTTGGCTTCGGCGAGATGGCGCATCTTCACGTGGCCGAAGCCGCGAATTTTTTCGGGGATACTGGCAAGCGCCACGGCAACATGATGGTTCTGCCGATCAAGCCGCGCAAGGATTTCATCGAGTATCTTTTCGTAATCGGCAATCAATTGTCGCTCGGTGCGGCGCTCCGCCGTATAGCCGAAGAGATCGAACGGGGTGCCGCGCAGGAATTTCAATTTCGCCAGCATGCGGAAAACCGGCAGCATCCAGCCGCCGAAGCTGAGCTTGCGCGGCAACCCGGTGACGCGGTCGCGCGGCGCGAAAAGCGGCGGCGCCAGATGAAATTCGAGCCGTAGATCCCCATCGAATTCCGCCTTGAGTTGTTGCGCGAAGAAAGCGTCGGTGTAAAGCCGCGCCACTTCATATTCATCCTTATAGGCCATCAGCTTGAACAGATTGCGCGCCACTGCTTCGGCAAGCCCGCACTGGCCGGGCGCCCGCGCGGCTTCAGCTTTCTTGGCGCGCTCGACCAAGACACGGTAGCCCGCGGCATAGGCGGCGTTCTGATACGCGGTGAGATATTGTACGCGGCGCGCGAGCATTTCCTCGAATGATGTGGAGAGCCGACAGCTCTCCGGAACGTCCCCGTCAGCCGTGGCGGTCATCGCGGCAACGGCGGCAGGATCGGCGGCGGCGGCGCGTCCCCAGCGGAAGGCGGCCTGATTCATCGCCACCGCTTCGCCATTCAGCGCGATCGCCTGCTCGATGGATTCCGCCGAAAGCGGAACGGCACCGTGCTGATAGGCATAGCCGAGCAGGAAAATATTGGCGCCCATGGAATGGCCGAACAGCGCGGTTGCGAGGTGCGTGGCATCGACGAAATGACTGTTCTCGTCGCCGGCGGCCTCGACAAGGGCCCGCTCGACCCGGCCGGAGGGCAGCACGTACTCGGCATTGCGCGTGAAGTCGCCCGGTAGAAATTCACCGCTGTTGACCACGACCCGCGTGCCGCGCCGCACTGTGGCCAGCGCGGCCTTGCCGCCGGTCACCACGATATCGCCGCCGAGCACGAGATCGGCGCCGCCCGCGCCAATGCGGATGCCGTGAATTTCCTCCGGTCGCGCGGCGATGCGGACATGGCTGTGCACCGGGCCGCCCTTTTGCGCCAAGCCCGACATGTCGATGACTCCGGCGCCCTTGCCTTCCAGATGCGCGGCCATGGCGAGAATGCCGCCGATGGTCACGACGCCGGTGCCGCCGATGCCGGTGACCAGGATGGCATAAGGCCGCGCCAGATCGGGCAGCCGCGGCAGCGGCACATCGGGCGGTGTCTGGTCCGCAGCGTCGCGCCGCTTCGGCTTGGCGCCGTGCACGGTGACCAGCGCCGGGCAAAAGCCTTTGAGGCAGGAGAAATCCTTGTTGCAGCTCG
This sequence comes from Xanthobacteraceae bacterium, assembly GCA_035652315.1. Taxonomy (GTDB): domain Bacteria; phylum Pseudomonadota; class Alphaproteobacteria; order Rhizobiales; family Xanthobacteraceae; genus CANKHA01. The sequence continues at coordinate 43,995 of DASREA010000028.1, read as the reverse complement.
ACTGATCGATGCGGCGCTTGCGGCCGAATTCGGTCTCCAGCGGCTGAATCGACACGCAGTTCGACCGCACGCCGCAATCGCCGCAGCCTTCGCAGACGAGTTCGTTGATGACGACGCGCTTGTCCGGATCGGCCATCAGCCCGCGCTTGCGGCGGCGGCGCTTTTCCGCCGCGCAGGTCTGGTCGTAAATCAGCACCGTGACGCCGGGCACGGCGGCAAGCGCGGTCTGCACCGGCATCAGCTCGTCGCGATGATGGATGGTGCAGCCCGGCGGCCAGGATTCGCTCTTGGCATATTTCTCCGGCTCGTCGGTGACGACGGCGACGCGGGCGACGCCTTCCGCCGCCACCTGCCGCGCCATCATCGGAACGGTGAGAACGCCGTCGTTGGCTTGTCCACCGGTCATAGCGACGGCGTCGTTGAAAAGGATTTTGTAGGTGATGTTGACGCCTGCGGCGACCGCGGCGCGGATCGCCAGGCTGCCGGAATGGTTGTAGGTGCCGTCGCCGATATTCTGAAAGACATGGCCGCGGCTGGAAAACGGCGCCTCGCCCATCCAGTTCGCGCCCTCGCCACCCATGTGGGTGAAGCCGAGCGTCGAACGGTCCATCCACTGCGCCATGTAATGACAGCCGATGCCGGCATAGGCGCGCATGCCCTCCGGCACCACCGTGGACGTATTGTGCGGGCAGCCGGAGCAGAAATAGGCTTTGCGGCTAGCGACTTCTTCGGTGGCGGCAAAGCGCGCCCGCCGCTCCCTGATCTCGCTGACGCGCGCGGCGAGCGGCGCGTTGGGCACGCGCTGCCACAGCCGCTCGCCGAGGCAAAGCGCGATGGCGTCGACATCGAGCGCGCCCTTGGCCGGGAAGAGCGGGCGGCCCTCTTCGTCTTTCTTGCCGATGACCGCGGGCTGATTGGCCGTTCCGTAGAGCAGATCGCGGATTTGGGTCTCGACCAGCGCCTCCTTTTCCTCGACCACGATGATGCGCTCGAGGCCGCGCGCGAAGGCGAGAATTTCCGAACGGTCCAGCGGCCAGGCGCAGCCAAGCTTGAGCAGGCGCAAGCCGAGATCGTTGCATCTCTTTTCGTCGAGACCGAGGTCGTCGAGCGCCTGGCGCACGTCGCCGTAAGCCTTGCCGATGGTGACGACGCCGATCTTCGCCGCCGGCCCGCCGGAGATAATGGTCCGGTTGATGGCATTGGCGCGCAGAAAAGCGAGAACCGCGTCGCGCTTGTAATCGAAAAGCCGCGCCTCCTGCGCCGGTACCGGATCGCGCAGACGGATGTTCAGGCCATCCGGCGGCATTGCGAAATCGTTGGGGACGACGGTGCGCACGCGATCGAGACTACCGTCGACGATCCCCGTGGCCTCGACCGTGTCTTGCGTCACCTTCAGCGCCACCCAGCAGCCGCTAAAGCGCGACAGCGCCCAGCCGTACAATCCAAAGTCCACGATGTCCTGAAGGCCGGCCGGCACCAGCACCGGGATCAGCACATCGACGAAACGAAATTCCGATTGGTGCGCGCTGGTCGAGGACGAAGCGACGTGATCGTCGCCGGCTATCGCCAGCACGCCGCCATGCGGCGAAGTGCCGGCGAGATTGGCATGGCGGAAGACGTCGCCGGCGCGATCGACGCCCGGCCCTTTGCCGTACCACATGCCAAAGACGCCGTCGTAGAGACCTTCGCCGCGCAGCTCGGCCTGCTGCGTGCCCCACAGCGCGGTGGCCGCAAGATCCTCATTGATGCCGGCCTGGAACTTGATATGCGCCGCGTCGAGGAATTTCTTGGCGCGCTCGAACTGCTGATCGAGACCGCCCACGGGCGAGCCGCGGTAGCCGGTGACGAAACCGGCCGTGCGCAGCCCCGCGCGGCAGTCGCGCTCCTGCTGCATCAGGCACAGCCGCACCAGCGCCTGGAAGCCGGTGACGAAGACGCGGTTTTGCGCCAGATCGTATTTGTCGTCGAGCGTGACGTGTTTCAGCGCCATGCGCGCCGGACCTCCGCGGTCAGTGTGCCCTCGCGAGAGCTATGCCGCCAGGGGCTTGATATAGCCGAAGCCCTGCGGCAGCAATGCGGAGCATAGCCGCCTTTGGTCGGGTTTTCCCGGAGAATGCCAGCGGGTTAGACTGGAGTCCCATGAGCGACCACGATCACCATCACGAGCACGGCTCGGAGCTGTCGGACACGCAATTGCGCGTGCGGGCGCTGGAGACGATCCTCACCGAGAGAAGGGCTATGTCGAGCCCGCCGCGCTCGACGCCATCATCGAGGCCTACGAGACCAAGATCGGGCCGCACAACGGCTCCCGCGCGGTGGCCAAAGCCTGGGTTGACCCGCAGTTCCGCCGTCAGCTCTTCGAAAATGCCGGCAAGGCTATCGCCTCGCTGGGGCTTCCCAGCGGCACCGAGCATCTCATCGCGCTGGAGAACACGCCGAAACAGCACAACGTGGTCGTCTGCACTTTGTGCTCCTGCTATCCCTCCGGCACGCTCGGGCTGCCGCCGGTCTGGTACAAATCGCATGCCTATCGCTCGCGCACCGTCGCCGATCCGCGCAGTGTCTTGCGCGATTTCGGCACGGAGCTGCCGGCGGATACCGAAATTCGCGTTTGGGATTCCACCGCGGAGGTGCGTTATCTTGTTGTACCCATGCGGCCCAAAGGCACCGAAGGCTGGAGCGAAGAACAGCTCGCCGCCATCGTCACCCGCGATTGCATGATCGGCACGCGATTGCCTGATCCGGCGCAAGGACAACGGTGATGGACGGCGTGCACGACATGGGCGGCATGCATGGCTTCGGGCCGGTGCGGCCGGAGGACAACGAGCCGGTCTTCCATGAAGAATGGGAAGGCCGCGTGCTCGCGATCAATCGCGCCATGGGCTATTCGCGCACCTGGAACGGCGACATCTCGCGCCACGCCAAGGAAGTTCTGCCGCCGGACGTCTATCTCGGCAGCTCCTATTACCGGCGCTGGGCTTTGGCGCTGGAACAGATGCTGATGGACAACGGTTTGGTCGGCGCGGACGAGTTCGCCGCGGGCCATGCCTTGCGGCCGGGCAAGCCGCTCAAGCGCAAATTGACCCTGGACCAGGTGCAGAACGCGTTGTTGGCGCGCGGCTCCTATGAGCGGCCGGCACAAGCGCCGGCGCTTTTCAAAGCTGGCGAGCGCGTCCGCGCGAAGAACATGCATCCCAAGGGCCACACCCGGCTGCCGCGCTATGTGCGCGGCCATGTGGGCGTGATCGAGCGCGTGCATGGCTGCCACGTCTTTCCCGACAGCCATGCCGCGCGCCGGGACGAAGATCCGCAATGGCTTTACACCGTGCGCTTTGATGGGCGCGAATTATGGGGCGACGGCGCCGATCCGAGCGTCAAGGTATCGATTGACGCCTGGGAGCCGTATTTGGAGGCTGCGTGACGGTCGTTCCGCGGCACGCGGAACGCATGAACCCGGAATCCAGAAACACGCGAAGGTATTTGCTTCTGGATTCCGGATCCCCGCGCTTCGAGCCGTCCCGGCATGACGAAAGAGAGACGATGGCTGTCAGCAAAACCGACGCATCGCGACAGACGGTGGATATGTCCCCCGGCATTCCGCGCGACGATGATGGCCCGGTGTTCCGTGAGCCGTGGGAGGCGCAGGCTTTTGCCATGACACTGGCATTGCACGAGCGCGGGCTGTTTACTTGGCCGGAATGGTCGGCGGCACTCGGCGCGGAAATCAAGCGCGCCCAGGCGGCGGGCGATCCCGATACCGGCGAGACCTACTATCACCACTGGCTGGCGGCGCTAGAGCGGCTCGTCGCCGAAAAAGGCGTGGCCGATCGTGCGACGCTTGCGCGCTATCGCGATGCCTGGGACCACGCCGCCGACCGCACGCCGCACGGCAAGCCGATCGAACTCACGCCGGAGGATTTCCGCTGAGCCTGGCGCTGCCGCGCGTCAGAGAGCGTGCTCCGGCTCCAGCGCGCAGGGGCCGTCACTGAGCTCTATCTGCACCGTGGTATGGCCGATGCCGAATTTCTCTTCCAACTCGTGCGCGAGGCGGTGCAGGAAGGCATCGCCGGGATGGCCGCCGGGGGTGAACAGGTGGCAGGTCAACGCTGTCTGGCTCGTGCTCATGGCCCAGATATGCAGGTCATGAATGGTCGCGACCTCGGGCAAACTTTCGAGATAGCGCTGCACCTCGGCAGGATCGATGCCGCGCGGCGCGGCGTTGAGCGTGAGCCGCAACGCATCGCGCATCAGGCCCCAGGTGCCCCAAAGGATCACCGCCGAAATGAGCAGGCTTGCCGCCGGGTCGAGCCATTGCCAGCCGGTGAGCCAGATCCCGAACGCTGCGGCAATGACCGCGAGAGAGACGCCAGCGTCGGCTAGCATGTGCAAGAAGGCGCCGCGTATATTGAGATCGGTCTTGCTGCCGCGTTTCAGCAGCCAGGCCGAGACCCCGTTCACGGCGACGGCGGTGGCGGCGACCGCGATCACAATATTTGTCGAGACCGGCTGCGGCTGCGAGAAGCGCTGCACCGCCTCCCAGACGATGGCCCCGGTCGCGACCAAGAGGATCAGTGAATTGGCGAAGGCCGATAGGATCGAGGCTGCGCTCAGGCGATAGGTGAAGCGGCTGCTCGGCCGCCAATCGGCAATGGCGAAAGCGCCCCAGGCCAACACCAGGCCCATGACGTCGCCGAAATTGTGCCCGGCGTCGGCGAGCAGCGCCAAGGAATTCGCAAACAGGCCGTAGAGGACTTGTGCAATCACCAGCGCGAAGTTGAGCGCAATGGCGACGCCGAAGTTGCGGCCGTAGTGATTGGCCGCCTGGCCACGCCGCTGCTCGTGATGATGATGGCCGTGACTCTGCGCCACCGCTGCTGCTCCGCGTTCGCTGCGAAGTTAGCGGCTGCGGCGATGAATACTAGAACATGGCGCGGCGCGCCGTCACGCCCGTTCCGGCGCCGGCGCGTCGAGACCGCGCTTCTTCAGCAGCGCATCGACCGTCGGCAGCCGCCCGCGGAAGGCCTTATAGGCTTCGGCGGGATCGCGCCGATTGCCGGCCGAATAGATGAACTCGCGGAGCCGCCGCGCCACCTCCGGATCGAAGGCGTCGCCTTTTTCCTCGAAGGCAAGGAAAGCATCGGCGTCGAGCACTTCCGACCAGAGATAAGAGTAATAGGCCGCCGCATAGCCGCCGCCGGAAAACAAATGCTGAAAATGCGGCAGCCGGTGACGCATCACGATCTCCTCGGGCATTCCGAGATGCGCCAGCCGGTTTCGCTCGAAATCGGAGACGTCGAGACCGGACGTATCGGTCAGCGAATGCAGGTCGAGATCGACCAGCGCGGAGGACGTGTATTCGACCGTGGCAAAGCCTTGATTGAAGGTGCGCGTCGCCAAGAGACGGTCGAGCAGCGCCTGCGGTATCCGCTCGCCGGTCTTGTAGTGCCGCGCATAGCTTGTGAGGATTTCCGGCACTTCCAGCCAATGCTCGTAGAGCTGCGAGGGCAGCTCGACGAAGTCACTCGGCACCGCGGTGCCCGCCAGCAGTGGATAGGTGACGTCGGAGAGAAGCCCGTGCAGCGCGTGGCCGAATTCGTGGAACAGCGTGCGTGCGTCGTCGAAGCTGAGCAGCGCCGGCTCGCCGGGCGGCGGCTTGGCGAAATTCGTGACATTGACGATGATGGGCCTGATGTCGCCGCTCAGCTTCTGCTGATCGCGCAACGATGTCATCCAGGCGCCGCTATGCTTGGAGGCGCGATGGAAATAGTCGCCGATGAAAAGGCCGACATGGCCGCCTTGCGCGTCCTTCACCTCCCAGGTGCGCGCGTCGGGATGATAAAGCGGCAGCTCGACCGCGGTGAAGGTCAACCCGAATAACCGGCGCGCCGTCTCGAACGCCGCCTCGATCATGCGGTCGAGCTGGAAATAGGGCTTGATCTGGGCTTCATCGAAATCGAAGCGCGCCTTGCGGAGCTTTTCCGCGTAGTAGCGCCAGTCCCACGGCGCGACGGCGAAATTGCCGCCTTCGGCGCGGGCAATATCCTGCAACTCGTCGCGTTCGCGCCTGGCGCGGGCGCGGGCGCGTGTCCAGACCTGGTCGAGCAATCCGCGTACTGCCTGCGGCGTCTTCGCCATCTGATCGTCGAGGCGGAAATCGGCGAAAGTCTCAAAGCCGAGCAGCTTGGCGCGCTCGGCGCGCAGCGCCACCATTTCGGTAACGATGCCGCGGTTGTCGGTGGCGCCGCCGTTTTCGCCGCGGCCGATCCAAGCCTGGAATGCCTTTTCGCGCAGTTCGCGGCGGGCGGAGAATTGCAGAAACGGCTCAATGCTGGAGCGCGAAAGCGTAATGACATGCTTGCCGGGCAACCCGCGTTCTGCGGCGGCGGCGCGCGCCGCATCCAGCACGAAACCCGGCAGCCCGGCGAGATCGCTCTCTTCCAGCACCAGCGCATAGGCCTTTTCGTCGGCGAGCACGTTCTGGCCGAAGGCGGTGCCGAGGCTCGCGAGCCGTTCGCCGATCGCCGCCAACCGCCGCTGCGCCTCGGGGCCAGCCGCCGCGCCGGCGCGGACGAAGCGCGTGTGATAACGCTCCAGCACGCGCCGTGCTTCGGCCGTCAACTCAAGTGCGTCGCGGCGCCGGTACAGCTCGTCGATGCGGCGGAACAAGGCGGGATTCAGATAAATTTCGTTATTATGCCGGGCCAGCACCGGCGAGATGTCGCGCTCCACCGCCTGCAAGGCATCGCTCGTATGGGCGCCGGCGAGCAGGAAAAAGACGTTCGAAATCCGTTCGAGCAGCGCGCCGCTGCGCTCCAGCGCCGCGATCGTATTGTCGAATGTCGGCGCGGCGGGATCGGCGGCAACGGCCTCGATCTCGGCCTTGTGCCGCCCCAGCGCCAGCTCGAAGGCCGGCGGAAAATGCTCCGCGGCGATGTCCGCCAGCGGGGGCAGTCCGAAGGGACCGGTCCATTCCCGCAGCAGCGGATTGCCGGGCGATGACGAAGATGCGCTTTGCGGCATGGTTGGGCGTTTACCTTTGGTCTTGCCCGCTGCATATATTTCAGGGAAATTGCCGTCGGGAGGGCTAGCCCTCCGCCGCAGGAACCGCAAGTTATGAACGCCGCCGGCCGCCGCATCCATTGGCTTCACATCTCGACCATCCTCAGCGCCTTTATCCTTATCGGCGCCGAGGTGTTCGGAGCCGCCTTCGCCGTGAGCTGGGCGCTGGCCACGCTGTTCGGCCTCGACCCGACCTTCCGCTACGTGCTGGATGCGCTCCTGTTCGGCTGCGGCATCGCCGTGATGATCGCTTTCCTGCGCAGTGCGCAGCGCGTCGAGCCCTTCATCGCCCGCGGCTGAGCGCGGCCCATCGATGCCGCACGTCTCCCACAGCTCCGCCACATTCGTGAGAGTTTTTTAATTCCTGGGGCGTAAAAGTCTTGCACCTCGCGAGCAGATCGCTTATTTCGCGAGTCGCCCAATTTCGCACGTGCCTGTGGCCGCGTGTCGATCGGTGGGGTCCGGACAAGAGGCCGGACAGCCGCCTACGGAAGAGCAAGGCTCTTCCTTGCTAGGTGTCCGAAGGGACGCCGACGCGATCGGCAGCCGGAGGCGAAACCGGCGCACCTCGCTCTCAACGGGGGACGCGGCTTAAAGCAACGACGGAGCGGGCTTTTTTGGGAACGCCGGCGCGAATGCCGGAGAACTGAAAAGGCTTGTCCTTCTTTGCCGGGCGTGCGGAAGGGATCTTCCCTTTCCGGACCAAGGCAGCAATCGGATGACGTGATTCGGGCCCGGCTTTTGCCGGACCGCCAAACGCCATTCAAGGCTCAACCTTGCGGCCTGCAACGCCGCCGCTGAATGGGAATAGCGCCGATGACCGCGCGAATTCGTGAATTCCTGAAAAACCGCCGCGAAGATGGACCCTGCCTCGTCCTCGACCTTGATGTCGTGCGCGAGAACTACGCTGCCTTCGCGCGCGCGCTGCCCGACACCCGCGTCTTCTACGCGGTGAAGGCCAATCCGGCGCCGGAAATCCTCAAGCTGCTGGCCGAGCTCGGCTCCTCTTTCGACGTCGCCTCGGTGAGCGAGACGCAGGCCGTACTCGCCGCCGGCTGCCCGCCGGAGCGCATCTCCTACGGCAACACCATCAAGAAAGAGAGCGAGATCGCCGCCGCCTTCAAGCTTGGCGTCGCCCTGTTCGCGGTCGACTGCGAGGCGGAGGTGGAGAAGGTCGCGCGCGCGGCGCCGGGCGCCCGCGTGATCTGCCGCATTCATTGCGACGGCACCGGATCGGAATGGCCGCTGTCGCGCAAATTCGGCTGCGAGCCGGAATTCGCGGCAGACATCCTGGAGCTGGCGCACAAGCGTGGGCTCGTCGCCCACGGCATCTCCTTCCATGTCGGCTCGCAACAGCACAATGTGGAAGCCTGGGACCGCGCGCTGGCGTCCACGGCGGCGATCTTCCGCGCCTGTGCCGAGCGCGGGATTTTCCTTGCGATGGTCAATCTCGGCGGCGGCTTCCCGGCCAAATACCTGCGCAAGACGCCGAAGCTCGAATCTTACGGCAAGGCGATCTTCCGCTCGCTGCGCCGGCACTTCGGCAATCAGGTGCCGGAAACCATCGTCGAACCCGGGCGCGGCCTTGTCGGCAACGCCGGCGACATCGAGGCCGAGGTGGTGCTGATCGCCAAGCGCTCGCCGGAAGACGAGACCCGGTGGGTCTATCTCGACATCGGCAAGTTCCACGGGCTCGCCGAAACCATCGACGAGTCGATTCGCTATCCGATCCGCACCGGGAAGGACCGCGACGAGATGGCGCCTTGCGTCGTCGCCGGGCCGACCTGCGACTCGGTCGACGTGCTCTACGAGAAGGTGCCGTACAATCTGCCGATCTCGCTTGAGATCGGCGACAAGGTGCTGCTGGAAGCGGCCGGCGCCTACACCGTGACCTACTCATCGATCGGCTTCAATGGCTATCCGCCGCTGAAGCAATATGTGATCTGACGCCCGCCACAGGGCAAAGGCAAAGGGCGACGCCGAGCGCCGCCCTTTTCGTTTGAGCCGGACCGGCGTTACGGCTGTTCCGGCTTTTTCTTCTTCTGAGTCTCGTCAGGGCCGGGCTTCTTGTTTTTATTGGTCTGTCCCTGGACCGTATTGCCGGTCTGAGTCGGCGGCTGACGTGGCTCAGAGTGCAACTGCTTTTGCTGTGATTGTTTCTGCTGCTGCTCAAGCTGCTTCTGCTGTTGCCTCTGCTGCTGCTCGAGCTGCTTCTGCTGCTGCTTTTGCTGCTGTTGCGATTGTTTCTGCTGTTGCTCGAGTTCTTTCTGCCGCTGCTTTTCCTGCTGTTGCGACCGCTTCTGCTGATCCTGCAACTGCTTCTGCTGTTGTTTCTGCTGTTGCTCTTGCTCTTTTTGCTGTTGCTTCAAGCGATCGGCGTCCGCCTTCGAAGGTTTGACGGTCTTCTGCGACTGATCCGGCTGGTTCTTGCCGCCGCTCCCGCCTTTGCCGGATTCCGGGGTCACGCCAGCGTTCTGCGCCGCTTTCGGCGGATGGTCCCCGAGGCGGCCCTTCTCATTGGCATCGAGCGCCTTCGGCGGGTCGATTTTCGCCGCGGGCTTGATGAGCGTCGCCGTCTCCTTGATCTCCGTGCGCGGACGCTTCTTGTCGCCCCCTTTCACCTGCACGGCGCCCTCGACCTGCGTCCCGGCAAGCACGACCGGCCGCACCTTTGCGGCCTTGATCGGATGGCCGGATGCGGCCGCGACAATCGCCGGCGATATTCCCGGATTCACCGCGAAGCGGCGCCGATTCCTGTCATGGTCACGGTCGATGATCACCGTCCGATTGACGACGACCGTCTGCCGCAAGATGACCACCCGCTCCTGCGGGGGCAGCACAATCAGGCGCGGGGCCAGGAGATTGGAGAGGGCCACGAAGGTCCAATAAGCGGGATCTTCGCGGTACTCGACGACGACTTCGTCGGGCGGCAGCGGCGCCCAACCGGCGTAGCGGTCGCCGCGGCGCCAGTCGACCCAGGCCGGTCCCCATTCTTCGCCGGGCACCCAGACCCAGCCAAATTCGCGATCGGGTACCCAGCGGCCGTAGTGATAAGCCACCCAGCCCCAATCGTCCTCGTCCGGATCCGAGACCCAATACCAGCCCCAATCGTCGGTGTAGACCCAATGGCCATGGGTATAGGGACGCCAGTCGCGCGGCCTGCCGCCGACGACCCAGACCTCACCCCAGCGTGGATGCCGCACCCAACGACCGTAGGGCGAAAGCGCATCGCGGAACTCCACCGAAATGCTTACCTGCGCCAGCGCGGCGGTCTGCGGCATGCCGCAGAGCGGCGTAACCGCAAGTGCGAGCCCGCCAAGCGCGACGCTCGTGACAATGCCTTTTAGGGAAATGCGCGGGAATGCGATCATGGGATGCTCGGGGTTGAGGAGGCTCGTCGAAGCTCCTGGGTGTGCGCGGACTATAACTTACAGAACTGTTTCATTCCGGCGGCGAGCGATTGCCGCCAAGCTGCTCTCATAGGCCTCCCGCGCTGAACCGGGAATGAACGAAACGTGCAGCGATGACGGGACGCAGGCCACATCCTAGGGCAGCGGCAATGTGCGATCCAGGCTGCCGTGGAAGGGAGCTCCGACTTTTTCAATGGGAAAAGGCGCTCGCACCGCGCCACCGCCCAGGCACAAGCGCCAAGAGGTAGATGGCGACGCTGAGCGTGCTGATCCAAAAGCTGGTCGGCCAATCGGAATAAAAAGCGAGCGCAATACCGAGCCAGGCTTCGGCTACAGCCAGCAAAGCCGAAAGCAAAAGGCCGCTCAGCACTGATGTCGTCAGTTGTTGCGCCGCGGCAGCGGGCCCGACCATGAGCGCGAAGACCAGGAGGACCCCGACGATCTGGGCGCATTCCGCGGTGGTCAGCGCCACAATCGCGAGAAACATCACGGCGTAGAGACGGAGCGAAACGCCTTTGGCTTCGGCCAGTTCAGGCTGCAAACTGGCAAAAAGCAGCGGCCGCGAAATCGCCGCCAGACCACCAAGACTGAGAAGACCGAGCCCCAGCAGCGCCCAGATGGTGCTTTCGTCCACCGCCAGCACGTTGCCGAACAGGAGCGCCGTGGCCTGCGTGGCAAACGACTGGTAGAAATGCAGGAACAGCAGCCCCAGGCCCAACGACAACGCGAGCACAAGGCCGACAGCGACGTCGCGCTGCGCAAGACGTTCTCCTACCAGGCCCATGCCGATACCGGCGGCGACGGTCATCCCCGCCAACCCCCAGAGCGGCGCGATGCCGATCAGCACCGCACCGGTCGCTCCGGTGAAGCCGACATGGGCGAGCGCGTGCCCGGCGAAAGTCTGGCTGCGCAGCACGAGAAAGTAGCCGACCATTCCCGCAACGACGCCGACGATGGCGGCGGCGGCGAAGGCGTTGCGCATGAAATCGTATTCAAACATGACCGCCGCCCCTCCTGCCTGCGCTGGAGCCATGTTCATGCGCGTGATCGTGTTCGTGCTGGTGGGCGCCATGCTCCATGTCGTGATCGCCTGACATGACGAAGATGCGGCCTTGAAGCCGGACCACCTCGATTTCGGAACCGTAGAGGCGCGACAGCACCGGGCCCGTAATCACCTCATCGACGGTGCCAATCGCGGCCTGGCCACGCCCGAGATAAAGCACGCGGTCGATCGCGCCGAGCAAAGGATTGAGTTCGTGGGCGCTGAACAGCACGGTCATGCCGAGCTCGCGCTGCAGCGACTTCACCAGGGCAACGACCGCGCCCTGATGATGCGGATCGAGGCTGATCAGCGGCTCATCCAAGAGCAGCAGCCGCGGGCGGCCGACGAGCGACTGCGCCAGCAGAAGACGCTGACGCTCGCCACCGGACAATTCGGCGACCGGCCTCCGCGCCAACTCGCGCGCGCCGACGAGCTCAAGCGCGCGGTAGACCTCGGCCCGGGCGCGGGGCCCGTGCAGCGGCAGCCCAAGGCGATGGCCGTTGACGGCGCCGGCGACAAAGTCCCAGCCGCTCAATCGCATCCCCCCGCCCGTACCGCGCATCTGCGGCATATAGCCGATCTGGGCATTGCCCCGTGTCGCCGGCTGGCCGAAAACCTGAATGCCCCCGCTGGCGGCCGGCACGAGCCCGAGCACCGCGCGCATCAGGGTTGTCTTGCCGGAGCCGTTCGGTCCAAGAACGCCGACGAACTCATGCTCCGCGACCTGCAGCGTGACGCCGTCAAGAACGGCACGTCCGCCAAGCGTCAGGGTGACGTTATGAAATTCAATGGCGTTCACGATTTAGGGTTTTCCAAGCGCGTGATCCACGGCCTCGAGTTCGTCCATCATCCAGGCCTGATAGGTCTTTCCCGGCGGTTCGGTTTCGGTCGCGGCGACGACCGGAATGTTCGACGCCTTGGCGAGCTTCACCATGCGTTCGGCCAGCGGGTCCGTGGCGTGGCTGTTATAGACGAGCAGCCTGACCCGGTGCTGCTTGAGATCCTGCTCGAAATTGGCAATGTCGGACGCGCTGGGTTCGGTGTCGTTCATGACCGCGATTTGGAATGATTGGTTTCGCACCTCCATGCCCAGGGCTTCAAACATGTATTGGAAAACCGATTCGGTGGCGGTAACCGGAATGCCGCCAAGGCGGCGGCGCAACGCCGCCACCTTCGACTGGATCGGCCGCATCGATTGCTCGAATTGGGCGAGCCGCTCCTGGTAATCGGCTTTGTGCAGCGGATCGGCGGCGCCCAGTTCCTCCGCCAGCGCCTTGGCCAGTGCCGGCATGGTCGCCGGATCGTACCAGATATGTGGATTGTCGCCGGCCTTCTTGCGCACCAGGTCGGCGACGACGATGACCTTGCGCTCGGCCGCGCGCGCCGCGCCGAGCAATTTCGGCATCCACGGATCGTAGTCGGCGCCGTTGTAGATCACGATGCGGGCGCCGGAGAGTTGCCGCGCCACCGAAGGACTGATCTCGAATAAATGTGGGTCCTGATCGGGGTTGCTGAGAATGCTGGAGACGGTTACCTGCGGGCCGCCGATCTGCACGGCGATATCGCCGTAAAAATTTTCGGCGGCGACGATTTTGATCGGGCTGGCGGCATGAACCGCGCCTGACATAACGACGATGCCGACGATGGCCGGCAGCAGAGACAGTGATTTCATCGTGAGCCTCCTGCCGCCTTGTAAATGTTGGGGAATTAATCCTGAATGTTATAACGTAACATAATGACAAGCGAGCCCGCAAGGGACCGCGGCTTCATGGCTGCCGGCTCGGGGCAATGATCGCACTGGCCGCCGGCGAAGTGACTTGGCAAGCTGCCAATCAATTTCACGCTGCCGGTTTCATTGCGGCTTGTCGCGCTGCTCTAATGGAAGACGACATGAACGAGAAAAAGTCGCCGGTCATCTGCGTCGGCGAAGTCATGATCGAATTGGCGCGCGGCGCCGACGATCGCTTTGTCTTGGGCTGCGGCGGCGACACCTTCAACACCGCCGTCTATCTCGCCCGCGCCGGCGTGGACGTTTCTCACGCCACCGCGCTCGGCGACGACGAATATTCGGACAACATCGTCGCCATGGCCCGCGCCGAGGGCGTCGGAGACAACCTCATTTTGCGTGTGGCGGGGCGGCTGCCTGGCCTCTATCTGATCGAAACCGACAAGCGGGGCGAGCGGCATTTCTCCTATTGGCGTGACAATGCGCCCGCGCGCGAGCTGTTCGAATTGGCGGAATGGGGCAAGGTCGCGGAGACGCTGCTCGCCGCCCGCTTGATCTATTTCTCCGGCATCACACTCTCGCTCTACTCTAACGTGGGGCTCGGGCGCTTTTTCGCGGTGCTGGAAATGGCGCGCAAGAACGGTGCGAAGATCGCGTTCGACGGCAACTTCCGGCCGCGCGGCTGGAAGGGCGACCTGGCGCGCACCCGCGCGGTCTTCTCCGAGGCGCTCAAGCGCGCCGATCTGGCGCTGCCGACCTATGACGACGAAGCGGTGTTGTGGGGCGATCCCAGTCCCGAAGCGACCGTCGAGCGGCTTCAGGCCTTCGGCATCGGCGAGGTCGTGGTGAAAAACGGGCCGAACAGCGCGCTGCTTTTTGCCGGCGGCAAATCGGCCTATGTCCCCGTTCCCGAGGTGGTCGTGCCGGTGGATACGACTGCGGCCGGCGACAGCTTCAACGCCGCCTATCTGGCGGCGCGGCTTTCCGGCGAGGAGCCGCGGGCCGCGGTTTTTGCGGCGCATCGGCTGGCGGCGCAGAAGGTGCAACATCGCGGCGCCATCATGCCGCGCAGCCACGCGGCGGTGCATTAGCCAATTCCAAAAGCGGCAACGGAATCCCGGCGCGCCGGTTACGGCTTGCCCACGAGCATCGCCGCCGCGGCCAAAAGAAACGGCAGCGGCAGGGAAGCGATCACACGCGTCCAGACCAGCCCGCGCGGCATGATCGGCAATTCCCAGAGGATGAAGCGCTGCACGGCGAAGAGCGCCCAAGCCGTCATATAGGCGAGCACTTGCGGGGCGCCGGCCCCGCTTTTCAGCGCGGCTGCGCTGATGGAAAAACCCACCACCGGCCCGCCGGGCGACAAAGCGCCGCCAATCACTGCGACGACAACGCCGAAAAATCCGGACTCCGGCCCGAGCCAGCGGGCGATGATGTCGGGCGGCATCACCGCGGCCATGTAGCCGGAGCCGACCACGCCGATCAGCACTTTCGGCAACAGCCGCAGGAAATCCATGACGCCTTCACGCAAGCCCTCACGGAAAAGAATGCGCCCGCGCACCGCCGCCGCCAAGGCCAGCGCCGCGACAATCACCCACAGCAGCCCTTCCACGAAGAAGAGCATCATGGCTTCGGCTCCCAATGCGGCATGCGGCGGATAATAAGGCGCGCCAGGAGTCCGGCGAGTATCGGCAAGGGGCAAGACAGCAGAATGCGCCAGGCGACGAATTCCAGACCGAAGAAAGGGATTTCCCACACCAGCGCGCGCGTATAGCCGAGCATGGTCCAGGCCGTGACAAAGGCGACGGTGGCGCCGGCATCGGCGCCGACCACGACGAAGGCCGACGCCACCGGATAGATCGTCACCGGGCCGCCGGGGAGAAAAGTGCCAAGCAGCGCGGCGATGAGCAGTCCGAGGAATCCCGACTCCGTCCCTATCCAGCGCGTGACCGCTTCACGCGGCAGCAGGCGCGCGACAAAGGCGCCGATGAGACAGCCGGCGATCACTTTCAGCAGCACATCGAAGAAAAGATGGAGATCGTGCGAGAGGATTTCGAAAAAGCGGACGCGGCCGTCGCGGAAATAGACGATGGTCGCCGCCGTCGCCATCACCGCCAGAATGCCGGCGGTCGACCAGTCGAACGGTTTGCGCTTGCGGCGCGCGATCAGCGGCGGCGGCGCGCCCGGTGTCTGCTCGACTTCCACCTTCAGCCTCGTAGCGCCGCGGCCGCGCGGGCGAGCGCGGTGATTCTGGCGAAATTGCCGGCGGCGACCGCCTCCTGCGGCGCCACCCAGGTGCCGCCCACGGCAATGACGTTGGGTTGCGCCAGATAATGTGCGGCATTTTCGGCATTCACGCCGCCGGAAGGCACGAAGCGCAGATGCGGCAGCGGGCCCGCCATTTGACGAAGGAATTCGGTGCCGCCGCCGCTTTCCGCGGGAAAGAATTTCAGAACCGAGAAGCCAAGTTCGGAAAGCGACATGGCCTCGGCCGGCGTGGCACAGCCGGGAATCGCCGGCACCGGCGCCTTGACCAAGGCGGCGGCCAGATCCGGCGGCGTGCCCGGCGTCACCAGAAATTTCGCGCCTTCGGCCACGGCGAGGCGGACGTCAGACGGCTGGATGACAGTGCCGACGCCGACCACCGCTTCCGGCACCTGCGCGATGATGGTGCGGACGACATCGAGCGCTGCGGGGGTGCGCAGGGTGACTTCCAGGAGCGGCAAGCCCCCCGCGACCAAGGCGCGGGCGAGCGGCACCGCATCCTGCACCCGCTCGACGGCCAGCACCGGCAGCACCGGCGTGCGGGAAAGAAGCGGCGTCGGGTCGGGAGGAAACATGCCCGCTCTATTTGCGCGCTACATGCATGGCACGCAAGAGTCCCCTGTGCGCGGCTGCGTTTCCGAGATTGACCGGCCCCGCACCCGCGGATAGCTTGTCAGGCGATGGGGATGGAGTTCCCCGATAACCGCCCGTAAAGGCTGATGACTCCTGCCACGTGAAAACGGCGGTAGGAATCCGTGCATGCCGATGCGAGGTGGTTTTTTAGTGCCTGCTCGCTCCCCTGTCACGAGACTCCTGGGCCAAACGCACAGAGAGAGGAAATGGCATGACGAGCGTCTGGGCATTGGCGGCCCTTTGGTTGGGCCTCGCGCTGATCGCATCGCTGCTGTCGATTTGGCTGCGCATCTCGACTGCCCTGTCCGAAATCGTCGTCGGGACCGTCGCTCAATTGATCATTGGCGCGGTCGTCGGATCGGCGGTCCTCGGCACCGATGAGTCCTGGATCAAGTTTCTCTCTGGCATCGGTGCGATCGTTCTTACATTTTTGGCAGGCGCCGAACTCGACCCGGCTGTCTTCAAGAAAAAATGGAAGGAAGCCACCACCCTGGGCCTCGCCGGTTTCTTCTTTCCGTTCTTCTGCTGCGCTGCCGGCGCCTATTACGTTCTTGGTTGGGAGGTGATGCCGAGCTGGCTCGCGGGCGTCGCGCTGTCGACCACCTCGGTCGCCGTCGTCTATGCGGTGATGATCGAGTTCGGCCTGAATAAGACCGACTACGGCAAAACCGTGCTGGCCGCCTGCTTCATCAACGATCTGGGAACCGTGCTGGCGCTCGGCTTCATCTTCGCTCCGTTCACAATGAAAACCCTGATCTTCGCCGTCGTTTCCGTCGCCGCATTCGCTATTTTGCCGTGGCTGACGCCGAGATTCTTCCGGCTCTTTGGCAATCGCCCGTCCGAACTGGAGACAAAATTTCTTCTGCTCTGTCTGCTCGGCCTCGGAGCATTGGCCGGCTGGGCGGATAGCGAAGCCGTGCTACCGGCCTATATCGTGGGTATGGTGCTCGCCGGGTCCGTCGGCAAGGATCACGTTCTCATTCGCAGGCTTCGCACGCTGACTTTCGGCCTGCTGACACCGTTCTACTTCATCCGCGCCGGATCGTTCGTCTTGATCCCGGCCTTGGTCGCCGCGCCGTTTGCGTTCGTCGTCATGCTGGCCGCGAAGATGGTTTCGAAGTTCATTGGCGTCTATCCGGTCACGAGAATCTTCAAGACGCCGAATCCGGAATCGATGTATACGACGTTGTTGATGTCCACCGGGCTGACCTTCGGCACGATCTCGTCGCTGTTCGGACTTTCGCATGGGATCATCAATCAATCCCAATATTCGATCCTCGTCGCGGTTGTGATCGGAAGCGCCGTCATACCGACGCTGATCGCCAACGCCTTCTACTTGCCGAAACACCTGCTGCCGAAACCGGAAGACGAAGCGCGTGAAGCCGGGGCGTCCATCGCCGCCAAGCCGGTCGGCGCCGCCGAATAGTGAGAGCGACCATGTTCAAAACAATCCTCCATGCCAACGACGGTTCTGAACCCGCCTTCAAGGCACTGTCAGTCGCCCTCAAGATTGCGAAACAGAATGGAGCGGAACTCCACATGGTTTTGGTCGAGGAATTGCCTTACGTGCCCGAATACATCGAAGAGGTACGCGAGGAGAAGGGCGCCGTCGCCCGCCGTTTTCACACCGTCATTCAACGGGCAAACAAGGTGGCCGACGAACACAACGTGGAGCTCGAAACTCATGTTCTCGCCGGGCATCCGGTACGCGACATCGTCGAGCTCGCGGCCGAACTCAAGGCTGACTTGCTGGTGATCGGCGCCACCGGGCACTCCGCCTTCTACGAGCGCATGATCGGCAGCCGGGCCGACCGGCTGGTTCAACTCGCGCCCTGCCCGGTGCTTGTCATCAAGTAAGATAAGCCGGCACACCAGGATTCAGCGGCGATCCCGTATGATCGTGTCTGGTATTCTTGCCACCGATTCGCCCTTCACCGTCAGGAATTTCAAAACATGGCCAGTTATTTCTGGATCGCAGTCGGCAGTGCATTGGGAGGCATGGCTCGGTTTTTCTGCTCGGGCGTGGCGGCACGCACGATCGGCGAAACGTTTCCGTACGGCACATTGATCGTAAACATAATCGGGTCCTTCATTATCGGCTTCTTCGCCACCTTGACCGGCCCTGATGGGCGCGTCTTCGTCGGCTCGACCGCACGGCAATTCGTGATGGTGGGGTTTTGCGGAGGCTACACGACCTTTTCGTCGTTCAGTCTGCAAACGCTAAGCCTTATGAATGACGGCGAGTGGCTATACGCTGGCGCCAACATCACAGCCTCGGTGGTCCTCTGCCTCGTCGCCGTCTGGGCCGGCTATGCTCTCGCAGTAAGCCTCAACGCAATGAAATGGGTTTGAGCCATGGAACTCCCACGCGACGCCATTCTGCTGCGCATTTTCTTCGGCGAGGACGACAGGTTCGAACATCTGCCGTTGTACGAGGCGATCGTGCTCAAGGCGCGCGAGATGCATCTTGCCGGCATCACGGTTTTGCGCGGGCATGTCGGTTTCGGACACCGGAGCCGCATTCACACCACCAAGATCCTGCGCCTGTCGCAGGATCTGCCGATCGTCATCGAAATCGTCGATGCGCAGGCCAAGATCGACGCCTTTCTTCCCGTGCTCGACGGCATGATGGCGAGCGGCCTGGTGACGTTGGAAAGAGTGCAGGTGCTGCAATATGGACAGCCGAGCCAGGCGGGCGCCAGCAGGTGACCCGGCAAGCCATGGTCACGCCATCGGCGTCATGCCGAGACGGCCGAGCAAGGCCATGTCCTTGTCGTGCGCGCGATTCGGCGTGGTGAGCAGCTTCGGCCCGTAGAAGATCGAATTGGCGCCGGCGAGGAAGCAGAGCGCCTGCGTCTCGTCGGTCATGTCTTCGCGCCCCGCCGACAGCCGCACCATGGATTTCGGCATCGTGATGCGCGCCGCAGCGACGGTGCGCACGAATTCGATTGGATCGAGCTTGTCGCGGCCGGCAAGCGGTGTGCCTTCCACCTGAACCAGCATGTTGATCGGCACGCTTTCCGGATGCGCCGGAAGCGACGCCAGCGTCGCGATCATGCTAATGCGGTCCTCGCGGCTTTCGCCCAGCCCGATGATGCCGCCGCAGCAGACATGGATGCCGGCCTCGCGCACGCAGGCCAAGGTGTCGAGCCGGTCCTGATAAGTGCGGGTTGTGATGATCTGTCCGTAATATTCCGGCGAGGTGTCGAGGTTGTGGTTGTAGTAATCAAGGCCGGCGTCCTTCAGTCGCCGCGCCTGCGCGCCCGTCAGCATGCCGAGCGTGACGCAGGTTTCCATGCCGAGCGCCTTGACGCCTTCCACCATGGCGCAGACGGAATCGAGGTCGCGGTCCTTGGGCGAGCGCCAGGCGGCGCCCATGCAGAAGCGGCTCGCGCCCGCGGCTTTCGCCGCGCGCGCGTCGGCCAGCACCGCTTCGATGCTCATCAGCTTTTGCGCTTTGACGCCGGTATCGTAATGCGCGCTTTGCGCGCAATAGCCGCAATCCTCCGGGCAGCCGCCGGTCTTGATCGACAGCAGCGTGGAAATCTGCACCTCGCGCGGATCGAAGTTCTCGCGGTGGATGCGCTGCGCTTCGAACACGAGATCGGGGAAGGGCAGATCGAACAGCGCCCTCACCTCTTCGCGCGTCCAGTCATGGCGCACGGCGCCGCGGGCTTTTTTGGCGGCGGCAGAGAACAGCGATTCGGCGAGAGACATTTTTTCCTCGTCATGCCCGCACGTTCCGGGCATCCGCGTTTTGATGGTACCCCACCATAAAGGTGTCGGCGGCCGCGACAAGCGCCACTTTCCGATTCTCCCCTCGGAGGGAAGAAGAGAAGTTACCCGCGCTTCTTATGATACGCGTGAATCTCCACCGCGTCCCAAACGCCGTTGACGTGATAAGGGTCGCTGTTGGTGAAGGCCTGGGCGGCAGCACGGTCCTTGGCATCGATAATGAACAGGCTGCCAATCGGGGTCTCGTTGTCGTCGGCGACGAACGGCCCGGCCGTTATCACCGTGACGCCGTGCTTCGACGCCTCGTCGAGATGGATGCGGTGCGCGCGGTAATATTTGGCGCGCGTCTGGATCGCGTCCTTCTTGTCCATGGCATGAATGACGAAAAGCATGGCGGCCTCCGGCGGTAAGGGGTGGGATTATGGTAGCTCCCCCTCTCCTCGCTGGGGAGAGGGTCGGGGTGAAGAAGAATTACTCCGCCGTTTCGCGCGGGATTTCTTCTCCCCTCCCCCGCGAAGCGTGGGGAGGGGTCGGGGGTGGGGGGCTCCGCAACAACGCGCGCATCGTCGCCTCCACCCCGACGCGTTTCACGCGTCGGCCCTCCCCACTGAAGGGGGAGGGTAAGTTTACTCCGCCGCTTCGCGCGGGACCGCAGCGGCGGGCTCCACGCGCGCGGCGCAGTATTTGAACTCAGGGATTTTGCCGAACGGATCGAGCGCCGGGTTGGTGAGCAAGTTCGCCGCCGCCTCCACGTAGGCGAAGGGAATGAACACCACGCCCGGCGGAATGGCGTCGTCCATGCGCGCGGCAAGCTCGACCGTGCCGCGCCGGGTGGTGACGCGCACGCGGTCACCGGGCCTGAGCCCCAGCTTGGCGATATCGGCGCGCGACAGATTGGCGACCGGCGCCGGCTCCAGCGCGTCGAGCGTCGTGGCGCGGCGCGTCATCGCGCCGGTGTGCCAATGTTCGAGCTGGCGGCCGGTGGTGAGGATGAAGGGGTAGCGCGCGTCCGGCGTCTCGTCGGGCGGCTGAAATTTCGCCGCCACCAATTTGCCGAAGCCGCCAGGACGCGGGAAGCCCTTGTCGAAGACGACGTCGCGGCCGGGCTTGTCGGGCGCGTCGGCCGGATAAGTCACCGCGCTTTCGCGCTCGATGCGGTCCCACGAAATGTTCTCAAGTGAGGGCATGAGCGAGGCCATTTCGGCGTAGACGTCGCGCGGATGCGCGTAATTCCAATTCAAGCCGAGCCGGCGCGCGATTTCCTGAATGAGTTCCCAGTCCGGCCGCGCGTCGCCGGGCAGCGGCAGCGCCTTGCGGCCCATTTGAACTTGCCTGTTGGTGTTAGTGACGGTGCCGTCCTTCTCCGGCCAGGCGGAGGCGGGCAGCACCACGTCGGCATAGGTCGCCGTCTCCGTGAGGAAGAGGTCCTGCACCACGAGATGCTCCAGATGCGCCAGCGCTTGCCGCGCATGGTTGAGGTCCGGATCGGACATCGCCGGATTTTCGCCCATGATGTACATGCCCTTGATCTTGTCGGCATGCACCGCGTCCATGATCTCGACCACGGTGAGGCCCTTCTTGGGATCGAGCTTGGTGTTCCAGGCGGCCTCGAACTTGCCGCGGATCTGCGCGTCCTCGACCGATTTGTAATCGGGGAAAAACATTGGGATCAGGCCGGCGTCGCTCGCGCCCTGCACATTGTTCTGCCCGCGCAGCGGATGCAGCCCGGTGCCGGGGCGGCCGATCTGCCCGGTGATCAAGGAGAGCGCGATCAGGCAGCGCGCATTGTCGGTGCCGTGGGTGTGCTGCGACACGCCCATGCCCCAGAAGATGATAGCCGCCCGGGCGCGGGCGAATTTGCGCGCCACCGTGCGCAGCGTTTCGGCATCGATGCCGCAGATCGGCGCCATTTCCTCCGGCGTGAAATCCTTGATGCTCTCGGCGAAAGGCTTGAAGCCTTCGACATAGGTCTGGATGTACTGCTCGTCGTAGAGCTTTTCGGTGACGATGGTGTTGAGGATGCCGTTGAGCATCGCCACGTCGGTGCCTGGATTGAACTGCAACATATAAGTGGCGTGGCGCTTGAGCGCCTGGCCGCGCGGGTCCATGACGATGAGCGTGGCGCCGCGCTTGGCTGCCTGCTTGAAGAAAGTGGCGGCGACGGGATGATTCTCCGTTGGGTTGGCGCCGATGACGATCATCACGTCGGAATTCTTGCACTCGTTGAAGCTCGCCGACACCGCCCCGGAACCGATGCCCTCCATGAGCGCCGCCACCGAGGAGGCGTGGCAGAGCCGCGTGCAGTGATCGACATTGTTGGTGCCGAAGCCGGTGCGCACCAGCTTCTGGAACAGATAAGCCTCTTCGTTGGATCCTTTCGCCGAGCCGAAGCCGGCGAGCGCGCCGCCGCCATGGGCGTCGCGAATCTTCTTCAGGCCGCCGGCGGCACGGTCGAGCGCTTCTTCCCAGGTGGCGGGGCGGAAATGCGTCCAGGGATTTTTCGGATCGATCCGCTCGTCCACGCGCTTGGGCACGCCGTCCTTGCGGATCATCGGCTGGGTCAGCCGTTCCGGATTATGCACGTAGTCGAAGCCGAAGCGGCCTTTGACGCAGAGCCTATTCTCGTTGGCCGGCCCGTCGCGCCCGGTGACATAGAGCAGCTTGTCGTTCTTAATCTTGTAGGTGATCTGGCAGCCGACACCGCAATAGGGACAGACACTGTTCACCTCGCGGTCGGGATAGCCGGTGCGCACATTCGCCTCATCGACCAGCGTCGCCGGCATCAATGCGCCGGTGGGGCAGACCTGCACGCATTCGCCGCAGGCGACGCAGGTTGAATTGCCCATCGGATCGTCGAAATCGAAGACGATCTTCTCGCCGTGGCCGCGCCCCGCCATCCCGATCACGTCATTGACCTGCACTTCGCGGCAGGCGCGGACGCAGAGATTGCATTGGATGCAGGCGTCGAGATTGACCGCCATGGCCGGATGGCTGCGGTCCGAGCCCGGCCGCGCGTCGGCATCGAAGCGGCTCGTGGCGACGTTCATGCGGTCGGCCCAGGCCCAGAATTTCGATTGCGGATCGTGCGCGGTCTCGCGCGCGGGCTGGTCGGTGACCAGCAATTCAAAGACCATGCGCCGCGCGGCCTTGGCGCGGTCGGTGGCGGTCTTTACCTTCATGCCGGCGGCGGGCTTGCGGATGCAGCTTGCCGCGAGCACGCGCTCACCTTCGATCTCCACCATGCAGGCGCGGCAATTGCCATCGGCGCGATAGCCCGGCTCGGGCAGATAGCAAAGATGCGGGATTTCGGCGCCCTGGCGCTGCGCCACCTGCCAGATGGTCTCGCCCGCGTGCGCCGCGACCTCGCGGCCGTCGAGGGTGAATTTCACAGTCGTCGCTGCGCCGTTGCTTTCGGTCATGGTATCGCCTCTCCTCGTGTCCCGGATGCGGCGCAGCGCGTTAGCGGTGCACCGCTGATCCGGGACCCAACTTTCATCAAACCGGGGTCCCGGGTCTGCAGCGCACCACTTCGTGCTGCGCTGCGCCCGGGACACGTAACTCAATCGGCCTCTGGCGCTACCCCCCACAAGGGGGAGGGGTTGGATCACCATTTCCCCAACGGCTTGCTCAGCTCCTCGGGGAAATATCTGAGCACGCACATCAGCGGATTGGGCGCCGCCTGGCCGAGGCCGCAGATCGAGGCGTCGCGCATGGCGGCGGCCAATTCGGTCAGCAGCGCAGCATCCCACGGCCCCTTCTGCATCAGCTTCACCGCCTTCTCCGTGCCGGCGCGGCAGGGCGTGCACTGCCCGCAGCTTTCGTCCTCGAAGAAGCGCATCAGGTTGAGCGCCACCGCCTTCATATCGTCCTTGTTCGACAGAATGACAACCGCATGCGAGCCGACGAAGCAGCCGTGCGGCTCCAAGGTGCCGAAATCGAGCGGGATGTCAGCCATCGAGGCGGGCAGGATACCGCCGGAAGCGCCGCCAGGGAGATACGCCTTGAAGACGTGGCCGTCGGCCATGCCGCCGCAGAATTCGTCGATGAGTTCACGCACGGTGATGCCGGCGGGCGCCAGCTTCACGCCCGGATTTTTTACGCGTCCGGACACCGAAAAGCTGCGGAATCCCTTGCGCTCGTGACGGCCCTGGGATGTTGCCCAGGCGGCGCCTTTCTCGACGATGTCGCGCACCCAATAGAGCGTCTCGACATTCTGCTCGAGCGTCGGGCGGCCGAACAACCCGACCTGCGCCACGTAAGGCGGGCGGTGCCGCGGCAGGCCGCGTTTACCTTCGATCGATTCGATCATCGCGGATTCTTCGCCGCAGATGTAGGCGCCGGCGCCGCGGCGCAAATGCAGCCGCGTGTGCGGCGTCAATCCGCTCTGCTCGAGGCGGGTGAATTCCTGCGCCAGCATCAGCCGCAGCTCCGGATATTCGTCGCGGATATAGACGTAAGTGTCCGGCGCCTCGACGACCCAGGCGGCGATCAGCATGCCCTCGATGAAGCGGTGCGGATCGCGCTCCAGATAATGACGGTCCTTGAAGGTGCCGGGCTCGCCCTCGTCGGCATTCACCGCGAACAGCCGCGGCGCCGGCTCGGCGCGCACCAGCGACCATTTGCGCCCCGTGGGGAATCCGGCGCCCCCGAGGCCGCGCAGGCCGGCGTCGCTGACGATCTCGATCACGTCGTCGCGCGTGCGCTTGCCGGCGAGGCAGTCGCGCAGCAGGCGATAGCCGCCCGCTTTCTCATAGGCGGCGAAATCGGTTTGCGGCGCCTGCGCCTGCGGATGCGGCTTTTGCGCGACGGCTACGGCAAGATTGGCGGCGTCGGCGCGATGCACCTGCACATGGCCGACGGCGCAGACCGGCGCGCGGTCGCAGGCGCCCATGCAGGGCGCACGTACCACACGCACTTCTTTTCCGAGCTTTTGCGGAAGCTCTGCCAAGAGATTCTCCGCCCCCGCCATGGCGCAGGACAAGGAATCGCACACCCGCACCGTCACCGCCGGCGGCGACTTTTCACCTTCCTTCACCACGTCGAAATGTGCGTAGAAGGTGGCGACCTCGTAGACCTCGGTGAGCGCGAGCTTCATCTCGGCGGCGAGCGCCGCCAGATGCGCGGCGCCAAGATATCCATATTCGTCCTGAATCAGATGCAGATGCTCGATCAATAGATCGCGGCGGCGCGGCCGCTCGCCGAGCAAGGCGCGCACTTCCTCCAAAGCCGCCGGATCGACCTGGCGGCCTTTCGGCGTGCGGCGCGGCTTGCGGCGGTTCGTATCGGCTTTGGTATTCAGAGCGTTCACGATAGCCTTTCCACAGCGCGCTAGAACAACCCGACAATCTTCCCATCCGCGCCGACGTCGATGGCTTCGGCGGAGGGCACCTTGGGCAGACCGGGCATGGTCATGATCTCTCCGCAGATGGCGACGACGAATTCCGCGCCCGCGGAAAGCCGCACCTCACGCACATTGATGCTGTGGCCGGTCGGCGCGCCCTTGGCGTCGGGATTGGTGGAGAAGGAATACTGCGTCTTCGCGACGCAGATCGGTAGCTTGCCGTAGCCCATCTCTTCCCAGGCCTTGAGTTGGTCCTTTACCGATTTGTCCGCGGTGGCATCATTGGCGCGGTAGATTTCCTTCGCGATGGTGCGGATCTTCTCGAACAACGGCATCTCGTCCGGATAAAGGAACTTCACCTTGCCGGCGCCGGCATCAATCGCCTTCACCACCGCGCGCGCCACCTCGGCGGCACCCTGCCCGCCCATTGCCCAGTGGTCGGCCATCAGCGCCTCAACGCCCAGCGCCTTGCACTTCTCCTTGACCAGCGCAATCTCGGCGTCGGTATCGGCGGAGAAGCGGTTGATCGAGACCACCGCCGGCAGACCGAATTTCTGGATATTCTCGACATGGCGCTGCAGGTTGGTCATGCCGGCCTCGAGCGCCTTGAGGTCTTCCTTCTTCAAATCCTCCTTTTTCACCCCGCCGTGCATTTTCAGCGCGCGGATGGTGGCGACAACGACCACGCAATCCGGCGAAAGGCCGGCCTTGCGGCACTTGATGTCGATGAATTTCTCCGCGCCGAGGTCGGCGCCAAAACCGGCTTCGGTGACAACGTAATCGGCGAGCTTGAGCGCCGTGGTCGTCGCCATGACCGAGTTGCAGCCGTGCGCGATGTTAGCGAAAGGTCCGCCGTGAATGAAGGCCGGCGTGCCTTCCAGCGTCTGCACCAGATTCGGCGCGATCGCCTCCTTGAGCAGCGCCGCCATGGCGCCATGCGCCTTGAGATCGCCGGCGCGAATGGGTTTGCGCTCGCGCGTATAGCCGACGATGATGTTGCCGAGCCGCTCCTTGAGGTCCTGCAAATCCTTGGCCAAGCAGAAGATCGCCATTACTTCCGACGCGACGGTGATGTCGAAGCCCGCCTCGCGCGGGTAGCCATTGGCGACGCCACCGAGCGAGCAGACGATCTCGCGCAGCGCGCGGTCGTTCATATCCATGACCCGGCGCCAGACGACGCGACGGCTGTCGATCCCGAGCGCATTGCCCCAATAGATATGATTGTCGATCATCGCCGAGAGCAGGTTGTGCGCCGAGGTGACGGCGTGGAAGTCGCCGGTGAAATGCAGGTTGATGTCCTCCATCGGCACCACCTGGGCGTAGCCGCCGCCCGCCGCGCCGCCCTTCATGCCGAAAGAGGGTCCGAGCGAGGGCTCGCGAAGGCAGAGCATCGCCTTCTTGCCGATGTAATTGAGCGCGTCGGTCAGGCCCACCGTCGTCGTGGTCTTGCCCTCACCGGCCGGCGTCGGCGTGATCGCGGTGACCAGGATCAGCTTGCCGGTCTTGCGCCCCTGCAGCGACTTGACGAAATCCATCGAGAGCTTGGCTTTGTAATGGCCGTAGGGCTCGAGATTTTCCGCATCGATGCCGAGCTTCTCTTTGGCAATGTCGAGGATCGGCCGCTTCTTGGCGGCCTGCGAAATCTCGATGTCGGATTTCGGATTTTGGTGCTGCGAGGCGGGCATGAGATTTTCCGTATTTGAGGATTAGGACCTCGTCATTCCGGGACGCGAGCGCAGCTCGCGGACCCGGAATCCAGATGCAATCTCTGTGCGCACATCTGGATTCCGGGTTCGCCGCTGCGCGGCGCCCCGGAATGACGCGGAAGGGAAGGGACGATCATAAAAATCTCGCCCCTTTCTCGAGCTTGGCCGCGGCGGCCCATTCGCCGGCAGCGATCTTGGGGCCGTCGGCCTGCACGCGGGTGACCTTGAAGCGGCCGTCGGCGCAGACCACGGTGAAGCCGTCGGCTTCGACCGCGACGATCTCGCCGAGCTTGCCTCCGATTCCCTTGGGACTCTTGGCGGGCATGGGCTTGGCGTCGAAAATCTTCACCCGTGCTCCGTTCAATGCCGTCCAGGCGCCCGGCGCCGGATTGCAGCCGCGGATCAGGCGGTCGATCTGTTCCCAGGGCTTGCCCCAATCGATATGCGCATTGTCCGGTCCGCAGCGGCCTTCGTAGCTCGCTTTGGCTTCGTCCTGTTTGATGCGCGGCGCTTTGCCAGCCTTCACCAGATCGACCGCTTCCAACATGGCGTCGACCCCCATCGGAAAAAGCCGGTCGAAATAGACGGTCCCCAGCGTGTCGGTGTCGCTGATCGGCGTTTTCTTCTGCAACAGCACGTCGCCGGTATCGAGGCCGTTATCGGGCCAGAAGATCGACAATCCGGTTTCCTTCTCGCCCTTGATGATCGGCCAGTTAATGGCGCTGGCGCCGCGATAGGCCGGAAGCAGCGACGGGTGATATTGAATCGAGCCGTGGGTGGGGATGTTGAGAAAGTCTTCCGGCACGAAGAGCGTGACGAAGGCCATCACTTGCAGGTCAGGCTTCAGCGCCTTGAACTCTTCCCAGATTTTCGGGTCCTTGTAGGACTCCGGCTGACGCACCGGCAAGTTGGCGGCGAGCGCCGCCTCCTTCAAAGGATCGGCCTTGGCTCCCGGCTTTTCCGGCGCGACGTAGACGGCGATGACTTCTTCGCCGCGCTTGAGCAGCGCCTCGAGCACCGCCTTGCCGAAGGCCTGTTGGCCGTGAACCACGATGCGCATTCTTCTTGCCTCCCAACCTCCCGCTCATGCCCGCGCAAGCGGGCATCCAGCGGTTGTTTCTTGTTGCGCTGGGTCCCCGCTTTCGCGGGGACGAGCGGTTTCGATCGCTACGCCGCCTCCGCCTTTGCCGGTTTCTCCGGCGGCGTGATCGCTCCGGAAACCTTGATCGCTGCGATTTCCTTGTCGGAATAGCCGAGCTCTTTTTTGAGAATTTCCTCGGTGTGCTCCCCGAGCAGCGGCGCGCGCTTCACCTCGGTGACGGAGTCCGACAGCTTCACGGGATTGCCGACGGTGAGGTATTTGCCGCGCACCGGATGATCGACCTCAACCACCGTGCCGGTGGCGCGAAGCGACGGCTCCTCGGCGATTTCCTTCATCGACAGGATCGGACCGACCGGAATGTCGACCGCGTTGCAGATTTCCATGACCTCGAACTTGTTCTTGGTCATGGTCCACTGCTCGATACGATCGAAAATCTGCCGCAGCTTCGGCAGCCGCGCCGACGGCGTGGCATAGTCAGGATCGGTCTTCCAGGTCGGCTCACCGATGACGTCGCAGATTGCGCCCCAGACAGGCGCCTGGGTGATGAAATAGATGTAGGCGTTGGGATCGTTCTCCCAGCCTTTGCATTTGAGAATCCAGCCGGGCTGACCGCCGCCGGAGTCGTTGCCGGCGCGCGGCACCGCCTCGCCGAACGGAATGCCCTCGCCGTATTGGCTGTATTCGGTGAGCGGGCCGTGCTTGAGCCGCTGCTGATCGCGAAGCTTCACGCGCGCGAGATTGAGCACGCCGTCTTGCATGGCCGCGAGCACCTGTTGACCGCGGCCGGTGCGCTGTCGCTGATAAAGGGCGCACATGATGCCGAAAGCGAGATGCAGGCCGGTCCCGCTGTCGCCGATCTGCGCCCCGGTGACGAGCGGCGGGCCGTCGCGGAAGCCCGTCGTCGATGCGGAGCCGCCGGCGCATTGCGCGATGTTCTCGTAGACCTTGCAATCTTCATAGGGACCGGGGCCGAAGCCCTTGACCGATGCGACGATCATGCGCGGATTGGTCTTGTGGATGTAATCCCAGGTCAGGCCCATGCGGTCGAGCGCGCCCGGGGCGAAATTCTCCACCAGCACGTCGCAATGCTTGATCAGCCGCTCGAGGATTTCCTTGCCCTTCGGATGCTTGCTGTCGATGGTGATCGAGCGCTTGTTGCCGTTGAGCATCGTGAAATAGAGGCTGTCGGCGCCTTTGACGTCGCGCAATTGCGTGCGCGTGATGTCGCCGACGCCCGGGCGCTCCACCTTGATCACGTCGGCGCCCATGTAGCCGAGAAGTTGGGTGCAGGTCGGCCCCGATTGCACATGCGTGAAATCGAGGACGCGCACGCCGTCGAGCGCCTTGCCGGCCCTGCCATAGGGCTTCGACGAAGGACGCGGCAGCCCGTTAGCGGTGGATTTTTTCGCCGCCGCCTTCTTTGCCGAAGCTTTCCTTGAAACCGGCCGCCTGGCGGCCTTGGATTTGGCTTTCGCCTTCGCGGCCTTCCTCCGAACTGCCATTGTTGTCTCCTCGATCTTGGTCGTAGCGGCTTATTTCTTGCGAACGACGCTCTGCGGATTGAGATTGCCGATGCGGCCGCTCTCGGTTCCGGCGGCGGGGTCGATCGCCGCGTTAATGAGGGTCGGCTTGCCTGAATCCAGTGCCTTGTTGACGGCGCGCGAAAGTTCGTCGGGCGTCGTCACATGCGCGCCCACGCCGCCGAAGGCTTCGATGATCTTGTCGTAGCGCGCGTCCTTGACGAAGACGGTGGTCGCCGGGTCAGGCCCACCGGTCGGATTGACGTCGGTGCCGCGATAGATTCCGTTGTTGTTAAAGATCACGATGCAGACCGGCAGGTTGTAACGGCAGATCGTTTCGACCTCCATGCCGGAGAAGCCGAAGGCGCTGTCACCTTCGACCGCGAGCACCGGCTTGCCGGTCTCGATGGCGGCGGCGATGGCATAACCCATGCCGACACCCATCACGCCCCAGGTGCCGACATCGAGGCGCTTACGCGGCTGATACATGTCGATGATGCCGCGGGCGAGATCGAGCGTATTGGCGCCTTCGTTGACCAGGATGGCGTCGGGGCGCTCCTTGATGATTGTGCGCAAGGCGCCGAGCGCGCCGTGGAAGTCCATCGGCGCGGTGTTTTTCATCAGCCGCGGCGCCATCTTGGCGATGTTTTCGTCTTTCTTTGCCTTGACGGCATTGATCCAATCGGCCGGCGGCGGCGCCCATTTGTCGCCCATGGCGCCGAGAAGCGCGGATACGCAGGAGCCGATGTCGCCGACGACCGGCGCCGCGATTTCGACATTCGAGTCCATTTCCTTCGGCTCGATGTCGACTTGAATGAACGTCTTCGAACCGGGTTCGCCCCAGGTCTTGCCTTTGCCGTGCGAGAGCAGCCAGTTCAGCCGGGCTCCGATCAGCATCACGACGTCGGAATTGGCCAGGACCGTGGAGCGCGCGGCGCCGGCGCATTGCGGATGCGTGTCGGGCAAGATGCCCTTGGCCATGCTCATCGGCAGGAAGGGAATGCCGCTCTTCTCGATCAGGTCGCGGATTACGTCGTCGGCCTGCGAATAAGCGGCGCCTTTACCGAGTATGATGAGTGGGCGCTTGGCGCTCTTCAGGACGTCAAGCGCGCGCTTGACGGCGGATGGAGCGGGAATCTGCGCCGGCGCCGGATCGATGACTTTGACCAACGATTTCGCGCCTTTGTCCGCATCCATGACTTGCGCAAAGAGTTTGGCCGGCAGGTCGAGATAGACCCCGCCGGGACGGCCGGAAACCGCGGCACGGATGGCGCGCGCCACGCCGATACCGATGTCCGCGGCATGCAGCACGCGAAAGGCCGCCTTGCACAGCGGCCGAGCGATCGCGAGCTGATCCATTTCCTCGTAATCGCCCTGCTGCAAGTCGACGATCTCGCGCTCGGAGGAGCCGCTGATCAGGATCATCGGAAAGCAGTTGGTCGTGGCATGGGCCAGCGCGGTAAGCCCATTGAGAAACCCGGGCGCCGATACCGTCAGACAGATGCCCGGCTTTTTGGTGAGAAAGCCGGCGATAGCCGCGGCGTTGCCGGCATTCTGCTCGTGACGGAAGGAGATGACGCGCAGTCCCTCGGCTTGCGCGATGCGGCCGAGATCCGTGATCGGAATGCCCGGCACGTTATAGATCGTGGTGATGCCGTTGAGCTTGAGCGCGTCGATGACCAGGTGAAAGCCGTCGGTCAACGCTTGCGGCACGTCGGCGGAGTTGTCGGCCGCAGCGCTCTTTGACTTTACTGCTGCGTCGGTCATGGGCGCCCCTTGTTCATTACTGTCTCCGTCACCCTGGGCCGCTCACCCGGACGGGTGACGGAGAAAGCCATCTCTTCAATCCAAGTAATCTGCGTATTTACGGACGTGCTCGGCCAGGCCGAGCGCGTGATTGCGCACCAGCTCCTCGGCGCGATCGGTGTCCCGCGCCTCGATCGCCTCGATGATGTGCATATGGTCATGGATCGACTTCTCGATGCGATCCTTCTCGACGATGGTCTTGCGCCGGATCATGCGCATGTGAGTGAAAAGGTTTTCCGCCAGATCGATGAGCACGCTGTTGCGGCTCATGCGGATAATCGACTGATGGAATTCGATATTGACTTCCGAATACTCGTCCAAGTGAGCGCGCAATGCGCCATCCTCGAAAGTCGCGAACATGCGGCGCAGCGCGCTGATATCCTCGTCAGGCGCATGCTGGGTGATGAGGCGCGCCGCCATGCTTTCCAATGCCGCCCATGCGGTGATCATCTCGATCACCTCACGTTTGGTCTTGCGCACCACGTAGACGCCGCGGCGCGGGACCGAGCGGATGAAGCCTTCGCGCTCGAGCTGCGCCATGGCCTCGCGCACGGGGGTGCGACTGATGCCGAATTGCTGCGCGAGCTGACGTTCGTCGAGACGGATTTCGTCGCGGCTGCGGTAGATATCCATGGACGAGATGACGTTGCGCAAGGCCGCGTAGGCCTTGTTCTTGAAGCTATCGGCCGTGATCGGCTGCAACACGACCGCGTGGACGCGGGCCGTCGCCGCGACTTTCTCCGGACGCGGTGAACTCAACGAAGGCGCTACAGGACTGCGAGGTGGCATGGCTGGTATACAATATTCCAAAAGCAGGCCGCCCCCGCAAGGGGCTGCCATGGCTTCGATAATGAGGCCCGCGCAAGGGCAAAGGCGCCCGAAGGCGGCCCCACCGCTATTCAGCGGGCTTCAAATTCTTTTTCGTCCCGAGCAGCCGGCTCGCACCTTCCTGAATCGCGGACCAGAATAGCGCGATAAGACCGAGGGTCATGATCGTGCTGACCAAGCCATTCGACCAGAAGACGCTAAGCCCGCCTTGGGAGGCGAGCAGCGACTGGCGGAAGGATTCCTCCGCCTTGTCGCCGAGGACGATGGCCAAGACCATCGGCGCCAGCGGATAGCTGCACTTTTTCATGAAATAGCCGGCGACGCCGAATACCACCATCATGACGATATCGAAGGTGTTGTTGTGCACGGTGTAAGCGCCGATCGCGCAGAACACCATGATGACGGGAGCGATGACGCTGAAGGGAATGCGAAGGATCGAGGCGAACAGCGGCACGCAGGTCAGCACGATCAAGAGGCCGACGATGTTGCCCATATACATGCTGGCAATCAGTCCCCAGACGAAATCCTTCTGCTCGGTGAACAGCAACGGTCCGGGCTGCAGGCCCCAGATCAGCAGTCCGCCAAGCAGCACTGCGGCGGTGGGCGAGCCCGGCACGCCGAGCGAAATCATCGGCAGCAGTGCCGAGGTGCCCGCCGCGTGCGCCGCCGTTTCCGGCGCCACCACACCTTCGATCTGGCCGGTGCCGAACAGGTGGCCGTTCTTGGAGATGCGCTTGGCGATGCCATAGCTCATGAAGGAGGCTGGCGTCGCGCCGGCGGGGCTGATTCCCATCCAGCAGCCGATAATGCAGGAGCGCAGCGAAACGAACCAATAGCGCGGCAGCTGCCGCCAGGTCTGGAACACCACCGTGGGATTGAGTTTAGCCACCGTGCCGCGGAAGCTCAGGCCTTCCTCCATGGTCAGCAAAATCTCGCCGATGCCGAACAGGCCGATGACGGCGATGAGGAAGTCGAATCCGTTGAGCATTTGCTCGAAACCGAACGTCAGCCGCAGCTGGCCGGTCACCTGATCCAATCCAACCGAGCCGAGGCCGAAGCCCATCATCATTGATGCAAGCGTCTTGAACGGCGGCTCCTTGCTCAGGCCGATGAAGCTGCAGAACGCGAGAAAGTAGACCGAGAAGATTTCTGCCGGCCCGAACTGGAGGGCGAAGCTCGCGACCAGCGGCGCGACCAGGGTGATCACCAGAACGGCGAACAGCGCGCCGACAAAGGACGAGGTAAAGGCCGCGGTCAGCGCCTCGCCGGCATGGCCCTTCTGCGCCATCGGATAGCCGTCGAATGTGGTGGCCACCGACCATGGTTCGCCGGGTATGTTGAAAAGGATCGAGGTGATGGCGCCGCCGAACAATGCGCCCCAATAAATGCAGGACAGCATGATGATCGCCGAAGTCGGCGACATCGAGAAGGTGAGCGGCAGTAGAATAGCGATGCCGTTGGCACCGCCGAGCCCGGGCAGAACGCCGACGATGACGCCGAGCACGATGCCCACCACCATCAGCAGCAGGTTGAACGGCTGCACCACGACCGCGAAGCCGTGAAAAAGATTGCCGATATCCTCAATCATGCTTTTTGTCGCCTGCTCTCATTGCCGCGGTCGCTACATCAATATCCCAACGAATGTTCGAGCGGCCCTTTCGGTAGCGGCACCAGAAACCAGATCTCGAACATGAAGAACGTCAGCGCCATGACGGCGATCGGCACCACGATGACAAAAAGCCAGTTATAGCGGCCGAACCAGCGCATGAAGACGGCGATCAACAGCGTCGAGCAGACGTAGATGCCGAGATAAGGGATGACAAACACGTACACGGCCGTGGGCACCACGACCGAGAACACCTGCCGAAGCTGGTCCCAGCGCGCAAACAATTTTCCGCCCGGCAGTTTCAGCGCCGAGACCAGATTGACGAGGGATGAGATCAGGACGATGAGGCTGACATAGAACGGAAAGAATCCGCCGCGCGGCCCCTCGACGCCCCAGCCGATGCCGACTGCAAGGGCGCCGTGAATTCCGATCAACGCAAGCAAACCCGTGGCTAGGGAAACCCCGATTTCCACACCCCGGTGGGACGGTCCCGTCCCACCGGATTTATTTACAGCTTCACTCATTCGATCAGTTCTCTTCGGCTTTAGCCACGCGCGGCGGCCATTACTTCTTCGCCAGGAAGCCAGCCGATTGCATCAATCCTTCATGTAGCTTCTCGGCATCCGCCACCCACTTGGCGTATTCGTCGCCGGTCATGAAGCTCTGATTGAAGGCGCCATCGTTCATCAGCTTCTTCCACTCCGGAGTCTCGCGGATCTTCTTGAACAGGTCGACGTAATAGGCGACCGCGTCCTTGCTGACGCCCGGAGGCATGAAGTAGCCGCGCAGCATCAGATACTCGATGTCGAGTCCGGATTCCTTGCAGGTCGGAATATCACCCCAAGACATATCGCCGGCGATCTTGTCGTGATAGGCGAGCCGCTTGCCGTCGAAGACGCAAAGCGGACGCAGCTTTCCGGCGCGCCAATGAGCCACCGCTTCGATCGGGTTGTTGACGCTCGAATCGATGTGGCCGCCAACAAGTTGCACCGCAACCTCGCCGCCGCCTTTATACGGGATATAGGTCAGCTTCTTGCCGGTAGCCTTTTCCAGTGCGACGGTGATGATCTGGTCTTCCTGCTTGGAGCCGGTGCCGCCCATTTTGAACGTGTTATCCGGCTTCGACTTGATGTCCTTGATATAGTCCTGTGCGGTCTTGTACGGCTTGTCGGCATTGACCCACAGCACGAATTCGTCGAGCGCCATCATCGCAACCGGGGTCAGATCCTTCCAGTTGAAGGGAATGCCTGTCGCCAGCGGGGTGGTGAAAAGATTCGACAAAGTGATGATCAGTTTGTGATCGTCGCCCTTCGAATTCTTGACGTCGAGGAAGCCCTCGCCACCGGCGCCGCCGGACTTGTTGATGACGACAACCGATTGCTTGGACAAATTATGCTTGGCGATGATGCCTTGCATAACCCGCGCCATCTGATCGGCGCCGCCGCCCGTTCCGGCCGGGACGATGATCTCGATCGGTTTGGTCGGCTCCCACGCAGCAGCAGCCGGGGCTACGGCCAAGACGCCGAGCGACACCGCGGCAGCGGTCAATAGAGTTAAAGAATGCTGGTAATGTTTCATTGGCGCGTTCCCTCCGTTTTGACGCAGCTCTTTAGTCGGCTTGGCCATTTTGATCCGCCCCACACATATCCGGGGCGCTTGCCCATCAAAGCGCATCGAACCTGGCATGCATAATAATAATTTTCGCAGCGGAACGATATGCCGCACCCTCGCCTCTCTGCAATCCCATTTGGCAAATGGATTTTTTGCATGTTGCGATGCGGCAAGCGGCTGACGCAATGGGGTAATGGGATGCGGACCGTCTCTATATTTTCATCACCGCGCCGGAAATCAGAATGGTGCTTTAGACTAATGCGGCCGACGCGGTCGCCCCTGGGAGCGAACAGCAGCGCGTCTTAGGCAACGCACGACTCATTGGGTGGGAGGCCATCGCCTCGATCATTGATCCCGGTGGCGGCCCCGGACTAATTTGACGGCCAAGAGGCAAGCGCATTTGATGCAGAATGGTTGCCAAGCGGGGAGGATGTCATGATTGCCGGTAAGGTTTGCCGTTTGCTCGGATTTGTCGCGCTTGCCGGATGCTATGCCAGCGCGGTGCAGGCGCAATCGCCTGCCGATTTCTACAAGGGCAAGACGATCACTTTGGTCGTCAGCTCCGGTGAAGGCGGCGGCTACGACTCCTGGGCGCGAACCTTGTCCCGGCATCTGCCGAAACATGTACCCGGCAATCCGCAAGTGATCGTGAAGAATATGCCGGGCGCCGGCGGCATCGTGGCAGGCAATTATCTGTATAAGGTGGCGGAAAAGGACGGCACCGTGATGGGCCTGCTGCAAAATGGCGTGCCGTTCGAGCCGCTGTTCCAGAATGCGCAAGCCACCTTTGACTCGACGAAGTTCAATTGGATCGGCACACCATCGACTGAAACGGCGGTGCTCACGGTGTGGCATACCGCACCGGTCAATACCTGGCAGGATGCGAAGACGACTGAGCTCACCATGGGATCCACTGGCGCCCATTCGACGCCGAGCTTTTATGGCCATCTGCAAAACGACCTGCTCGGCACGAAGCTGAAGCTGATCGTCGGCTATACATCGCAGACGACCGCCTTCCTGGCCATGGAGCGCGGCGAGCTGAACGGCTATCCCAGCGTCTTCTACAGCTCATTGAAAGCGACCAAGCCGGATTGGATCAAGAACAAGCAGGTCAAGCTGCTGCTGCAGATGGGCGCGGAAAAGGATGCCGCCTTGCCCGATGTGCCCTGGATCATGGACGTGCTCACCAAACCCGAGGACCGCGCGGTGGCGCAAGCCGCCTTTGGGCCGCTGCTCGCTGGCCGTCCCTTCCTGATGCCGCCTGGGGTGCCGGCGGATCGCGTCGCCGCTATTCGCAAGGCTTTCGATGAGACGCTGAAGGATGCGGAATTCCTTGCCGAGGCGGGAAAGGCCCGGCTCGAGGTCAGCGCCCCGCGCACCGGCGAGCAACTCCAGCAATATATTGCGCAGATTTATAAGGATACCTCACCGGCCATGGTCGCCAGGCTGAAGCAATATTGAGACGGCGGCTGAGCCGGTGACAGAATAACGGCGGCGGCGAGAACCCGTCGCCGCCTTTGTCTCGGCCCGCCGACAACCAGCGCGCGGCCGAATGCCAGGAGATCTTTGATGTTGAAGACGCAGGGCGTGCTGCACTTCACCGTTCCGGTAAAGGATCTCGACCGAGCCGAGAAATTCTATGCGGAAATTCTCGGCATGAAGAGAATCCGCCGCAACGACCACATGGTATTCATGACCGCCGGGAACGACGATTATTTCGTGCTGACGTTTTCCGAAAAGCCGATCGATCCCAATCCCGGCGACTCCCATGACATCCATCATGCCTTTCGTGTCACCGCCAAGGAATATGATCGCGCCAAGGAATTCCTGGCCGCCAAAGGCATCCGCGCGATCAAGGAGGAAGACCGCCGTAAAGGCACCTTCCAGGGCCGCAGCCTTTATTTCCACGATCCCGACCGCAATGTGGTGGAGCTGATCGATCTGGTGCGCGGGCCGGTCGGTGAAAACGAAGTGTAACCGACGACGCGCGCAGGCTAAGGCTTGGCCTGACGGCGCCCCGGCGTCCGCGTCAGCAGGATCTTGTCGATCCGCCGTCCGTCGATGTCGATGACCTCGAACTGCCAGCCATTGACCCGCACGCTGTCACCGATTTCGGGATGCCGGCCGAAGGCGTCCAAGGCAAGCCCGGCGACCGTGTGATAATTGCGATCCTCCGGCAGAGACATGCCGAGACGTTCCGCCATTTCATCCACCGGCATGGCGCCGGAAACGAGATAGGAACCGTCCTGACGCCGCACGATGTGCGGCTCCGTCTCGCCCTCCTCGTCGCGGAATTCGCCAACGATGGATTCGAGGATGTCGGCGGACGTCACCACCCCCTGGAAGTGGCCGTATTCGTCGTGAATGAGCCCGATATGGACCGGCGACGCTTTGAGCACGTTGACGACGTCGAGCGCGTCCATGGTCTCCGGGATGATGGGCGCCTGGCGGATGAAGTCGCGAATCCGCAATTGACCGCCTTGCAGATAGCCGTCCAGCAGCTCCTTAGCCTGGACGACGCCAAGCACGGCATCCGCGGATTCCTCGTAAACCGGCAGGCGTGAATGCACGCTTTCGATGATGCGCTGGCGGTTGACGGACTCGTCCTCGCTGAGATCGAGCATGTCGACTTCGCGGCGCGGCGTCATCACTGCGCGCACCGGACGATCGCCCAGGCGCATGACGGCGCTGATCATCGCACGCTCTTCCGGCTCGATCACGCCGGCGCTTTCCGCTTCTGCGACCAGGGACTTGATTTCCTCGTCGGTGACACGGCTGGCCGATACGGCGGAACGGCCGAGCAGCGCCAAGACGGCCTTGCCGGAATAATCGAGCAACGAAACCAGCGGCATCGCCACCTTTGAAAGCAGCGTCATGCCCGGAGCGATCAAGCAGGCCATGCGCTCGGGATCGCGCAGCGCAAGCTGCTTGGGCACGAGTTCGCCGATAATCAGCGTGAGATAGGTGATGCCGGTGACAACCAGTCCATAAGCGATCGGCTGGGCGAGATGCTCGGAAAGCCCCTGTTCGCCAAGCCAGGCGGAGAAGCGGGCCGCGAGCGTGGCGCCGGAAAACGCGCCGGCGCCGATGCCGACGAGGGTGATCCCGATTTGCACCGTCGAGAGAAAGCGGCCGGGATTGGCGGTCAGCGCCAAGGCGCGCCGCGCGCCGTTGATCCCCTGATCGATGAGAAGCCTAAGGCGGGCGGGTCGCGAGGAGACCACCGCCAGTTCCGATAACGCGAAAACCGCATTGGTCAGAACGAGAAGAAGAACGATGGCGATTTCGGTGATCAACATAATGGATCGGAATTTCCGAGTTTAGGCACGGTGCGGCGGCGAGTCGTCATCCGCACGCCGCCATGGCAGCACGGCGCGGGCTTCAACCGCAAGGGGCCATAAACTCGCGGATTGCGGGTGTCATAAGCCCGCTGATATCGATGACATTGGTCGGATGAGCGATGCTGTTCGAGGTGACGAGGCGGGCGCCGGCCCGGCGAAGTGCCCCTTCCGAGTCGCCGGCAAAAATCCCGTGCACGGCAATGCAGACCGGCGCGACATTCATTTGACGGGCAAGGAAGCGCACCGCCTCGATCATCGTCTGTCCGCTGGAAATAATGTCATCGACCAGAACCGGCGTGCGCAGGCCGAGATTGTCCAAAATACCCGATGAGATTTTCACCGCGCGGTCGCCGAGGCGCTCTTTTTCGAGCACCGTATAGGGGGCTCCGACATTCGCGGCCACCGCGGAAATCCACGGTCTGCTTTCTGAATCCGGCCCGATCAGAAATGGGCTCGGTATGTTGGCCTTGATCCACTGCGATAACGCTGGCGCCGCCGCTACGGACCGCGCGGGAATCGAAAAAATTTCCGCCAGCGAACCGTAACGGTGCAGATGCGGCTCCACCGTAACCAGCCAATCGAAGGCTCCGGAAAGGAGCCGCGCGAAGCTGCGCGACGTTACCGCCTCGCCCGACTTGAATCGTTTGTCCTGCCGCATATAAGCGAGGTAAGGTGCGACGAGGCCGATTTTCGCGGCGCCAAGATCGCGCGCCGCATCCGCCGCGAACAGCAACGGCAAGAGCTTTTCGTTCGGGCGATCAAGACTGCAGACAATAGCGACATCCAACGGCAAGCGATCGGCGTCGAAGCGCAGGTAGGTTTCGCCATCGGGGAAGGCATGCGTTTCCAATCGGCCTACCGCCGCGGCAAGGTCGCGGCCCAACGATGTCGCGATGCCTTCGTTGCCCGGCATCGCAAAGATCTGCGCGTTCATGAGTCGGCGATTGCAATAATGCTCGGGTTTTCCTCCGCATAGGCGAAGGCATAGCTAAGCTCGCCGGGCGATTCCGCATGCAGGGTGCAGAGCGGCTGACCGGCGGCGACGGCGTCACCCACCGCGACGTGCAAGTCGACGCCTGCCGCCCGATCGTCGGGCGCGCCAGCGAGCTTGGCGAGCCGCGCAATTCTGCGGTTGTCGATCATGCTTACGCGGCCGGAAGACGCTGCCAGGAGGGGCCGCTGCTGCGAGGACTTCGGCGGCATGCGCATGCCGCCCTGCGCCTCGCAGATGCGCTGGAATTTCGCCCAGGCACGGCCGGAATCGAGCACCTGGGCTGCGGCGGCCTGGCCTTGGCCCGGGGGTGCCACCTCTGCGAGTTCGAGCAGCGAGCCGGCGAGCTGGAGCGAGCGCTGCCGCAAATCCTGCGGCGCATCGGGCTCGCAGCGCAGAACCGCCAGAACGTCGCGGGCCTCGAGTGCGGGACCGATGCCGCGGCCGACGGGTTGGCTTCCGTCAGTCGGCACGATCCGCACATGCAGCCCGAAAGCTTCGGCAACCGCGCCGAAGCCCGACGTCAGCGACCGCGCGAACTCCGCCGTGCGCACTTTCGCCGTTGGCCCCACCGGCATGTCGATGACCACGTGGCTGGAACCGGCGGCGATCTTTTTTGACAGCACCGAAGCGATCATTTGCCCTTCGCTATCGAGGTCGAGCGCCCGCTCGACGCGGATGAGAATATCATCCGCCGGACTGAGCTTCACTGCGCCGCCGCCCCAGACGATGCAGCCGCCTTCGCGCTCGACTACATGGCGGATGGTCGCGGCATCGAGGTTCACCGGGGCCATGGTTTCCATGGTGTCGGCGGTGCCCGCAGGCGAGGTGATCGCACGTGAGGATGTCTTCGGCATTGTCAATCCGAACGACGTTGCTATCGACACCACGATGGGCGTGGTGCGGTTGCCGGGCAAGCCGCCGATGCTGTGCTTGTCGACGACCATGCCGGCGGGCCAGTGCAGCCGCTCGCCCGCTTCCACCATGGCATGGGCCAACGCGCAGATTTCCTTATGCGTGAGCGCCCGTGCGGCGCAGGCGGTGAGAAAGGACGACAGATGGATGTCGGAATAGGCGCCATTCACCACGTCTTCGATGATCGCGGAAAAGGCCGCCTCGCCGAGATCATGGCCGTAGATGCGGCTGCGCACATGGCTGAGCGAGTCGAGCGGCGGCGGATGACGCACGACGACGCGGTCGCCTTCCTGTAACCCGAGCCGTCGCCACGCGGATTCGGAAAGCGCGGCTTCATCATGCGCGATGAGGTCGTCGGTGACCTGATAAAGCGTCGCCAGCGTGCGCCGCTCGCCGTGCGACAGCAGCACCCGCGCATGGGCGGTGAAGCCTTCTGAGCGGCATACCTGGCATTCCTTATGCATAAAGACGACGGATTCATATTGCGTATCGAGCCCGAGCCGCCGGGCGCGGACGCTGTTGGTGCTCGCGGCTTCGGGCGGTGCTTTCTCGCTCATGTGAGTCTGACCCTTTGTCCGTGATCCGGCACCAGGCACAGCCGGCGAAGCTCCTCCTCGAGGCGGTGACGCAGCGCATCGGCGGCGGCCGGCTCGCCATGAACGATGAAAGTCATCCGCGGCGGCGTCTGGAAGCCGCGCAGCCAGCGCAGAATGTCATCAGTGTCGCCGTGGGCGGATAGCATGTCGAGATTGCGAACCTGCGGATGGCAAGCGGCGCCCAGTTCTTCAGGCGCAGCGATTTGTAACCCTGAGACAACCCGCAATCGACGAGAATGCGCCGGCCGTCGCCTTCCACGGCATCTTTCGACCCAGTGACGGTGCCGGCGCCGCCTAGGAATAAGAGATCAAGCGGCAAGGATGCGTTCCGTCACGAGCGGGCCGGTAACCGCAAAGCTGGGATTTGCAGCACGGCGGATGCCTCATTCGTCATCGTGTCACAAGATGAATGGTTCGTTTGCGACAAGCAAGGCGGCGGGGCG
Organism: Xanthobacteraceae bacterium; assembly: GCA_035652315.1. Taxonomy (GTDB): domain Bacteria; phylum Pseudomonadota; class Alphaproteobacteria; order Rhizobiales; family Xanthobacteraceae; genus CANKHA01. The sequence continues at coordinate 2,319 of DASREA010000028.1, read as the reverse complement.
CCGCTCAACGCCGGCAAGCTGGGGGCTCGTCAATCGGGCAGACGGGGAATTTCCCGCTCGGCCTGCGAGTGGCGCCGGCGAGCGGCGCCGCGATGCTGCGCGCGATCGGCACAAAGCGCGCCGCGATGACCACGGCTATTCCGTAATGGCGAAAAAGATATTCGCCGATTTTGATCCGCGCCTCGGTCAGATGCAGATACGAGCGATAGCGGAGCAGCAGATGATAGCCGAAGCCGCTGCCGATGCAGAAGCCGACGACATTGCCGCCGATAGCGCCAATGACGGCGGCAGCCCACACCGCCCAAATGCTTATCTTCTGCGTGGTCCCGGCATAGACCGCGGCGGCGACAAGGTGTCATGGGACGACACAGCCAAACAGGTCGTGCTGCCCGGCACGGGCATGGTGCCGATCGGGATTGCAACCATCGCTGCCGGAAATGGCGTTGGAACCGTGCGCGTGCGCCTCGATGGGATCGCGACGGCGGCAGCCTAGTCCTGCACTCTGTCCAAGTGACTCAGCATTTTGCGAACGGCATCCTGCAGCACAACGCACGAGCGCGAGAAGGTCCCCGTTGACCATGACAGCGCTGTTATTGAGTGTCGCAGTATATCGATCGCTGCGGGCCCGTGATTCATCGACAACGTCCGCTTTTCGTGCCCTGGCCCGCTGATAGGCTGCACTGCGGTGATGTAGAGAGACCGTCCTTGCACGTTTGGATGGGCCACTTCGCAAAGTTCGAAGTAAATTCCAGCTACCGCTTCTTGATGGGGAACCTTCTCGGCGATCTTTTTAATGATCGTGACGATATTGGTTGGATTGTAGAACTTCTCCGCGTCCGGTGCCCTTGATGCAAAGACCACTTTCAGCAGCTTGTCTTCCAAATCCTTGAGAACGCGATTCTCCTCGTACTTAACCAATGTGGGAGCGTCCCCCAGAGCAACCTGCTCAAGCGCTGGCCTGATCTCCGACTGGAGCCACGCATAACTTGCTGCCGTTTCAAGCGCCGCGCGCGACATGATCGCGGCGCACACAACGTCACCTCGCCTTAGTGCCCACACAGCAGATCGGCTGATCTCTCCCAGGCGCCATGCGCTCATGACTGAAAAGGCTTCGATCTGACCGAGCATGTCATGCCAGTAATGACGATAGAGGGCCGCTGCGGACCCACGAGAACTCCCAATTCGCTGGAAGGCCTCGGCGCTCATAAACTCCCACGGATAATTCCGAGGAACGCTATTCAGGAGCTTGTTGAAACGATCAATATTCTCCACCACGGAATCGAGCATCCAGTTGTCAGGAGTGTGCAATCGCTTCAGGAGCGACTTCTCGATCGGCGGCACAAAGATGGGATTGGGCTTTGGAGCCATTGCCAGCGCGCTCAAGGCCACTTGGATTTCATAGCTGATAGGACACCGCCGAGAACGGTACTCGCTTCTGAGTCGTAGTGATCGATCATTTGACGGAGGTCGAATACCGGATGCGTGATTTGGCCGGTGCTGGCGTCCCAGAGCTCATATTGGATGCGATCGTAACTCCCGAATCCTCGACCCATGAATGTCCGTTGTGGGGCAGGCACGCCGTGGTTTCGGTTGGCTGGATGGCCCGCGCACAAGTGCCGCGTATCTCGGAGCTGTGCCCAGGCGCTCCCTGATTGAATCGCCGGAACGCTTCCAACGACCTGAAAAATCGCATCCTGTTGGATGTCGATCGCCTGCATGACCCCCCAGAATTCTAGATAAGCTTGCACTGGGTCAGGAGAGAAGCCCTTGGCCATGTGAGTCAGAACCGCTTCGCCGGTGTCCTGGATCAAATACATCGACGTGTAATAGGCGGCGTAGGCGTCTGCATTCTCGGACCGGAAGAAAAACGCCGGCCCAGCGGATGAGCCGTGGAATTGATCATAGATCGCAGTGCGGACATTTAAGACTTGCATCATGATCGCGTCGGATCGCTATGCGGCGAGAGTCGGCACCGCCATCGGGCCGCGGCAACCGCGCGCTTTCTAGCCAGCCAAGCATAGGGGGAACAGTAATCGAACATCGCACCGTTCCGTGTCGCGCGGAATCGCCGGCAATGGCTGTAACCCTTTGACATGTTTCGGGTTCGCTTTGCGTTCCTTTGCAACACGGACCGCAAAAGCGAAATGCCGCCAAGCCTTTGACTTGACGGCATTTATTTGGTTGCGGGGGTAGGATTTGAACCTACGACCTTCAGGTTATGAGCCTGACGAGCTACCGGGCTGCTCCACCCCGCGTCAATTCCTGCGAAGCCGGCCAGCGAGAGACCAAAAATGCCAAGCGCGGGACCCCTCCCGCGCC
>DASREA010000027.1:0-90833 GCA_035652315.1 Xanthobacteraceae bacterium | reverse complement strand
TCCCCGCCGAAAGGGCTTTACAACCCTAGGGCCTTCATCACCCACGCGGCATGGCTGGATCAGGCTTGCGCCCATTGTCCAATATTCCCCACTGCTGCCTCCCGTAGGAGTCTGGGCCGTGTCTCAGTCCCAGTGAGGCTGGTCATCCTCTCAGACCAGCTACTGATCGTAGCCTTGGTGAGCCGTTACCTCACCAACTAGCTAATCAGACGCGGGCCGCTCCTTCGGCAATAAATCTTTCCCCGTAAGGGCGTATCCGGTATTAGCGCAAGTTTCCCTGCGTTATTCCGAACCGAAGGGCACGTTCCCACGTGTTACTCTCCCGTCTGCCGCTCCCGTATTGCTACGGGCGCTCGACTTGCATGTGTTAGGCCTGCCGCCAGCGTTCGCTCTGAGCCAGGATCAAACTCTCAAATTGGATGAGATTGATCTCGGCTGATCACAACGTTTGACGAGGTCCCACTTCCGATCGTTTGCAAAGCTTGCGCTCCACAAACGGTCATTAGTGTTGACCTAAAACGTCGACCGCCGAAGTCTCGTCCGGCCGCAACCATGATCGAAGCAAGCTTCGACCGCTGGAAGCGGCCCGCAGGGACTCCGCCGTCCACGTTTCTCTTTCTTCCGATTTACCTGTCAAAGAGCCCGGAGCGAAGAATGCCCCCTCCCCAGCGAACTGGGGAGCCGTCGAAGCAAGGCACCGGACCAGGCCGGATGCCTCCCACCGAAGTTCGTGTGGAGCTTCAGAGACGCGCCGCGCCGATCCGCGCCAGCCCGCCGAAGAGACGATATATGGTGCCAAAAGGCCGGGTTGTCAACACAATGAACGTTCAAAAAACGCCCACAGCGTGCCTTCCCGCGAGCGTCGAATTAATGCGGCTTCGCAGCATTGTAAAGGCCGAAAATTCGTAAGCTTTTGCGCCGCACTGAGGCCACATTCCTGCGTCGTCCTTGAGCAACGGGAAGGAAGCCTTTCGGGGGTTCCGCAGGTCGTAACCACTTTGCCAGTCGGAGGGGTCCGGTCGTTGACCGGGCGCGCCCCCCGCGCCATCGTCGGCCGGGGATTTCGGGGCGGGGCTACGGCTGCGAGATCCAAGCAACGCAGGGGGCAGCGGTTTGGATCAAGGCAGACTGCGCGGCGCACATCATCGTGCGGGCCACGAGCCCGATCCCGTCGATTTCGGGAATGAGCCGCCGCTGTCGGTGGACGGGGAAGACACCGTCTTTGTCGATCGCCGCCGCGTATCGGTGCACTGGTTCACCGGCACCATTCTGACCGGCTTTTGCGGCGCTGCCTTGATGGGCGGCGCCGTTTTCGCATCGCTCGACGGCGAGACTAATTTCGCCACCGTGCCCGAACGCGTCGAGCTGGCGCTGCGCGGCGCGGTGAACAGCGTCGGCGAAAGCCTTGGCGTGCGCAAAAGCGACAAGCTCCCGGCGCCAAGCGAGGCGAGCTTTACACGTCAGGTTCTACACGATTCCACCATCACTCAGATTGGCAACCGCGAAGTGGTGCGGGCGCGCTCGCTGATCCGTGTAGCCGGCAATTTGGCCCTGACTGCAACCGAACTCTCCGCCAATATCCCGCCCTTCAATCCGCAACGCATGCTCGCCGAATCCGCCAGCGGCGGCGCCGATACCGCCGAGACTCCGCCCGAGGCGGAACCGGACGCCGAAGTGTCCTTCGTCATGCGTGATCTCGCTCCAGGCCTCGGACGGGCGCGCATCGCGGCGGTGACACCGGTCGATGAACTGGTGATGCGTGTGCGCGAGGTGGCCAATTGGCGTAGCGGAACCCGGCAGAGCGACATCGCCAGCGTGCAAGGCCGACTGAAGCTCGCTTACGCCGTGGAAGGAAATCCGGGTCCCTATGCCAACCTCGAGCCGCGCATCATTCCGGAAAACGTCACGCTGCTCCCCAAGACGCGAACGCAGGCAACCGGCGGCAATGCCTGGAACGAACGAACCATCGTCCTGAAGAAAGGCGACACTCTGGAATCGGTTCTTGGTGAACTCGGCGCAACCGCTGACGAAATCAAGGGCATTGTCATCGCGTTCGGCCGCCGTCCCGGCCAGACTTTCAAGGAGGGGGAAAAGCTGCGCGTGCTGCTTTCACCGGTGGCGGGGACGCAACGGCTGCAGCCAGTGCGCGTCATCGTGGCCAGCGACTCCGCCATTGAGGCCATGGTCGCGCTTTCCGACATGGATAAATACGTGCCCGTCGGCACCGACGATATGACTACGGAGGTCGCTCAAGCCGACGAGCAGCCTGATGACGGTGCGGGCGTGCGGCTTTATCAGAGCCTCTACGAGACGGGACTGCGCAATCGTCTGCCGCGTCCGGTGATCGACAATCTCGTTCGGCTTTACTCCTACGATTTCGATTTCCAGCGCAAAGTGCAGCCGGGCGACTCTTTCGAAGTGCTGTTCGCCGGCCAGGACGAGAATCGGGCCGAGGAAAATCCCGACGTCTTGTTCACCTCGATCAGTGTCGGCGGCGAGATGCGCCGATATTACCGCTTCCGCACGCCAGACGACGGTGTCGTCGATTATTACGATGAGACCGGCAAAAGCGCGGAGAAATTCCTGGTGCGCAAACCGGTGGCCGACGGCATCATGCGCTCCGGCTTCGGATTGCGCGAACATCCCATTCTCGGCGTTTCCAAGATGCATACCGGCGTCGACTGGGCGGCGCCGAGTGGCACGCCGATCTTTGCCGCCGGCAATGGGGTCGTCGAAAAGGCCCAGTGGGAAGGCGGCTACGGCAAATTCGTATTGCTACGCCACAACAACGGTTACGAGACCGCGTACGGCCATATGACCGCCTTCGCGCGCGGGATCGAGCCTGGAGTGACCGTCCATCAAGGTCAGGTAATCGGCTTTGTCGGCTCAACCGGACTATCGACCGGCACCCATGTTCATTACGAGATCCGTATCAATGACCGCTTCGTCGATCCCATGCGCATCAAGCTGCCGCGCGGCCGCGTTCTCGAAGGGCCGCTGCTTGCCGCCTTCGAAAAGGAACGCGAGCACTTGGACGGCCTGATGGCGCGCTCGCCGGCGCGGCTCGCGCAATCGGCCTACTGACGAGCGGCACCGAGCGGAAAAAATGGCCCGCCTGCGCGGGCCATTTCGGACGCGGTGGCGGCCTCATTCTTCCTTGCCGCCCTTGCCTTTGGCTTTCGCCTGGTCGGCCGGAATCTGCTTCAGATCCGGGGTCTCCTGCGCCGCCGCATGCAGCTTATCGAGCAGCGGCTTCGGCGTGGCGAACACGTCAACCAGGATTTTCTGCATATCCTCGCCGTTGGTCGGATTGACCTCCTGCTTTTGCTTTTCCGCGTCGGCCAGAAGATCCTTGTCCTTCATCGCCGCATCGAAAGCGCGGCGAAGCACCTGCACGCGGTCCGCCGGCACGCCTTCGGCGACGAACAGCGGCCGCCCGATCTGGAATGCGGTGAACTCGACGGTGAGCATCTTTCGCTGCTCATCGGTCTTGGCGAGATCGAGTACCAGCGGGACGTCCTTGAGATCGGGATGCTTTTGCAGCCCCATCTGGTAGAGAACGATCAGTTCGCCGCTCTTTACCTCGCCGATATGCGGCTTCAGGCTGGTCCACGAATAGGTCCCGCGGCCGTCAACCTCCCCGCGCTGCATTGCCAAGTTCATCTCGCTGCCGCCGGGATAGCCGGCGATCACTTTGTATTTGAATCCGAGAATGGCGCGCAGGATATAGGGCACGGTGACGCTTTCGGTGCCGACGCCGGTGCCGGCGACGATCACTTCCTTGTTAAGGAGATCTTGCCACTTGGTAATGCCCGATTGCTTGGTCACCACCGCCACGCTGGTATCGGCATTGACGCTGCCGAGCCAGTTCAGCTTCAGGGTGTCGAATTTTGTATGCGAGGCGTCGCCGAGCAGAGGCTCGAAGGGGATCCCGCGCTGAGGCGCGCCGATATGCAGGCCGTCCTTGGGCGCGACATTGGCGACGTAGTTGGTCATGACCAGACCGCCACCGCCCGGCATGTTTTTGACGATCACGTCGGGATGGCCGGGAATGTATTTTCCAATGTGTTTGGCGACGAGCCGCGCGTTCGTGTCGTAGCCGCCACCGGGCGACAGGCCGACGTAAACCGTCACCGTCTTGCCCGCATAGAATTGCTCGGGCGTCTCAGCGGCGCCGGCAGAAATGCCGACCATCATGGCGCCGGCAGCGGCCAATGTGGTAAGCTTGACCATCTTGCTGAACATGTTTCCTCCCTCGAATGGCGACCCTACGCGGCCTGCCTGCCCATATCATGCCGGAGTTCTTCCATGGCTGTCACGGGGGTAACTGTCGCAGGCCGGTAAATAATGGGCCGCGAATGCCGGCATTCCAGTTGCGCGTGCAGGTCTCTGTATTAGGTTAATGACTTGTTGGACGCGGCTGCATGCCGCGGCCTTAGCGGAGAGCGACCGGTGTTTCCTATTCGCACGTCCGTTCCCGCACGCAATCCAGCTCTTGTTACCTGGATCCTCATCGCCGTTAACTGCGCGGTTTTCCTGTTCGAGATCGGCCTCGATCCGTCGGACCAGGAATCTTTCTTTATTCGCTACGCGTTGATTCCCGCTCGCTATTTCGCGCCCGAAGTCCATGGCCTGCCCGCACCGTCGCCGGTCGATTACGCTCCCTTCTTCACCAACATGTTCCTGCATGGCGGCTGGCTGCATCTGATCGTGAATATGTGGACGCTGTGGCTGTTCGGGCCCGCCGTCGAAGACAGGCTCGGATCGGGCCGCTTTCTGATCTTCTATCTCGGCTGCGGCATGGCCGCCTCGGCGGCGCATGCGCTGGCCAACGCGACGTCCGTCGTGCCCGCCTTGGGGGCGTCGGGGGCGATTGCCGGCGTTATGGGCTGTTATCTTCGCCTATTCCCCTACGCCCGCGTCATCGTGCTTGTGCCGATCGTGTTTGTGCCGCTCTTTTTCGAGCTGCATGCCGTGCTTTACGTCGGCATCTGGTTCGTTACGCAGCTGTTGCAGGGGACGGCGGAAATATTCTCGCCGGCGGCCACCGGTGGCGTCGCTTGGTGGGCTCATGTAGGCGGCTTCATTGTCGGCTTTGTCGTCGGTTCAATCCTGCGCCCGACGCTGCAACGCACGCGTCCCTATTACCCCGATCAGGGCGTTTACGGCTTTACCCCGCACGGTCATCGCTGACCGTGCATGAAGGAGCTTGCGAATGTCGCTCGGAGATATCTTTTGGATCATCTTCCTTTTAATGGCGATTCAGCCGGCGCTTCGACAGCGCATGCTCGAGGCGATGCGCGCGCGCAAAATCGGTCAAATCGAGCAGAAACGGAAATCCCGGGTCATTCTTCTCGTGCACCGCCAGGAAACGATGAATCTCCTTGGCTTCCCGCTGATGCGCTTCATTGATGTCAACGACTCCGAGGAAGTGCTGCGCGCCATCCATATGACCGACGACGACGTGCCGTTGGACATCGTGCTGCACACGCCGGGCGGCCTGGTGCTGGCGGCACTGCAGATTGCCCGCGCCATTCGCGACCATAAGGCGAAGGTGACGGTCTTTGTGCCGCACTATGCCATGTCCGGCGGCACCTTGATCGCGCTGGCAGCCGACGAGGTCGTCATGTGCGAGCATTCCGTGCTCGGGCCGATCGACCCGCAATTGGGCCAGTCGCCCGCGGCATCGCTGATCAAAGTGGTCGAGCAGAAGCCGATTGCCGAAATCGACGATCAGACACTGATCCTGGCCGACGTCGGGCGCAAGGCGATCGCCCAGGTCAAGGAAGCCGCGCGCGGACTGTTACAACGCCGGCTGCCGGCCGAGGAGGCGGAAAAGCTCGCAGATAAGCTTTGCACCGGCAACTGGACCCATGACTATCCGATCTTCCCCGACAACGCCAAGGAGCTTGGCTTGCAGGTCAGCACCGACATGCCGAACGAGGTTCTGGAGCTGATGACGCTCTACCCCCAGCCGGTGCGCAGCCACGGCGGCGGCGTCGAATACCTGCCCATTCCGCATCAGAAGAACAGCGGGCGCACGGCTTAGAGCGCAATCCAGCGAAGTGTGAAATGCTCACGCCGCCTCCGCAAGCTGGCCATTGAAAGTCAGCCCCTTCTTGCCCGCCGAGATCGTGACTTTCTCGCCATCCTTGATGCGCCCGGAGAGGATCATCTCCGCCAGCGGATCCTGAACATATTTCTGGATCACGCGCTTGAGCGGGCGGGCGCCATAGGCCGGGTCCCAGCCCTTTTCCGCAAGCCAGTCGCGCGCTGAGCCCTCGAGCACGACCGCGATCTTGCGGTCGGCCAAAAGCTTTGCCAGCCGCCGCATCTGGATATCGACGATGTGGCCCATGTCGGTCTTTTTCAGCCGATGGAATAGAATGATCTCATCGACGCGGTTGAGGAATTCGGGCCGGAAGCTCGCGCGCACGACCGCCATCACCTGCTCGCGCACCATGTCGGTATCTTGGTCTTCCGGCTGGTCGATCAGGAACTGCGAACCGAGATTCGACGTCATCACGATCAGGGTATTGCGGAAGTCCACCGTGCGGCCCTGCCCGTCGGTCAGTCGGCCGTCATCGAGCACTTGCAGCAGAATATTGAACACATCCGGATGCGCTTTCTCGATCTCGTCGAACAGGATGACCTGATAGGGCCGCCGCCGGACCGCCTCGGTGAGGGCGCCGCCTTCTTCATAGCCGACATAGCCCGGAGGCGCGCCGATCAGGCGGGCGACCGAATGCTTCTCCATGTATTCCGACATGTCGATGCGGATAAGCGCATGCTCGTCGTCGAACAGGAATTCGGCGAGCGCCTTGGTCAGCTCGGTTTTGCCGACGCCGGTAGGGCCGAGGAACATGAATGAGCCGATAGGCCGGTTCGGGTCCTGCAGCCCGGCGCGGGCGCGGCGCACCGCGGTGGAGACCGCACGCACGGCATCCTCCTGGCCGACGACGCGCTTGCCGATTTCTTCCTCCATGCGCAACAGCTTCTCGCGCTCTCCTTCCAGCATCCGGTCGACGGGAATGCCTGTCCAGCGCGACACAACCTGCGCGATATGGTTGGCGGTGACGGCTTCCTCGACTAGAGCGCCGCCCGATTTCTCCTCGATCGCCTTGAGCTTCTTCTCCAGCTCAGGGATCTTGCCGTAAGCCAGCTCGCCGGCGCGCTGATAGTCGCCGTTGCGCTGCGCGATGGCGAGTTCGCTGCGGGCCTGATCGAGCTCGCTCTTAAACTTCTGCGCCTCAGAAACCTTTTCGCGCTCGGCTTTCCAATTCGCATTGAGCACGTCGGCCTTTTCCTGAAGTTGCGCCAGCTCCTTTTCCAGCGCTTTCAGCCGCTCCTTCGAGGCGGCGTCACTCTCTTTCTTCAAGGCCTCCTGTTCGATCTTCAGCCGGACGATCTCGCGCTCGAGATTGTCGAGTTCCTCGGGCCGCGAATCGATCTGCATACGCAAACGCGCCGCGGCCTCGTCAACCAGATCGATGGCCTTGTCGGGCAGGAAGCGATCAGTGATGTAGCGATGCGACAACGTAGCGGCGGCCACCAGCGCGGAATCGGTAATGCGCACGCCGTGATGCAGCTCGTATTTCTCTTTCAAGCCGCGCAGGATCGAGACGGTGTCTTCAACCGTCGGCTCGTCGACATAGACCGGCTGAAAGCGCCGCGCTAGCGCTGCGTCCTTCTCGACATGCTTCTTGTATTCGTCGAGCGTGGTGGCGCCGATACAATGCAATTCGCCGCGCGCCAGTGCCGGCTTCAGCAGATTGGAAGCGTCCATCGCCCCCTCGGCCTTGCCGGCGCCGACGAGGGTATGCATCTCGTCAATGAACAGGACAATCTGGCCTTCCGAGGAAGTCACCTCCTGCAACACGGCTTTCAGCCGTTCTTCAAATTCGCCGCGGTATTTGGCGCCGGCGATCAATGCACCCATGTCGAGCGCGAGCAGTTTCTTGTCCTGAAGGCTCTCCGGCACGTCGCCGTTGACAATGCGCTGGGACAGACCCTCGACAATCGCGGTTTTGCCGACGCCGGGCTCACCGATCAGCACCGGATTGTTCTTGGTGCGGCGGGACAGCACTTGAATGGTCCGGCGGATTTCCTCGTCGCGGCCGATGACCGGGTCGAGCTTGCCGTCGCGCGCAGCCTGGGTGATGTCGCGGGCAAATTTTTTCAGCGCGTCATAGGCGCTCTCGGCCGATGCGCTGTCGGCAGTGCGGCCCTTGCGCAGCGCGTTGATGGCGGCGTTGAGGTTTTGCGCCGATACGCCGGCGCGGCTGAGGATTTTGCCGGCCTCGCTCTCCTTATCCATGGCGATGGCCAGAAGCAGCCGCTCGACGGTGACGAAGCTGTCGCCCGCCTTTTCCGCGATTTTTTCGGATTGATCGAGGATGCGGGCAAGCGCGGGCGCCAGATAGATTTGCCCGGCGCCGCCGCCGCTAACCTTGGGAAGCTTGGCGAGCGCGGCCTCGACGGCGCTCAGCGCCTCCCGCGAGCGGCCGCCGGCGCGATCGATCAGACCCGCAGCCAGACCCTCCGGATCGTCGAGCAGCACCTTGAGCAGATGCTCGGGGCTGAATTGCTGGTGGCCCTCGCGTAGCGCCATGGACTGGGCGGATTGCAGAAAGCCCTTCACGCGGTCGGTATATTTCTCGATATTCATTCCGTGGTTCCTCTCGGCCTGCTCCTTCCGCCCTGGCGGCACGGTACAGAAGCATCCATCGGTGTCCCGCTGCTTGACCTATGTCAGTAAACGGACAGCATAACGTTCGGACATGAGCCAGTCAGGCCCGGTAGCCGGCCGCGTTTTTGAGATGTAGGGCGGCGCCCCGAGCCCGAAAAGAGGCCAGGGAGGGTTCATTTGCCATGGACGACGGGACGGCGACGATCGAGGGCATTTACCGGTACCCGGTAAAGGGACTCTCACCGCAGCCCCTGGAACGCGTGGCCCTGGCCGCGGGGGCGACTCTGCCGGCAGACCGGATTTACGCCATCGAAAACGGTCCTTCGGGCTTCGATCCGCAGAATCCGGCCTATTTGCCCAAGCAGCGCTTTCTCATGCTGATGCAGCAGGAGCGGCTCGCGGCCCTGCGCACCGACTTTGATGAAGCCACCCACCGGTTGACCGTGACACGGGGCGGCCGCGAGGCAGCGCGGGGCGATTTGCGCGATCCTGCGGGCCGTGCGGCAATCGAGGCTTTCTTTGCCGACTATTGCGCCGACGAACTGCGCGGGCCGCCGCGCATCCTGACGGCGCCGGCGCACTCCTTCGGCAATATGAAACCCGGCCACAGCTTTTCCGACGTCGCGCAGAAGGCGGTATCGGTTATCAATCTCGCCTCGCTGAGGGAGATCGAAAAGGCGGTCTGCGCGCCGGTACATCCCTTGCGCTTTCGCGGCAATCTCTATGTCGCCGGCTGGCCGGCCTGGCGCGAATTCGATCTGATCGGGGAGGAAATTCTTGTCGGCTCAGCGCGGTTGAAAGCGGTGCGCCGGATCAAGCGTTGCGCGGCAACCAATGTCGACCCGCAGACCGGCACGCGCGATCTCAACATCCCGCAAACACTGATGCAGACTTTCGGTCACGCCGACTGCGGCATCTATACGGAAGTGATCGGCGCCGGAGAGATCGCGCGCGGCGACAAGGTCGAGGCCGCGGCCTGAATGGCGGTTCTGGGGGCCTGGAAGCGCATGAGGGGACCGGCGGCCGTTCAGCGCGCCGGTCCCCTCATCGCATTTTTGCCGGGCTTATTGCGTCGGCATTACGTAGGCGATGACGCGGCTGCGCGGATAGACAGCCTCGGCAACGTGATCATTGAAGTTGCCGGAGATGACGATGGGATCGCCATTGTCGGCAACGCCGGATACGACGCCGACATGGCCGCCGGAGCCGCGTGAGAAGACGGCAATGGCGCCAACCTCCGGGCCGGAAAGCCGCCGCCCATAGGAGGCGAAGGACCGCGCCATGTCGGAACCGCTGCCGGGATGGCCGGTCTCCTTCAGGACCAGATTCATGAAGGCACCGCACCAGAGCGTGCGGCGGCGCGTCGGATTGGTCCCGATATAGCGCCGGGCTTCAGCGACGAGCGGCGACCAGGAGCCTTCGCTGTACTTGTGCAGTTCGTGCGCGGCGCGACCACGCCGCACGGTGCTATCCGCCGCCGCGCTCTGCCGGCGCACACCGTGGCCGCCAAAGTCGGCGGAAGTTGCGGCCAGTTTCTGCGGCCCAATCGGATCTCCATCCTGACGAAATGCAAAAACAGGAGTTGCTGCAAACGTGAACGCAATGGAACACACAGCAAGCCATCGACGTTGTGGTGGAAGCATTCTGAAGTCCCCTTCATAAGGCAAGAGTATCAATTGACCGCGCCGACGAATCGGCGTGCCCCGGGGACGCAAACGCAAAGACAATCATGACGGTTTCTTGGCAGAGGGCTGTATAGCTGCCCTGCAATATGATAAACTACTGTTACGGACACAATTTTTACTCAAACCAGCCGCAGAAAATCCATGTAAATCAACAAATTCTTGAAAGGTATACTGTTGAACGCTTCCACCGGCAGTCACGGAAAAGTGCTCACCGCAGTGACGGCGCGCTGTTTTGCGCCGATGCGAATCCCTCAAAACCGAGGTCAGGACTTACGGCTGAGCAGAAATACCGCTTGTTCGCCGAACAGGTTCCAGAACCACCATGGCGCGTTGAGCCGCAGCGGCTTGCCCCAGGCGTTCAGCGCCACCGCCTTTTCCATCTTGGCACCGACCTCGACGCAGAGATTGCGGAAGTCCTTGATGGTGCAGAGGTGGATATTGGGCGTGTCATACCAGCTGTAGGACAGGTTCTTGGTGCGCGGCATGTGGCCGCCGAACATGATCTGCAGACGAATGCGCCAGTGGCCGAAATTCGGGAAGGACACCACGGCGTGGCGGCCGATCCGCAGCATGTGTTCGAGCACCTGCCGCGGCCGCCGGGTAGCCTGGAGCGTCTGTGACAGGATCACGTAGTCGAAGGCGTCATCCGGATAATCCGCAAGGTCGGTATCGGCGTCGCCCTGCACCACCGCCAGTCCTTTGGCTACGCTTTCGTTGACGCCCTCGCGCGACAATTCAATGCCGCGGCCGTCGACGCCGCGGGTCTCCGCAAGCAGGCGCAACAGCTCGCCGTCGCCGCAGCCGACGTCGAGTACCTTGGCGTGAGACTCGATCATCTGCGCCACGACCACAAGGTCGACACGGGCACCACCCGGCGCCGCCGGCGTCTCCGCCATGGTGAGATCGCGCTGGAGCATCGCTAGCCTGCCGCCAGGCCGCGCGCCTTGCCGGCCGAATCGAGAAAGCCGCGCACGATGGCGAACAATTCCGGTTCCTCGAGCAGGAAGGCGTCATGGCCCTTGTCGGTGACGATTTCGGCAAACGAAACGCGCGCGCCACTGGCGTTCAGCGCATGCACAATGGCGCGCGATTCCGACGTCGGAAACAGCCAGTCGCTGGTGAAAGACACGACGCAGAACCGCGTCTGTCCGCCCTTGAAAGCGTTAGCAAGCACGCCGCCGTAATCGGCGGCCAGATCGAAATAATCCATAGCCCGCGTCAGATAGAGGTAGCTATTGGCGTCGAAGCGCTCCACGAACGAGCTGCCCTGGTGGCGCAAATAGGATTCGACCTCGAAATCCGCGTCGAAGGAGAAAGTCGGATTCGAGCGATCCTGCAGGCGGCGGCCGAATTTACGATGCAGAGCGGCGTCGGAGAGATAGGTGATATGCGCGCCCATGCGGGCGACGGCTAGGCCGCGCCGCGGATTCGTGCCTTCGAGCAGATAGCGCCCGTGCCGCCAATCCGGATCCGCCATCACCGCCTGCCGCCCGACTTCATGGAAGGCGATGTTTTGCGCGGAATGCCGCGTGGCGCAGGCGATCGGCAGCGCGGCAAAGACGCGCTCCGGATAGCTCGCCGCCCATTGCAGCGCCTGCATGCCGCCCATCGAGCCGCCGGCGACCGCGAACAGCGAGCCGATCCCCAAATCGTCAAGCAGCATCGCTTGTGCGCGTACCATGTCGCGCACGGTGATGACCGGAAAATCCAGTCCCCAAGGCTTGCCGGTCGCCGGATTGATCGATGACGGGCCGCTTGAGCCCATGCAGGCGCCGACCACGTTCGAACAGATGACGAAATACCGCTCGGTATCGATGGGCTTGCCCGGACCGACCATCGTTTCCCACCAGCCCGGCTTGCCGGTGACCGGATGCGTGCTGGCAACGTGCTGATCGCCGGTCAGCGCGTGACAGACCATCACGGCGTTGGTGCGGTCGGCATTGAGCGTCCCGTAGGTCTTGTAGGCGATCTGGAACGGCGAGAGCTCGACGCCGGCATCGAGCTTCAACGGCTTCCCGGGGCCGAAGCGCGCAACAAGCGAGTCGCGCGGATTGTCGGCGGCGGCTTGGCGCGTCTCGTCCTGGTTGTCCAACTGAGCGTCGACCATCTCGCTCCCCGGCGCATCGGCCATCCTTGGCCGGCCTGTTCCGCGGAAACTGAGGAGCCGCGGGCGGCTGTAGGTAGGGATTGGTATGAGAGCCTGTCAATGTTTTCTTTGATTTCGGCGGCCGGCACACTAACAATGCCGCCCCCTGTGCCCGACGACCCCGATTGCCGCAAGTTGAAGGGCTGCCGCAAGGTCCTGGCAGGGATATCAGGCGGCAACGTAACGAGCGCTACTTATGCCGGAAAAACCTCTTGCTGACAGTTCGCTGGCCTCGCTCCGCGCCGAGATCGATCAGATCGACGAGGCCATGCATGAGCTGTTGATTAAGCGCGGCGAAACCATCGACCGGCTCATCGCGGTGAAGCAGACGCAAGAAAGCGGCTCCGCGTTTCGTCCGTTGCGAGAGGCGGACATGATGCGCCGCCTCGTGCAGCGGCACCGCGGCATCCTTCCTCTCGACACTGCCGAAAGCATCTGGCGGGTGATCATTTCCACCTTCACTTACGTGCAGGCGCCGTTTTCCGTGCACGCGCATATGACCGAGAGCAGCGCCGCTATGCGCGACTCGGCGCGGTTTCACTTCGGATTCACTGTGCCTTTCGTGCCGCATATGAGCGCCGCGGGCGTGGTCGCGGCGGTATCGGAATCGCGCGGCGATCTCGGGCTCGTCAGCGCCGAAGGCGGTGGCGGCGCCTGGTGGACAGCGCTGGAATTCGACAGCGCGCCGAAGATCATCGCCCGCCTGCCTTTCGTCGACCGCGAGGATCATCCCGCCGGGTTGCCGGTCTTCGTGATTTCGCGGGTGGCGGCCGAGGCCATGGTGCCCGAAGTCGAGGTCTGGAGCATGCGTGTCTCCGGCTGGGGTCAGCAGTCGGCGCGGGCCGTCGCCCAGCTTGCCGAGGTGATTGCGGTGCCGGACAGTGCCTTCGATGGCGCTGCGCTGCTCGTTTCGGTTCCGCAAGGCGCCAAATTCGCAGCGATTGCCGACGCGGTGGTTAAGGCTGGCGCCTCGGTCCGCTCTTCGGCCCTCGTCGGGAGCCACGCGACCCGCTATACCCTCCCCGCCAGCGGCGCACGGCCCGATCCGGCCGGGCGCTGATTTATCCATTTCCCTTTCGGGACGACGACGAGTTTCTTTATGGCTGCCACCCAGCGTCCGCAACCGCGGCCGGGCGTGCTTGAGATCGAAGCTTACGTGCCCGGCAAAAGCACGGCGCCCGGCGCCGCGCGCGTGTTCAAGCTTTCGGCCAACGAGACGCCGCTCGGCCCGAGCCCGAAGGCGGTCGCCGCCTTTCGTTCCGCCGCGGAGCATCTGCAGGATTATCCCGAAGGCAGCGCCGCCAAGCTGCGCGAAGCGATCGGCCGCGCCTTCGGCCTAGACCCCGCGCGCATTGTCTGCGGCGCCGGCTCCGACGATCTGCTCAACCTTTTGGCGCATGCCTATCTCTCGCCTGGCGACGAGGCGATCTACACTGCGCACGGTTTTCGCATCTATCCGATCTTTTCGCTCGCCGCCGGGGGCAAGCCAATCAAGGTCGCGGAAAAGAACTACACCGCCGATGTGGATTCCATCCTCGCCGCGGTGAACGAGCGCACCCGCGCGGTCTTCCTGGCTAATCCGAATAATCCCACCGGCACCTATATGCCCTTCGATGAGGTCAAGCGGCTGCACCGCGCGCTGCCGGCGCATGTGCTGCTGGTGCTGGATGCCGCCTATGCGGAATACGTGCGGCGCAACGATTACGAGGCAGGCATCGAACTGGTCGCCACCAGCGAGAACACGGTGATGACGCGCACCTTTTCGAAGATCCATGGCCTCGCGGCGGTGCGGCTCGGCTGGATGTATGGCCCGGCGCATGTGGTGGACGCGGTCAACCGCATCCGCGGGCCGTTCAACGTCAACACGCCGGCGCTTCTCGCGGGCATTGCCGCCATCGAAGACACGGCGCATGTCGAAAGAGCGCGCGCGCACAATGCGCGCTGGCTGCCGTGGCTCACGGAAGAAGTCGGCAAGCTTGGCCTGGAGGTCACGCCGAGCGTCGCCAACTTCATCCTCATCCATTTCCCAAAGAGCAAAGGGCGCACGGCGAAAGACGCTGACGAATTTCTGCTTTCGCGCGGCTTGATCCTGCGCCGCCTGGAAAGCTACGACCTGCCCGACGCGCTGCGGCTTACCGTGGGCACCGAAGAAGCCAACCGGCTCGTGGTGAAAGCCTTGGCTGAATTCGTGGGGAAAGCGGCGTGAGCAAGCAACCGTCGTTTCACCGGCTGGCGCTGATCGGCATGGGCCTCATCGGCTCTTCCATTGCGCGCGCCGCGCGGCAGCAAGGCGTTGTCGGTTCGATCGTGGCGACGGCGCGCTCGCCGCAGACGCGCAAGCGCGTGCGCGAGCTGGAGATCGCCGACGAAGTCGCCGAGACCAATGCCGCGGCCGTGAAGGATGCCGATCTCGTTATCGTTTGCGTGCCGGTCGGGCAAAGCGGCGCGATCGCCAAGGAAATCGGACCGCACCTCAAATCCGGCGCTATTCTCTCCGATGTCGGATCGGTGAAATCGGCGGTGCTGCGCGACATGGCCCCCCATGTGCCCGCCACTGTCCATTTCATCCCCGCGCATCCGGTGGCCGGCACCGAATATTCCGGGCCGGATGCCGGCTTTGCCGAGCTTTTCATCAATCGCTGGTGCATCTTTACGCCGCCGGAAAAGGCCGACGCCGGCGCGGTCGAGCGGCTTGCCGCCTTCTGGCGCGCGCTCGGGGCCAATGTCGAGATGATGACGGCAGATCATCACGACCTTGTGCTGGCGATCACCAGTCATGTGCCTCATCTGATCGCCTACACGATTGTCGGCACCGCCGACGAGCTCGGAACGGTAACGCGCTCCGAGGTGCTAAAATTTTCTGCTGGCGGATTTCGCGATTTCACCCGTATCGCCGCGTCCGATCCCACCATGTGGCGCGACATCTTCATCGCCAACAAGGACGCCGTGCTGGAGATGCTCGGCCGCTTCAACGAAGACGTTTCGGCGCTGACGCGTGCCATCCGCCGCGGCGATGGCGATGCCTTGTTCGAGCTGTTCACCCGCACGCGAGCGATCCGCAAGGGCATCGTCGAGCTCGGCCAAGATTCGGCGACGCCGGATTTCGGCCGGCCGCATCCACATTTGCAGGATGAGCCGGCGAAGAAATCCTGATGCCGCTTAGAACAGCGGCTTCACCTGGCCGACGGAGACGCCGCCGAGATACATCGAGCCCTCGGAAAAGCGCAGCGGCAAAATGACGGCGCGGCGTCCTTCGAGCTGCGTCTGCTCACCCAGCAAGCCGACGCCGGCAGCGATGGTGGGCGCCGCCTTTTCCCGCGCGATATTGCCGAGGCCGGGCATGAATCGATCCAACTGGGTGGCGAGCTTGTCGACGCGGCCGCCTGGCTTCACCAGCCGGTCGAGGCCGAGCGCGGGAAGCAGGCGGTCGAGGCCGGCAACGGTGACGAGCAATTGCCCCTCCAACTGGCCGTCCGGGGCGATGTGCAGCGAGCCATTCGCCAAGGCGATCGATTCGCCTTGCTGCGCGCGGGCATGGTTGATGTCGATATGCCCCCCGGCCGCCTGGATCTCGCGGAAACGGTCCGGCCAGGATTTCGGCGAGAAATCCTTCAGGCCATGCAGCACGAACGTCATTTCGGCGTCGAAGGGTTGCGCCGTCAGCGGATTGATCGTCGGCGCCGTTGCGCCGGAAAGCCGCAAGGTGATTCCGATCACCGGATTGTCCGCGGCCGAGCCCTCGACGATGCGGCCCTGCACTTCGGCATGCCGCGCCTGAAACAGGCTTTCATAGCCGTTTGCCGTCACGCGCTCGAAGCTCGCCGCGTCCATCGAGATCGCGGCGCTCTGCGGATTTCGCGGGCCGCCGCGCGCTTCGGTCTCCAGCGACTTCCAATCGGCGACAAAGGCGCGCTTGCCGTCAGCGCCGCTCATAGTCAGCGGCCCAGTGAATTCGCTGGTCAGCAACGTGGGCTGATAGATCTGGGCCGTTATCAATAAGCCTTTCGCATTGAGGAAGGCGGTCGGCTCGGTGCTGCGCCATTCCATCGTTGCCGGTTCGCAGCCGATTTCGATGCGGAAGGGAAACCCGCCGATGTTTTGCGCGCCGCAGCCGTAAAGGCGGCCCGCCTGCGCCTCGCGCGCAAACCAACCGGTGACCGTGCGCTGCGTCGCTTCGGCGGCACGAAACCACAATGCCGTCCATAGCAGCGCCAGCGCCGCCAGCCCGGCGAGGGCGAGATAAAGCGGCCACCGGCGGCGATGCCTGATGCGGAAAGGGCGATCCATTACAAAATCCAATCAGCGCGGCGGAGCCGCGATGTCCCGCTACCGCGGGCGGCTTCCTGCGCGGCGCTTTTACCTCAGCGGCGGCACTTTGTGGATGCCCGGTGACGCTTTATATGAGAATCTTGCCTGCATTATTGTTCCGCGCTCATGCATCCTGCCTTCGACCAGCTAGCCGAGGATCTCTGGGTCTTCGCTTATGGCTCCTTGATGTGGCGGCCCGGCTTTGCCTTTGCCGAGCGCGTGGCGGCGCGGGCGGTCGGCGCGCATCGGGGATTATGCGTTTATTCCTTCGTTCATCGGGGGACGCCGGAGCGGCCGGGTCTCGTCCTCGGCCTCGATATTGGCGGCACCTGCCGCGGCATCGCCTATCGGGTGAGCGCGCGCGACCGCGGGGCGACGGTCGCATATTTGCGTGAACGCGAGCAGGTGACCGCTGTCTATCGCGAATGCACGCGGTCGGTCTGGCTGCTTGGCGAGCGGGAGCGCCGGGTGGAAGCGCTTTGCTACATGGTAGACCGCAGCCACCCGCAATATGCCGGACGATTGTCTGCCGCAGAGCAGCTACGCCTTGTGCGGCAGGGCCACGGCAAAGCCGGCCCCAATATCGATTACGTCCTGTCGACGGTGCAGGAGCTGGAGGCCCAAGGCGTGCGCGACGCCGCGCTGCATCTGATTGCCCAGCGACTTAGGGGCGGCCACGAGGTTCCGCCTGCATCCTAGCCTCGCCCATCTCGCGGGCGCGTTCGCGCAACCCTTCGTCGACCAGGCGGGCCGTCGCGGCTTCAATCTCGGCGCGAAGCCTGTCGGCGAAGGCCTGCTTGTCCAAGCCTGGGGGGATCGGAGGAAGAAACTCTACGCGCACCGTGCCGGGAAAGCGCCTGAAGGAGCGCCGCGGCCAGAATAGGCCGGAATTAAGCGCCACCGGGACGCAGGGCACGCCGGTCTCGGCATAGAGATGCGCCACGCCAAATTTATATTGCGGCTCGGCGCCGGGCGCGCGCCGCGTCCCTTCGGGGAAAATGATGATCTGCCGCCCATGCGCGACCTCCGAATGCGCCCGCTCCGTCATGGCGGCGAGCGCCGGGCCGCGGGCACCGCGATTGACCGGGATCATCCGCGATTTCCAGAGATACCAGCCAAAAAGCGGCAGCCACATCAGCTCGCGTTTGAGGATGAAGGCCGGATCGCGGATATAGGGCAGGAGCGCAAAAGTTTCCCAGGCCGATTGGTGCTTGGCGGCGATGAGGGCGCCGCCCGATGGAATATTCTGCAAACCGCGAAACTCGGCTTTGACGCCGCAGAGGTTGCGCAACAGCCATAGATTGCTGCGTGACCAGGAGCGGGCCAGCATCAGCAGATAGCGACGGGGCAGCGCCAGCGTCGGCAGCGCAGCCAGCAGATACAAAAACAGATTGAGATAAAAAAGAGCGTTAAACAGAATCGAACGAAGAACAAGCACGGAAGATCCTGTCAGCAGAGTGGCGCCGGCGACGCCCGCAAGCCGGAGAAACGGCTCGGCGCGGTCGCGGACGAATTCGGATCGATGGTTATGCGGATGATGGCGACGATGTATTTCACATATTCGAGCACCAGCAATTTCGCGGTTTCCGCACGCATCCACCATTGATCGGTACGCAACCGCGTGGTGACCACCGGATAGGGAATGAGCTCGACGTCCGGCATCTGATGCGACAGCTCGGCCAGCGCGCGCGGCATGTGATAGGCAGATGTCACCACGATCAGCGAACTGAACCCCTGCTCCTGCACCCAACGGCGGGCGCCGATTGCGTTGCCGAGCGTGTTGACCGCGGCGCGGTCGAGATCGACGCAGCAGGCCATCATCCGCTGGTATTCAGGCAAGACGCGCAGCATCTCGCCGCGGTTGGTGGCCGGATAGACGCCGGTGATCAGCAGGCGCCGACCGCGCCCGGAAGCGAGCAGCTCGAAGGCGTCATTGATGCGCGAGGCGCCGCCGGTGAGCACGACAATGCCATCGGCATTGCGAGCCAGAGTGACTTCGTGCGTCGGCAGCTTGGACACGAACCAAATGAAGCCGAGCGGCAGGGCGATGGCAAAGACAATGGCAACGGCAGCCGCGAGGCGGGCGATCCGGCCGGCAATGCGTCGCGAACGGCTGCGCAGCGCCGCCGCATCTCCCCCGCTCGACGGGGACACTGATGTCGGTTCCTTTTCCGCCTTCATCGCGCAGTAAAGTCCAAGCTGAATTCAGGCCGCCGGCTAGTCGATCGACATCAGGGTCCGATGCACCGTGTAGCCCGAAGTCCCCGCCGTCAGAAGCGCAATCAGAATAACCTGAATGGCGAGCACCGCATAACCGGCCAAACCAATGGCGAAGCTGCCGAAAAGCGCCGAAACCTCCCCCACGGCCGCGCCCCCGGCGAGGCCGCTGATCAAACCGGCGATGGCGAAAAACAAAGCGGCAGCCAAGCCGCCGATGGTTCCACCCTTTAGGCCGAGCAGCAGAAAATGCCGTTGAAAGTGGCCGGCGATGAATTGGTTGGTCGCCCCGATGAAATGCAGAACCTCGATGGTGGGCCGATTGCTGGCCATGGCGCCGCGTGTGGCGAAGGCGACGGACAGCGCCGTGGCCGCAAAAACCAGAAGCAAAATGGTGATGCCACCGATCACCACCGTGCCGCTCATCAGCCGCATCTGTTCGATCCAGCCGCGATGGTCGTCGACGTTGGCGCCCGCGACGACATTGAGCGCCTTTCGCAAGCCGGCAATGTCGATGGCGGCGCCGGATGCCAGATCAACGACGATCAACCGAGGAATGGGAAGATCGTCCAGCGAAAGGCCGGTCCCAAGCCAGGGCTCGAGCAGCCGGCCCGATTCTTCCTTGGAGTAGGCCTTCACGCCGGCGACGCCGGGAAAGCCGCGGGCGATGTCGGCCGCCTTGCGCACTTCGCTCTCGACATCGTGCCCGGCTACAGGCCGCACCTGAATCGTCAATTCGCGGGCGACATCTGCCTGCCAATCGTTGGCCGATGCCCGCACTAGCATGACGGCGCCGGCCGTCAACGAGGCAAGAAACGTCATGATCGCCACGACACCGACCAGGGCGCGGCCGGAAATGGAATTTCGCGGCACCAGCGGCGAGCGCATGCTCGGCAATGCTTCGGCACCCGGAGGAGCCGCCAAATCCGTCGTGTCGGGATCGTCAGACATCTTCATTCGTAGACATGCAGGCGCCCGTCATGCAGCACCAGGCGGCGCGCATCATATTGGTCCATCAAGGCTATGTCGTGAGTGGCGATGATAACCGATGTGCCCAGCTTGTTCAGCTCGACGAACAAGCGTAACAGCCGCTGCGCCAGATTAGGATCGACGTTGCCCGTCGGTTCATCGGCCAGGAGCAATTGCGGCTGCGCGATCACCGCGCGCGCGATCGCGGCCCGCTGCTTCTCGCCGCCGGAAAGCACGGGCGGGTGCGCCCACATGCGGTCGCCAAGTCCCACCCAGCGCAGCAACTCGACCACTTCGCCGCGGAAGCTGCCCTCGTCGCGGCCCGCCACACGCAGTGGCAGCGCGACGTTTTCATAAGTAGTCATGTGATCGAGCAACCTGAAATCCTGAAACACCATGCCGATCCGCCGCCGTAGCGCCGCCAGCGAATCCTTGCTCAGGGTGGCGACGTCGTGGCCGAACAGCGTAACCAGCCCCCGCGTCGGCTGTAGCGTGAGAAACAACAGGCGCAACAGCGAGGTCTTGCCGGCGCCGGAAGGGCCGGTGAGAAACTGAAACGAATGCGGGTCGATGCGAAAGGATAGGTCGCGCAGGATCTCCGGACCTAACCCGTAGCGCAACCCGACGTTTTCGAACCGGACCACGTGCCTCCCCGAAAGTCTCTGGCCCAAGGCTGGTTCTGCCCTGATTCGCCTTTTATATCAGGCGCTCCTTCCGATGGCCCGCGTCCCCGCCGGCCCCCGGTGCCGGCGGTCGGGCGCGGCCCCTCAGCCATGGTTTCGGATTCGTTAACGGATGCGCGGGTAGCCTGCGCGTTCCCGTTTCCTGGCCCGATTCGCCATGCTGATCGTCTGTCCACAGTGCGCGACGTCGTATCAGGTCGATCTGCCCGCGCTTGTCCCGGGCGGGCGCTCGGTCCGCTGCGCCCGCTGCAAGACCGTGTGGTTTGCGGCAGCGCCAACGGTGGTGCCGGCCCTTGCTACCGGCGATGACTTCGATGTTGTCGACAAAGGAGCCAAGGTCCCGCTGTTCGAAGCCTCGCCGCGCGAAGCGGAGCCCATTGCATCTTCCGCTATGTCTGCCCCGGAGCCGGAGCAGCAACGCGAAGAGTTTGAGCCTGCATCGGAAAGCCCAGGCGATCCGCCGGTCGAGATGGCTGCGGCCGACTCAGTACAAAGCGCTTCGGAAGGCCCCGCCGATCCGCCGGTGGAGCCCGCATCCCTCGATGGCATCGATGTCGAGGGTCTGCGCGCCGACATGGAGGCGGAACACGCCGACCAAGCCGCTGCCGCGGACGCCGTGCTGGCCGATGTGACCGCCGGCCAGCTCACCGTTGAATCGCCGCCGCTGGCGCCCGCCGTAGAAGCTTCGGGACTAGGCCCGGCGCCCGAACGGCGGGGCGTCGACAACATCGAGAGCACCGCGGCGCGCCGACTGCGGCGCGTGCGCCCTTCGCGCCGTCCACGAGCCCTGCCGGGCCCGCCGACGCTCATTCTCGCGCTGCTGGCAGCCAATACCGCCATCGCCGCCTGGCGCAGCGACATCGTGCGCTACTTTCCGCAGACCGCCTCGCTCTATGCCGCCATCGGACTGCCGGTGAATCTGCGCGGTTTGTCGTTCGACGACGTGAAGCTGACGCGGGAGCAGCAGGAAGGACTCGACGTGCTCGTGGTGCAGGGCTCAATCTCCAATGTCACCGGCAGGCCACAGGAAGTCCCCCGGATCAGAATCGCCGTCCGCAACCAGACACATAACGAAGTCTACGTCTGGACCACGCTGCCGGCGCGCGCGGTGCTCGGGCCCCGCGAGACCTTGCCGTTCCAGGCACGCTTGGCCTCGCCGCCGAAGGAGACGCAGGAAGTGCTAGTCCGCTTCTTCAACCGCCGCGACATCGTCGCCGGGCTGCATTGAGGATTCCATGGCCCGCATTCTGGTGGCGGAGGATGAGGAGCAGCTTCGCGGGCTGATCGCGCGTGTCCTGCTCGAAAACGGCCACGACATCGTCACCACGGCGGACGGAGCCGCCGCGCTGGAGACTCTCCGCAGCACGAACGGTCACTTCGATTTGCTGCTGACCGACATCAAGATGCCGGTGATGGACGGCATCGCGCTGGCGCTGGCGGTCGGGCGCGACTACCCCGACGTCATCATCCTGTTGATGACCGGATATGCCGATCAGCGCGAGCGCGCCCACGGCCTCGACGCCTTGATTCACGACGTCATCCCCAAGCCGCTCACGGTTGCCGGGGTGCGCGACGCCGTTGCCGAAGCGCTCACCAGCGCACGGCGCTGAGCGCTGCGCTAGGGATTCATCGGATAAATCTTGTCGTATTTGTTGAGCGTGGTGCTGCCATTGTCTTCTTTATATTCCTTGGCAATGATGAAAGTGAGATCCGGCGCGTAATAGTCGGTTTCGAGAAATTGCGGTGAGTTATTGCCGTAACCCGCACTGCGGTCGATGCGCAGCACCTTGTATTGGCACGGCCCGATGTAAAGGGCGTCCTGCTTCCTCACGCGCAAAGCAACCGTCAACGTCGCCTTTTGTCCCGCGTCCGTGTCTTCGAATTTGGCGGTCAGGGTCTTGCCCACGATGGGCGGAAATTTTCCCGATAGCTCGGCCAGCGGGCGATGAACCACGCGCTTGCCTTCGGTAATCCTTTCCAGCTCGAAAAGTCCTTGAAAGAGCGTGGTCTCCTGCAGAACCCGGTCACCGAAGCGATAGATGGTTCTGATGTCGGTCTTGCCGACATGGAAGACTTCCGTCTTTCCGGCTCCTGCGCGCTCGGCCACAAATCCTTTGACCGCGGTTTGCGCGTCCGGACATTCCGCCGCCTGGGTGGAAGCGTTTCCTAGAAATGACAAGACGGATGCCGCGATGAGAAGTTTCATGCGCTTCGCCCCCCGGGCCGCGCGTGTTTCGAATGCGATCAGAAATCCTTGAGCAACCGCTCGATATAATCGAGTTCCGTCTTCGGCCGGCCGAGCTCGCCTAAGCGCCTGCGCAGTTCTTCGATAACGCGGCGCGCGCGCTGCACTTCAATTTCATCGGGAATTTTGACGCTCGTATCCGGACCCGATTTTGGCCCGACCGGCCGGCCGAGCGGATCGTATTCCCCACCCCGGTCGGCGCGGCCACGACCTTGACCGAAGCCCGGACCTTGCCCGATGCCGCGCTGCCCCTGCATGGCCTGGGCCATACCCTGGGCACCCTTGCGCAGCGCCTCCAAGGCGCGCGCCTGCGGATCGACAGCGGATTCCGCATTGCCCTCGCCGAGCGCATCCTCCGCCTCGCCCATGGATTTGCCGGCTTGGCCCAGCGCGTCGAGACTTTGGCCTTGGCGGCCTTGCTGACTCGGCATCGGCTGGTCGAAGCCGCGCTTACGCAACTGATCGAGCAGGCTTTCGAGCCGATCACGCAGAGCCTGTTGGTCCTGCTTTAGCCGGTCGGTCTGATTTGGATCGCCGGACTGGCCATTGCGGCGCATATCCTGGCCCTGCTGATAGGTGCGGTCGCGCAATTTGCGCTGCTGCTGGATCATGTCGGCGAGATCGTTCAACGCCTTCATGTCCTGGTCGTTGCCCTGGCCCGGGCGGGCGAGCTGCAGATTGTCGAGCATCGCCTGCAGATCGCGCAGCAGTTGGCGCGCCGCTTCCTTGTTGCCCGAGCGCGCCAGGTTCTCCAGCTCATTGAGCAGATTCTGCAGGTCCTGCGGCCGGATCACCTGCGCATTGGGGTCGAGGCGCTTGGCCAGTTCCGGATTCTTGCGCATCTCGCGCGCCAGCGCCTGAAGGTAATTCTGAATCGCGGCGCGAAGCTGATCGGTCAGCCGCTTGATTTCCTCGTCGCTCGCATTGTGTTCGAGCGCGTCGCGCAGCGCCTGCTCGGCGTTGCGCAGCGCCGCGGCGACGTCGCCGAGCTTGCCGTCTTCGAGCTCAACCGCCATCGCCCACAGGCGCGAGACGACGTCGCGCATTTCATCGTCGGTCTTCGCGATCGACAGATTCCAGTAAAGCGAGCGCAGGCCGAGATAAGTGCCCAGCTCCGGCGTGAAGCGCTCAGGCCCGATGGCGAGCGCGTCGAGGCCGGCCAGCACCTGCGGCCGCGATTCCGCATCACGCGCCAGCATGCCACGCAGCTCCACCAGCGATTTCGCCAACATGTTGAAGAATGGCCGCTCGGGCAAGGTGATACGGAACGGCTTGCTCTGCCCTTCGTTGCCTGCCTGATCGCGCGCGATCAGCGTCATGACCAGCTCGCTTCCGGCGAGAGGATGCGCGGTGAGGTCCTTGACCGTTTGCCCCACACCCTTGCGGGTGCGCGCCTGCGGCAACAGCAAGGGGAATTCCGGCGGATCGTAAAGCGGATGCGCCGCCGGCCGGTTCTTGCCGTCCGGCTGTTGCTGATGTTGCGCGTCAGCGGAATCCGGCCGGACGAGGACCGCCTTGGCGTCGGCGATGCCGTAGTCGTCCTCGAGCTTGTAGCTGAGGATCAGGGCGCCGCGCGGTTGCGTCTCCGGATCCTTGGCGAGCGAGATCATCGGCGGCGTGTCGGGCACCGCGTTGAACTGCCAGGTCACGTCGTCGCCGAGGCCGTGCAGCGTTACCGCCCCGCTGTCGCTGATGTTGAAGCGATGTTCTTCGCTGCCGGCCGGCGGCGGGCGGTCGCCTTTCGGCGCCTCGCCGAGACCGCCGGTGGCGGCGACCTGAAGATCGGACGTGCCGCTGGCGCGAATCACCAGAACGCTGCCAACGGGCACCGAATAGGCGGTCGTCGTCTGCGCGGCCTCGCCGGGACGCAAGCCAGGCAAGAGCACCGGCGACTTGCCGGTATAAAGCGGCGGCGTGACCCAGGCATCGACGCGGTAACTGGCCGGCGTAACGATGCCGCTGAAATCGAAGGCGGCGACAATGCGCTGCCGGCGTTCGCCGCCGGCGGCGAAGAATGTCGCCGCCACCAGCACGAGCACGAGGGCACGCACCGCATAAGGATCGCGCGTGGAAAGACTCGGCGTCGGCCGGCCTGGCTTCAATTTGCGCGCGGCGTCCATCGCGCGCGCCACATGGGCGCGCCACAGCGCCATCGAAAACGCATCGCCAAGGGTTGTCGCCATGCGATCGTCGATAGCGGTCGCCGGCCGGTGCGGAATGCCGCTGATGCGGTCGAGGCGTTCGATGCCGTCCTGACGCGACGGAAAGCGCAGGCGCAAGAGCGGCAGGCACGCAGCGACGGCGATCATCAGAAAGGCGACCAACCCGGCGACCCGGCCGAGCGGCGGCAGCCATAGCCAGAGCCCGAGCCAGGATAACGCGAGAAACAGACCGACCGCGGTGGCGAGACTCGCGAGCGCGGGCCAGAGCCGTTCCCAGAAAATCGCCCAGCGCGCGCGCGTCAGGGCGTCGCCAAACAGCGTCATGCCGCTGGCCCCCTCGCGGCGAGACGGACCATCACTGTTCTGCATGGGCCCTGTCCATTACCGACGGCTCTCCTGCGTCGCACCTACAACATCTTAGCATGGCGCCGGGGTCCGCGCCCATGATCCCGCGGGCGGGTCTTTTGCCGAACCGCTACAGCCAAGGGGGCAGCCGATCGAGCCCGATCAATGCGTCGGCTTCGAGGCGGGGACGCACGACCGCCCATTGGCCGTCGCGCACCAGGACTTCCGGAACCAGCGGCCGGGTGTTGTAGGTGCCCGATTGCGCGGCGCCGTATGCGCCGGCCGACATAACGGCCAGCAGGTCACCCGGCCTCGGTTCGACGATCTCCCGGCCCAACGCCAGGAAATCCCCCGATTCGCAAACCGGGCCGACCACATCGGCAACGATGCGCCGCGCCCCCGGCGCCGGCTCGGTCACCGGACGGATGTCATGATGGGCATCGTAAAGTGTCGGCCTGATGAGATCGTTCATCGCGGCATCGACGACGACGAAGGTCTTGGCCTCGCCGCGCTTCACATAGATCACGCGGGTCACCAGAATGCCGGCATTGCCGACGATGAGGCGTCCCGGCTCGAAGATCAGCGTGCAATCGAGGTCGCGCGTCGCCTTCTTCACCACATCGGCGTAAGCCGCCGGATCCGGCGGCGGCTCATTGCAGTCGTGATAGGGGATGCCGAGGCCGCCGCCGAGGTCGACATGGGCGATCGTATGCCCGTCGGCGCGCAGTGTATGGACGAACTCGGAGAGCAGCGCGAAGGCGTCGCCGAACGGCTTCAGCGCGGTGATCTGGCTGCCGATATGCATATCGACGCCGGCAATGCGGATACCCGGCAGCTTCGCGGCGCGGGCATAGACGTCGCGGGCGCCGCTCAGCGGAATGCCGAATTTGTTCTCCGCCTTGCCGGTCGCGATCTTGGCGTGCGTCTTGGCATCGATATCGGGATTTACGCGCAGCGAAATCTCGGCGTCGCGGCCCTTCGACGATGCGATGGCTGAAAGCAGCTCCAGTTCTGGCTCGGATTCGACGTTGATGCAAAGAATCCCTTCGTCGACCGCGAGCGCCAGTTCGCGCGCCGTCTTGCCCACGCCGGAGAACATGATTTTGCGCGGCGGAATGCCGGCGGCGCGGGCGCGCTTGAGCTCGCCTTCGGAAACGACGTCGGCGCCAGCGCCGAGATTCGCCAGCGTCTTGATCACGGCTTGATTGGAATTCGCCTTCATCGCGTAGCAGACGAGCGCGCGCACGTCGGCGAAGGCCTCGGTGAAGACGGCGTAATGGCGCTCGATGGTTGCACTCGAGTAACAATAGACCGGTGTGCCGACCGCTTCGGCGAGTGTCGCGACATTCACCGCCTCGGCATGCATGACGCCTTCGCGATAAGCGAAATGATTCATTGCCAATCCAACCGTGACATGGAGGTCAGCCTGTACCCGGGCGCGGCGCGCAGCGCCAAAAACCTCGGGACGCGCGCGGGTTTAGTCGATAAGCCAATCAATCGGCAGATGTACTTTTGGTCCGGGCGGCGCCACCGGCTGGCCGTGACGGGTGAAGACGGAAGGTCCCTTTGACTCGCTCTTTCCATTGAGGCTAGCCGTAGGGCTGGCCACGGAACTCTGTCGCGCCGGCGCGGCGCTCGGCGTGGGCTCTGCGGCAACGGGCGGCGGATCGAGCGGGCCTTTACGGCCACAGCCGGCAAGCGCCAGCGCCGCCATGGCGGCGCCAAGCACGGCAAGACGGGCCAGATAGGATCGACGGTCCACAATTCTCTCCCGAACGCAGACGCAACATAGCAGATCGGCCGCCGAAGGCGAGGCCCGGCGACGTCGTCATTTGCGCTTTTTTTCCAGCGTCTTCAGCCACTTCTTCGCGGCTGCGCGGACATTTTTCGGCGCCGTGCCGCCATAACTCGTGCGGCTGCGCACCGAGCGCTCGACGGAAAGCACCTCGAATACGGCATCCGAAATCCGCGGCTCGACGGCACGCATTGCTTCGAGCGGCAGCCGATGCAGAGCGACGCCGCGTTTGGCTGCCTGGGCGACGATGCGTCCGGTGATGTGATGCGCCTCGCGGAAAGGCAGCTTCAATTCGCGCACCAGCCAGTCCGCCAGGTCGGTGGCGGTGGCATAGCCTTCGCCGGCCGCCTTCTTCATGCGCGCCGTGTCGGGCTGAAGGTCCGCGACCATTCCCGTCATCGCCGCCAAGGAAAGCAATAGCGCCGTGACCGCATCGATCACCGCTTCCTTGTCCTCCTGCATGTCCTTCTGATAGGCGAGCGGCAAGCCTTTCATGACCACGAAGAGCGCCGACAAAGCGCCAAGGATGCGCCCGGTTTTCGCACGCACCAGTTCGGCGGCGTCGGGATTGCGCTTCTGCGGCATGATCGACGAACCGGTGGTGAATTTGTCGGACAGCTTCACCAGGCCGACCAGTGGCGACGTCCAAATCACGATCTCCTCGGCGAGCCGCGAAAGGTGGATGGAAGTGATGGCGACAGCCGAAAGCGTCTCCAGCGCAAAATCTCTGTCCGACACCGCGTCGAGCGAATTGGCCGCCGGCCGCTCGAAGCCGAGCGCATGCGCCGCCATCTCGCGATCAATGGGAAATGACGTTCCCGCCAGCGCCGCAGCGCCAAGCGGGGATTCGTTCAACCTTTTGCGCGCATCGGCAAAGCGGCCGCGGTCGCGCGCCGCCATCTCCACATAGGCCAGCAAATGATGGCCGAAAGTCACCGGCTGCGCGGTTTGCAAATGCGTCAAGCCCGGCATCACCGTCGCCGCGTGTTCAAGCGCGCGCGTCGCCAGCGCCTGCTGATAGGCGGTGAGCGCCGCATCGATCTCGTCAATGCGGTTGCGGAGCCAGAGCCGGAAATCGGTGGCCACCTGATCGTTGCGCGATCGCGCGGTATGTAACCGGCCGGCCGCGGCGCCGATTAACTCCTGAAGCCGGCTCTCGACATTCATGTGAATGTCCTCGAGCGCGCGCTTGAACGAAAAGCTGCCGGCTTCGATTTCCGCCAGAATCTTGTCCAAGCCCTGCGTTATCTTGTCGGCGTCGGCCGCCGTGATTATGCCTTGCTTCGCCAGCATGGCTGCATGGACCTTGGACGCCAGAATGTCCTCGCGTGCCAGGTGCCGGTCGAAATCGATGGAGGCGTTGATCTCCTCCATGAGGGCGTCGGGGCCGCTGTTGAAGCGTCCGCCCCACATCTTGTTGCTCATGACACGTCCAAAGGCACGCAGGCGGAGGTCAGCACGACGATGAAAGCACCATCCGGGAACGAAAAGCCGGCGGGTCCGAACCGCCGCCGTGCGGTACTGGTCGCTAGTGCGGTTGCCGCCGCGATCTTGCTCGGCTTCGCCGGGATATACGGGATTGCCGGCTTGCTGCGCAATCGCGCGGGCGATCCGGAGTGCAAAGCCGCCGTGGATATTGCCCGGCGCCTCGCGCCTTTGGTCCGGGGCGAGGTAGCTGCGGTGACGATGGCCAGCGAGCCGCTGCGTCTGCCCGATCTCACCTTCCAGGACGCGAATGGCCGGCAGCATTCATTGCAGGAATGGCGGGCACGGACCGTGCTGTTGAATCTGTGGGCGACCTGGTGCGTGCCTTGCGGGCAGGAAATGCCGGCGCTCGACGCGCTGAAAGCCAAGCTCGGCGGGCCAGATTTCGACGTGGTCGCCGTCAACATCGACACCCGCGACCCGGACAAGCCGAAAGCCTGGTTCAAGGACAGGGCCATCCGTCATCTGACCTATTATGCCGATCCCGAAGCCAAGGTTTTTCAGGATCTTAGGGCGATCGGCCGGGCGGTCGGCATGCCCACGACCGTGTTGCTCGACCCCAAAGGCTGCGAGATCGGCACCATCGCCGGTCCCGCCGAATGGGCCAGCGACGACGGGGTAAACCTGATCCGGGCGGCGCTGCAGAAATAGCCGATGCCTGCCTGTTCGAACGGAAATTCCCTTCTTGACAGGCTCCAGCCGGCGCTTTATTTAACCAATAGGTTATTTAACTGGATAGTTCAATGAGGACGGACCGCCTTAGCTCCACCTTTGCCGCCCTGGCCGACCCGACGCGCCGCGCCATCCTGGCACGCCTCGCGCTGGGGCAGACCTCGGTGAGCGAATTGGCCAAGCCCTTCGACATCAGCGGGCCGGCAATCTCCAAGCACCTGAAGGTGCTGGAACGCGCCGGGCTGATTACCCGCGGGCGGGAAGCCCAGTGGCGCCCGTGCCGGCTCGAGCCGGAGGCGCTCAAAGGCGTCGACGATTGGCTCGAGGAATATCGGCGGCTTTGGGAGGAGCGCCTCGACCGCCTCGACGATTATCTGCAGACGCTGCAAGCCAAAGAGAACGAAGCCAGGGAGACGCGAAGTGAGCGCAAAAAGTAGTATCGATCTCCATGATCCGCGGTCGATCATAGGCTCGCGTATTTTTGAAGCGCCGCGCGAACTGGTATTTTCGGCCTTCACCGACCCGAAGCATCTGGCGCGGTGGTGGGGCCCGGACGGCTTCACCACGACGACCCTCAGTTTCGACTTCCGCCCCGGCGGCGCTTGGCGATTCGTGATGCATGGGCCGGACGGCCGCGATTATCAGAATCGCGTGACCTATGACGAGATCCTGCCGCCAGAACGCATCGTCTATCGTCATGGCGGCGGCGACGACGTCGAACCGGTGCAATTCACCCAAACTTTGACTTTCGAGGAACTTGACGGCGGGCGTACCCGTCTCGTCTGGCATGGACGATTCCCGTCGGCGCAAGAACGTGATCGCGTGATCAAGGAATATGGCGCCGATAAGGGGCTTTCGCAGACTATGGCGCGGCTCGCTGACTATCTTGCCACAATGAACGCGTAGATTGCGCCAAGCACAAAAGGAGGAACGTGATGCAGATACAGCCTTATCTGTTTTTCGATGGCCGCTGCGACGAGGCGATCGAGTTCTACCAAAAAACTCTCGGCGCCAAGACCGAAATGGTCATGCGCTTCAAGGACGCCCCCGACCAGTCAATGATCTCTCCCGGAAGTGGCGACAAAGTGATGCATGCAAGCATCAAGATTGGAGACAGTACGGTTTTGGCCTCCGACGGCCGCAACACGGGCAAACCAAACTTTCAAGGCTTCTCCTTGACGCTTTACCCCAAAGACGAGGCTGAAGCGGACAAGCTGTTCGGCGCCTTGAGCGCGGGAGGCGAAGTAAGAATGCCGATGGACAAAACTTTTTTCGCGCGGCGTTTCGGAGTGCTTGCCGACAAATTCGGTATCGGCTGGATGATCATTGTTCCGGCGAATTAATCCGCTAGGGGCCGATTGCGGTGGAGGAGCGAATGGCTTCGAGCGCAGAAACCAAAACCAAGGACTTCGTCATCTCGCGCGTGTTTGACGTGCCGCGGGATCTGCTTTGGAAATGCTTCACCGATCCGGAGCGCATGAAGCAATGGTGGGGCCCGAAGGGCTTCACCGTGACCGCTTCCGCCATGGATCTGCGCGTCGGCGGCACCTACCACTACGGCCTGAAAGCGCCCGACGGCACGCCGATGTGGGGCCTGTTCACCTATCGCGAGATCGTGCCGCAGGAACGGCTCGTCTTTATGAACTCGTTCTCCGATGAGAAGCGCGGGGTGACGCGCCATCCGATGGCTCCGACCTGGCCGCTTTACATGCTCTCCACATTCACGTTCGAGGACGCGCCTGGCGGCAAGACCAGGTTCACCGTGAGCTGGATGCCCTACAACGCCAGCGAAGCGGAACGCCAAGCCTTCGAGGCTGGCCGTCCCAGCATGACCCAAGGCTGGACCGGCACCATGGACCAGCTCGAAGCCTATTTGGCGAAGGCGAAGTGAGACGCAGCGGAAGGGACGAAGCATGACAATCGCAAAGCACAAGATCGCCCCTTGCCTGTGGTTCGACACACAGGCCGAAGAGGCGGCGCGGTTCTATTGCTCGGTGTTCAAGAATGCCAAGCTGGGCAGGATCAGCCGCTTTCCCAATGCGGGGCAGGACGTGCACGGCAAGCCCGCCGGTTCGGTGATGACGGTCGAATTCGAGCTCGAAGGACAGCCCTTCGTCGCGCTGAACGGCGGCCCGCAATTCAAGTTCGACGAAGCGGTGTCGTTTCAGATCTTTTGCGACGCGCAGCCGGACATCGACTACTACTGGGCCAAGCTCTCTGACGGCGGCGGCCAGGAAGGCCCTTGCGGCTGGCTTAAGGATAAATTTGGCCTGTCCTGGCAAGTGGTGCCAAGCGCGATTCCGCAGATGCTGAGCGATCCCGACACGGCGAAATCGGCGCGCGTCATGAATGCCTTCATGAAGATGAAAAAGCTCGACCTCGCGACGATCGAGCGTGCCTATGCGGGAGAAGCCGCGTGAACAGTGCGGTGCAGACGGCGCCTTATGGCGAACGCACGATCACGCTTACCCGCCTGTTCAATGCGCCGCGCGAGCTTGTTTGGCGGGCGTGGACCGAGCCGATGCACCTGGCGCGATGGTTCGGCCCGCGTGGATTCACCAGCTCTGTCCCTCAACTGGACGTCCGTGTCGGCGGCGCCTTGCGCATCGTCATGCATGGGCCGGATGGCAACGACTATCCAATGAAGGGCGTTTTTAGCGAGGTGAAACCGCCGGAGCGATTGGTGTTCTCCAACATCGCCATCGATAATGATGGCAATCATCTGCTCGAGGGCAAGACGACCGTCATCCTGGAAGAGCAAGGCGGCAACACGAAGCTGACGCTGCACAGCTTTGCCAAGGGCCTTGTACCAGCGGCGCCGGCGATGCTGGACGGCATGGAGGCGGGCTGGAGCCAGAGCCTCGACAAGATGGCGGAGCAACTGGCGTAACGCTGCGCCGTTACCGATCGCGCTTTAGCGCGTCGGCACCGGCTTCTCGCCGCGGTAATCGTAAAAGCCGCGCTGCGTCTTGCGGCCAAGCCAGCCGGCCTCGACGTATTTCACCAGGAGCGGACAGGGCCGGTATTTCGAATCGGCCAGGCCTTCGTGCAGCACCTGCATGACCGCGAGACAAGTATCTAGCCCGATGAAATCGGCAAGCTCCAGCGGACCCATCGGGTGGTGGGCGCCGAGCCGCATCGCGGTATCGATCGCCTCGACGGTGCCGACGCCCTCGTAAAGCGCGTAGATCGCCTCGTTGATCATCGGCAGCAGCACGCGGTTGACGATGAAGGCGGGGGAATCCTCGGAGACCGCGATGGTCTTGCCGAGCTTGGTGACGAAAGCCTTGGCGGTTTCGAAAGTCTCGTCGCCGGTAGCGAGGCCGCGGATCAACTCGACCAATTCCATCAGCGGCACCGGATTCATGAAATGGATGCCGATGAAGCGTTCGGGCCGGTCGGTGGCCGACGCCAGCCGCGTGATCGAGATGGAGGAGGTATTGGTGGCGACGATCGCCTCCGGCTTCAACACCGGGCACAAGGCGGCGAAAATCTGCCGCTTGACCTGTTCCTGCTCGGTTGCGGTCTCGATGGCGAGGTCGCAGGCGGAAAGCTCGTCGATATTGTTGGCCGGACTGATCCGGCTGAGCGCCGCCTTGCGGTCGTCTTCGGAAATGATCTTGCGGCTGACCTGACGCGCCATGTTGCCGTTGATGGTCGCAAGGCCGGCTTTGATCCGGTCCGGCGTCACGTCATGCACCAGCACGGAGAAGCCGGCCAGCGCGCAGACATGGGCGATGCCGTTGCCCATCTGCCCGGCGCCAATCACGCCGACGTTACGAATTGCGAGCGCCATGACGGATCATCCGATCGTTCCGCGCCTCGTTAAGAAACGCCCCATACGGTGAAAACCGCATGAACATAGTGCGATCTGTTGTTTTGCGAAATAGTCAACGGCCGAGTTTGCTCAGTTCGGCCGCTAGTTCTGGCAAAGCCTGGTAAAGATCGGCGACCAGGCCATAGTCGGCGACCTGAAAAATCGGCGCTTCCTCGTCCTTGTTGATGGCGACAATCACCTTGGAATCCTTCATGCCGGCGAGATGCTGTATAGCGCCGGAAATGCCGACGGCGATATACAATTCCGGTGCCACGACTTTGCCAGTCTGTCCCACCTGCCAGTCGTTCGGCGCATAGCCGGCATCGACCGCCGCGCGCGAGGCGCCGATCGCGGCGCCAAGCTTGTCGGCCACCGGCTCGATATATTTGGCGAAATTCTCGCGGCTCTGCAGCGCGCGGCCGCCGGAGATG
The DNA here is from genome assembly GCA_035652315.1 of Xanthobacteraceae bacterium. Lineage (GTDB taxonomy): Bacteria > Pseudomonadota > Alphaproteobacteria > Rhizobiales > Xanthobacteraceae > CANKHA01. Next base: position 57,184 of record DASREA010000027.1, on the reverse strand, counting down.
ATGATCTTGGCCGAGGTCAGTTCAGGACGATCGAGCTTGGAGAGCTCTTCGCCGACGAAGCTGGAGATGCCGGCATCCGCCGCCGGCGCGACTGGTTCAATCGGCGCATTGCCGCCGCCGCCCGCGGCAGGGAACGCGGCGGTGCGCACGGTGACGACCTTCTTGGCATCGCGCGCGCGCACGGTCTGAATGGCATTTCCGGCATAGATGGGACGCTCGAAAGTGTCCGCCGAAACCACCTTGGTGATGTCGGAGATTTGCATGACATCAAGCAGCGCGGCCACGCGCGGCAGGATGTTCTTGCCCAGCGTGCTCGCCGGCGCGACGAGCGCATCGTATTGGCCGGCGAGCGAAACGATGAGTGTTGCGACCGGCTCGGCCAGCATATGCGCGTAAGGCGCGGCGTCCGCCAGCAGCACCTTGGCAACGCCATCGAGCTTCGCCGCCGCCTCGGCCACGCCGCGGCAATCGGCGCCCGCCACCAGCACATGCACCTCGCCGCCGAGTTGCTTCGCCGCGCTAAGCGCCTTGGCCGTGGTGTCGCGCAAGGTCCTGTTGTCGTGTTCGGCAAGAAGGAGCGTGGCCATCACAGCACTCCCGCTTCGTTCTTCAGCCTGCCAACGAGATCGACGACCGAGGCGACCTTGATGCCGCTTTTGCGCCGCGCCGGCTCGACCGTCTTGAGCACCTCGAGGCGCGGCGCGGTATCGACGCCATAATCCTGCGGCGTCTTCTCCTCGATCGGCTTTTTCTTGGATTTCATGATGTTGGGCAGGCTGGCGTAGCGTGGCTCGTTGAGCCGCAAATCGGTGGTGACGACGGCAGGGCCTTTCAGCTTCACCGTTTGCAGCCCGCCATCGACCTCGCGCGTCACTACGACGTCGTTGCCTTCGATGACGAGCTTAGAGGCAAAGGTACCCTGCGGCCAGCCGAGCAGCGCCGCCAACATCTGCCCCGTTTGGTTGCAATCGTCGTCGATCGCCTGTTTGCCGAGGACGACGAGGCCGGGCTGTTCCGCCGCAACGATGGCCTTGAGAATTTTGGCGACCGCCAGCGGCTCGACCGGCGCGTCGGTCTTCACCAAAATGCCGCGATCGGCGCCCATGGCCAGCGCCGTGCGGATGGTTTCCGCGGCCTGCGCCGGGCCGATCGAGACGGCGACGATCTCCGAGGCTTTGCCGGCTTCCTTCAATCTGATCGCTTCCTCCACCGCGATCTCGTCGAAGGGGTTCATCGACATCTTCACGTTGGCAAGCTCGACGCCAGAGCCGTCGGCCTTGACGCGGATCTTGACGTTGAAGTCCACGACCCGCTTCACCGGCACAAGAATCTTCATTCCTCGTTCCCCAGAGGCGCTGAAGCGCGAAACTAAAGGCGGCAGGCTAGCGGGTCAACGCGACGGCAACAAACAATTCACCGGCCAAGCGTCAGCGATGCGCGCCCGGCGCCCAAAGAACGTCGCGCGCGCCCCGGTCATTGGCGTGGCGTCCGGCAACGAAGAGAAAATCGGACAGGCGGTTCACATATTTCAGAGCCGGTGCGCCGACGCCCTCGCCGGGCGTGTCGTTGAGCTCGACCATCAACCGTTCGGCGCGGCGGCATACCGTGCGAGCCAGGTGCAGATACGCCGCCGCCGGACTACCGCCAGGGAGCACGAAGGACTTGAGCGAGGCTAAGCCCGCATTGAAATGGTCGATCTGGTCTTCGAGCCATTGCACCTGTGCCTCGGTCGCCGTCAGGCGGGCGCCGGCCGGCCCCTTGGACGCCAGGCAAAGATCGGCCTCGACATCGAAGAGATCGTTCTGCACGCGGCCGAGCGCCTGATCGAGAGCGGTATCGCTTGCAGTATGAAGCCGCGCCACGCCGATCACCGCGTTCAGCTCGTCCAGGGTGCCGTAAGCGGCCACGCGCAGATCGTATTTCTTGCGGCGCTCGCCGCTGCCCAAGGCCGTGGTGCCGTCGTCGCCGGTGCGCGTGTAGATGCGGTTGAGGACGACCATGCGCCAGCTATTGTTTCGCCGCCCAAATGGCAATGATGATGATGACGATGGCGACGAATTGCAGCAGCACGCGCCAGCGCATCAGTCGCTGCGACACGGCGGGCGAACCGCCGCGCAGCATGTTTGCCAAGCCGAGGAACAACACGACCGCCACGGCGGCAAGTGCGATGATCACGACGATAGTTGTACCGGACATGCTTTTGTCCTTTCGCCCATGCGGGCGGCCGCCATTTGTGTCTATTCGGCGAGATGTTTCTCGATTTCGTAGACCGGAAGCTTGACCAGATCCTTGTCAATCTCCGCGCGCAGGACGCGGCGCAGGTTCGTCGAATAATGGTGCCGGAGCATTCCGAGGGCGCGCGGCGGCGCCGCGATGACCAACGACTTTGCCTGTCCGGCCTGGATAGCGGCATCGAGCCGCTCGACCAGGGTCGCCAAAAACCGGTCTTCACCCAGATCATGCCAATCGGATTGCTCCATGGCGCTCCGCATCGATCCGACCGATTGAATAGCGCGGCCAGGGGCATCGGTGCCCTGTTCGCGGGTCAGAAGGTCCTCCTGCTGATATACTTCCCGAGTCTTGAGGTTCGGAAATTTCTCGTCGCCTGAATTCTCAAGCAACAAGGCTTTGCTGCCATCGCAGACAACGATCCATTCGCCGTTCTGGATTTTGACCTTGGTCATCGACCAGCGCTCCCGCGACAATTCCGGCCGATAACAACACCGACGCGGCTGGGGGTCAACGTCGCCGCGTCCAAATTGTTGCCCGGCCAGCGCGGCGGCGACCGGTTCAGGAGGCGCCGTCGAGCAGGCGTCGGGCGATAATTTGGGCCAGCATCTCAGACGGCCCGTCCACAATGTTCAGGGCACGGGCATCAGCCAAGACGCGGGAAATGGGTAATTCGGTGGCCAAGCCGTTGGCCCCATATATTTGCATCGTGCAATCGGCCGCCGCCCAGGCGACCCGTGCGGCAAGCATCTTCGCCATGGCCGCCTCGAGCTCGCAACGCGCGCCTGAGTCTTTTTTGCGCGCGACGAAGCCGGTGAGCTGGCGCGCGGCGGCGATTTCTGCCGTCATCATCGCGAGCTTGTCGCCGATGCGTGGAAAATCCGCGATGTGCGCGCCCGATTGCGTGGGTTCGCCGGCATGGCCGAGGGCCAGATCGAGCGCCGATTGCGCGACACCCGCCGCGCGCGCCGCGGTTTGGATGCGCGTCGTTTCGAAGGCTTCCATGAGTTGCTTGAAACCGGCTCCTTCGACTTCTCCCAGCAAGCTGCCGACCGGCACTTCGAAGTCATCGAAGGCCACTTCGAATTCCTTCAGGCCGCGACAACCGAGCGCCTGCAATTCGCGGCTATTGACGCGGGCTGCGGACTGAAACGGCCTGCCACTGTCGCGCTGCTTTTCGACCAGAAGAAGGGAAAGCGCGCGATGGCCGTTTTCCTTGCCGTTGGTGCGTGCCAGCAGCAGAAGAAGATCCGCCCGCGCCGCATGCGTGACCCATGTTTTGCTGCCACGAATCTTATAGACGCCGCCCTGCCGCTGCGCGGTGGTTCGGATTGAAGCCAAATCCGAGCCGCTGCCCGGTTCGCTAAGCGCCGCCGCGGCGACGGTCCGGCCGGCGGCGATCCGCGGCAACCATCGCTGCCTCTGCTCTTCGGTGCCGTGGCGCAGAATGAGTTCCGCCGCCAGGACCGCGTTCGCGGCGAGCGACCCGACGCCGACATAGCCGCGAGCCAGTTCTTCGCCGACAATGGCCATGGCGAGCTTCCCCAAGCCCATGCCGCCCAGTTCATCGGGAATGGTCAGGCCGAAGACGCCAAGATCGGCCATCTGCGCCAGAATATCATCGGGAATATAGGCATCCGACAGATGCCAGCGCTGCGCCTGCTGCATCACAGCGCCGACGGTAAATTTGCGCACCTCCTCCCGAATCGATTCCAGCGTTTCGTCAATGCTTCCCGCGCCGATTCCGGCGCCCTCGCGACGCCGAAGCAGTTCGGCGAGCCGCGCCCGCCGTTGCGCGGTGTTGCCGGCGGCGATCAGATTTTCCACGTCGGCCGTCATATGCGCCGCCAGCTCGGGAGCGGTGATGCCGACATCCGCGGGCCGCGTCATCTCGCCTTGGCTTATCGGGATGCCGCCAAAAATCTGCGCAAGATATTCGCCGAGGCAGATGCGGATTGCGAGATCCTCGATTTCGCCGAATTCGCCGGCGTCCTGGATATGCTCCGCATAACCGGCGAGTTGCCGCATGGCTTCGACATAGGTCGCTATCCAGGCCAGGGCGTGGGTAGCGCGCTGCTCGCGTTCGAAAAGTCGCGGCAAGATCTGTCCGTCGACGGCGACGCGCGCCCGCACCTTCGCCGTCGCCTCGGCCAGCAGATTTTCCATCTCTTGGATTGCGCCCAAAGCCATGACAATCAAATCGTGGCCGGTCCCCGGGCGGGAAAGCATCATCGTTGGAAAACTCCGGTGAATGACGGCAGCCGCAGGCGGCGGACACTAGGCGGGGCGCGCGGAAGAGGAAAGCAAACGGCGGCGGCGTGGTGAACGTGACCGTGGCGCGGCAGCCGGAGGTATGACTTTCCTACATTTTAACCATTTTGCTGTTTCTTAACGATGTTCGGCCCGCCATGCCGTGGCGGCGACGGTTTTGCGCGGGCTTTTTTTGATGTCAGACAGATGCTTGTAAACAAAAAGGTTTTGCTGTCAGCCCTATCGGTCCGAGCGCGGATCATCGCGCTGGCTCTGATCCCGGTCGCGGGCTTCCTGGCTAACGGCATCGCATTCGTCTCGGGCGAGGCCGACGTCGCCGCGTCTTTCGCCAGCGTCAAGCGGGCCGCTGCCCTTTCCGACGCCAGCAACGAATTCAAGGCGTCGCTCTCCACCATGCGCCTGACCTTGCGCGATTTCGCATCGAAGCCGAATCAAGACCTCGTCGACACCTTCACGCGCAACGCAGAACTCGCGGGCAGCAGCCTGACGGCGATCGAACATGCGCTGACCGAACGTGAAAAGAACGAGCAAAGCATCGGCGGATTGCGTGAGCGGCTGTCCTCGGTTTCAAAATCCTTCGCCGATTTCGTCAAGGAACAGCAGGCGCTCGGCTACAACGATCAAGAAGGCGTAAGACGTCAATTGATGGAAGCGGCCAGAAAGGTCACCTATTTCATCAACGTCGAGGCGCCGAAGAAATCCATGGATTGGCTGCGCCAAGGCAACGGATCGCAAGTCATCGTCGCCTTGCTCAGCATGCAGCGCTACGAGGCGGATTACCGGCGGCAACGCAAGGAATATCTGGGCCAGCTATTCGCGACCGAGTTCGACCAGTTCAATACCATCCTCGCCGCAGTCGATGCGCCGGCCGAGATCAAAACGCGCCTCGCGCAAGACGTAAAAAACTATGCCGATCAGCTCAAGAATTGGGGCGATCTGGTCAACCAGATCGAGCCGTTCGTCACCGTCATCAATCTTGAAATTGAGCAAATGCTGCCGATGGCCAACGGCATCAATGCCTCGGTGCAAAAAACGGGCGCCGTCGCGTCGCAGACGCTTACGCGTTCGCAGTCGCGCACGCGCAATATCATAATTTGGGTCGGCTGCGGCGCGGTGCTGCTCGGACTGATCTTCAGCTGGCTGATCGGCCGAAGCATCACCCGCCCCCTGAACGGCTTGGCAGCCGTGATGAAGCGCCTGGCCGACGGCGATACGTCCGCGCGGATTCCCGCCACCAGGTCGCAAGACGAAATCGGCGCCATGGCCCGCACCGTCATCGTATTCCGCGACAACATGCTCGAGCGCGAGCGGCTTGCGGCAATGCAGGAGGAGGCGAGCCGGGCGCGAGAACAGCGCAGCGGCACGATTTCTGTGATCATCGGACAGTTCAAGAATTCCGTCGAAGCAGCGCTGGCGAAATTGCGCGCATCGTCGATGAAACTGGAGATGAGCTCGGCCGAACTCAACCAGGCCGCAGATACCGTTTTTGCCGAAGCGACGACGGCCGAGCAGCGCGTCACCGCCGCCTCGGAGAATGTCACTGTTGCCGCCAGCTCGGTCGATGAACTGGCAATGTCGATCAGCGACATCGCTTCGCAGGCGACGAAATCGACCGAGGTCGCGGGCCGCGCGGTCTTTGAAGCCGGCCGCACAGCGAAGACCATGACCGAGCTCGGCAACGCGGCGACCCGCATCGGCGAGGTCATCGGGCTGATCCAGGCGATCGCCGGCCAGACCAACCTGCTGGCGCTCAATGCCACTATCGAGGCGGCGCGCGCCGGCGAGGCCGGCCGCGGCTTTTCGGTGGTGGCCTCGGAGGTGAAATCGCTTGCGTCGCAAACGGCGCGCGCGACGGAGGAAATTGCAGGGCAAATCGGCGCGATCCAATCGGCTGCCGCCGACGCGGCGCAGGCCATCGAGCAGGTCAATTCCATCATCGAGGAAATGTCGGCGATCGCCTCTACGGTCGCCACGACGGTCGAAGAACAAACCGTCGCGGTCGACTCCATCGCCGAGGGCGTCAATCGCGCTTCCTCCGAGGCGCGTAGCGGCTCCGAAGCCATGACGCGCGTGGCTGACATCACCACCGGCGCCCGCGCCACCGCGACCGACGTCAAGAGCCTGGCCGATACGTTGGCATGGGAAGCAGAAAATCTGGAGCGCGAGGTCCGCCGCTTCCTCGACGAAGTGCAAGCGGCCTGACCTCGCGGCAAGCGGGGATTCCGCGCCGGCGCGCCGGCCAATGCCTCTTGCCAAGCGTGCCACAAACGGCAATCTGCCCGCAGCGATCTCATGGCCGGAGCGCGGCTTGCGTATTCTCCGCTGGTACGTCCGCATCGCGCGCGACGCTTTCGATCATTTTCTCGCCGCCGATGGCTGGGCGATTGCCAGCCATATCGCTTTGTCGACGCTGATGGGGCTGTTTCCGTTCCTCATCGTGGTGACCGCGCTCGCTGGTTTTGTCGGCTCGAAAAACCTGGCGGATCAGGCGGCGCAGCTCTTGCTGCAAGCCTGGCCGCCGGAGGTCTCGCAGCCGATCGCTAGGGAAATTCATTATGTCCTGACGGTGACCCGCGGCGATGTCCTCACCCTTGGCGTCGCCTTCTCCGTCTATTTTGCATCCAGCGGCGTAGAAAGCCTGCGCATCGGGCTGAACCGCGCCTATCGTGTGGGCGAGAAGCGGCCGTGGTGGCTGTTGCGGCTCGAATCCATCGTCTATGTCGTCGTCGGCGCAGTGGCGCTATTGGCGATGGCGCTGCTTGTCGTACTGGCGCCGCTGATTTTGTCGAAGGCCGCCAAGTATGTGCCATGGATGCCCGAGCCCTACTCCTTTGGTTCGATTTTTGTGCGCTATGCGATGGCCTCCGCCATCCTTATCGTCGCGCTCACGCTGGTGCATCTTTGGCTGCCAGCCGGATTGCGGCGCATGCGCGACATCGCGCCGGGGATACTTGCAACGCTTCTGCTATGGCTCGGCAGCGGCGCGCTGTTCGGCCGCTATCTTGCTGAATTCGCCAGCAACTATGTGTCGATGTATGCCGGGCTGGCCTCGGTCATGATCGCGCTGATCTATCTCTACGTGAATGCCGCCATATTCATCTATGGCGGCGAGCTGAACGCCGCGATCATGCGAATGCGCGCTTTGAGCGGCCGATAGATCACTTCGCCGTCGCGCTCGCGATGGCCGCCGCCAGTCGGGCCGGACTTATCGGCTTGGCGAGGTAGTCCGTCATCCCTGCGGCACGGGCACGTTCCTCGTCGCCCGGCGCGGTGCGTCCGGAAATTCCGATCACCGGCGTCCGCCGCGGGCCCGTGACTGCGTTAATGCGCCGGGTCGCTTCGATGCCGTCGATACCGGCCAGCATGACGTCCATCAGAACCAGGTCGTATTTGGCTTTCTTCACGGCTTCGATGGCGGCATCACCGGTGCTGACGAAGTCGGCTCGGTGGCCGAGCTCGGTCAGGATCGTATTGAGCACGACCCGGCCGAACGGGTTGTCTTCTGCACAGAGAATTTTCAACGGCCGGGTGCCGCGCCCGCAAAGTGCCTCAACCCCGCGCGGATCCATCGCTGCGGAACGGACTTCCAGCACCGTCACAGTTAACGCAAACGAGGTGCCACCACCGGGCGCCGCGCCGATCTTCAGATCGCCGCCCATAGCCTTGGCCAATCGTTTCACGAAAACGAGACCCAGGCCGGCGCCGCCATAGCGCCGCGCGATGGAATGGTTGGCCTGCGCGAATGGCCGAAAGAGCCGTTTGATCTCGGCCGGCGTCAGCCCGATGCCCGTATCTGTGACCGTAAAGGTGAGGCCAAGCCTCCCGCGCGCCAGCGATTTTGCCTTGAGCACGAGATTGACGCTGCCGCTCTCGGTAAATTTCACCGCGTTGTCGACGAGATTTTCCAGAGCCGCGCGCAGACGCGCTGCGTCGCCGACCACGAGCGGCGGCAGACCGGCCGCAACCACGCATTGCGACCGCAGCCCCTTCGTCTCGGCGCGCGCCGCGAGGGAGGCGCTTATGCCATCCATGAGCCTGGACAGATGAAACGGTTCTTGCCGCAGCGCGAGCCCCTTGGCTCCCGCCTTGACGGAATCAATCGTCAGGTTGATCAGCGACGCGAGATGCTCCGCCGTGCCTTTGACACCGGCTGCCCAACGCGCTTCGCGCTCGGCCAGGCCTGCCGTCACCAGAAGCTCGCTCAAGGCGAGAATGCCGGTGAGCGAAGTGCGGATTTCATGGGCCAGCGCACCCAGCGCCAGTTCGGTCTGCGCCGCGGCACGCCGCTGCGTGCGGCGCGCCGGCGGCGATTTCTCGCGCGCTCGCCTGTTTGCAGTTTTGGCCGGCCGGCGTGTCATCGAAGCCCCCGCCATGTTTAGCATGGCGGGAGCCCTGAGACTCAGCGCTCAATCCAGCCCGACCAGGCGCCTGATATCCGCCGGCGTGCGGCCCTGGCTGCGCAATTCGCGCAAGCCCGTGGAACGGCTCGACTTTGCCAACTTGCGACCATCGCGATCGAGCAGCAGGCGGTGATGATGATAGGTCGGCGGCGGCAACCCCAGCACCGCTTGCAGCAACCGGTGTAGGCTCGTGGACCAGAACAGGTCTTGGCCGCGGACCACATGGCTGATCCCTTGGGCGGCGTCATCGACAACGACGGAAAGATGATAGCTGGTGGGCGTGTCGCGGCGCGCCAAAACCACGTCGCCCCAGGCTCCCGGTTGCGCCGTGACGGCGCCGGATTCGCCCCTTGGACCAGCGCCGGTTTCCGTCCAGGCGAGCGGCATCGCACCGTTCATCGCGGCCTGCATGTCGAGACGCAGCGCGTAGGGCGTTCCGGCAGCGATCCGAGATATTCGCTCCTCGGGCGTAAGCTGTTTCGACGTCCCAGGATAAAGCGGCGTCCCGTCGGGATCGCGCGGCCACGATCCTTGCGCCTCACGCGCAGCGACGAACCGTGCGATATCGGCGCGGCTCTCAAAGCTCGGATAGACCAGGCCGAGATTTTCCAGCCTCGCGATCGCCAAACGATAGTCATCGAGATGATCGGACTGCCGCCGCACCGGCATTTCCCATTCGATGCCCAGCCAGGCGAGATCCTCGTAAATTGCGCTTTCGAATTCCGGCCGGCATCGCGTCGTATCGACATCCTCGATGCGCAGCAGAAAGCGTCCGCCGCTCGTCCGCGCCATATCGAAATTGAGCAATGCCGAATAGGCGTGGCCCAGATGCAGATAGCCGTTCGGGCTCGGCGCGAAACGAAAGACATTCATTGCCGTCACCCACGGGGCTTGACCCGCGGGCCCATCTTCGAAAATTCACTTGCAAACAAAATGGAACGCTGGGTCAAGCCCGGCGATGACGAACGAAATGTCCTATTTTCTTCGAAGTGACGCCGACCTTCACGAAGCCCTGGCGCGGCTGGTCGCAGTGGACCGGCGACTTGAGGCCGTGCTCGCCAAGGCCGGACGGCCGCGCTTGCGCCGCCGCCCGGACGGTTTTCCCGGCCTCTGTGCCGTCGTGGTGTCACAGCAGCTTTCGACCGCAAGCGCGCGGGCCATCTGGGGACGCCTATCGGCGGCCTTCGATCCGTTCCACCATGACGCCGTGCGTCGCGCGCGAACCGATAAGCTGGCGCGGCTTGGCTTGTCGAAGCCGAAAATCCGCACGGTGAAGGCGCTCGCCGCCGCCGTGGCCAAGGGCGAAGTCGACCTTCAGCGTTTGCCCGCGCTGCCCGCCGACGAGGCGCATGCGGCGCTCACCGCGCTGCACGGCGTCGGCCCGTGGACCGCCGAAATTTATCTTCTCTTTTGCCTCGGCCATGCCGATGCCTGGCCGGCCGGTGATCTCGCGTTGCAGGAAGCGGCGCGGCTTGCCTTCGGCCTGCGCCAGCGGCCGGAAAGCAAACAGATGGTCGCGCTCGCTGAACCGTGGCGGCCGTGGCGTGGAGTAGCAGCGCATCTGCTCTGGGCCTATTATGCTGCGGTCAAGCGGCGCAACGGCGCGCCGTCTCCGCTCGGTCGCATGGCGCAATCCTGATGGCGGCAGAACTCGACGGCCCGCGGCTCGAGCCGCGCAGCGGCAATGCGAGGCAGCTTGTCGTGCTGCTGCACGGCTATGGCGCCGATGGCGACGATCTGATCGACCTCGGTCACGCCTGGCAATCGCTGCTGCCGCAGGCGGCCTTTGTCTCGCCGCACGCGCCGCAGCCATGCGCCCAAGCGCCGGCAGGAAGGCAATGGTTCAAGCTCACGTTCCGCGATTCGAACGAGCGCTGGACGGGGGTCAACGCCGCGGCGCCCGAACTCGAGCGCTTCCTTGAGTCGGAACTCACGCGCCGTCAATTGCCGCCGTCGGCCTTGGCGCTCGTCGGATTCAGCCAGGGAACAATGATGGCTCTGCATGTCGGGCTGCGCCGAGCCGCGGCGCCGGCGGCCATCGTCGGCTATTCCGGAGTTCTGGCTGCGCCGGATAACTTCAATCCCGAAAGTTTCGCCGCCCAAATCCGCAGCAGGCCGCCGGTGCTGCTGGTGCACGGGACGGAGGACGATCTCATTCCGGCGACCGCGCTCTTTCAAACGGCGCAGATGCTGGCCGCGCTCGGAGTGCCTGCGGAATGGCATCTTTCGCCCGGGGTTGGCCACGGCATCGACCCCGAAGGCCTGCGCCAAGGCGGGGAATTTCTCGCCCGCTGCTTCGGCGCCCGCGGCGGCGCATAAGCCTGCGGGTAACCCCTAGCACCTGCTTCACAATCCCGTCATACTGCCTGTAGACTACCGATCAGTTGCTTCGCAAAAGTTCCCGGCGTCGAGGAAGCGTCGATGAATGTCCATGTGCCGCCGAGCGGCTTTCCAGCTCTGGTCCTCAACGCGGACTTCCGGCCGCTGAGTTATTATCCGCTGTCTCTCTGGTCGTGGCAGGACGCGATCAAGGCGGTGTTCCTCGAACGCGTCAACATCATTGCCAATTACGATCGCGCGGTGCACAGCCCGAGCTTCGAGATGAAGCTGCCGAGCGTGGTGTCGCTGAAGACTTTCGTGAAGCCGGCGACGCATCCCGCCTTCACCCGTTTCAATGTCTTCCTGCGCGATCGCTTCTCCTGCCAGTATTGCGGCTCGCGCGAGGACCTCACCTTCGATCATCTGCTGCCGCGCTCACGTGGAGGTCATACCACCTGGGCGAACGTGGTCGCGGCCTGTTCCGGCTGCAACCTGCGCAAGGGCAATAAGACGATGGACGAGGCGGCGATGTATCCGTCGCAGATGCCGTTCCAGCCCACCGTGCAGCACCTGCACCGCAACGGCCGGCTGTTTCCGCCCAACTATCTGCACGAAAGCTGGCTCGACTATCTCTATTGGGATAGCGAACTGGAGCCTTGACGCCAGGCGGCCCACGCGCCGGCTCCGGCAATTCCGGACAGTGCCAGCGAAATCAACGCGTTCCATCCCGCCAAAGACACGCCAAGGAAGCGCCATGCGGCTTCGTCGCAACGCACCAGGTGCCCTGATTGCACGCGCTCGAGAAGATTGGCGGAGCTGGAAAACGCGTTGAACGTTCCGCTGCAGGATTGCGGGCCCGCCCACCATTTCCATTCGATGCCCGCGTGATACACGCCGAGGCCGGCATTATAGAGCATGGCAGACGCAATCGCCGCGAGGCCGAGCGCGAGCCACCGCCCCGGCCACCGCGCGGCCGCTCCTGCGGCGATAACGGCCGCGAGCGGAATCGAGAAGTAATAAGGCACGCGCTCATCGAGGCAGAGCGCGCAGGGCGGATAGTGCAGCACATATTGAAAGAACCAGGCGCCGAGAACGGTCGCCAGCGCCCCTAAGGCCACCGCGATGGCTGCGACGGCGACAGGTTCCTCACGGGCCAATTCCTGGACGTTCGTTCCCATGCCTTCGAATAGCGCCCGCCCCGTGCGGTGTCCAATGGCATCTGGCGTTGACCTTGCGGGCTTCGCCGCTATGATCGCGCCGCTTGCCCCTGTGGCGGAATTGGTAGACGCGCCTGACTCAAAATCAGGTGGCCGTGAGGTCGTGCTGGTTCGAGTCCGGCCAGGGGCACCAATCCCAAATGCAGCCCAGTCTTTCCGGAAGCTCGCCGGCTACTGACAAACCGCGCGATTGACGAAGGACTGCGTCTCGCATTCGCCCGGATCCGGCGTGCGACCGGACAGCCAGACCCGCGCCGAACATTTTTGCGCCGACTGAATATCGACACTCGATCCCGAAGCAAAGCCGTGCCGCTTGCAAATGGTGGCGGCGGCGACGCGGCAATCCGGCGCACCATTGGGCGCTATCTCGCAGAGTTCATGACCCTCGACCATGCGCAGGGTCGGCAGCCGCTTCATTGTATCGGCCGCCTGTTCGGCGGCGCCGGCCGCCACTGCCGTGGCTTGCTTGGCGACGCCTTTGGCGGCATCGGCCGCGCCCTTGGCCACGTCCTTCGCCGCATCCGCAGCGCCTTTGGCCGCCCCGGCCGCTTCCTTGGCGGCGCCCCCGGCCTGATCGCGCACACGATCGATCGTGCCGCCGGCCCGTGCGACACCGGATCTGAACCGGTCAAGCGCGCCTTGGAACCAATCTCCGATGCTTTTGAGCACACCCGGTGACGAGTTCGGTGTCGCTATTGGCGGCGGCGCATTTTGCTGAACTTGGCCCGCCGGCGGCGCTGTTTGCTGCGCCTCGGCAGTAACGGAATTGAGCAGCGCACAGCCGACCAACAGCACAGCCGCCGCGGCAACGCGAGGCCATCGGCTCACGCTCGTCCCCTCTTCAATGCCGCCAATCATGGCCCTATCGAGCTGGCTCGCCCCTTCGTTATTCGCCAACTCTGCGCCTATTCCGTGGCAATTTAAGGACGCCGCGCGGCCAGTCGCTAGAAAAGATTCAGTGCCGCAACAATGCCGGCGATGAGAATAACCACGCCGAGCCCTACCCAGAGTTCCAGCCGCTTTTCCAAGACCACCCGAATTCTTTCGCCATAGCGGTTGAGTAGGAAGGCGACCAGATAGAAACGCATGCCGCGCGCGGCGAAAGACAAAGCCACGAAAGGGAGGATTGGGTAATGGGCGATGCCGGAGGCGATGGTCACGATCTTATAGGGGATCGGTGTCATGCCCTTCAGCAAAATGATCAGGGCGCCCCACTCCCGGTAGGCTTGGCGGAGAGCCTCCACCTTGGCGCTATATCCGTAGAGCTGGATCAGCCATAGACCGACTGAATCGTAGAGCGCGGCGCCGATAGAATAGCCCAATAGGCCGCCGGCGACCGAGGCAAAGGTGCACACGGTGGCATAAAAATAGGCCCGTTCGGGCCGCGCCAGCGACATGGGAATCAGCATCACGTCGGGCGGCACAGGAAAGAACGAACTTTCGGCAAATGACACCGCCGCCATGATCCAAGACGCGCGCCGCTTACCGGCGGCGGCGAGACACCAATCGTAAAGGCGGCGGAGCATCGCGGCTTGCTTACCGGCGGCAGAAGGCCTTGTCCATTCCGTACGGCCTTGCGATCGTGGAGCTAGGCGGGATGGCGGCGGCGCAACGGGCGTTTCTCAAGCGCGACGACCTTGGCGCGCGGCGCGCGAAACGTGCCTTTCTTTGGCAGCTTCTCGGCGATGCCCATCAGCTCCTCGCGGCGCGCCATTTCCGCCCAGACGTCATCGGGCCTGACCCCGGCGGCGGCCCAGAGAACAACGAGGTTGTAGATGAGGTCGGCGCTTTCCTTGACCACGGCATCATTGCGGCCGTTCATCGCGTCGATCACGACCTCCACTGCTTCTTCGGCGAGCTTCTTCGCCATCTTCGCCCGCCCTGCCCGTAGCAGTTTCGCCGTCCGCGAAGACGACGGATCGAAGGCGCGAGCCGCCAGCACGGCTTCATAAAGGCGCGTGATCGAATCACTCATGAACCCAGGATAACGCGAACCGCGAGCCGATTCGTTAATTCGACGTGGCTCAGCGCGAGTTAACGCTAATTAACCCAGCGGTCGCTGGGTACGACCCGACGGACATCGCCGGCCAAGCCGCCGCATCCGGCCGCCTGTCTGTTAGGCATGGAGCGGGTCATTGCGCAGGCTACTCTTGCTCTTTGTGCTGCCATGATCTTTGGTGATTTTTTTGAAGGGGCGAGAAGGGACCAATATGGGCTTGCCTCACACTGCATTCGGCCGCATCGGCATCTTGCTTGCAGCCTCACTGGTAGCGCTGTGGGCCGGCACCGCTGCCGCGCAAACGACGCTCAAGGTTGCCATTGACGGCAACATCACCGGACCTCTGGCACCGCTCTTTGTCGCCCAGGATCGGGGTGACTACCGCGCCAAAAAGCTCGATGTGAGGATCGATCGCACGGTGCCAGGGCCGGATGCCTTGAGCCGCGTCGATGCGGGACTCGCCGACGTCGCCATCGCCGACCTCAATGCCTTCGTGAAATTCCGCGATTCCAAGCCGGGCACGCCGATGAAGGCGGTGTTCATGATCTACAACAAGCCGCCTTATGCCGTGATCGCGCGCAGCAGCCGCGGTATTGCCAAGCCGAAGGATCTCGAAGGCAAACGGCTGGGCGCGCCTGCAGCCGACTTTGCATCCACGCTCTGGCCGCTGCTCGCCAAGATCAATGAGATCGATCGGACCAAGGTCAAATTGGAGAATGTCGCGCTCGCCGTGCGCGAGCCGATGCTTGCGGCCGGTCAAGTCGACGCCGTCATCGGCGGATCGCTGACAACTTATATCGACGTCGAAGAGCGCGGCGTGCCCGTCAACGACCTGACAATTCTCCTGATGGGCGACTATGGCGTGCAGCTCTACGGCGACGCCATCATCGTCAACACCAAATTCGCCGCGCAGAATCCTGAAGCGCTCAAGGCTTTCCTGGCCGCCTATACCAAGGCGCTGCAAACAACGATTGACGATCCCGCGCGCGCTATTGCGGCGATCACCAAACGCAACGAAGAGGCTAAACCCGATACCGAACTCAAGCGGCTGCACATGGCCGTCAATAACGACATCGTGACGGACGAAGTGCTGGAAAACGGTCTGGGCAATGTCGACAGCGCGCGCCTCGCTGCCGCGATAGACCAACTGGCAGAGGTGACGAATCTGCAGGCCAAACCAGCGCCCGCGGATATTTTCGATCCGTCGTTTCTGCCACCTCCGTCACAGCGCAAGATCGGGCGGCGGCCCGGCAAGGCCGAAGAGTCGCCGAAATTTCGACGCTTTCCCGGGTAAAACGGCACCAAAATTCAGGAACGGCGGGCAATTAGCGTTGTTTTCCATCGGGCTTTGCCTTCCAAACCGGCATTGGCTTGAATAGACTATCGAGGCAAGCAACCCGAATTCTGGGCTCAACAACTCGGCGGGGACGCGTGGCGGTTCGTGCAAAGCTACTGATCGGAGCAGTCGTTCTTGCCTATACCGGCCTTGCGGGTGCGATCGGCTGCACCCCTGCCGCGGCAGAAGCATTGCTTCTCATCGACGCCGGCACCGGGAAAGTGCTGCACGCGGAAAACGCCGGCTATCCCTGGTATCCCGCTTCCCTCACCAAGCTGATGACCCTCTATGCGACGCTGCAGGCGATCAGCGATCACCGCATCACCCCTGACAAGCTGATCACTGTTTCCGCCAAGGCGACGGCGCAGGCGCCGACCAAGATGGGTTTTCAGCCGGGAACCCAGGTCACCGTCGATAACGCGCTGAAGATGCTGATGGTGAAATCCGCCAACGACATGGCGGTCGCGCTGGCCGAGGGGATCTCCGGATCGACGGAAGCATTCGCCGACGAGATGAACGCGACGGCGCGGCGACTTGGAATGGTGCAATCCAGTTACGTCAATCCCAATGGGCTCCCCGCCGACAACCAGATTACTTCGGCGCGCGATCTCGGAATCCTCGCGCGCTCGCTGATTCGCGACTTTCCCGAATATGAATTTTACTGGCACCTGCCCGGCATCAAGCTCGGTAAACGGGTCACACGCAATTACAACAAGCTGCTGACCAGCTATCCCGGCGCCGATGGCATGAAGACGGGCTATATTTGCGCGTCCGGCTTCAATCTGGTCGCGACCGCCACCCGAAACGGCAAGCATTTGATCGCGGTCGTGCTCGGCGCACCCTCCTCGGCCACGCGCGCGCTTAAGGCGGCGCAGCTTCTGGAGCGAGGCTTCAATGGCGGCACCCTGACATGGCTGACACCGTCGCTCGGCACCGTCGACGAACTCACGCCGATTGCAGCCGCGCCACCCAATCTGCGCGACGAGATGTGCGGCGACCGCCATCGCGGCAAGCCGGCAGCGGAAGATGAAGAAACCGCCAGCGGCGATTCCGACGCGTCGGCGGTCACCTTGTCGGCGCTGCAGGCGCCACTGGAAAAAGGGTTCTCCTTGAATGAATCGTCGCAGCCGGCCGGCGACCCAGTGGAGGTTTTTACCGGCCCTGCCAAACAGCCTTCGCGCGCGGAACTGATCGCCGAAGCAAAATGGAAAGCGGCAGCGCCGACCGCGGTCAGGTCAGTGCCGATTGTCACCGGTTCGACGAACAAGCCGGCCACACCGGCGAAGGTTGCCTCCGCGGGGCCATGGACTAGCCTAACGCCGACGCCGCTGGCCAATGCGAGTGCCCCCGCCATTGCGGCCGCGCTGGCCGAGCCGCCCGCCGGCGTGCCGCTCCCGCGGCCGCGGCCGGCAAATGCGGCGCGCAAGCACTAAGACCGATCTTTGCGCGCCGTGGCGCCGCGGCAGACCCTTGCCACGGCGCAGCGCTTTGCCCAATCTGAACGAGAGCACCGACTCCTCCGATTCGTCGGCTATGGGAAGGCAAAATGGAGCGCATCTGGCTCAAGCATTATCCGCCAGGGGTTCCCGCCGATATCGACGTTTCGCAATGCCGTTCGCTTGTCGCGCTGCTCGAGGACTGCTTCAGTAAATCCGGCGCCAATGATGCGTTCATCTGCATGGACCGGCGCCTTACCTATGCGGAGCTTGACGCCTATTCACGCGCCTTCGCTGCCTGGCTGATGGCGCGCGGCTTAGCGCGCGGGACGCGCGTCGGCATCATGATGCCGAATGTGATGGCCTATCCCGTCGCCATCGCCGGAATTTTGCGCGCCGGCATGGCCGTGGTGAACATCAATCCGCTCTACACGCCGCGCGAGCTGGAATTGCAGCTCGTGGATTCCGGCGCCGAGGCCATCGTGGTGCTGGAGAATTTCGCGGTCACCTTGCAACACGTCGTCCGCGATACCGCCATCAAGCACGTCATCGTGGCCTCCGTTGGGGATCTGCTTGGCATGGTCAAAGGCGCGATGACGAATTTTGTCGTGCGTCACGTGAAAAAACTGGTGCCCAATTACGGCATCGCCGGCGCAGTCGCGTTCAAAGACGTTCTCGAAACCGGCCGCAGCTTGGCGTTTGATCCGCCGAGCGTCGGGCCGGAGGACCTGGCCTTCCTGCAATATACGGGGGGCACCACTGGAACCGCGAAAGGAGCGATGCTCCTGCATCGCAATTTGGTGGCGAATACGCTGCAGATGGAAGCCTGGCAGCGCCCGGCGCTCGCAAAGGAGCCGAAAGTCGAACGAATGCTCGCCGTCGCCGCTTTGCCATTTTATCACATTTTCGGATTGACCGTGTGTTTCCTTGGCACGATCCGCATCGGTGGCGTCTGCCTGCTGATCCCCAATGCGCGCGATCTCCGCAGTTTCGTACGCGAGCTTCGCAAGTACCGGGTGAATTCTTTCCCTGCCGTCAACACGCTTTACAATTTGCTGCTGCATCATCCCGATTTCGCAAAGATCGATTGGAGCGGCCTGAAGTATTCGGTCGGTGGCGGCATGGCGGTGCAAAAATCGGTCGCCGACCGCTGGTACAAGGCGACCGGCAGCCCGATCCTCGAGGGTTACGGCTTGTCGGAAACCTCGCCGGTGCTGACATGCAATTCCGCTTGTGCCACGCAGTGGACCGGAACGATTGGACTACCGCTGCCGTCGACGATCATCTCTATCCGCGACGACAACGGAAAGGAGCTACCGTTGGGTGAACCCGGTGAGATTTGCGCGCAGGGGCCGCAAGTGATGGCGGGCTATTGGCGGCAACCGGAGGAAACCGCCAAGGTGATGACCAGCGACGGTTTCTTTCGCACCGGCGATATCGGCGTGATGAATGCGAACGGCGAGGTCACCATCGTCGACCGCAAGAAGGACATGATCCTGGTTTCCGGATTCAACGTCTATCCGAGCGAAGTCGAGGCGGTGGCGGCCACGCATCCGGGGGTGCTCGAATGCGCGGTCATCGGCGTCCCCGATGAGCGCTCCGGCGAAGCGGTCAAGCTCTTTGCGGTCCGCAAAGATCCAAAGCTGACGGAGGGGGAGCTGCGCCGCTTCTGCGCGACCGAGCTTGCACCCTACAAGGTGCCGAAATTCATCGAGTTCCGGTCCGATTTGCCAAAATCGAACGTCGGTAAAATTCTGCGCCGCGCTTTGTACCAAGATCCCGCAAAGCCGGGCAGCGAGGCCGCCTAGCCCGCGATATGGACGAACGGGTGCAAAGCCCGCTCGCCGCCACATGGTCCGCCACTGCCCTGCTCGCGTGATTGGCGCCTTATTTCATGCGCGGGTTCGCCCGATGAAGCGCACGGAAGACTGATTGCCGACAAATTGATAACCAATGCCAGGCATGATTGTCCGGCATGCTGACGCTCGAAATTGTCTCCACTTCAGCCCGATTCAACGCGCTCCGCGAAGAATGGAACGCGCTGGCGGAATCGTTCGGGACGCCGCTCCTGCGGCATGAATGGTTCGTCGCGTGTCTCGCAGGCTTCGGCGGCGACAGACAGCTTGCGGTTTTCACCGCATGGGAGGACGGCCGCTTGCGTGCCGCGGCGCCACTTCTCGTCAGCAACTTTGCCGGCTCCGCGTTGTCGTTTCTCGGGCTGGAAACCACTGAGCCCGGCGGCTTTCTCTACGCGGACCAACGCGCGCTGGATTTTTTGGCGGACGCCCTCCTCGATCGTCGTCTGCCGCTGGTCCTTCCGCGACTGAAGGCGGATGGTTCTGAATTGCAGGCCCTGCGCGCCCAAACCGGTCGTCGCGGTGTCTGGCTTTTGCGCGCCGGCAATACCGCCACCGCGACCGTGCCGCTGGCATGCGATTTCGCCACCTTCGAGGCGCGGATGACGAGCGAGGAACGCCGGCAAATGCGCCGGCGATACCGACGGGCCGAGCGCGAAGGCGCGTTGAGTTTTGAGATAACGAGTCCCGCCGACTGCGATCTCGCAGTGCGACTCCGTGAGATTTATGAGGTCGAAGCTTCCGGATGGAAGCGGCAGGCGGGAACAGCAATTCTCTGCGACGCGCGGATTGAGCGCTTTTGCAACAGTCTTGCAAGCTGGGCCGCAAAGGCTGGAATCCTCCGTCTCGCCGTGATGCGGATTGGCGGCAAGGCGGCAGCCGGCGGTATCCTGCTCGAATACACGGGCCGGCTCTGGGGCCTGAAGCAGGGCTATGACGAACGCTGGGCGCCTTGTGCGCCATCGATTCTTCTCGCCCACGAATGCATCCGCTATGCTTGCGGCAAAGGACTTGCCGCATACGAATTCCTTGGCAATGCGGAAAAGTTCCAAATGCGGTGGCCGCTCGCGATCACGCCCTATTCGCGGTTGCGATACTATCCGTTCTCGCTTCGAGGCGTCGCCGCCGGTGCGGCCGATGCCTGCCGGATGCCGTTCAATCGATGGCACTGGCGCCGGCGCGGCCATGATCGCGCGTCGGCGGCGCTACAAAGATAAAGAAAAGTTTAAAGCGTTGCCGCAATTCTTAATGTCTTCCAACTGAATATTAAGGAATCGTTGCTAAGCTTTTCTACCGGCACGACAACCGCGGCGGCAAGGAGTTGGCTTGGCTCTCATCGGCATGGACAATAATCCGCCGCCGACGAACACAACAGCGGCTTCGCTTATCGCACGGATCACGCTGCCGCTGCTCGGCGGCAGCGACGCGATGAATGCCAGCCGTCTTGCCGCCGGCGCCTTTCTGATTCGGACCGCCGGCGCATTGCTGGCCTATCTCTCGCAGGTGCTGCTGGCGCAATGGATGGGCTCGTTTCAGTTCGGGGTCTATGTTTACGTCTGGACCTGGGTGCTGTTACTGAGCGGCATCATCGACGTCGGCCTGTCTTCGGCTTCGCTGCGCCTCATCCCGGAATATACCGAACGAAAACTGCACGATCTGCTGCGCGGCTTCGAGAGCGGAAGCCGTTGGCTTGCCTTCGCGCTCGCCTGCGCGATCGCCCTGGTCTGCGCAGCAATCGTTTACCTGATGAAGCCTTGGCTCGCCGACTACGAAATAACGCCGCTGTATATCGGTTGTTTGGCGCTGCCAATCTGCGGCCTGATGCAGATCCAGACGGGAATCGCCCGGGCGCATAATTGGGTGCAGTTGGCCCAGCTCCCCACCTACATTTTTCGGCATCTCCTGATTGTCGGCTTGATGGGCGCCGCCTATGCCGCCGCCTTTCCGACCGACGCGGTCACCGGAATTTTGATATCGGTGGTGTCGCTGTGGATCATCGGCGCGGGGCAGTTGCTGATCCTAAACCGGCGTCTTGCGGAAAAAACCGAGCCCGGCGCCAAGAGCTATGCGGTGAAGGGCTGGCTGACCCTCGCCTTCCCCATGCTCATGGTCGATGGGTTCTATCTGCTTCTCACCTATAGCAGCGTCCTGTTGGTGCAGCTTCTGCAATCGCCGCGCGAGGTCGCCATCTATTATGCGGCGGAAAAGACCCTATCGGTTGTCGCCTTCGTGCATTTTGCGGTGACGCAGACCACGACCCATAAGTTCAGCGAATTTTACGTCGCCAAGAATCGCGAGAAGCTCGCGGCAACGCTTTCGCATGCGACCAAGATGATTTTCTGGCCGTCGCTGGCGGCGACCGGCCTTGTGCTGATCGCCGGCGTTCCCATGCTCTGGCTGTTCGGCCGCGAGTTCGTCGCTGGTTATCCGCTGTTGTTCATCTTTGCCGTCGGACTCATGGCGCGCGCGGCGGTCGGCCCGTTGGCGGCTTTTCTCAACATGGTCTGCGAGCAACGCGCTTGCGCGGCGGTCTTCGCGGGAGCCTTCGGAATCAACGTTCTCCTTTGCCTGACGCTGATTCCGATTTTCGGCATCGCCGGTGCCGCAGTCTCGATTTCGGCAGCACTCGTCGTCGAATCGGCGTCGCTATTCTTCCTGACCAAGCGCAAGGCCGGCCTGCATGGTTTCATTTGGCGCCCACGGGGCGTAACCGCGGGTGGCCGGTGAGCGCGCTCGATAACGCCAGCGCGGCCATCGCCAGCGTGCGGCGCGCGACCGCGGCGCACCGCCATTCGGCACCGGCATTCACCATTGAAATTCAGCCATTGGCGGCGCTAGAGCGGCATATGGCGGCGTGGCGCGAGCTGGCCGCCCAGGCTATCGAACCGAATGTGTTCTACGATCCGGTCTTCGCGCTGGCCGCCGCAAAGCTGCTTGGAGGCGAGGTATTCGCCGTGCTGGTCTGGACGACAGATCCCAGCCGGCGCCTTGCCGGTCTCTTTTTCCTGCGCGTCGAGCGGCATCGCTATGCAGTACCGCTTCCGGTTCTGGTGGCCTGGACGCATCCTTACGCGCCGCTCGGGACGCCGCTCGTGCATCGCGATCTGGCCGAACCGGTCCTCGAAGCCTGGCTCGATTACATCGCGCACGAGCGGAGTCTGCCGGCCTTGTTACTCATGCAGCTCTTCAACGAAGAGGGGCCGTTCGCCGCGGCCTTTGTCGCCGCGCTCGCCCGGCGTGGCGGCGCAGTCAAATCGTTCGGCCGCCACCGGCGCGCCTTGTTCGAACCCGGCGACCATCGCCAGCGCTATTTCGAGCGTACCATGCCGGCCCGGCGGCGGCGCGACCTGCGCCGTCAATGGCGCCGCCTCGAGCAACGCGGCCCGTTGATCCTGGCCGAACTTTCCAAGAGTTCGGAATTGCGGCGTGGCTTCGAAAATTTTCTGTTGCTGGAATCGAGCGGCTGGAAGGGGCGTGCCGGTACCGCCGCGGCGTGCCACGCAGGCGTGCGCGATTTCATGCAAGAGGTGGTGATCGGCCTTGGCCAGCAGGGCCAAGCGTCGGTTTACGAACTGCGGCTCGATGCAAAGCCCATCGCCTCGGCTGTCGTGTTAAAGAGCGGCGATATCGGCTGGACCTGGAAGATCGCCTTCGACGAGGGCTATTCGGCATATTCGCCGGGGGTATTGCTGATGCAGGCGCTGACCAAGTCGCTGGCCGCCGACACAGCCATTCGCCGCGTCGATTCCTGCGCGGTCCCCACGCATATGATGATCAATCATTTATGGGCTGAACGCGTGGCGATTGCGGATTGTCTGCTCGCGACGAGCGCCGAGGCGGCGTTATCGTTTGCGATGGCAGCACGGCTCGAAAGCTTGCGCCGCGCCGCCATTGCGGTCGTCAAATCCATTCGCGACCGCCTGCGGGCGCATTAGCCGCCGGCGCTTCGCTGATCCGGCGGCGCCGCCAGGATCATCGACCAGAACACCTTGTACTTCGTGTCCGGCCGATAGATTGCGGCGATGCCGACGCGCGTTGCACCCTTGAGCAGCATATTGGCGCGATGCGGAGGCGAATCGCGCCATCCGGAAAAAGCTTCGGCCAAGGTGTAGTAGCCGGCGCCGATGTTTTCCGCGGCGCCCTTATAGGAATATCCTGCGGCTTTCATGCGTGCAGCGAAGGGACCGCCCGCATTATGGTCGAGCTTGTCGCTGCGGGCCATTGCGGCGGCCTGCTGTTCGGCCAGACGGTTCAGCGCCGGGTCGACCGTAACCGGTTCAAGGCCATTATTTCTGCGATAGCCGGAAATCATCGAAGCGGCGGCAGCGGTGTCGACCTGCACCCCCTGCCGTGCCATGTTGCGGTAAAAGCTTGGCTCCGAGCCGGATTCTGTTTCCGCGCAACCGCTCAGCACCGCGGCCGCGAAAAGGCAGGCAGCCAAGGCTGACGGGAAAGATATTTTCATCATTCTGGATTTCCAAAAACCCTAAAGGGGGATTCAAGCCTTTGGGAATAGTTAAGCATGGCTTAACCGACCGTTAACTGCAAAAAAACCTGCGCTATCGCATATTCGGTGGGCACCTGGCGGCCGGTTGAGAACATGTTGCGCATTTACAATTGCTTGACGACACAACACGACTGGCGCCTCGTTTCCATCGCCGTCCTCGTTTGTCTGCTGGCGAGCCTCGTAACCATCGCCCTCTACCATCGTGCGCAAGTGGCGAGCGGACGGGCGCGCATCCTCTGGCTGACGATCGCTGGTGCCGCCGCAGGCTGCGGAATCTGGACCACGCATTTCGTGGCGATGCTCGCCTATAATCCGGGCATCCCCGTCGGCTACGATCTTGCATTCACGCTGCTGTCCCTTGTCATCGCTGCGACAATTACCGCCATCGGCCTGACAATCGCGGTCTCCGTCGAGAAGCCATGGGCAGCGGCCGCCGGCGGCGGCGTCGTAGGCATCGGCATCATATGCATGCACTATGTCGGCATGTTGGCGCTTGATGTGCCCGGCTACGTGACCTGGCATTGGGATCTGGTTACGGCTTCCATCATAGCGGGCACGGCGATCAGCGCCGCCGCGATTGTCTACGCGTCGCGCGACCAACGTTTCTCGACGTTGCTGATTGCCGCCGTTCTACTGACGGCCGCCATCGCCATCATGCATTTTACCGGCATGGGCGCCGTCGAGATCATTCCCGATCCCACCCGCAGAATCGATCCGCTATCGCTCTCTCCTCTATGGCTGGCGCTGGCCGTGAGCAGCGCCACGATGGCGGTTCTTGGCACGAGCGCTGTGGCCGCAATAGCGGACGGGCGCGTGCGCGAGCAGAACGAACGGCTGGATACGGCCCTGAACAACATGTCGCACGGCTTGTGTATGTTCGACGCCAGTGGCCGTCTGGTCATCTGCAACAAGCCATTTCTCGAGCTTTACCGGCTATCGCCCGAGACCGTGAAGCCGGGCTGCACGCTACTTGAATATCTTAATCAGCGCGTGGCCAGCGGAACATTCGGCGGCGACGTCCGCCAATACCACGATGAAATCATCGGTGTCATGAAGAACGGCGGGCGCGCGCGCAGCGAGATGGCGCTGCCGGATGGCCGGATCATTGGCGTGCTCAACCAGGCCCTGCCGCGTGGCGGCTGGGTCGGCGTGCATGAGGACCTCACTGAGCGACATCGGATCGTGGAGAAACAGGCTGCGCTCGTCCAACAGGAGCGCCGCCGCGATGTGATCGACGCAGCCATCGACACATTTCGCCAACGGGTGGAATCGGTGCTGCAAACGGTGGGCGAAAGCACGACGGCGATCCGCTCTACCGCCGCGACGCTCTTCGGGTCATCGAATGAGACTTCGCAGTGCGCCGAAAGCGCTTTGAAGACCTCGAACGAGGCTTCCGCCAACGTCACCAGCGCCGCATCCGCCTCCGATGAACTATCGCGATCGATCGGCGAAATCAGCCGCCAGCTCCACCGCACGGCCGATGTCGTGCGAACCGCCGTTTCGGAAGCGCAGGCGACCAACGAGGAAATCGCCGGGCTGACGATCGCCGCCGAAAAGATCGGCGAGGTTGTCAAGCTCATCCAGAATATCGCGGGACAGACCAATCTCCTCGCCCTCAACGCTACGATCGAGGCGGCGCGCGCCGGTGAAGCCGGCCGCGGCTTCGCGGTGGTCGCCTCTGAAGTGAAATCGCTCTCGGTGCAGACGGCGAAAGCCACTGAGGAAATCATCAGTCACATTTCGGCGGTGCAAACCTCCACCGGCGGCGCGGTCGAGGCCATCCGGCGAATCGCCGAACGTATGCAGCAGATCAACGAATATACATCCGATGTCGCTGCATCCGTCGAACAGCAGAATGCCGCCACCGGCGCGATTTCGCAAAACGTCGCCCACGCGGCGAGCGGCGCCAAGGTCATCGTTTCGGTGCTTGGACAGGTGGCCGGCGCGGCCACGGGCGCACGCTCCTCGGCGCAAACGATGCTAACCACCTCCGAAGTCATGGAGGCTGCCGCCGAGAAGCTCCGCGGCGAAGTCGAGGAATTCCTCCGCAAGGTCGCGGTGTGACGCGGCGCCTCAATTCAGCCGGAACAGCCGCTGCGCATTGCGGAACGAGATTTGCTCCCGCTTTTCCTGCGACATGTCGATCGATTCGAGAATCTTGATGGTGTCGCGGATGTACCCCGGCCCACGTTCCGGGTCGAAGGGCGAATCCGAAGCGAACAGCACCCGCTCCGTAGGATAGAAATCGAGCCCGCAAATGGTGGCAGCGCGCGAGCCGAACACGGCGGTATCGGCATAGAAATCCTTGAAGTAATCGAACGGCCGTTTTTTGAGCCGCTTGAGCACGAGCGTCAGATCTTCGTCGGAGGTGCGCTTGCCGAGTTGATCCCAGCCCGGCCCCACGCGGCCTTCAAAATAAGGAACCATCGCGCCCATGTGATGAGCCAGCACCTTCAACTTGGGCAGCCGGTCCATCATTCCGGAAAAAACCATGCGCGCCATCGCGACGCTGGTTTCATAGGGCCAGCCGAAGGTCCACCAGATTTCGTACTTGGATTTGCTCTCGGTCTTGTAGTCCGGCATGTCGGCGCCGCGCGAGGGATGCAGCAGGACCGGCTTGTCGTATTGAGCGGCGATCTCGAAGATCGGGAAAAAGCGCGGCTCGTCGAGCGGCGCGCCGTTCACATTGCTGTGGATTTGCAGGCCATTGGCGCCGCATTGCGTGAAGGCGCGTTCGGCTTCCTGCACCGCCGCGTCGGGATCGCCCATCGGCAAGCCGGCGACATAGCCCGAGAAGCGGTCGGGGTGCTTTGCCACGAGCTCGGCAAAACCGTCATTGCCCATTTTGGCGAATTCTGTGGCCTGCTCCGGCGTACCCATCGCCTCCAGCGGCGGCATGCCGAGCGACAGAATCTGCGTGTAGTTCTTGTCCTTGAATAGATCCATGACGCGAAAGCGTTCATCGAGATCGTAAATGCAGGGAATGCCACGCATGCGCTTGCCGATATCGCGCGCGGCGCCTTCCGTGGCGAGCATCGCGTCCCACAGACGCCGGGGAAAGAAATGATTGAACGCGTCGATATAGCGCACGATTGCTCCCTAGCTCATGAGACGGACGACTTCGTCCGGCCGCTCCAGCATGACGCGCCCGGCCCGCCGACACCAGTTTTCCCAAGCGCGGTTGAACGAATAGGGGCCAGTGCGGCGGATGATGAGATCCACTTCGCCGGGTGTCAGGTAAGTGACCTCGCCGAGATCCATGGCCTGCATCTGCAGCTTGGCCGCAAGCTCGAGATAGCAGGCGATGTAAACCGCCTCGCGAATATCCTTGCCGACGACGACGCAGCCGTGGCCGCGCATCAGCGCCGCCGGCTTCGGGCCGAGGAACTTCGCCAAGTCGCGACCCATCTCCAGCGTCGCCACCAGCAACGACGTATCGCCAAATTCAGTCTGTGAATCCCAGGTCGGAACCTCGTGCCCCATGCAGGCGCAGACGTGATGCAGTGGACGCAGCCTGCTCTTTTTCGTGACGCTGAAGGGCAGCACGCTCGGGCTGTGATTATGAATGACGGCGTTCACCTCGGGGCGCGCATCATAAATCGCCGCATGAATGAAGCGCTCGAGGTAGGGCTTCTTGTCGCCCCCCTCGACCGGGTCGCCGTTAAAGGTGAATTCCATGATGTCTTCGGCCTCGATCAGGTCGGGTGCCCGGGCGCGCGACAGCAGGAAGCGGTCCGGCCGGTCGGGATGGCGGATGCTGGGGTGGCCGAAGGAATCCACGACCCCTTCGCGGGCCAGAATGCGGTTGGCGGTCACCAGCTCGTCTATGGCGGCTTCCAGCTTCGTCATCGAATTGTCCTTGAAAGCTAATCTCGGGCGGGGGCTTGGACTTGCGCCGCTATCCTATATAACTGCCGTTTTCGCAAGCAATTGGAGTTTCGATGGCAGGACAGAATTCAGTGCAAGGCGCCGCACATGCGGGCGAGGTGCGTATCGAGAACAGCGATGTCCATTTTCCGTGCGACGGCATGGATACCATCACGCGTTCAGGGCTGAAGGCCGGCTTTGGCATGCCTTATGAGTGCAACGCGGGGGGCTGCGGCACCTGCCGCTTCGAGCTCGTCGAAGGCGAGGTGGAGAATCTATATCCCGACGCGCCGGTCATAACCGAGCGCGACCGCAAGCGCGGCCGGCGGCTCGCCTGCCAATCGCGCCCCAAAGGCGACGTCGTCATCCGCGGCGTGCGGCTGGAGGATATGTATATTCCCAAGGTCAAGCCAAGGCGGCAAGCATACACGCTGGTCAGCGCCACGCCGATCACCCACGACATTTCCGAATTCAAGTTCCGCTCCGCCGAGCCGCAAGCCTTTTTGCCCGGGCAATACGCCCAGATTTACATCGAAGGCGTGCCTTCGCCACGCGGCTATTCGATGAGCAATATCGCCAATGAACCGAGCACGGATTGGGAATTCCAAATCCGCAAAAAGCCCGGCGGCGCCGCGACTACCGTGCTTTTCGAGAAAATGAAGCCGGGCGACACCGTACACATCGATGGTCCTTACGGCCATGCCTATTTGCGCGAGGATTCGCCGCGTGAGGTCGTCTGCGTTGCCGGCGGCTCCGGCATTTCGCCGATGCTGTCGATCGCCCGCGGCATGGCGGCGTCGCCAAAAATGAAGGGTCGCAAGCTCTATTTCTTCATGGGCGGCCGCGCGCCCCGCGACATTTGCGGCGAAGAAGCGCTCAGCAAATTACCCGGCTGGGGCAAAACGATCGAGTTTCATCCGGCGATTTCGGAGCCCGGGCTGAATGAGCGCGGCGAATGGTCGGGCCGCTTCGGCCTTATTCACGAGGTGGTGTCGCAAACCCATGCCGGGCGCATGCCCGAGTTCGAATGGTATTTCGCGGGACCGCCGCCCATGGTGAATGCCATGGCCGACGTGCTGCGGCTTGCCGGCGTGCCGCTCGAGCAGCAACACTTCGATCGCTATTTTTAACCCTCCCTGGCGCGGCGCCCACCGAGCCAATCGGCCACGCCGATATCGGCACGTTCAGCGAGTACCCGGCCGATCAAGACGAGTACCGGGCCGCTTGGCGCGTCGCGCGACAGGCGCTCCGGCAACTCGCCAATAGTCGCGGCGATGATCTGCTCATCCGGCCGCGTGGCCCGGGCCACCGCTATCGCCGGGGTCGACGGATCAAGTCCGGCCGCGGCCGCGCGGCTCACGAGTTCGCCAAGGGTACGCAGCGGCATATAGACCGCGGTGGTCACGGATGGATCGGCCAAGCTCTTCCAGTCGAGATCGGCCGGGAGCTGCCCTTTCGCACTATGGCCTGTGACGTATTGCACCCTGCGTGCATGCTTCCGATGCGTCAAGGAAATCCCGAGTCGGCTGGCCGCCCCCTGAGCCGCAGTGATGCCCGGCACCACCTCGACAGCGATGCCGGCTTTGCGGCAGGCGATCACTTCCTCGCCGCCACGGCCGAAGATCATCGGGTCGCCGCCCTTCAGCCGCACCACGCGCTTGCCCGTGCGCGCCAGCGAGATCATCAGCGCGTTGATCTCATCCTGCTTGCAGGCCGGGCCATAACCCGTCTTCCCCACCAGCATCTTCTTCGCCTCGCGGCGGGCGAAATCGAGAACTTCGGCCGAGACCAGGTCGTCGATCAGGATGACGTCGGCGGATTGCAGCGCGCGCACGGCCCGCAGCGTCAGCAGCTCCGGATCGCCCGGCCCGGCGCCGACCAGGGTGACGCAGCCGGCTTCGGCCGCCGCGCCTTCGCTTTGCGCCTGGGTGAGGATGCGATCGAAATCGGCGGCGGTGGGATCCTGATTGGGATGCGTGACAGCGAAGCGCGTGAAGAGCTGCCAGAAGCGGCGGCGGCCGGCAAAGCTCATCCCCGAGCTTTTCACTTTGTCGCGCCACGCGCGGGCGGCCTGCGCCCAAGCGGCGAAGCCGCTCGGGATCAGCGCTTCCAGCTTGGCGCGGATCGCCTGGGCAAAAACCGGCGCGGCGCCGTCGGTGGAAATCCCGATCACCAGCGGCGAGCGATTGACGATCGAGCCAAAGGAGAAATCGCAGAAGGCTGGTTTGTCGATTACATTGACGGGCACGCTGGCGGCGCGCGCCCCGGCGGCGAAGGCTGATGCTTCCGAATCTTCGGCCAAGCCCCCGACAGCGATCGCGGCCCCGGCAAAATCCGTCTCCATCCAGCGCCGGCGGTGCAAGCAGATGACGTGGGCCGGATCCTCGAGCAGCGCCAGCAATTCTTCGCTCGGGTCCTGGGCAAAGACATCGACCTGGGCGCCCGCGGCGGACAAAAGCTCAGCCTTCCAGGCGGCGGCCGCGCTGCCGCCAGCGACCACAACGCGTCGTCCGGAAAGCGTGAGAAACACGGGCAGCCGCGCCAGCGGATTCATGCGCGGAGAAGGGGTTTCGATGGGTGTGCGGTCGGTCACAGCCTTCCTCGTTTCATGCAGGTCCTAATATACATCAGTCTGGTAACGGCCGCTTTTCTTCAAATTCCCCAGGAAAGCGACGGCTTCGTTGATGCTCTTCCGGCCATGCGCGGCGATAATCTCCACCCAGGCCCGCTCCACATCCTTGGCCATGCGCTGCGCATCGCCGCAAACGTATATATAGGCGTCGTCGTCAATCCATGACCACAGATCGCGCCCGACGTGGCGCATGCGATCCTGAACATAGATCTTCTCCTCCGCATCGCGCGACCAGGCGAGCGTCAGGCGCGAGAGCACGCCGGCCTTGCGCATGTCCACGAACTCGTCCTCGTAGAAGAAATCGAAGTCGCGGCGCTGATGTCCGAAGAACAGCCAGTTCCGCCCGGTCGCCTTGGTCGCCCTGCGCTCATGCAGAAAGGCGCGGAACGGAGCGACGCCGGTGCCGGGGCCGATCATGATGATCGACGCCGAGGGATCGGCCGGCAGGCTGAAATGCTGGGCCTTTTGCACATAGACCGGAATCTTGTCGCCCGGCGTGAGGCGGTCGGTGAGAAAGGTCGAGGCCACACCGAGCCGCGTGCGGCCATCGACGCGATAACGCACTGCATCCACTGTCAGCGCCACGCGGTCCGGATCGACCTTAGGGGATGAGGCAATCGAGTAAAGACGCGGCTGCAGCGGATCGAGCGACTCGATGAAGGCCTCCGGATCGGGACGCACCCCGGGAAACTTCTCCAGCGCCGCCAGAACATCGAGCGTCTTGGCATCGCCGTCCGGATCCTGCCCCGCCGCCAAGGCCTTGGCCTTCCGCCGCCGCTCGCCCCCGGTCAGATAGGAAATCAATTGAAATAGCATGTCCGGCGCCGGCGCCAGCGAGACGCCCTCGCACAGCACGTCGCGCAAGGTGCGCCCGCCGATGGGAAAATCCGGCGGCGCCTCGAGCGCCTTGATCACCGCGTCGACCAGGGCGCCGTCATTGGCGGGAAAAACGCCGAGGCTGTCGCCCACCGTGTAATCGAGGCCGGCGCCGGCAAGATCGATTTCGACGTGCCAGGTTTCTTTTTCCGATCCCGGCTTGTTGAGGCGGCGGCGCGACAGCAGCGTGGCGGCGACGGGATTGTCGCGCGAACGCCCGCGCGGCGATAGCAGTGCGGGCTCGGTGGCTTCGGCGGCCTCAGTGGACGCGTCGGCCTTGGCCACGGGCACGCCGATTTCCAGCTCCCGGTAGAGCTGCTTGAGCATACGGGCGGTGTCCTTGCCGCCGGGCACGCACAGATTCAGGCGCTTCTCTTTTTTTTCGAACAGCGCGTCAGCATAATCTTTGCAGTTGTAGCCGCACTGGCCGCAGTCCTGTTGCGCCATCGCCGCCATCATGCGCCGCGGCAACGGGCGGCCTTCGGCGAGCTTCATGCGCTCGGGTAATGGAGTGGCGGGATCATGCCAGGGCGCGTCGCTTTCGGTTTCCGCTGGAGCCTCCGACGGAGCATCGACGAGGCCGGGCAATAGCTTCGCCACGTCCTCCCTGGACAACGCCGTCACCCCGCCTTCGAGCCCAAACACGCCGGCGAACAAGCCGTCAAGCCACGCGCGCTGCTCCGAGGTGAAGGGCGCGGATTCCGGAAGGAACGATGGAATCGGCGGGCTCTGCGTAACGCTCATGCGGCTGCCTCCTCCGCTACGAACGCCTTCAGCGTGTCGATGTCGTGGCGGCGGGCGAAGGCGCTGAAGCTCTCATCGGCGGAAGCACGATGCGCGAGATAGGCCTTGAGGATGCGCTCGACCATGTACGGCACATCTTCCGCCTTGACGTTGCGATAAAGCTCGCGCCCGAGCGCGGCGTACGGGCCGAAGCCGCCGCCGATCAGCACGTGATAGCCCTCGACCGGATCGGCCTTCTCACTCTCCTGCACCTTGCAGGCGAGCAGGCCGATTTCGCTGACAAAATGCTGCGCGCAGGAGTGATGGCAGCCGGTGAGATGGATATTGACCGGCGAGTCGAGCGCGACCCGCGTCTCGCACCAGCGCGCGATTTCCTCGGCGTGGCGCTTGGTGTCGGAAGCGGCGAACTTGCATCCGGTATTGCCGGTACAGGCGACCAGCCCGGCGCGGATCGGATTGGCTTCGATTGCCAGGCCGAGCGTCTCGATTCTTTCTTGTGCGGCTTTCAGCTTTTCCGTCGGAATGCCGGAGATCAGCAGGTTCTGCCAGACCGTGAGCCTGATGTCGCCATCGCCGAGGTCGCATGCGATGCCGGCAAGGCCGCGCATCTGCGCGGCGGTCAGGCGGCCGACCGGCACCCATACGCCGATCCAATGCAGGCCGTCCTGCTTCTGCGCGTGGATGCCGATATGGGCGGTGCGGTCGAATGGCAGGCGCGGCGCCAGCGCGCCGGGCACGGCGCGGTCGAGCTTGCGGCCGAGCTTCTCCTCCATGAGCGTGAGCACCGTCTCGACGCCCAGCTTGTCGAGCACATATTTGAGCCGCGCCTTGGTACGATCGCTGCGGTCGCCGTGATCGATGAAGACGCGCACCACCGCGTCCGCGACCCTGCAAGCGTCGGCCGGCCTCACCAGCACGCCGGTATCGCGCGCGAAATCCTTATGCCCGGTAAGGCCGCCGAGGCAGAGCCGGAACCAGATGCCGGGCGCGAGTCCAAAGCCGTCATTGACCTGCACCGCCTGGAAGCCGATGTCATTTGTGTCCTCCAGCACCGGCACGATGCCGGCGCCGTCGAAGGCGACATTGAACTTGCGCGGCAGGCCGTAGAGCGAGCGGTCATTGAGGATGTGGAAGTGCCACTCACGCGCATGGGGCCTCGTGTCGATCAATTCTTGCGGGTCAATGCCGGCTGTCGGCGTGCCGGTGACATTGCGGATATTGTCGGCGCCGGAGCCGCGCGAGCACAGGCCCAAGTCCTGTACCGCCTCGATCATTGCGACGGCATTCTTGGCTTCGATTTCGCGAATCTGAAGATTCGCGCGCGTGGTCACATGGGCATAGCCGCCGCCATAGCGCTCGGCGAGATCGGCAAGGCCGGCGAATTGCGTGGCCTTGAGGATGCCATTGGGAATCCGCAGGCGGCACATATAGGAATTCTGGTTCGGCGCCACGTAGAACAGGCCGAAGAAGCGCCAGCGGAAATTATCCGGCGGCTTCGGATATTCGCCTTTTGCCGCTTGCTCCTTGAGCCGTTCATAGGCATCGAAGGGATGCAGTTCGCGCTTGAATTTTTCCGGGTCCGACAGCTTGCCGCCGGCGGCCAATACGCGATCCTGCGCCCGCAGCGCCGCGGCATCCGGACCCGTCGGTTCGGACGCCACGGCGGCGGCGGAGCGAGGTGCCGCCGCTACGTTACCGGCTTGCGCAAGACCCCGCGCCGTCGTGGCGATCTGCAAGCCGGCGACGAACCCTTCCAGATAGCGCTTCTGCTCGGGTTCGAAATCTCCGCTTGCCGGCTCGCGCGAAAGCTCGATCTTGCCCCCCGCCACCGTCGTCATTCCGCAGGCACCTGCGCCGGCGCTCCCAGCGGTGCGGGTGCCGAAGCGGAGCGCGGTCTGTGCGTGATGTAGATCGCAAGCCCGGTAAAGATGAAGCCGCCGACCAGATTGCCAAGCGTGACCGGGATCTGGTTCCACAGCCACCATTCTCCTACCGTGATCTTGGCGCCTATCATCATGCCGATTGGGATGAGGAACATGTTGACCACGGTATGTTCAAATCCTTGAGCGAAGAAGATGAACACCGGCATATAGGCGCAGGCGATCTTGCCAATGGTCGATGAAGTGGTCATGGCCGCGACGATGGCGAGGCAGACCATCCAGTTGCACAGGATTGCCTTGACGAAGACCGTCACCATGCCGGCAAAGCCGAGCGCCTCGTAGCCGGTGGTCTTGGCCTCTGCGATGGCAATGATCTTGGCGGCGACGCCGGCGGGTGCCGCCGTGCCGAAATTGGTGAGCGCGATCGCCAGTAATCCACCATAGACGACGCTGCCGATCATGTTGCCGAGGAACACCCAGGCAAAGTTGCCAAGCAGGCTTGGCGCGCTGGCGTCCCTTTCCAACCAGGGCAGTGGCACCAGGCCGAAGCTGCCGGTGACCAGATCGAGGCCGAGCAGCACGATCAGAATCAAGCCGACGGGGAAGATCAGCGCGCCTACCAACGGCTGCCCGGTCTGCACGGTACCGGTAATGGCGAGGCTGGTGGCCGCCGCCAGAATGGCGCCGGCAAGCCCGCCACGAATAACGAGATCGGTGGGAGACAGCGCCAATTTACGTCGGCCTGTGTCCACCATGGATGCAGCAACATCGACTGGCTTTACGTAGTCCATCTTCGACTCCTTCCAATGCAGGCCCGACAAAGGTTTCGGCCGCCCTTGCTGCGCAGCAGCAAGAGCCATGCCAAGCCGTAACGCATTGAATTTACGGGAGAAATTTGGCGGCCGTGGCCTCTTGCGCCATCGCTTTGGGCAGCTTGCACAGCAAAATCTGTGCAATCGAAGAAATGCCCATTTCTGCGTCAGCCGCGTCTGCGATTGCCGCTGCTTTTATGGAAATCGGCGCCATTCGTGGTGGCGTCGACAAAGCCGGCGCGAATGACGAAATCGCCGAAATGCTCGCCCGGCTTCCGCTCGCTTTGGTAGGCGGCGAAGAGCGGATCGAGCGCATCCAAGATGCCCTTGTGATCGAGGTTCTCGGCGTACAGCTTGTTGAGCCGCGAGCCGTCATAGGCGGCGCCGAGATAAAGATTGTATTTGCCGGGACCCTTTCCCACGAGTCCGATCTCAGCGAGATAGGGCCGCGCGCATCCGTTCGGGCATCCGGTCATGCGGACAATGATCTCGTCATCGTAAAGGCCGTGCGAGGCCAGGCGCTCCTCCAGCTCGGTGACGAGATCGGGCAGATAGCGCTCGCTTTCCGCCAAGGCCAGGCCGCAGGTGGGTAGCGCGACGCAAGCCATGGAATTGCGGCGCACCGGCGAGGCATCCGCGGTGAGCTTGTATTGATCGACCAAGGCGCTGATGGCCGGACGCTTCGCGGGCGCGACATTGGCGATGATGATGTTCTGATTGGGCGTAAGGCGGAAATCGCCGTCATGCACTTCCGCGATCCGGGTCAGCCCGGTCAGCCATTGCGGGCCGCCCGGGAAATCGCGTAGCCGGCCGTTCTGCACGAAAAGCGTCAGATGGCTTTTGAAATCCTCGCCGTCGACCCAACCGAACTGATCGCCCGTTGAATCGAACTTGAACGGCTTGGCCTTGGCCAGTGTGACGCCGCTGCGCTTTTCCACCTCGGCACGGAAGGCATCGAGGCCGCGATCTTCAATCGTGTATTTGAGGCGG
This sequence comes from Xanthobacteraceae bacterium, assembly GCA_035652315.1. GTDB lineage: Bacteria > Pseudomonadota > Alphaproteobacteria > Rhizobiales > Xanthobacteraceae > CANKHA01. The sequence goes on along the minus strand of DASREA010000027.1, from coordinate 21,813 downwards.
GCATGCTTGCGATCGACACGGTCGCCCCAGTCACGTTGCACGGTGACGACCGCTTCCGCCACGGCGACGGCTTCGTCCAGCTTGCAGAAGCCCATGACGTCGGCGATGCGCGGATAGGTCGCCGGCTCGCCATGGGTCATGCCCATGCCGCCGCCGACGGTGACATTGTAGCCCACGATCTCGTTCTTCTTGTCGAGAATGGCAATGAAGCCGAGATCGTGCGCGAAAACGTCAACGTCGTTCGACGGCGGCACGGCGACCACGATCTTGAATTTCCGCGGCAGATAGGTCTTGCCGTAGATCGGTTCCACCACTTCCTCTTCGCCGCCGGCGATGCGCTCGCCGTCGAGCCAGATTTCCCGATAGGCCGGCGTGCGCGGCAGGAGGTGATCAGAGATCGCCTTAGCCGTGGCGTAAGCCGTGGCATGCGCGCGCGATTGATGCGGATTGGGGTTGCACATGACATTGCGGTTAACGTCGCCGCATGCGGCAATGGTGGTGAGCAGCGCGTCGTCGATCTGACGCATGGTGGATTTCAGATTCGACTTGATGATGCCATGCAGTTGGAAGGTCTGCCGCGTTGTCAGCCGCATGCTGCCGTTGCCGTAGGCGGTGGCGACGTGGCGCAGCTTCAGGAATTGCTCCGGGGTGCAAACGCCGCCGGGGATACGCACGCGCACCATGAAGGCAAAAGCCTTCTCCATCTTCTTCTTTGTGCGCTCAGAGCGCAGGTCGCGATCATCCTGCAGATACATGCCGTGGAATTTCACGAGCTGCTGGTCGTCTTCAATGATCGCGCCGGTGATTTCCTCGCGCAGGCCCTCCGCCAGCGTGCCGCGCAGATATTCGCTCGCTTCCTTGAGGCGTTCGTTACGCGAAAGTTCGTCAGCCATTTGCGGTCCTTATCCCATCCCCTTCGCGGTTGGCATCGGCGGGCAATGCGAGCCCGCGCGTGGATTGATCTAACCTGTCTGTTTTGCCGCAGGTTCGGAGCCCGCCTCCCCCGCTCCAGCGGAGGTTGAGCACCTTAATAGGTATCCTGCAGGTAGCGATGGCCGCGGTCGAGGTCGCTTACGGCTTTTTCCGCCGCTTCCGCGGCAAGATTTTTGACGTCGGCATAGGCGCGCACCAATGCCGCGCGCACGTCCTTGGCCATATGCTTGGCGTCGCCGCAGACATAGAAGTAGGCGCCGTTGTCGAGCCAATCGACCACGTCGCGCCGTTTCTCCCACAGCCGATGCTGGACGTAGATCTTTTCCGGGGTGTCGCGGGAGAAGGCGATGTCCATGCGCGTCAGCGAACCGTCCTTCAGCGCCTCCTGCCATTCCAGTTGGTAGAGAAAATCGTGGGTGAAATGGCGGTCGCCGAAGAACAGCCAGGAGCGGCCGCTCGCGCCGGTGGCGCGGCGCTCCTGCACGAAGGCGCGGAACGGCGCGATGCCGGTGCCCGGCCCCACCATGATGATGTCCTGGTCCGGCGCCGGCAGCGCGAAATGTTTGTTGGGGCGCAGCTTCACCTGCAGGCGCTGGCCCTTCTTCACCCGGTCGGCGATATGGCACGAGGCAACGCCCTTGCGTGCGCGCCCGAAGCTTTCGTAGCGCACCGCGGAGATCAGAAGGTGTGCTTCGTCGCCGACTTCCCGCCGCGACGAGGCAATCGAATAGGCGCGCGGCGTCAAAGGTCGCGTCAGCTTGCGCAAGTGATCGGCGGTCAGCGTGACCGGGAAATACTGCACGAGATCGATGAGCTGGCGTCCCACGGTCCAATCGCGCCCACCACCGGATTCGAGCAGCTCATTTACGTAACGATGCCCGGTCTCCGCGGCGTAAGTCTCTATCGTCTTCAGCGACAGCGTGGTGACATCGCGGCTCTTTATCAGCTCGCCGCGCAAGCCATCGTCACCTGCCAGCCCCGTGGCCTTGAGAAGATCGTCGACGTAAGCCGGGTCGTTCTCGGCGTAGACGTCGAGAGAATCGCCGGGTTTATAGGCCGGTGCCGCGCCCGCGAAGCCGAGCTCCACGTGATAGGTTTCTTTATCCGACTGCGACGAATTGAGATCGATCATCTCCGTGACTTCGGCTTCAACGGGGCCGAGTTCCGCCGCTGGCGCGGCTTTGGCGCTGAAATCGACGGCGATGACGCGGCTGCGCTCGATGTCCTCTGGCGCCAAAGCTTTCAAGGCGGCGTCGATCCACGTTGCCGCCGGCTCGGCGAAATCGAGATCGCAATCGACGCGATCGACGGCGCGTTTGCCGCCGAGAGCCTCGAGCCGCGCGTCCAGCTTTTTGCCGATCGCGCAGAAATCCGCATAAGCGGTGTCGCCGAGCGCGAGCACGCCAAACTGCACGCCATCAAGCCGCGGCGCGCTCTCGCCCATCAGTTCGTTGTAGGCGCGCACGGCGCGCGCAGGAGGATCCCCCTCGCCCCAGGTCGCGGCGATGAGGACGAGGCGCTTTGCCGAGGCAAGCTGCGCCATTTCCAGATCCGCCATGTCGACGACCGTGGGCTTGAAACCCATTTTGCGCGCGGCCTTCATCATGTCGCTGGCCAGCCGCTCGGAATTTCCGGACTCGGTCGCATAGACGATCGTCAGCGGCTCGGTGGCTTGCGCCGATGCCGCCGGCTGCGCCGCCGCCGCCACCGCCAGACCCGCTACCGCGCCGCCCGCTGCCGCGGCATCGAGACCGGAGAGAAAGCCCGCCAGCCAAGCGCGCTGGATGGGGGTCGCGGGGCCCACAACGCGATTGAGAATTTCGATTTCCTCTTCGCCGAACGGAGCGGTGTTAGGAATTGGATAGAAGGCCATTTTTCACGCGGTCATTGTCTTTCGGCCACATGCGGGACCCGGAGGTCAGCTTTATAGAATGATTTTCTTTTGAGATACAATAATAGCGCCCTAAAAAGAATATTTATGCTGAATTATCTACTGTCGTGGTAATGATTACTACGAGCGAAGCTTCTGGGAGCACCGATGTTCAGCTATTGTCACGGGTCGGTGATACCGCGCGGTCGAGCGCGGCTAATAATGACCAAGATTTCACTTGTGCGCTCGGCTGCTTTCGAGGGACGACATCCCGCTGCGCAGCTTGCCGGCTGCTAGGTGTGTTCCGCGAAAGTGGGGGCTACAAACCGGCGTAAGTCCGCGTTTGGTTCGAGAGAGCATGCGTATGCGTTGGCGGTGGGGAAGTCGGGCGCGGCGTATTGAAGTGGCTGGATTTGGACCAGCGCTTTCGATTCTCTGGAGCATCGGACTCGTGCAACTGCTCTCGGGCTGCATGCTGACTGCCGAAACGCCGGAACTGGGCGTCGCAATCCCCGCGGCCTACCGGGAAGACGGCCGCGCCCCTTATGCGGCGACGCCAACGGCGCAGTGGTGGAAAGGCTTCCGGTCGCGCGAGCTCACCGGCTTCATCGCAGAGGCGGAAGCGGGAAATTTCGACATTCGGGCCGCCGTCGGCCGCATCCTCCAAGCCGACGCGCAAGCCCGTGCCGCCGGTGCGCCGCTGCTGCCAAGCATCGACCTTCACGGCGACGCCACACGCAGCCGCTCTTCCAAGACGTTGTCGAGCTCGAGCGGCGCCGCCGGTACGGCGACGACGACAAGCGCATCGAGCGCACCTTCAGAACGGGTGAGCTATTCCGCTTCGCTCAGCGCGAGCTACGAAATCGATTTCTGGGGCAAGAATCTGGCGACGTTGCAGGCGGCGGAAAGCAGCGCGGTCGCCAGCCGCTACGATCATGACGTGGTTCGCCTCACTGCCATAGCGTCGGTGGCAAATACTTATTTTCAGGTACTGGCGGCGCAAGACCGGCTGAACGTCGCCCGCCGCAACGCTGAGAGCGCCGACCGAATTCTCGAACTTATTCGCCAGCGGCTGCAAGTCGGCACCGCTTCGGCGCTCGACGTGGCCCAACAGGAAAGCGTTCTGGCGCAGCAGCGAGCGGCTGTGCCGGAACTCGAACAGGCATTGCGCCAGAGCACAAATTCGCTCGCGCTGCTTTTAGGACGCACGCCGGAGTCCTTCCGCGTGCGCGGCGGCAGCATGTCGCAGATCCGCATTCCCCGAGTCACGCCCGGCCTGCCATCGGATCTATTGCTCCGCCGCCCCGACATCGCGGAAGCCGAAGCGCAGCTCGCCGCCGCCAACGCCAATGTTTATGCGGCACGGGCGGCCTTCTTCCCGAGCATCACGCTGACCGGCGAAGGCGGCTACGAAAGTCGCGCGCTCAACATGCTGTTCCGGCCGGAATCGGCGTTCTACACCGTTGCCGCCGGTCTGGTGCAGCCGATCTTCGACGGCGGCCGGCTGCAGGGCAATCTGGATCTGGAGCGCGGCCGGCAAGCGGAGCTGCTGGAACTCTACCGCAAATCCATCGTTTCCGGCTTCACCGACGTGGACAATGCGCTGGTTGCCGTGCGGCAAACCGCCCGCCGCGAACAGTTGCAGCGCGATGTCGTCAACAGTTCGCGGCGGGCTTTCCAGCTTTCCGAAACCCGTTTGCGCGAGGGCACGATCGACCTCGTGACTTTGCTTAGTACCCAGCAAAGTCTTTTCCAGGCGGAGGATGGCCTGGCGCAGGCGCGCCTTGCCCATCTGCAAGCGATCGTAGGTTTGTTCCAGGTATTGGGCGGCGGCTGGGAAAATCCGGCGGTTGTGACGACCGCCAATGCATCATGAGCGATAATCGCCGGCTTATTGATATTTCACTCGGCAAGATCAGCAACAACCGCCGCGCTCTTGCCGTGGCCGTTGCCGCGCTCATCATCTTCGGCGCCGCGGCGCTGATCCTGATGCCGCAGCAGCGTGTGCAGGAACAGGTGCGCGGCTCGCGGGGCGGCGGCGGCACCGGGGGCCCGATTCCCGTGCTCGCGGAGAAAGCGCGGCTTGCCGATGTTCCGGTCTATCTCGACGGCGTCGGCACCGCCAAGGCGCTCAATACCGTGACGGTGCGCCCGCAGGTCGAAGGAAAGCTCATCAGCATCAATTTCAAGGAAGGCCAGGACGTGCCGAAGGGCTACGTGCTCGCCCGCATCGATCCGACCACCTACCAGGCGCAACTCGACCAGGCCATCGCCAAGAAAGCGCAGGATGAGGCGCAGCTCGGCAATGCCAAGCTCGATCTCGAGCGCTACCAGCGCCTGGCCGCGAGCAACTCGATCACCAAGCAGCAGGCCGATACCCAACAGGCCATGGTCACGCAATTGCAGGCGCAGGTGCAGGCCGATCAGGCGGCGATCGACAATGCGCGCGCGGTGTTGTCCTACACCACCATCACAGCGCCGATCAGCGGCCGCACCGGCATCCGTCAGGTCGACGAAGGCAATATCGTGCATACCACGGATACGAACGGCATCGTCGTGCTCACGCAGATCAAGCCGATTTCGGTGCTCTTCAACCTGCCGCAGCAGGATGTGGCGCGCGTGAACCTCGCCTTCGCGCAGCATCCGCTGCGCGTCGATGCGCTCGGTTCAAATAACCAGCCGACCGACGAAGGCGTCTTGCAGGTGGTCGACAATCAGGTCGATCCGACGACCGGAACGGTGAAGCTGAAGGCCGAATTTCCCAATTCCGGTCTGCAACTCTGGCCCGGGCAATTCGTCAATGTCCGCATGCTGATCGACACGCTGAAGCAGGTCGTGGTGGTGCCCACGGCGGCGGTGCAACGCGGGCCCAATGGTCCCTTCGTGTTTGTCGTGGACGGCGACCACGTAACCATCCATCCGGTCACGGTCAGCCAGCAGAACGACACGCAAGCGGTGATTGCCAGCGGCGTGCAGGCCGGCAACGACGTGGTGACCACCGGCTTCGCGCAACTCGCCGAAGGAACGCGGGTGCGGGTGAGCGCTGGGCAGAACGGCGGTGCCGGCGCGCCCTCGGCCGGCGAGGTGCCGGCGCAGGATCCCGCGGCGATATCGGGGGCGGATCGCGGCCGCGCCGGCAACCGGCCGAACGATACAGGACGCGGTACGCGGCAGCGCCGTTCAAGCGCGGGGGCGGCTTCAGGCTCCGGACAATGAGCGTTTCATCGCCGTTTATTCATCGGCCGATCGCGACATCCTTGCTCGGCATTGCCGTCATGCTGGGCGGCACCCTGGGATACTGGCTTCTTCCCGTCGCCTCGCTGCCGCAAGTCGACTTTCCCACCATCCAGGTGACAACGCAGTTGCCCGGCGCCAGCCCGGACACGACGGAGTCGCTGATCACGGCTTCGCTCGAGCGGCAATTCGGCCGCATTCCTTCGCTCTCGACCATGACCTCGACGAGCTCTTACGGGCTCAGCCAGATCACCTTGCAGTTCGATCTCAATCGCGACATCGATGCCGCGGCGCAGGACGTGCAGGCCGCGATTAATGCTGCCGGCTCGACCTTGCCGCGCAACCTGCCGTATCCGCCGACCTATTCGAAGGTGAATCCGGCCGACGCGCCCATCATTACTTTGGCACTGACCTCGGATACCGCCTCGCTCCGGCAACTAAGCGACCTTGCCGATACGCTGATCGCGCAGCGATTGAGCGAAGTCAGTGGGGTCGGCCACGTATCGGTCGAGGGCGGCATCCGGCCGGCGGTACGTATCCAGGCCGATTTGTCGCGCCTTGCCAACTACGGCATCGGACTGGACGATCTGCGCACCACCATCGTCGGTGCCAATGTCGCCGGACCGAAGGGGTCGCTCGATGGCGCGCATCAATCCTACACCATTGCCGCCAACGATCAGATCGACAACGCGGAGGCCTATCGCTCCATCGTTGTAGCCTATCGCAACGGCGCACCGGTGCTGCTGCGCGATGTGGCCAATGTCGTGGACGGCTTGGAGAATGCCAAGATCAGCGGCTGGTATCAGAGCAAGCCGGCCGTGATCGTCGACGTGCAGCGGCAACCAGGCGCGAACGTGATCCAAACGGTCCAGCGCGTCAGCGCCGAGCTGCCCAAATTGCGGCGCTCGATGCCGGCTGGGGTCTCGCTCGCAGTAGTGCACGACCGAACGGAAACGATACGGGCCTCTATTCACGACGTGCAGTTCACGCTCATCCTCAGCGTGTTGCTGGTCGTGCTCGTGGTCTTCCTATTCCTGCGCACGATCCGGGCGACAATCATCGCCGGCGTTGCCCTGCCGCTGTCGCTGGTCGCCACTTTCGGCGTGATGTGGTTCTGCGGCTTCAGCCTGGACAATCTGTCGCTGATGGCGCTCACCATCGGCACCGGCTTCGTGATCGACGACGCGATCGTGATGATCGAGAACATCGTCCGCCACATGGAGCGCGGCGAAACGCCGATGCGCGCGGCGCTGCGCGGCGCCAGCGAAATCGGCTTCACGGTGATTTCTCTGACCATGTCGTTGATCGCGGTCTTCATTCCGCTCCTGTTCATGACCGGACTCGTTGGCCGCATGTTCCGCGAATTCGCGTTGACCTTGAGCATCGCCGTGGTCGTTTCCGCAATCGTATCGCTGACGCTGACGCCGATGATGTGCAGCCGCATCCTCCGCCAGCAGACCGAGCACATTGGCGGGCCGCTCTCGCGCAATTTCAGCCGGCTCGTCGATTGGGCGGTCGACAGCTACCGGCAGAGCCTTGAATGGGTGCTGCGGCGACAGACCCCGACCCTGATCGTCACCGCGGCGACGCTGGCGGCCACGATTCTGCTGTATGTCTTTATCCCAAAAGGGTTTTTGCCGTTGCAGGATACCAGCCTCATCACCGCGGCGATCGAGGCGGGGCCGCAGGTTTCCTTCACCCAAATGCAAGACCTGCAGAAAAAAGTCGAAACGGCGCTGCGCGAGGATCCCGACGTCACCGGCCTCGTCTCAATCGTCGGCAGCAGCACGACGAATTCGACGCCAAACGTCGCGCACACGCAGATCACGCTGCGCTCGCGCAACCAGCGAAGCGCCTCGCTCAATCAGGTGATCGCGCGGCTGCGCAACGACGTCGCGCCGATTCCCGGCGTGACCGTCTATTTTCAGCCGGTGCAGGATATTCAAATCAGCACCCGCGCGAGCCGCGCCCAGTTCCAATATACCCTGACCGGAACCAATCGTGACGAGGTGACGCGTTGGGCGAGGAGCTTGGCAGGTGCGCTGCGCAACGATCCGGTGCTTCAGCATGTCGGCACAGAGTCGCAGGACGGCGGACTGCGCATGTTCGTGGATATCGACCGCGAGAAGGCCGGCCGCCTCGGCGTATCGCTGCAAGGAGTGAGCGACGTCCTCAACGACGCCTTCGGCCAACGGCAGATTTCGACGATCTACGCCCAGGCCAATCAGTATCGCGTCATTCTCGAAGCGATGCCGCAATATCAGGAAGATCCATCGTCGCTGTCCAAGCTTTACGTCAACGGCGCGGGCGGCGTTCAGGTGCCGCTCAGCGCCTTTGCCACCACGCATCACGCCACCGCGCCGCTGGTCATCGCGCATGAGGAGCAATTTCCCGCGGTCACCATCAGCTTCGATCTGGCGCCGGGCGCATCCTTGAGCCACGCCGTCAGCGCCATCGCCAATGCCGAACGGCGGATCGACATGCCTTCCACGGTCATCGGCAGCTATTCCGGCGATTCGGCGGAATTCGAGAAATCGCTCGCCGGACAGCCTTGGCTCATCCTTGCCGCCGTCATCACCATCTACATCGTGCTTGGGATTCTCTACGAAAGTTTCATCCACCCGCTGACGATTCTTTCCACGCTGCCGTCCGCCGGCGTTGGCGCGCTGCTGGCGCTCATGCTGTTCGGCTACGATCTTTCGCTGGTGGCGCTGATCGGCATCATTCTGCTGATGGGCATCGTGAAAAAGAACGCGATCATGATGATCGACTTCGCCCTGGACGCCGAGCGGCAGCAAGGCATGTCGCCACGCGATTCCATCGTCCAGGCAGCGTTGCTTCGGTTCCGGCCGATCATGATGACCACGCTGGCGGCGCTGTTCGGCGCGCTGCCGCTGGCGCTGGAAAGCGGTACCGGATCGGAGTTGCGCAATCCGCTCGGCGTTACGATTGTCGGCGGCTTGCTGCTTAGCCAGCTCCTCACGCTTTACACCACCCCTGTGATCTATCTCGGCATGGACCGCGTGAAGGATATGTTGAGCCGGCGAGCCGCGCCCCGGCGCCGCGCCCGCCCCGGCAAGGTTCTGCCCCGAGAGCCTGCGGAGTAGGCGATGAATATCTCACGACCCTTCATCCGCCGGCCGATTGCCACGACCTTGCTTGCCGTCGGCATCTTTCTCGCCGGCGCCGTCGCCTACCGCTTTCTCCCGGTTTCCAGCCTGCCGACCGTCGATCTGCCGACGATCAGCGTCTCCGCGAGCCGCCCGGGCGCCGATCCCGCGACGATGGCGGCGACGGTCGCGGCCCCGATCGAACGGCGGATTTCAGAGATTTCCGGCGTAAACGAGCTCACCTCGCGCAATTCTCTCGGGTCGAGCCGCATCGTTGCGCAATTCGACCTCAACCGTAACGTCGACGGCGCCGCCCGCGACGTGCAGGCAGCATTGAACGCCGCGTTGAGCGATCTGCCCGGCGACCTTCCCACGTTACCGAGCTTCCGTAAGTATAACCCAGCCGCAGCGCCGGTATTGATCCTGGCGATGACATCGAAGACCATCGCGCCAAGCGCGATGTACGACATCGCCGACAGCATCATCGCGCAACGCATCTCCCAGGTGGAAGGCGTCGGCGACGTCACTGTCAGCGGCGCCGAGCAGCCCGCTATTCGCGTGCAGGTCAATCCCGCCGCACTCGCCTCCGCCGGCGTCAGCATGGAGCAGGTGCGCACCGCCATCTCGGGCGCCAACGCGTTGGGACCCCTCGGCGCCTTCGACGGCGCCGCGCAGGCCGAGGTAATCGCCATCAATAGCCAGCTTCAGAATGCGAAGGACTACAATCCGATCGTCGTCAAGACGGTGAATGGAAACGTCATCCGCCTGTCGGACGTGGCGAAGATCGAGCAGGGCGTGCGCAACAGCCGTTCCGCGAGCTGGTTCAACGCGCAGCCGGCGGTGCTGCTCATTATCACCAAGGAGTCGGCGGCGAACGTGGTCGAGACCGTGCAGCGAATCCGAGACCTGCTGCCGGAGCTGAAGCGCTGGATTCCGGCCGACATTCAGATATCCGTGTTGTCCGACCGCAGCCAGACCATCCGCTCCGGCATCCAGCACATGCAATTCGCGCTCGGCGCCACCGTGGTGCTGGTGATGATCGTGGTCTTCGTGTTTCTGCGGCGCGCCGCGGCCACCACGGCGGCCGGTGTTACCGTGCCGCTGTCGCTGGCCGGCACCTGCGCGGCGATGTGGGCGGCCGGTTTCTCGCTCGACAATATCTCTTTGATGGCGCTCGCGGTTTCCGTGGGCTTCGTGGTCGACGACGCCATTGTCATGATCGAAAATATGTTCCGGAATCTCGAGCGCGGCTACTCGCCGCTACGGGCGGCGCTGGCGGGGGCGCGTCAAATCGGCTTTACCGTCGTGTCGATCAGCATTTCGCTGTTTGCCGCCTTCATCCCGCTGCTCTTCATGGGCGGCATCGTTGGCCGCTTTTTCCGCGAATTTTCCGTCACCCTGACCTTCGCCATCGCCATTTCGACGATGATTTCGCTGTCGGTCACGCCGATGATCTGCGCGCATTTCGTGCGCGCCGCACCCAGCAAAACCGCGTCCCGGCTCGATCGCGGCATGGAATTTTTCATGTCGCGGCTGATTCGTGGCTACGCTCAAAGCCTGCAATTCGTGTTGCATTACCGAGGCCTGGTGCTGCTGCTTTTCCTAACGACCATCGTGCTGACCGTGACGCTTTATATCCGGGTTCCCAAGGGCTATTTCCCGCAGGACGATACCGGCTTGATGTACGGCCACACGCGCGCGGCAACGGATATTTCCTTCGACGCCATGTCCAAGCTGCAACAGCGCGCCACCGCGTTGGTGATGGCCGATCCGGCAGTGGCTGGCGTAGGATCGTCCGTGGGATCCGGAGGCTTCAATCCTTCCGTCAACCGAGGCTCGTTGTTTGTCAGTCTGAAGCCTCTGGAGACTCGCGGCGCCAGCACGGCGGAGGTGGCGCGGCGGCTGCGACAGAAGGTGAATGCAATTCCCGGACTTCGCGCCTCGATGACTCCGGCGCAGGACCTGCGCAGCGGCGGCCGCTCGAGCGACGCGACCTATCAGTTCACCTTGTGGGACCCGGACATCGAGGAACTCAACGCCTGGGTTCCGAAGGTCGTCGACCGCCTGCAGGACCTGCCGGAGCTCGCCGACGTCAATACCGACCGCGACCAGGGCGGCTTGCAGGCCAACGTGGTGATCGACCGCCTCGCCGCATCACGGCTCGGCGTGCGTATCCAGGACATCGACGGCGCGCTGAATAACGCTTTCTCGCAGCGGCAGGTCGCGACGATCTACAGCCGCCGCAACCAGTACCGCGTCGTGCTTGAAGTCGATCCGCGGCTGCAGCGCGACCCCAACGACATGAGCAAAATCTTCGTGCCCGGCGCCAGCAACGCGCAGGTGCCGCTGTCGAGCGTCGCTCATGTCGAACGCGGCGTGTCCCCCCTCGTCATCAATCACCAAGGGCAATTTCCATCCGTAACGATCAGCTACGATCTTGCGGCCGGGATCGTGCTGGAGCAGAGCATCGCCGCCATCCAGAACGCCATGGCGGAAATGCACCTGCCGGACACACTGCACACCGAATTCTCTGGCGACGCGCAGAACTACCGCCGCACCATCGCCGCGCAGCCGTTGCTGCTGATGGCCGCGCTGCTCGCGGTCTACATCGTGCTCGGTGTCCTTTACGAGAGCCTGCTCCACCCGCTGACCATCATCTCGACGCTGCCGTCGGCGGGACTCGGCGCGTTGCTGGCGCTGCGGATGTTCAACGTGGAACTGACGGTCATCGCCTTCATCGGCATCATCCTGCTCATCGGCCTGGTGAAGAAGAACGGCATCATGCTGGTGGATTTCGCCCTCGATGGCGAACGGCGGCGCGGTCTCAGTCCGGATCGCGCCGTGTTCGAAGCCTGTCTGGCGCGCTTCCGCCCCATCATGATGACCACGTTGGCGGCCATCCTCGGCGCGGTACCGCTCGTGGTCGCCACCGGCCCGGGAACGGAATTGCGCCGCCCGCTGGGCATGACCATCATCGGCGGTCTCCTCGTGTCGCAAATCCTGACGCTCTATACGACGCCGGTGATCTATCTGATGCTGGACAACCTGCGCCGGCGCGTCAAAGGCCGCAAAAGCGGCACGGCGGAATTGCTGCCGCCGGCGCTTCCCGCCGAATAAAAAAGGCCCCGGCTCGCGCCGGGGCCTTGTCATTCGACCGCCGATCGTCAGGCGGATTTCGCGAGCTGTTCGAGCTCCGCTTTCTCCGAGGCGTAGGCCTCGTCCATCTTCGGCTTCATGCCGTGCTTGGCGAGCGCTTCCGCGAACAGCTTGCGCACCACCGGATTCTCGTCGACGTAGTCGATCTGGTCGCCGCCGAGCCGCTTACTGATCCAAGCCTTGGGCACGCCCTGGGCGTTACGAACCGAAACCACCTCGTGCTTGAAGGCGAGATAGCGCGCGGGCGTCGTGCCGGTATTGAAGTGCTGGTGATACCACATATTCGGCGGCACGATCATAGTGCCGACTTGCCACTCGTAGCGCTTCGGCTCTTCGCCTTCCGGCCACATCAGCGAATAGCCTTCGCCGCTGAGGATGATGACATGCGCGCCGGGTCCGTGCGCGTGGGCCTTCTTGTAGGTACTGGTCGGGAACTGCGAGATGTGGCTGTTCATCGAGCCGCGGGCCATATTGAAGCGGATATGGCCGCCGCCGGCGCCGCGCTCCTTGGCGCTGATCAGCGGCAGATTCACCGCGTCGGCCACGAAATTAGTCTCCAGGAGAAGGCCCTTCTGCTCGCCCTTGGCGCTGAAATAATCGGGTTCGCCGGCAAACCGGCTCTTGAAATCGTGCTTCGTATTGAAGACGAAATCGGTCTCCTCGTAGAGATTTATGACCGGCGGGGCATTGGTCACGGCGACGAAGCGCGCCGGCTCCTGGCCTGAGCCGTTGAAGTGCTGATGCCAGGTATTGAGCGGAATGGCGAACAGCGCCCCGGCTTTCCATTCAAAGGTAACTTTTTGGCCGGCGTCGTTCCATACGCTGGTCGAGCCGCGGCCATCGAGCACGAGGATCATCTCCTCGAAGAGCTGGCGCTGCGGCGCGAGCTTGCCACCCGGGGGGATTTCGCAGACATAGCAATCGTTGGAGGTGCGCGAAGCGTCGTGGTTCATGTAGACGCCCTTGCCGCCGCGCCGCGGCCAAGGTTTGAGCTCCACGGTGTGGAGATTCTTCACGTAAATCGACGGAATAATGTCGAGCCCTTCCTTGGCGACCCAGCGCGTGTAGGGGGTCTCTTTTTCCGTCGCAAATTTTTGCGCCAGTTCGTCCGATACAATGGCGTCTTTTGCCATACTCTTCTCCTCGGGTCTGCTTGTCTGGATGTTATTGACCTAACACGCGCTCCCGCCGATTTCCATAGGCCCCGCGGGCCGGCGGATACCGCGCTTTTCCACGCTAACCATGACCGCCGCGGCGCTTGCCGGCGGGCGCCGGATCGTGGCTATGGCTGTGGTCGTGGGTATGGCCATGGCCAGGTTCGTGGGGGTGGTGATGATGCCCGTGCTCGCCATGCTCGTGATGATGTAGGCGCTGCTTCGGACCCGGGGCGCGCGGGTCCTCGCTGAAGACCAGCGATTTGATGGTGACCGGCACGGTATTCGAGGGCATGCGGATGCGGCCGAGATCGATGTAGTCGAAGTCCCAGAGGACGACGCCGTCGATGGCGAGGATCTCGCTTTGCACCTGCTTTTCCTCGCGCAAAATCGCGCCGAGCGTCTGCGCCACGTCGCCGTCGAGCATCACGTAAAGCGGCTGCCGTCTGGCGAGCCGCGGCGCCATAGCCTCGCTGATGCCTTCGGCGAAGGCAGCGATGCGCTCGTAGGACGGCGCTCCCTGCCAGCGGAAGGCGAGCGCGACATCCTTGTCGCTATCGATCGGAATGTCGAAGGCGGTGAAGTGGCCACGGATCGCCTGCGCCAGTTTCTGCGAATCGATCTTCTCCTCGCAGGCAAAGGCCGGCTGCAAGACCTGTAGATTGCGCCGCGGTAGCAACTGGCCGGGGCTGGAGATGAAACTGGTATTGCCGCTGAGCTGCACGCTGTATTCGGAAGCGCCCAGCGCGGTGGCGCGGATGCATTCGCCGGCAGGCAGCAGCGGCCAGGGCAGCGCGCCGCTTTGCACGCGGCGGCGCAGGGCGCGCCCGAGCCGCATACCCATATCGCCGAAGTCGCGGGTCTCGCGCTCGTAGACATATTCGGCGACGCCGCCGGAAAACATGATGCCGTCGATGCGGCCCAGCTCGCCGATCGAATCGGTCAGATAAAGATGCTCGACGTGATGCGGCATCGGACGCACCGTCAGCGCGGCGACCAGCGTGTCGGCCATTTTTTCCGCCACCCGGTCCATGTCTTCGGCGCGGGCGGTGTCGCCGACGCTCCAGGAAAATCCCGCCTGCATGGCATGATACTTACCCGCCGGATCGAGGCGGACGATGCGGTGGTTGTCGTCGACCACCTGCAGCCGGCCGCCGATATGGATGGCCGCCGTGACGAGAACCTTGCCGTTTTCCACGAGGCCAAGCTTGGTGGTTCCGCCGCCGATGTCGATGTTGAGAATGCGCTTGTTCTCATCGTGCGAGACGCGCGCCGCGCCCGAGCCATAGGCCGCCAGCATCGCTTCCATGTGGTGGCCGGCGGTGGCAGTGACGAAATCGCCGCCCTGCTCCGCCAATATTCCCGCTATTGCCTCGGCGTTCTCCCGCCGCAGCGCCTCGCCGGTGAGAATGACGACGCCGGTGTCGATGTCGTCGGGATGGATTCTTGCCGTGTTGTAGGCGTCGTCGATGATCGCGCCGAGCTTGGCCTCGTCGATGCGTTCTTCATTCTGGTACGGCGTCAGCGCCACCGGCGACTGAAACAAAGTCTCGCGCGAGACCACATAATAACGGCTCGATAGATCCTCGCCCATGCGGCGCAGATTGATGCGCGAGAACACCACCTGGGTGCCGGCCGAGCCGATATCGATGCCGACGCTATGCAGCGTCACATGATCCTGGATCCAGAGCGGATTGTCCTCGAGCCGCTCGTTCTCGTCGAACCAGTCGTGGTCGTGGTCGGCTTCGCCTTCATGCACATGGGCGAGGTCGGCGCCGTAGAGATGATCCGCGACGGTATGCGCGCTTTGTTTGTTCGCTTTTTTCTTGGCCATCGGCCCTCCGGATGCGGCCGTGCGGCCGAACGCATGCTGTCCCAGCGATATGGGGAGCCAGCGGCGAGAGTGATAGATGGATTGGCCGATAACGCAAGAAGGCCGCGTCCATCCGCGCCATAAGCCGCAACGCGGACGCTCACCGATCGCCGGCGGGCACCCGGCAAAGCAGAAGCGGCGCCTTCCGTGAGGAAGACGCCGCTCCTTTAGCTCAGCCTATCCAGCTGCGATTGTTACCAATCTCGGCGGATGATGGCATCGACGCCCCAAGCACTCGGGTTCTGATCGATACCATTGGGAAGGCCATTGCCACCGCCGGCGATCGTGGTGGAGGTCGGAAGGTCTTGATTGACCTTCTTGTACATGACTTCCACGCCGATTTCGGCGGTCTCACGCTTCTTGCCCCAGATCAAGTTCGCCGACACATCCAGGACATCGGCATCGCCGAGGCCACCCGCGGTGATGCGCGGGAAGTGGATGTCATCCGGCGGACGCAGCCAGGTCTTGCCGACGGCCAGGTTCGACCGCAGCATCGGGGTCCAGTAGTGACGCAACTGGCCGACGATGCTGTAGGCCTTTTCCTTCTCCAGCTTGAAGGTGCCGTCGCCATTATTGACCAAGAAGGCATCCGAGTCGTTGGCACGAACGAGACCGCCAGTCCACTGACCGACGCGCTCGCCGCTGCCCGGGTTGACATCGCCGCCGCCGTTTACGCCGGCGTAAGCAATGGCGCCATTGGCATAGGTGCCTTCGATCGTGATCTGGTCACCCTTGCCGAGCTGCGGCAGATTGAGGGTGATGCCGGCGAGAGCCGCCCAACCCCAGGTCTGCTTGCTCGGGCAGCTTCCGCTCTTCGCGCCGCCAGGAGCGTAGGTGCAATCCTGACCGGTGAAGCTGTTGGTGATCACCGAAATCCGGTGAGCCGCGCCGGCAATCTTGGCACTGCCCCAGGACTGCTCGGTGCTCAGAGTGGCGACGATGTCATAAGCGCGCTTCGGTCCCTGATCGCTGATCGTCGAGATTGACGGTTGCGGGTTGGACTGAATGCCGCTGACCTTGCGCACATGCCCCTGGAAGGTCTCCGTGTCTTCGAGGCCGATCGTAGCCTGCACGCCGCCCGGCAGCGACCACACGTAAGTGAGAGTGGTCGTCGAGTCGGACTGCGGCGAACCGCCGAAGGAGCTGATCATGTCGTCAGCGCCCCAGTAGTCAAACTGCGAACCGGTGCGGCCGACGATGAAGCCCGCCCATTCGATGTAGCCACGATAGATGCCCACCGCATGAGTGCCGCCCACGTTGCTCTGCGGGCCCGCGGTGCCGCCGGCCAGACGCAGACCGCGGCGCTCGAAGATGCCGCTGCGCTCGTCGCCACGGATCTGCACGACCGAACGGAGAGTGCCGAACTCGGTCGGGGCACGGAAATCCCAGCCCGGACGCACGCTCCACTCCCAGCCGACCTTGTCCATCGTCTTCTTTTCGATGACTCGCTCGGGCCGGCTTTCGCGGACGACATCGCCACCCGGATCCCACCAGCCGCCGATGAATTTCATCAGGCCGAAGTACTTCACGCAGATGTTGGTGCCCGGCAGCTTGTAGAAGCCCTTCCCGTATGCCGGGCAGGCTTCCACGTACTGCACAGCCGCCGCAGCCTTCTTCACCGGAAGATCGGCTGCCTGCGCTGCGCCTACCGCGACGATGCTCGCGGCAGACCCAAGCAGTACAGTCTTGATAGACGTCATTGTTTGTCCCCCTCCTTGCGACCCCTGCATCACAAACATCGCGCCTGCGATTTGGGTCTATGGGTTAGCTGACGCGGCCTAGAGAATACAAAAAGGCCCGCGAACGCCAGTGTCGGAAGGCCGAAAAATGGCCTTTTCAGGCGGATAAACGGCTTTTTTGCGGGGGGTGTCACATAAAAAGCACAAGCCCTTAATCGCCATCCATATTTACGAAATAGATCTTAATATCAATAGCTTACAGACAGTGAAGGAGCGCTCTTCCGGGCCTTAGGATTCGTTACGATCATGGCCGGCGCCCGAAGGGAACGGCGGTGCCGGACCCGGGCCGGAACCGCTCGGCGGCCCCGATTCCCGCTGCGATTTCCATGGCGAAGAAATCGCGCGGCCGCCCTCACAAGATGCACCCCGAAGAAATACGCGGCACGCCGGGGCATGCTGGTCTCGCATCGGCCGCAGATGCGTCGCCGATGTGGCGCATGCGCGTGTTTCAAGTTACCTTCCTCCATCGCGTTCCGCCGCACGCTCGTAAAATCGTCTGCCGCGGGAATTCCAACGAAGTTCGAACATCAATGTCCGAAGGGAGGCATTCAATGAAAAGGTGGACACCCCTCGCGCTCGGCTTGGGATTGCTGCTCGCCGCTTGCAGCGGTCAGCAAAGCGACGTCGTGAAATTCGGCGTCGGCGGGCCCAACACCGGATCCAATGCCGCGTTCGGCGCGCAGCTCAAGAACGGTGCGCAACAAGCCGTCGCCGATATCAATGCGGCGGGCGGAATTCTGGGCAAGAAACTCAGTCTAGAATTCGGCGACGATGCGGGGGATCCAAAGCAGGCGGTTTCGGTCGCCAACAAATTCGTCGCAGACGGCGTCAAATTCGTCGTCGGCCACTTCAATTCCGGTTCGACCATGCCGGCGTCGGATGTCTATCAGGAGAACGGGATCCTCGAGATCACGCCGGCGTCCACCAATCCGCAAATCACCGAACGCGGCATGTGGAACATCTTCCGCACCTGCGGACGCGACGATCAGCAGGGCGCCGTCGCCGGCGAATACATCCTGAAGAATTTCCAGGGCAAGAAGATCGCCATCGTCCACGACAAGAAGCCCTACGGCCATGGCCTGGCAATGGAGGTCAAGAAAAAGATCAATTCGGGCGGCGTGCAGGAAGTGCTGCTCGAAGGCATCAATCCCGGCGAGAAGGACTATTCGGCGCTCGTTTCGAAGATCAAGGCTTCCGGCGCCGATCTCGTCTACTACGGCGGCGAATACACCGAGGCCGGTTTGATCGTGCGGCAGATGCGCGACCAAGGCGTGCAGACGGCGCTGATGGGCGGCGACGGTATCGCTTCCGACGAGTTCGCTTCGGTCGGCGGCCCCGGAGTGGAAGGCACGCTGATGACCTACGGCCCCGATCCGCGCAACCGGCCGGAAGCGCAGGCGATCGTCAAGAAATTCCGCGACAACAAATTCGAGCCGGAAGCCTATACGCTTTACAGCTATGCCGCCGTGCAGGTGATGCAGCAGGCGGCGGAAGCAGCCAAATCGCTCGATCCGAAAAAGGTGGCCGACCAGATCAGGTCGGGCCAGCAGTTCAAGACCGTGATCGGCGATCTTTCCTACGACAAGAAGGGCGATATCACCCGGCTCGATTATGTCGTCTACCGCTGGCAAAAAGACCCCAGCGGCAAGATCACCTACGTCGAGCTGAAGTAACGTTTCGGCCGCCGCAGCCTGCGGCCTTCCGGGAGGAGCTCGGCTTTGCCGGGTTCCCCCCCCCTTTCGCATTAAGCCTTTCCCGCAAATCCTCTTGAAAAACCGGCGTTTTTTGTGAACCACGGCCGGCATCGCGCTCGACGCAGGACGGCGGAAAAGCTAGGTTCACGCTGCCTCTCGCCAGGCCGCCATAACGACCGCTGACGCCGAAAGGGTTTGTACCGTGATACGCGCGTGCATTGCTTGTGCCGTTGCGGCGGCTTTCATTTTCTCTGTGGCTACGGCTTCGGCGCAGACCTTGAAAAAAATCGTCGAGCGGGGGGCCGTGTCGTGCGGTGTCGCCCAAGGACTGCCCGGTTTTTCCGCGCAGGACGACAAAGGCAACTGGAGCGGATTCGACGTCGATTTCTGCCGCGCGCTCGCGGCGGAAATTTTCAACGACGCCGGCAAGGTCAAATTCGTGCCGCTGGCGGCGACCGATCGCTTCACCTCGCTGCAATCCGGCGAAATCGACGTGTTGTTGCGAGTCACGACCTGGACGCTGTCGCGCGACACCTCTCTCGGATTCAATTTTCCCGCGGTGACCTATTATGACGGCCAGGGATTTCTGATCCGCAAGTCGCTGAAGGTGAATTCCGCGCTCGAGCTCAACCGCGCCTCGATCTGCACCGAGACCGGCACCACGTCGGAAGTGAATATCGCGGATTTCTTTCGCGCGCATAAGATCAAGTATGAGCTGGTCGCTTTCCCCACCGCCGAAGAAGTGGTCAAGGCTTATGACACCGGCCGCTGTGACGTCTTCTCCACCAATGTGTCGCAGCTTTACGCGCAGAGACTGAGATTGAGCAGCCCGGCGGACCACATCATCCTGCCGGAAATCATTTCCAAGGAGCCGCTCGGGCCGGTGTTGCGCCAGGGCGACGATCATTGGCGCGACATCGTGGCTTGGACCCATTTCGCGATGGTCGACGCCGAGGAACTGGATGTTTCGTCAAAGACGCTCGGCGAAGCGATGAAATCGGATCGCCCGGATGTCAGGCGGCTGGTCGGGACCGAGGGAAATTACGGCGAGCAGCTCGGCCTGACCAAGGATTGGGCGCAACGCGCCATTCGTCTGGTCGGCAATTACGGCGAGGTTTTCGAGCGCAATTTGGGCGCCAGCTCCAAGCTCGGCATTCCGCGCGGTCTTAACAATCTCTGGACCAAAGGCGGCCTGCAATACGCACCCCCCGTGCGCTGATCACCTCCGCATGGGAAAGGCCCCGGGCGAAGCCGGGGCCTTTCCTTCAAACGGACCGGCTAGTGCGGATGCCCGTTGGGCTCCCTCGTCAGATTCACCGAACCGTCGGTCGGCGGGCCGTAGAAGGCGGGCATGTCCGCGCTGGCATAAGCCGAGCCGGACACGATCACCGCGCTGCTGCGAGCCTCGTGATGGCGGTAACCATGCGCCATCGCCGGCGTCGCGATGACGGCGATCAGAGCCAAGGTCGTCAACAACGATCTCATCCTCAACCTCCATCTTGTCGTGCCGTCCCTGTCTGATAAATGCGCGTCCGCGCTGCGAAGTTGCAGCCGAAAATTGCCGCGGCGTTCAGTCGGATTGGATTAGAGCGAAATATTCCGCTCTGCGGCGCGCGGGAACGCGTTTTGCTCAAGCTCGAAAAAAATCCGGCGGGCCTCTCGCACGAAAAGCCCCGGGCCGATCGACCCGGGACTTTCTTGTTCCGGCGCCCAAAAAACGGCCGGATGCGGGTTTTTCGTGCTTGCGTTATTACTGATTACCGGCGTTGCCGGCGGCCCCAGAATCTTTGCCGCCTTTGTCTTCCTCGGGATTGAGCTTCACCGAGGCGCCTTCGCCGCCTTCCTGCGTGCTCAGGCCGGATCCGGTGGTCTCGGGCGGCGCAACGATCACGCCGCCTGACGACGGCAGCATCTGCCTGGTTTGATCTTGATCGACCTTGGCGCTGCCCATGTCGCCGCCGCTGCGGATGCTGTTATCGTCGTCAGCCGCAAGGACCGGAGCGGTAAGCGCGGCCGTGACCACAAGAGCCGTCAAAAGGATCTTCATGACTTTCTCCATCGCTATGTTCAGGCCTCCCCTCGCGTCGGAATTCAACGCGCAGAGGAAGGTGGAAGTTGCGAAGGGATCGAAATTTGACGCGGAAACCGGGCACCGCTGCAAAATCGACGCAAAAGAACCGGTTCCTGGCGCGATCGCCGGAGCGGCTCGCGAAAGTTTGTCAATGCTGCCGTGGAACAAAGCGCCGGGGGGCACGCGCTTCACGCGCGCGCCTATCGGCTCGCCCACCAAATCTGCAAACGACGCCAATAGGACCGCAATGAAAGAGACGCGATGGCGAAAATGACGGCCAGTGCGACCAGCGGAATCCAGAACAGCAGCAGGCCCGCCAGCAAGGCAAGGACGAGCGCCAAGGCCAAGCCGCCCGCCAAGACGGCAAGAAAAATCGAGAAAGGGCCTGGACGTTTAAACGAGACGCGACGCACGCCATCGCGTTCCTCGACCTGGATCCAGATCGCCGAAGTCGCGGCCCGGCCGCGGCCCGGCGGAATGATTTCCGGTTCGGAGCGTGGGCGCTCCGCGCCGCGGTCGAAACGGTCGTTGTCGGACATTCCGCTTATGTGGGGTGGCAAAGCTTGCGCGCAATCAGGTCACGAAGACGCTTTTGTGGCAGGCCGCGCACATTCTGCCGATGAACCTGTCAAACAGCCAAAGCTCCGCCGCCCCTATTCTTTAAGGCGCGGGGTGCGCCTGCTTCCCTTTTTCCTTCCCTCGAAAGAGGGGATGGAGCGCTGGGGAGGCGCCAGGAGGCTGGCGAAGCCTCCTTGGCGGGGATTGACGGACCCCGCCGCGCGCCTGGCGCAGGCGCGCGAGCCCTTGGCGCAGGGCCCGGCGCCTCCCCGGCGCTCCACCGCAGACAAGCCCGCGCACGCTGCGCAAACCTGACCGCGCGGCGCGCATTGTCGGCGCGCCGGTCTTGCCCGTTTCATCGCGCGTCCTCGAGACGACGCGCGCGAACGAACAAGGCGCGATCAATATAAGGCCGCTTCGG
>DASREA010000026.1:0-26278 GCA_035652315.1 Xanthobacteraceae bacterium | reverse complement strand
ACGCTGCTGCTGACCTTCTTCTACCGGCAGATGAATGAGCTCATCAACCGCGGCCATCTCTTCATCGCGCAGCCGCCGCTTTACAAGGTGAGCCGCGGAAAATCCGAGCAGTATCTCAAGGACGAACGCGCGCTTGAGGACTATTTGATCTCGGCGGGACTCGAGGACGCGGTGCTGCGTCTTTCCTCCGGCGAGGAACGCGCGGGTGCCGACCTGCAGCGGCTGGTCGAAGAGGCGCGCAGCATCCGCAACGTGCTCAACGGTCTGCACAGCCGCTACAACCGCCAGGTCATCGAACAGGCGGCAATTGCCGGCGTGCTGACCCAGAAGATCACCGGCGATCCGCAAAAAGCCGAACAGGCCGCCGCTTATATAGCCCGGCGGCTCGACGCCCTGGCCGATGAAACCGAGCGCGGCTGGGAAGGCCACTTTGTCGAAGCGCAGGGCTTCCGCTTTGCGCGCACGGTGCGTGGCGTCAAGGAAGCCGCGGTCATCGACCAGGCGTTGCTCGGTTCCGCCGATGCCCGGAAGCTCGACGAGCATGCGGCGTCCTTGCAGGAGATTTACGCCAAGCCCGGTGTCCTGCGCCGCAAGGGCGAAGACACGGCGATTCACGGTCCGATCGGCCTTTTTGAAGCGGTGATGGCCGCAGGCCGCAAAGGCATCGCCATGCAGCGCTACAAAGGCCTCGGCGAAATGAACCCCGATCAGCTTTGGGAAACGACGCTCGATGCCAACGCGCGCTCGCTTCTCCAGGTCAAGGTGAAGGAGATCGACGACGCCGACGACATCTTCACCAAGCTGATGGGCGAATTGGTCGAACCGCGCCGGGAATTCATCCAGGACAATGCGTTGACGGCAAGCGTCGACGTCTGAGGCGGCTATGCCAGCCGGCAGGCTAGCGGGCGAACAGATTGCCGAGAATCAAGCCTGCGACGACGACGGCCAGGAACAGGAACAGGAAGATTCCAAACAGGATCTTAGCGATCCCCGCCGAAGCCGCGGCTATATCGGTGAAGCCGAAGGCCGCGGCGATCAGTGCGATAATCAGGAAAATCAAAGCCCATTTCAGCATGGCGTTTCGCCTCAGCTCATGAAAAGTGTTGCGGCTGGCCGTTAGGCGGCACTGGAAGCCGAAGGCGCCCCCGTCGCGCGCTGCCAGTAAAGCTGCCGCCGCGCCCGCAGCCAATCGGCCAAATGTTCCGCTTCGGCCAGGCTGCCGAGAGGCCAAATCCGGTATTCGAGTTCCATCGCAGCATGGTCGGAGCGGCCCTTGCCGAAAAGCCTCTGCCACTTCCAGACCCGCGCGGACGGCCGTCGCCAGAGCGAAGCGAGCGCCGTGGCCAGATCGGCGGCGGCATCGAACACGACCAAATCACCGTTTGAGACGTCCCGGACTTCGTAGATTCCGGGGCCCGCCGGCGTCTCCGCGTAGACGCCGCGTGCGGTAGACGGCAAAGCCTTCCAGTCCGTCCAGTTCCTGATCATCGTCATCCAATTCGGCCCATCTTCGGGACCGCCGAACCAAATGCCCTTGGTCACGCCCCAGAATTCTTGAAACATCGAGCCCTCCCACCGTGCGGACCAAACGCCCGCCAATCGCCTTTGTTCCGGGATCGCTGCCCCCCGGCGAGGCCTTCGGCTTCCTCGGCAAAAACGGCAAACGGCGCCCGACAGGCGCCGTTTCAAGCCTTGGACTGGAAATAGGTCAGCGCAGCGAGACGATGAGCCCCTTCTGGGTGACCACCACCCAGCGGCCGTTCTGCCGGTCGATGCTCTCGACCCGGCCCACGTGGGGAAGCACAGCGCCCGGCAGGACCTCATAGAGCTCGTAGCCGTTTTCGACGAGCGCGCGCCCGTGCGCGACATCGCGCAAGACCCAGCCGCGCAGCACGGCCGGCTTCGGCGGTTCCTTCGGCGCTTCCTTCGCGGCGGCAGCGCCTTGCGGGATCGAGCCGGTGATCTCGGGCGCCGATGCGGCGGCCATGCGCTTATCCAGCCGCCCCACGGTTTCCCTGAGCGCCGGCAAATTGGCCTTGTCGACGCTGGCCTGGAGCGCGGCGATTTCCGATTTGACCTGGGCCAGCGCCCGTTTCAGCTCCTGCGTATTCTGGCTTTCTCTGGCCTCTGCCGGTGGCGTTCCTTTTGCCGCGAGCGTACCGAGCGACCCGGCAAGGCCGCCTGCCAGGGCGGCGGCGGCAAGCGAAGCCGCAAGCGCGGAGCGCCGGTAGCGGCCCGGCACGGAATCCGCGCGCTTCGTAGCGGCGGCTTTTCGGCCAGGTCTTCATCTTGCTTTGCCGCCGTAGCTGCGGGGACTGACGGCTCTGACACGATTGCGGCCGGCGCCGCGGATACGACCGGCGCCTGCGCCGGATTCTCGCGCTCGCTCATGATCGGCTCCCTCGGTTGACGTTTAACGATTGGTAACCACACGTGGTTACCAATTGGTTACCCGTCCGAAGGAGCGGTCAGAGCAGGCCATTCTCCGCCGCGAGGCTTCGAAGCGAAGTTTCCGGCCGTGCCCCGAGATGCTGGATCACCTCCGCGGCTGCAAGGCAGCCGAGCCGAGCGGCGTCGGCGTTATTCAGATCCTGCGCCAAACCGAATAGAAAGCCAGCGGCGAAAAGATCGCCGGCGCCGGTGGTATCCACCAGCCGGTCGACCGGAAAAGCGCGCACCGATTCGGTCTCTTCGCGTTCGACAATCATGCAGCCGTGTTCGCTGCGCGTAACCACGGCAAGCCGCGCGTCGTCGCGCAGCGCGCGAATGGCGCTGTCGAAATCGCCTGTCTGATAGAGCGACTTCAATTCCGATTCGTTGGCAAACAGCAGATCAACCGTTTGCTGGCGCAGCAGCATCTGGAATTCGTCGCGCCAGCGGTCGACGCAAAATTCGTCGGACAGGGTCAATGCGACCAGCCGCTTTGCCGCATGGGCGGCCGCGGCGGCCTTGAGAAAGGCGTCCTTGGCGTTTTTTGGGTCCCACAAATAGCCTTCGAGATAGGTCACCGCAGCGGACGCGATCTTGTCCGGATCGATGTCGTTGGGATGCAGGTCTTGCGCGGCGCCGAGATAGGTATTCATCGTGCGCTCGCCGTCCGGCGTCACCAGGATGTAACAGCGCGCCGTCGAGGGACCGTCGAAAGCCGGCGGCGTGTCAAATGCAACGCCGGCGGCGCGGATGTCATGAATGAAAGCGCGGCCCAGGCCGTCGTCTTTCACCTTGCCGATGAACGCTGCGCGGGCTCCGAAGCTCGCTAAACCGACCATCGTGTTCGCGGCGGAGCCTCCGGAAATCTCGATCGCCGGGCCCATCGCATCATAGATTTTTTCCGCGCACGGCTCGTCGATAAGCGTCATCGTGCCTTTGCGCATGCCGTGCTGCACGAGAAAATCGTCCTCGGTGCGGGCAATGACATCGACGATGGCATTGCCGATTCCAAGCACGTCCAGGGAGGGTTTGGCCATTGGCGCTTCTCGTCGATCGCGGGCGCGCACTATAAGCCTCGACGGCAATCCGGCAAGTTGCGGAGCCGTGAGCGCAATTTGCCGGCCGACACGGCGAAGTCGAGGATGACGCCAGACCGGCCGCGTGCTTATAACGTGGGTGGAGGCAACCGCCATGTCGCTCGCCCGCAATGTCGCCACGGTCGGCGGCATCACGCTGCTTTCGCGCGTTCTCGGCTTCGTCCGCGACGTGTTGATAGCGGCAGCGCTCGGCACCGGCATCGTCGCCGACGCCTTCTTCGTCGCCTTTCAGGTTGCAAACTTGGCGCGGCGGCTTTTGGCCGAAGGCGCGCTGAATGCCGCGATCGTTCCGCTTTATCTCCGCGCACGCGATCACGGAGGCGAGGGCGCCGCGGCGGCATTTGCCGGCGAACTCGCGGGCACGCTGACGATATGCATGACCGCGCTGGCTTTGCTTCTCGCCTTCCTGGGGCCGATCGTTGTCCTGTTTCTGGCTCCCGGCTTCACGCCGCACGGGCCCCGCTTGGACGCGGGCGTCGATTTGTTGCGGCTTACCTTGCCTTATTTGGCATTCGCCGCGCCGGTGGCGGTGCTGATGAGCGTGCTGAACGCCAATCACCGCTTTGCACCCGCCGCACTCGGCACGGTGGCGTTCAATGCGACCATGCTCGCAGTGCTGTTCCTGATCCTCAAACTGCGGGGCGGCGACAGCCTGTCCGGCCGCCTGCTTGCGGGGGGCGTTGCTCTCGCCGGCATGGCGCAGATGGGACTCGTCGTCACCGCGGTGTGGATCGGTCCGGAGCGGGTCGCGCCGCTGCGCATTGCTTTCGGTCGCGCCATGCGCCGCTTTCTCACGTTGGCGATCCCGGCGCTGATCGCCACCGGCATTCCCCAGATCGCGATTATCGGCGGCGTCATGGTCGCTTCCGAATCGCAGAGCGCAGTGTCCTGGCTTTACTATGCCAATCGTCTCGTGGAACTTCCGCTCGGCGTCGTCGGCATTGCCGTCGGCACCGTGCTCGTGCCTGCGCTCACTCACGCTCTGCGCAGCGGCGACCGTGCCGAACTCGCCGCCGCCGAATCGCGCGGTATCGAGCTGGCGCTCGGCTTGACGCTGCCCGCCGCGATTGCGCTCGCCATTTTGGCACGGCCGACGGTCGGCGTGCTGTTCCAGCACGGCGCGTTCACCGCCGCCGACGCCGCGGAAACCGCGGCGGCCTTGGTCGCTTTCTCCTTCGGCCTACCCGGCCACGTGCTGGTGAAGGCCTTGGCGCCTGCCTTCTTCGCCCGCGAAGACACCACCACGCCGATGCATGCGGCGCTGCTGGGTTTCGCGGCGGCGTTGGCCGGAAGCCTGGTGCTGTTCCCGATATTCGGACATGTCGGCGTGGCTGCCGCCATCGCCCTGTCCGGCTGGATCGCCGCCGCACTGCTCGGACTGCTTATCGGCCGGCGCGGCGAATTTTTGCTCGACGGTGCGGCGAGACGGCGGCTGCCGCGTATCGTGGCGGCAGGCTGCGTCATGGGGATCGTGGTCGCCGTGGCGAATAAATTCATGGGAGCAACACTTGCCGCGGGTGGACCGGAAGGAGCCCTCGCGCTGTTCGGGATCATTGCCGCCGGTCTTCTTACCTATACCGTCCTCACGCATGTCCTCGGCATCGCCACCATGCGCCAGCTTTTCGCCGGTCTGGGCGGCAAACTTTGACGTCTTTGGTAGCGCCTCTTGCATGCCGATGCGCCGGCGTGGCATGGACGCGGCGCAAAGAAAGGATTGCCAGCGATGGCTTTCAAACAGCTCGTATTCTCCGGCGTGCAGCCCACCGGCAATCTGCATCTGGGCAATTATCTCGGCGCGCTGGTCAATTTCGTAAAACTCCAGGAAAGCCACGACTGCATTTACTGCGTGGTCGATCTGCATGCGATCACCGTGTGGCAAGATCCGGAAGAGCTGCCGCGCAATATCCGCGAAGTAACCGCAGCCTTCATTGCTTGCGGCATCGATCCGAAAAAAAATATCGTCTTTAATCAGAGCCAGGTGGCGGAGCATGCCGAGCTGGCTTGGATTTTCAATTGCGTGGCCCGCGTCGGCTGGCTCAACCGGATGACGCAGTTCAAGGAAAAGGCCGGCAAAGACCGCGAGAATGCCTCGATCGGACTCTATGCCTATCCGACGCTGATGGCGGCCGACATTTTGGTTTACCGCGCCACGCATGTGCCGGTCGGCGAGGACCAGAAGCAGCATCTGGAGCTCGCCCGCGACATCGCGCAGAAATTCAACAACGACTATGCCAAATCGATCCGCGCGCATGGCTTCGGTGAGCAGTTCTTTCCCTTGCCGGAGCCTTTGATCCAGGGTCCGGCGACCCGCGTGATGTCGCTGCGCGACGGCACCAAGAAAATGTCGAAGTCGGACGCATCGGATCAATCGCGGATCAATCTGACCGACGATCCGGACACGATCGCACTCAAGATTCGCCGGGCGAAGACCGACCCTGAGCCGCTGCCGCACGATGAAAAGGCGCTGCAAAGCCGCCCCGAGGCGGACAATCTGGTGGGCATTTACGCCGCGCTCGCCGGGAGCAGCAGGGCCAAGGTGCTCGAACAGTTCGGCGGCGCGCAGTTCTCGGTCTTCAAGCCGGCGCTGGCGGACCTGGTGATCGCCAATCTGAGCCCGGTCACCGCGGAAATGCGCCGGCTGAAGCAGGACACCGCCTATATCGACTCCGTGCTCGCCGATGGCGCGGCGCGCGCCCAGGCGCTGGCTGCAGAAACCATGAAGCCGCTCAAAGACATCGTCGGTTTTGTCCGCCGCTGAACGCCGGTGACGCGTTGCTTATGCTCGGGTCACGCGGCGGCTTGTGAGAGGCGCGGGCGGCGTGGCAGCATGCGCGCTGATCGCGCGGGGAAAATCGATGAGCCGCAAGCGCCGTAGCTACGAAGCGGGACACAAACCGCAATATCTCGTCGTCGTCGATGAAACCGAGGAATGCGACCGCGCCATCTATTACGCGAGCCGCCGCGCGGCGCGAATCGGCGGCGGTGTCGTCTTGCTCCGCGTGATCGATCCGAGCGACCGCAATCAGCAATGGCTTGGCGTGGCCGATATCATGCGCGAGGAGGCCTATGAGGAGGCCAATGCCGCGCTGGAACGGGCGGCGGCCCGGGCCAACAGCGTCGCCGGCATTGACCCCAAGCGGGTGATACGCGAGGGCGAACGCTCGGCGGAAATTTTCAATTTGATCGAGGAGGACGAGGACATCGCCGTGCTTGTCCTCGCCGCCGGAACCGGCAAGGAGGGCCCCGGCCCTCTCGTCACCGGGTTGGGCAAAACCGCGGGCAGTTTCCCCATTCCGATCGCCCTGGTCCCCGGCCAACTCACCGACGAAGAACTGGACGCGATGTCTTAACCACGGCGCTTGCGCAGCGCGCCAAAAGTGCCCATTTTTACGCTAGAGTGTACCGGCCAGGCGGGCCTTGAACCCGTCACGAGCGAGGAGCCGCGATGTTTATCCAAACCGAAACGACGCCGAATCCGGCCACGCTGAAGTTCCTTCCCGGCCGCAGCGTGCTTTCCTCGGGCACGCTCGACATGCCCGACCGGGAAAGCGCCGCACAATCGCCGCTGGCCGAGCGGTTGTTTGCGATCCCTGGCGTGAGCGGCGTATTTTTCGGCTCCGATTTCATCACGGTAAGCAAGAGCACGGGCGAATGGCCGCAGCTCAAGCCGGCCATTCTCGGCGCCATCATGGAGCATTTCATGTCCGGGGCGCCGATCCTGAAATCGGAAAGCTCCGAAGCGCGGCCAAGCGAATTCTATGATGAAGCCGACGCGGAAACCGTCGCCACGATCAAGGAGCTGATCGAAACTCGGGTGCGCCCGGCGGTCGCCAACGACGGCGGCGACATTACCTTCCGCGGATACAAAGACGGAATCGTTTATCTCGACATGAAGGGGTCCTGCTCGGGCTGCCCGTCTTCGACGGCGACCTTGAAGCATGGCATTCAAAACCTTTTGCGGCATTTTGTCCCCGACGTGGTTGAGGTGCGGCCGACCTGACGGCTGCGCTGCGATGCCCGCGAAGGCATCCCGTATTTCCCGCCTGCGTGATAATTTAAGGTTACAGTATTCACTGGGTCATCCGCCTGCGCGAGGGATGGCCGCAACAGAACAACCATGCGTATCCTTGCCATCGATACTGCGCTTGCGGTCTGCGCCGCGGCTGTGCTCGACACCGAGCAGCCCGCGCGCGGCGTTCGCGAATCGCTGCCGATGGAGCGCGGCCACGCCGAAGCCCTCATGCCGCTGATCGGGCGGGTGATGGAACGCGCCAACATCGAATTCGCGGGCCTCGACCGCCTCGCGGTCACCACCGGGCCGGGCAGTTTTACCGGGCTGCGCGTTGGAATATCGGCGGCAAGGGCGATTGCGCTGGCCGCCGCCAAGCCCGCGATCGGTCTCTCCACATTGTCCTGCTATGCCGCGCCCTACATCGCGCAGGACGATTCGACACCGGTCGCCGTGGCCATCGATGCCCGGCACGAGCAGGTTTATTTGCAGGTATTCGGCACGGCGGGACGCACCCTGGTCTCGCCGCGCATCGCCTCGATCAAGGAATCGGTGCGCACCGTACCCTGGGGGCCCGTGCGCATCGTCGGCTCGTCGGCGAAAGCGCTGGCGGCGGCCTGGCCGGCGGGCCAGCCCGCCCCCGCGTTGATCGAACAGCGGCCGGCGCCAGACATCGATTGGGTGGCACGGCTGGGGGCCGCCGCGCAGGATATTTACGCTTCGCCCAAGCCACTTTATCTGCGCGCGCCGGACGCGCAGCCGCAGGACGCCTCCAGGCTGCCGCGTCGATGACATCTCTCTTCCAACGGCTGTTGAAGCGCACCGAACCCGCTCTATCCGAGGCGAGCCGGCGCGACGCCGCGGCCATGTCGCATCTGCATATGGCCTCCTTCCGGCGAGGCTGGACCGACGGCGAATTCGAGCGGCTGCTAATCGACCGCGCGGTGATCGCCCATCGGGCCACCATAGGCCGCAAACTCGTCGGCTTCATCATATCGCGCATGGCGGCGGCGGAAGCGGAAATACTTTCCGTTGCCGTCGACACCTCCTACCAGGGACGCGGCATCGGCGCGGCGTTGCTGCGCCTGCATCTGCGCCGGCTCACGGCGCTGGGCAGCCGCTCGGTGTTTCTGGAGGTGGACGAACATAACGAACCGGCGCGCCGGCTTTATGCCAACGCGGGGTTCCGCGAGGTCGGCCGCCGCGCCGGATATTACCCTCAAGACGGCACGCCAAGGGCGGCGCTTGTGCTCCGCCGCGATCTCGTCGAATGAAGGGATGGCAGCTCTTTCCCCGCGTCATTAGAATGCGCCGCAACACTGGGACATCAGGCGTGCCGAAACAAAACGACATCGAAGCGAAATGCATGGCCAAGGGCATGCGCATGACCGAGCAGCGGCGGATCATCGCGCGCGTGCTTAGCGGCTCCGCGGATCATCCCGATGTGGAAGAGCTGTACCGGCGCTGCGTCAAGCTCGACGACCGACTTTCCATTTCGACGGTCTATCGCACGATGAAGCTGTTCGAGGACGCCGGCATCATCGAGCGCCACGACTTTCGCGAGGGCCGCGCACGCTACGAGCAGATGCCCGAGTCGCATCACGATCACCTGATAAACCTGCGCACCGGCAAGGTCATCGAATTTCAATCCGAAGAGATCGAGCGGCTGCAAGCCGAAGTGGCGCGCAAGCTGGGCTATCGCCTGGTCGATCACCGGCTCGAGCTGTATGCGCTGCCGCTGGATGATGACAAATCCCATAACTGATGCTGCGCATCCCAGCGGTCGTCCTCGTTTTTCTGCTGCTGACGCCGGTACTGATCGCGGCAATCTGGCTGCTTGAGCGCGCGCGCCTTCGCGGCGGAGCGCAGTTGACGGTGGCGTATTATCGGCTGCTGCGCCGGCTTCTTCGCGTGCGCGTGAATGTCCAGGGGCAAGCGACCCGGCAACAGCCGGCGCTTATCGTCGCCAATCACGCATCGTGGCTCGACATTGTCGTGATCAGTTCGCTGGCGCCGGTCGCCTTCATCGCCAAGCGCGAGGTCGCCTCCTGGCCGCTGATCGGGCAGGCGGCGCGGGCGCAAGGTTCGATCTTCGTTGACCGCAGCAAGCGCCAGCAGACCGCCGCGGTGGGCGCCGAAATCGCGCGGCGGCTGCGCGAGGGAACATCGGTCGTGCTTTTCGCCGAAGGCACATCGAGCGACGGCAACCGCGTGCTGCCCTTTCGCTCAGCGCTGCTCGGCGCGGTCGGCGACGTCGCGGCGAAGGCCGATGGCCGTACCTTCACGGTACAGCCCTTGTCGATCTGCTACACGCGATTCCAAGGGCTGCCGCTCGGGCGGCAGCACCGCCCGTTGGTCGCCTGGTACGGCGATCTCGATTTCATCCCGCATCTGAAAGAATTCATCTGCCGCGGCGCGGTGGACGCGGTCGTGACCTGGGGGCCGCCGGTCGCCTACGACAACGCGGCCGATCGCAAGGTTCTGGTCCGTTCGCTGGAGCAGACGATACGCGGCCTGACTGCCGAAATGCTGCGGCGGCAGTGACGCCGGCCGCTTCGGCATTCCCATTTACCGGCAAACCGGCTAAGACGGCCAAGCTGGCCGGCGCCCCGATGGCGCAGCCGTAATCGTCATCAATTCCAGTCATTTACGGCCTTGGCGCCGTCGCGGATGGCAGAGATTGAGCAACCCATGAGCGGGACCCGCAAAGTCCATATCAAGTCATACGGCTGTCAGATGAACGTCTACGATTCGCATCGTATGGCGGACACGCTGGCACCCAATGGCTTTGTGGAAACGGCGGAAGCCGGCGCGGCGGATCTCGTCATTCTCAATACCTGCCACATCCGCGAGAAAGCCGCGGAAAAAGTCTATTCCGAGCTCGGGCGCATCCGAAAAATGAAGGAAGCGGCGGCTGCCGAAGGCCGGCGCATGCTCGTCGGCGTCGCCGGCTGTGTTGCGCAGGCCGAAGGAGAGGAAATCCTGCGCCGTGCGCCGCTTGTCGATCTCGTCTTCGGCCCGCAGAATTATCATCGGCTGCCTGACTTCCTGCGGCGCGCCGAGCGCGGCGAGAAGGTGATCGACACGGAATTCCCCCTCGAGGATAAATTTGACCTGGTCGCCGCGCCGAGTCGCGAGGCCACCCGCGCGCGCGGCGTTTCCGCCTTCGTGACCGTGCAGGAGGGCTGCGACAAATTTTGCACCTTCTGCGTCGTGCCCTATACGCGCGGCGCGGAGGTTTCCCGGCCTGTGCGGAAAATCGTCGAGGAAGCCGAGCGGCTGGCCAGCGCCGGGGTGCGCGAGATCACGCTGATCGGGCAGAATGTGAACGCCTATCATGGCGAAGGGCCGGATGGACGCTCCTGGCCGCTCGGCCGTCTGTTGCGCCGGCTCGCCGAGCTTCCGGGGATAGCGCGGCTGCGCTACACGACGAGTCATCCCCGCGACGTCGAGGAAAGCCTCATCGAGGCTCATCGCGATTTGCCGAGTCTGATGCCATTCCTCCATTTGCCGGTGCAGTCGGGCTCGGACCGCATTCTGTCCGCGATGAACCGGCGCCACACCCGAAAGGATTATTTCGCGGCACTTGAGCGGCTGCGCGCGGCCCAACCGGCGATGGCGTTTTCATCGGATTTTATCGTCGGCTTTCCCGGGGAGACCGAAGACGACTTCGCGGCCACGCTCTCGCTGGTCGCGGAGGCGGGCTACGCCGCCGCCTATTCGTTCAAATACTCGCCGCGGCCGGGAACTCCAGCGGCCGAAATGGCGAATCAGGTTCCGGAAACCCAAAAGGCCGACCGTCTGGCCCGCCTGCAAGCAGCGATTGCAAGGCAGCAGGCAGATTTCGATCGCGCCTGCGTCGGCCAGGAAATCGACGTTTTGCTGGAAAAACCAGGGCGTCACGCTGGCCAGCTCGTCGGCCGCTCACCATATTTACAGCCGGTACATGTGGAGGCCCCGATGGGCTTGATTGGAGAGATTTGCCGGGTGACCATCACGCAATTCGACTCGCATAGCCTGTTTGGACGCCTGATCGACGCGCCCACCCAGGCGGGAACGGAACCGCTCATGGTTGCCGCAGGAGCCTGAACGTTTGCGCACTTTCGAACCGGATAACGGATCGATGCTCACCGGCGCGACGGAGAGTGCCTCACCGACGCAGATCGTTCTCGCCTTCGAGGATAACCGCTTGGCTTCGGCGCTGTTCGGCCAATATGGCCAGAACCTGGCGCTACTCGAGCGCCGCCTCGGCGTCGCCGCCGATTCGCACGGCAACCATGTCACCATCGAAGGTTCCCGCGACGCGGCCGAACAGGCACGCCGCGTGCTCGAGGGACTCTATGATCAGCTCAAGCGCGGGCGCGAACTGACCTCCGGCGACGTGGACGGCGCCATCCGCATGGCCATCGCGCAAGGCTCGCTGTTCGATTTCGAAGCCGATTCCGGCCGCCCCAGCTTCGAGGAGCTGAATCTGCGAAAGCGATCGGTGCGTGCGCGCACCGCGGCGCAAGATGCCTATATCCGCGCCCTGCGCCGTCATGCGCTGGTATTCGGCACCGGTCCGGCGGGCACCGGTAAAACCTGGCTCGCCGTCGCCCATGCGGTGTTGCTGTTCGAGCGCAAGGAGGTCGACCGCATCATCCTTTCACGGCCCGCGGTCGAGGCTGGCGAACGCCTTGGCTTCCTGCCCGGCGACATGCGCGAGAAAGTCGATCCCTATCTGCGGCCGATCTACGACGCCCTGTATGATCTGATGGACGCCCGGATTGTCGAGCGTGCGCTGCAAACCGGCGAGATCGAGATCGCGCCGCTTGCCTTCATGCGCGGTCGCACCCTGACTAATGCCGCCGTCATTCTCGACGAGGCGCAGAACACGACCACGATGCAGATGAAGATGTTTCTCACCCGGCTTGGCGAAAACAGTCGCATGATCGTCACCGGCGATCCGAGTCAGGTGGATCTGCCACCCGGCCAGACGTCGGGCCTGGCGCAGGCGGTGCGGCTGCTCAAGGACGTCGAAGGAATCGGACATACCGTCTTCACCCATCACGACGTCATCCGTCACGAATTGGTGACGCGCATCGTCGAGGCCTACGACAAGGCGGCGCCAAAATCCGAGAGCAAAGAATGAGCCCTTCGGCGCGACCGCGGTTCACGCGCAAGCCGGCCGTGGAAATCGACATCGTGCGGGAATCGCCTCTCTGGGAGAATCAGCCCTGTAGCGAGGAGATGATTCGCCGCGCTATCGCCGAAGC
Organism: Xanthobacteraceae bacterium; assembly: GCA_035652315.1. Lineage (GTDB taxonomy): Bacteria > Pseudomonadota > Alphaproteobacteria > Rhizobiales > Xanthobacteraceae > CANKHA01. The sequence goes on along the minus strand of DASREA010000026.1, from coordinate 13,487 downwards.
CAGCAATGTTTCGGGCGGCGGCGGAGAACTTGCCATCGTACTGAGCGACGACTCGCGAATCCGTAGCCTCAACCGGGTCTGGCGCGGCATCGACAAGCCGACAAACGTGCTTTCCTTTCCTTCTTCGCAACATGGCAAGCGCATGCCCGGCGGCGGCATGCTTGGCGACATCGTGATCGCCTATGAAACGACCGCACGCGAAGCCGCGGCGCAGCAGCTTCCCTTCCTGCATCACCTTGCCCACTTGGCCGTGCACGGTTTCCTGCATTTGCAGGGCCACGATCACGAAACGGAGGACGACGCCGAGAAGATGGAATGCCGCGAACGCGCCATTCTTGCCCGGCTTGATATTGCGGATCCCTATGCTGCGCGCGATTCCGCGCGTTGAGTTCCATGCCGGACAGCGAAGCCAATCCCTCCGAAGGCACATTTGCATCGTGATCATTGCCCGCATCGCTCAGCCGATCGTGCTTGCTTGGGGATGGCGGCGCGCCTGCATCGCCTTCGTCGCCGGCGCGCTCTCGGTCGCCGCGCTCGCCCCGCTTAATCTGTGGCCGGTTCTTTTCGTCACCTTTCCGGTACTTGTCTGGTTGATCGACGGCGCCTCGGCGGGCCGCGGCGGCGGCCAATGGGCGGCGGCGGGCACCGGCTGGTGCTTCGGATTCGGCTATTTTCTCGCCGGGCTTTATTGGGTCGGCTATGCCTTCCTGGTCGACGCCCCGACGTTCGGCTGGCTGCTTCCTTTCGCCGTGTTGCTGCTGCCGGCGGGACTTGCGCTCTTCATGGCTGCGGGGGCCGCCTTGGCGCGCGCGTTATGGACGCGCGGCGTCATGCGTCTTCTCGCATTGGCCATCGCGCTCACCGTGACCGAATGGCTGCGCGGTCATGTGCTCACCGGATTTCCCTGGAATGCATTGGGTTACGCCCTCACCCAGCCGCTGGCGCTGGCGCAAAGCGCTTCTCTCGTCGGCGTCTGGGGCTTGAGCTTCCTCGCGGTCCTTATATTCGCAAGCCCGGCAACCTTCGCCGACCATCCGACGGATAGTCCGAGGCCCTGGTTGCCGTTCGCGTGCAGTCTGGCGCTTCTCGCCGGCATGGCGGGCTACGGCGCGATGCGGCTGGCCAATGCGCCGACCACGTTTGTCGATGGCGTGCATCTTCGCATTGTGCAGCCGAATGTGCCGCAAGACGACAAATTCAATTATTCCGCCAAGCAGCGCATCATGGATCATTATCTCGCCCTGTCGGACCGCGCCACCGGCCCGCGGTCGAATGGGATGCAGGATGTCACCCACCTGATCTGGCCCGAATCGGCGTTTCCGTTCTTCCTTGTCCGCGAGCCGGACGCGCTTGGGCAAATCGCGCAGTTGCTTGGTCATCGAACCGTCTTGATCACCGGCGCGGTGCGGCCGGCGCAGACCGACGAGCATGCCTACAACTCGGTCTACGTCGTCGACCGCGACGGCTCGATCCTGTCGGTTTACGACAAGGTGCATCTGGTGCCGTTCGGCGAATATCTGCCGTTCCAAAGCTTCATGGAAAGGCTCGGCTTCAAACAACTCACCGAAGTGGTCGGCGGCTTTTTTTCCGGCGACCGGCATCGCGTGCTGTCGATCCCCGGCGCGCCCAATTTTCTGCCGCTCGTCTGCTATGAGATCATTTTTCCCAGCGCCGTCGTGCCGCCGGGCGAGCGCCCGGGCTGGGTGGTCAATCTCACCAATGACGGCTGGTTCGGCATCAGCTCCGGTCCCTACCAGCATTTCCAGGAAGCGCGGGTGCGCATGATCGAGGAAGGGCTGCCCCTGGCGCGCGCGGCCAATACCGGCATTTCCGCGGTAGTCGATCCGCTCGGGCGGATCATCAAATCGCTGCCCTTGGGCAGTGAAGGTGTCCTCGATGCGCCGTTGCCCAAGGCTGTGGGGCCGACGCTTTATTCGCGTACCGGCGACAGCACGCTCGCTCTCGTCCTTGCCGCGGCGGCATTGCTTGTTTTGCGGCGGCGGATGAAACCATAACCGCAAATTTGTGCCCCGCCCGGGACTTTGTTTGTTAATTGCATATAGCGGATTTTCGGGGCGTCCTTTACCGCGTCTTTATAACACAATCCACGGCCCGCTGTTCTTGACCAAATGGACGCGGTATTCTGCATTCAGCGAAACAAATAATAAAAGAATAAACAATAAGGATGCGGACAATTGTTTGGACTCGGGTGGCTGGCATAGGCTTTCATCATTTTTTGATCGCGTTCGAAAAAGGCGGGCAACCCCCTGATTGCTGCCAAAAATTTTGCATGCAATAGGTTGTGCTAGGAAAGAGAAGCGAATGACCAAGAAGGCGCCAAATCCAACGGACAAGCATGTTGGCAGCCGGGTGCGAATGCGCCGCATGATGCTGGGGATGAGTCAGGAGAAGCTGGGCGACGCATTGGGCCTCACCTTTCAGCAGATACAGAAATATGAAAAGGGGACCAACCGCATTGGCGCAAGCCGCCTCCAGCAGATCGGTCATTTCCTCCAGGTGCCGGTTTCGTTCTTCTTCGAAGGCGCTCCCAATCTGCAGCCCAATGCCGCCGGCATGAACGAGGCGCCGTCACCGGCTTACGTCGCGGATTTTCTCGCCACCTCGGATGGCCTCGCCCTCACCAAGGCTTTCATGCGGATCAAGGACCCGAAGCTGCGGCGGCGGATCGTCGACCTTGTGGCGCAGATCGCCGGCGAAAACGATCACTGATCCGCCCTCGGCGAGGCTCCGGCCGGCTCCTATTTCGGCTTGACCCCTCCCGACTACGCTGCAACAAACAGCCTCCGTCGATCAGCCATGCCCTAAGCGGCATTGTGGGGGATTTCGCGTTGCGCAAGAATTACTTGTTCACCAGTGAATCGGTGTCCGAAGGTCATCCCGACAAGGTCTGTGACCAGATTTCGGATGCCATTCTCGATGCCTTTCTGGAAAACGACATCAAGCTCGGCATCGCCGACGACAGCCAGGTGAATACCCGGCTGGGCTGTGAAACGCTGGCCACGACCAATAAGATTGTCATCGCAGGGGAGGGCCGCGGGCAGCCGCCGCTATTCCACAAACACGGCCCGCACGCCGTTGTGAACCGCGAAATGATTGCGCAGATCGCGCGGCAGGTGGTGCGCGACATCGGCTATGACCAGGACGGCTTTTCCTATTACGGCGCCGACGTTGAGGTGCTGTTGCATGGCCAGTCGCCGGATATCGCCATGGGCGTCAATGCTAAGAAAAGCAAACATGGGGAGGAGGAAGGCGCGGGCGATCAAGGCATGATGTTCGGCTTCGCCTGCACCGAGAGCGAAATCTACGAGAAGGGCTCGTTCATGCCCGCGCCGATCTATTTTGCCCACAAAATCCTGAAGGTGCTGGCGGACAAACGTCGCTCTGGCCAGCTCTTCGATCTGGAGCCCGACGCCAAGAGCCAGGTCACGGTGCGCTACGTCAACGGCGAGGCGGTCGGCTGCACAAAAGTCGTGGTCTCCACACAGCACAAGCCCAGCAGCCGCAATGGACGGAAATATACGCCGGGCATGGTGAAGGAACTCATCGGCGACGCTGTTGCCTCGGCTTTGCCCGAAGGCTGGATGCCGACGCGGCCATCGGATTTTCTGGTCAATCCGACCGGCAAATTCGTTGTCGGCGGGCCGGACGGCGACTGCGGGCTCACGGGACGCAAGATCATCGTCGACACCTATGGCGGCTATGCCCCGCATGGCGGCGGCGCTTTTTCCGGCAAAGATCCGACCAAGGTGGATCGCTCGGCAGCCTATGCGGCGCGTTATCTCGCCAAGAACGTGGTCGCTGCGGGCCTGGCAGAGCGCTGCACCATTCAGATCGCCTATGCCATCGGCGTCGCCGATCCGATGTCGCTTCTCGTCGACACCCACGGCACCGGGAAGGTCGATGAGCGCAAGCTCGAGAAGGTGCTGCCACAGATGTTCCGCCTCACCCCGACCAATATCCGGCGCACGCTGAAGCTCAATCGCCCCATCTACCGGCGCACCGCCGCCTATGGGCATTTCGGCCGCGCCCCGGAAAAGGACGGTGGATTTTCCTGGGAACGCACCGATCTCGCCGCCGCGATCAGAAGCGCGGTGCGATAGCTCGTCTCTTCCGCTCGAACCCGCGCAAACGGGGACCCAGACGAAGGCGGCCTCTATATTGGGCCATAAGATTCCCGCTTGCGCGGGACTGAGCGGAACATGGATCGGTCGGCGAATTCGTCACAAATCCAGCGCGCCTTTTTCGGCCGGCGCAAAGGCCATCCCCTGCGCCCGCGGCAAAGCGCGCTGTTCGAAACGCTGCTTCCGCGGCTGGCCCTCGATCTTCAGACGCCGCCCCCTTCGCCGCTGCGCACGCTCTTTTTCGAAGCCGTTGACGACGTGCGTGTGGAGATCGGCTTCGGCGGCGGCGAACATTTGATCGCCGAAGCCGCGGCCAATCCCCGCACCGGCTTTATCGGCAGCGATGCTTTTCTCAACGCCGTGGCCAAGGTCCTCGCCGCGGTCGAGGCGCAGCGGTTCGGGAACATCCGCCTGCATTTCGGCGACGCCATCGAATTGCTGGATTGGCTGCCTTCGGCTTCGGTCATCCGCGTCGATCTGCTTTATCCCGACCCCTGGCCGAAGCGCCGCCACTGGAAGCGGCGATTCATCCAGGAGGGCAACGTGGCGCGGCTTGCACGCGTACTGCGTCCCGGCGGCGATTTGCGCTTCGCAACGGATTGGCCGGATTACGCGGCGTGGACGCTGCGGCACCTGCAGCGGACCCCGGCCTTCGAGTGGACCGCCGAAAATGCCGACGATTGGCGCCGCCCTTGGCCGGGATTTACCGGCACCCGTTACGAGGCCAAGGCGAAACGCGAGGGGCGAACGCCCTGCTATTTGACCTTTCGCAGGACCGAATGCGGGGCGCAGTCCTAGGCGACGTTTCTGATTCCCACCGGGCGGACCTGCCAGAAGCGCACGACGCGCTGCGCGGTCGAGGCAGACAGCCGCTCCAGATTGGCGCGGGCGTCGTCGAGACCCTGGGAGGAGGTTCCCTGTTTGCCCGGCCGCGCCACCATGATGGCTCTCACCGTCGGCCAGGAAAAGCCCGCCGATTTGCAGAGGATCAACACGGGGTCGGCACGTTCGGCGCAAAGCAGCCGGTCCACCACTTCCAAAGGTACTTGGCAAAGCACGGCAAGAGCGACGACGGTTTCTTCGAAGCGCCCGGCTTCGGCAAATTCCGCCAGTTCCCTTTCGCCAAGGGCGCCCGTCTGTTGCATCTGCTGCACGATCCGTTGCGCCGATTTGTAATCCCGCGGCGGCGCCTTGGCGCCGATCTCATGGCTGACCTTGGCGAGCACGCGTCGGATTTCGGCCGCGGTCTCCGGTTTGGCTTTGACGAGCAGGCGCTTCTGCACGACGTCGGTCGCCTGCATCAGCAGCGCGCGAAAGAGATGGTCGGGAATGTCCGGGCGCAAGCCCACTTTTTCGGCGAGGATGCCATCGCCTTCTGCGCGTTTGACCAGTGTCGAAAACGCGGTCTCCGAAAGGCGGGCGCGGCGGTTGTCGGCAACGGTGCGCGCCACCATGCGGTCGCCGCGGCTGACCAGCACGTCGGCTACCGCTTCGCCGATCTCGCCTCGGTTCGAGATGGCAAGCAAGTGGGCTTGCCCCTTGCTCTTGGCGATGTTGAGTAGCGCGGTTTCATCGAGACAATTGGAACGTGTCAGCACCGGCCCGGCGACCGTGATGTCGTCATCCTGCGCAAGCTTTTGTACCGTCCGGGCCGGGGCGTTTTCCACCGGGGCCAGTTTTGCAGACAGCTCGGCGCGGGCTTTGGTCTCTATTTCGGCAATGAGCAATCCGAAGACGTCGTCGAAGAGGCCGACGTGCTCATCGGTGTAAGCAGGTGCACCATCGACGAAGAGGCTGGTAATGCGCTTGAGCGCTTCGGCCCGCTTTTCGCGCGAGCCATGCTGAAGCACCTCTTCCAATTCGGGAATGAGCGACCCGACGCTTGCAGCCATTCACCACATCCCCTGAACCCGGATACAAAGGGGCTCCACCCCAATCTAGATCGCGATTCTGAAGGAACGGTTATCCATGGCCCCATGGCGCGCGGTGCGTGGTTAATTCCGCCATGAGATGCTCGGGGTTGGGGCCTAGGCGGGCCTTGCGCAAAACTGCCAAACCACTATATTTGCGGTGTTCATCGTTGATGGACGTCTCATAATGGTCGAGTAATCGATCGGATTTGTGAGAGTGGGCCCCCCGGGACCCGCTCTTTTTTGTTACCAAAATTCGGACCCCTGAATGGGCGAAGCGTTGCATGGCCAGGATTCAGCTGCAGAACCTCGGCTCCTCGTCGAGCCGGGACTGGCCGCGCGCGTGGCCGCGACCGCCGAGCCGGTGATCGAAAGCCTCGGTTACCGGCTGGTGCGCGTTCAGATCTCGCCGATGTCGGGATTGACCGTGCAAATCATGGCCGAGCGGCCAGACGGCAGCATGAGCATCGACGACTGCGAGAGGGTGTCGCGCGCGCTGTCGCCGGTGTTCGATGCCGACGATCCGATCGACCGGCCGCATCGGCTGGAGGTTTCCTCGCCGGGCATCGATCGGCCGCTGGTGCGGCGCTCCGACTTCGAGCGGCATGCCGGGCATTTGGTGAAGGTGGAGATGGCACGGGGCGTCGATGGCCGCAAGCGTTTCCGCGGCATCCTGCTTGGCTGCGAAGGCGATGCGGTGCGTATCCGCCGCGACGATGCCAAGCCCGATGAGCAACAGGAATTCCTGCTGCCGATCGAGGACATGGCGGAAGCAAAACTGATGCTCACCGACGCTCTCATCGAAGAAGCACTAAGGCGGGGCAAAGCGGCAGAGCGCCGCGCGAAGGAAGCGCGCCGGGAAGAGCGGCGCCAGGCAAGACAGATGCGTAAAGACAAACACATTCGGCGGAGGCCCGAGGAATCGCGGCGCTCTGCGCAGCATGAAGGAGAATGAGCAATGGCCGTCAGCGCCAACAAGCTCGAATTGTTACAGATCGCCGATGCGGTCGCGCGCGAGAAGGCGATCGACCGCAGCATCGTCATTGGCGCCATGGAAGACGCCATCGCCAAAGCGGCGCGCTCGCGCTACGGCGCCGAGACCGACGTGCATGCGGAGATCAATCCCAAGAATGGTGAGCTGCGGCTGTTCCGGCACATGCTCGTCGTCGACCAGGTGGAGAATCCCGCGACGCAGATCGTTCTCGACGACGCCCGCCGTCACAACCCGGCAGCGCAAGTCGGCGACACCATCGCTGATCCCCTGCCGCCGCTCGAATATGGCCGCATCGCCGCGCAATCGGCCAAGCAAGTCATCGTGCAGAAGGTACGCGAAGCCGAGCGCGACCGGCAGTATCAGGAATACAAGGATCGCATCGGCGACGTGGTCAACGGCATCGTCAAGCGCGTGGAATACGGCAACGTGGTCGTCGATCTCGGCCGCGGCGAAGCCATCGTCCGCCGCGACGAGATGCTGCCGCGCGAGGTGTTCCGCAATGGCGACCGCATCCGCGCCTATATCTACGACGTGCGGCGCGAGCCCCGCGGCCCGCAGATTTTCCTGTCGCGCACGCATCCTCAGTTCATGGCCAAGTTGTTCGCGCAGGAGGTACCGGAAATCTACGATGGCATTGTCGAGGTAAAGGCGGTGGCCCGCGATCCGGGCTCGCGCGCCAAGATCGCGGTGATTTCCCGCGATTCCTCGGTCGATCCGGTCGGCGCCTGCGTCGGCATGCGCGGCTCGCGCGTGCAGGCAGTGGTGAACGAATTGCAGGGCGAGAAGATCGACATTATCCCCTGGTCGCCGGATATCGCCACCTTCGTGGTCAATGCTCTGGCGCCGGCCGAAGTTGCCAAGGTCGTGCTCGACGAGGATCGTGAGCGCATCGAGGTCGTGGTGCCGGACGCGCAGCTTTCGCTGGCCATCGGCCGCCGCGGGCAGAACGTCCGCCTCGCTTCCCAGCTTACCGGCTGGGATATCGACATCCTCACCGAGCAGGAGGAATCTGAGCGCCGCCAGGCCGAATTCGAAAACCGCACGCGGCTTTTCATCGACGCGCTCAACGTGGACGAAGTCGTCGGTCAGCTTCTCGCGTCAGAGGGATTCACCTCGGTCGAGGAATTGGCCATTGTCGACGAGAAGGAAATCGCCGGCATCGAGGGCTTTGACGAAGACACCGCCCGCGAGCTGCAGGAACGCGCCCGCGAATACATCGCCCAGCAGGAAGCGGAGCTAGACGCCAAGCGCCGCGAGCTCGGCGTCGAAGACGCGCTGAAGGACGTCCCCGGCGTCAACGCTCGCATGCTGGTCAAGTTCGGCGAAGGGGGAATCAAGACCGTGGAAGATCTCGCCGATTGCGCCACCGACGACCTCATTGGTTGGACAGAGCGCAAGGAGGGCGAGAGCGTCAAGCATCCCGGCATTCTCGACGGGCTGGAGGTCTCCCGCGAGGAGGCTGAGGCTTTGATCATGCAGGCCCGCGTGAAGGCGGGCTGGATCAGCGAAGCCGACTTGGCGCCGACGGCCGAGGAAGCGGAAGCCGAAGCCGAAGAGACGACGGAGGCGCAAACTTAAGCCAATCGTTGTATCGATGCTCGCCCGCGCCCAGCAGATCGAATTCGACACCGGCCCCAAAGCGGGTGCCGGCACCGAGCGGCTGTGCGCGGTGACACGCATCGTCAAGCCGGTCGCCGAGATGCTGCGTTTTGTCGCCGCGCCGGACGGGGCCGTCGTGCCCGATTTGAAGCGCAAGCTGCCCGGGCGCGGCGTTTGGATCACCGCCACGCGCGAGGCCCTCGTGGAAGCCGCACGCCGCGGCATTCTCCTCCGCGGCTTCGGCCGCAAGGTCGATCCTTCAGACCTTGCCGACATGACCGAGCGGCTGCTGGAACGCGCTGCGCTGGATGCGCTCGCCATCGCCGGCAAGGCCGGGCAGGCGGTCAGCGGATTCAGCAAGGTCGAAGCGGCACTGGCAGACGGCAATGTGGTCGCCGTGCTGCACGCCAACGACGCCGCCGCCGACGGCGTGCGCAAACTGACCGCCGCGGTGCGGCGTTTCAGCGAAGCCGAAGGGCGTGAGCCGCTCGTCATCTCGGCGTTCAGCGCCGCACAATTGAATTTGGCATTGGGGCGGCCAAATGTGATACATGCAGCCCTGCTCGCCGGCCCCGCTGCGGAGACATTTATTGCGCGCCATGCGCGGCTTGAACGTTTCCGGACCGGTTATCCGGCGCCGCATCCTGCTGTGAAACAGCAGAAACCGACGCCCGAGGAATAGGATTGTATGGCTGAGACGAAGAAACCCGGCGAAAGCAAGCTCAGCGTGAGCGGAAAGACCTTGACGCTCAAACGCAGCGCCGAGGCGGGCGTCGTACGCCAGAGCTTCAGCCATGGACGGACGAAGCCCGTCGTGGTGGAGAAGGTCAAGCGCCGCGTCATCGGCGAGAGCAAACCCGAAACCTCGAAAGCAGCCGAACGCAAGACTGCCGCACCCGCCGCCAAGACCGCCAAAGCCGCGGTAGCGCCGGAGACCGCCGCAGCACCGGCTGCCAAGGCGGCGCCGGCCCCGAAGGCATCCGGTGTCGTGCTGCGCACCTTGTCGGAGGAGGAGCGGGCCGCGCGCGCCCATGCCTTGACCGATTTCCGCGTCCGCGAAGCCGAAGAGCGCAAGATCGCCGAGGAGGAAGCGCGCCGCCGCGCCAGCCGCGAATCCACCGATCGCAGCGAACGCGAGGCGGCCGAGACGCGCAAGCGCGAAGAAGAAGAGCGCCGCAAGCACGACGAAGAAACCAAGCGCCGCGCCGACGAGGTGGCCAAGAAGCGCCTCGGCGAAGATGAAGCCAGGAGACCGGGGCAACAGGGCCGTCTGACGGCGCCCGAAGCCGACGAAGACGAAGCGCCGCGCGCCAGACGCCCGGGCGCCCGGCCCGCCGTCGCACCCAAGCCGGCGCCGCGCGGTCCGCAGAAGCAACGCGGCCGCCTCACGCTCGTCACCGCGCTGAGCGCCGGCGAAGAGCGCGAGCGTTCGGTTGCATCATTTCGCCGCCGCACACAGCGGCTTAAGGCGCATGTCAGCGACGAGCCGAAAGAAAAGCTCGTTCGCGACGTCGTCATTCCGGAAGCCATCACGATTCAGGAGCTGGCCAACCGCATGGCGGAGCGCGCGGTCGACGTGATCCGGCTGCTGATGAAGCAAGGGCAAATGTTGAAGATCACCGACGTCATCGACGCCGACACCGCGCAACTGATCGCCGAGGAAATGGGTCACAGCGTCCGCCGCGTCGCCGAATCCGACGTCGAGGAGGGCCTGTTCGACAGCGCCGACAATCCGGCAGCGATGCAGCCGCGGCCGCCAGTCGTTACCGTCATGGGTCACGTCGATCACGGCAAGACCTCACTGCTCGACGCGATCCGCTCCACCGAGGTCGCCGCCGGTGAGCATGGCGGCATCACGCAGCATATCGGCGCTTACCAAGTGACCGCGCCGAACGGCGGCAAGATCACTTTCATCGATACGCCGGGCCACGCAGCCTTCACCGCCATGCGCGCGCGCGGCGCGAAGGTTACCGATATCGTCGTTCTGGTGGTGGCCGCGGATGATGGCGTGATGCCGCAGACGGTGGAAGCCATTCACCACGCCAAGGCGGCGAAGGTGCCGATCATCGTCGCCATCAACAAGATCGATAAGCCGGATGCGAAGCCAGAGCGCGTTCGTACCGAGCTTCTGCAACATGAAGTTCAGGTTGAATCGCTGGGCGGCGACGTGCTCGATGTCGAGGTCTCGGCGACGAAGAAGCTCAATCTCGACCGACTGCTCGAGGTCATCGGACTGCAGGCGGAAATTCTCGAGCTCAAGGCCGATCCCGGCCGTCCGGCCGAAGGCACCGTGATCGAAGCCAAGCTCGATCGGGGCCGCGGCCCGGTTGCTACGGTGCTGGTCCAGCGTGGCACGCTCAAGGTGGGCGATCTCATCGTCGCCGGCGCCGAATGGGGCCGCGTGCGCGCGCTCGTCTCCGATACTGGCAGCATGGTGCAAAGCGCCGGCCCGTCCACGCCCGTCGAGGTGTTGGGATTCAGCGGGATTCCCGATGCCGGCGACCGCTTGGCGGTGGTCGAAAGCGAGGCGCGCGCCCGCGAGATCACCGCTTACCGCGCCCGCCAGAAGCGCGAGAAAATGGTGGCGCGCGCCAGCGGCATGCGCGGCTCGCTCGAGCAGATGATGACGCAGCTAAAGACGAAGGGGCGCACGGAATTCCCCCTGATCGTCAAGGCCGACGCGCAGGGCTCGGTCGAGGCCATCGTCCAGGCGCTGGAAAAACTCGGCAACGAGGAAGTGGTGGCTCGCGTGTTGCACGCGGGCGCCGGCGGCATCACTGAATCCGACGTCACCCTTGCCGAAGCTTCCGGCGTTCCCATCATCGGCTTCAATGTCCGCGCTCATAAGGAAGCGCGCGAGGCGGCGGAGCGCGCCGGCATCGAAATCCGCTACTACAACATCATCTACGATCTTGTTGAGGACATGAAGCAGGCGATGTCGGGCCTGCTGGCGCCGACGCTGCGCGAGACCCTGCTGGGCAATGCGACGATCCTGGAAATATTCAACATTTCAAAAGTCGGCAAGATTGCAGGTTGCCGCGTCACCGACGGCACCGTGGCACGCGGCGCCAATGTGCGGCTGATCCGCGACGATGTCGTGGTTCACGAAGGCAAGCTGTCGCAGCTCAAGCGGTTCAAGGACGACGTCAAGGAAGTGGTTGCCGGTCAGGAATGCGGCATGGCTTTCGAAAATTATCAGGACATGCGCGTCAACGACGTAATCGAGTGCTACCGGGTGGAAACGATCAAGCGCTCGCTCTGAGTCCGAGTCTCAGACGCGCGATGGGGATTGTTCCCGGCATTGCCGGCTTGACTCGGCAGTCCATCCGCAAAAGCAAATCTGACGAGGTAGATGGATGCCCGGTTCGAGCCCGGGCATGACCAGACAACGCGATGGCACGCCACAGAAAATTCCGCCGCGACAGCGGTCGCGTCCCTTCGCAGCGCGCCTTGCGCGCCGGCGAGCTTGTGCGTCACGCGCTCGCCGACATTCTCTCGCGCGGCGAGGTGCACGATCCGGTGCTACAGAGCCACATGGTGACGGTGCCGGAAGTCCGCATGAGTCCCGATCTGCGGCTAGCAACGATCTTCATCATGCCGCTCGGCGGCCGCGAAGCAAAAGACGTGCTGGCGGCGCTCGAACGCAACAAGAAATTTCTGCGCGGCGACATCGCCCGCCGGATCAATCTCAAATTCGCGCCGGACATCCGCTTCGTCCTCGACAATCGCTTCGACGAAGCCGAGCGCATCGACAAGCTGCTGCGGACACCGGACGTGGCGCGGGACCTCGAAAACGGGGGCAGCGAATGACGAATGTCGCGGGCGCGGTGCAGTCTGTCGGCAATGGCAACCAGCAGAAGCGCGACAAGCGCGACGTGCACGGCTGGGTGGTTCTCGACAAACCGGCCGGGATGACCTCGACGCATGCTGTGGCGGTCGTTAAGCGCCTGTTCTCCGCCAAGCGCGCGGGCCATGCCGGCACCCTCGATCCGCTCGCCTCGGGCTGTTTGCCGATCGCCCTCGGCGAGGCGACAAAGACCGTGCCCTTCGTCATGGACGGACGCAAAATCTACCGCTTCACGGTGTGCTGGGGCGAGGAGCGCGATACCGACGACGCCGAGGGTCGCGTCGTGGCCACGCGGCAGGAGCGGCCGCAGGCAGAGGCGATCAGAGAGCTGCTGCGGCGTTTCACGGGGATTATCGACCAGGTGCCGCCCCGCTATTCGGCGCTCAAGATTGCCGGCGAGCGGGCCTACGATCTCGCCCGCGACGGCGAGACGGTTGAGCTGCCCAGCCGACAGGTGACGGTCCATGGCTTGGCCCTGGTGGCCACACCAGACCCCGACCATGCGGTGTTGGAGGCCGAATGCGGCAAGGGAACCTATGTCCGGGCGCTGGCCCGGGACATGGGCCGGGCCTTGGGCTGCCTCGGCCATGTTTCCGCCTTGCGCCGGACCGCCGTTGGCCCCTTCCCTGAGAAAACCATGATTTCACTGGAACAACTGGAGGCTTTGTGCCATAGAGCCGCCATCGGCGAGGGCAACCTCGCCGATGCGCTTTTGCCCGTCGAGACCGCGCTGGACGACATCCCGGCGCTGGCCGTCAGCCGGGCGGATGCGGCAAGGCTGCAACGCGGCCAAGCCGTTTTGTTGCGCGGACGGGACGCTCCGATCTTCACCGGAACGGTCTATGTGACGGCGTTGCGCCGGACGAAAGTCGGCCCATTCGACGAAAACGACATGATTTCGCTGGCGGAACTGGAGGCTTTGTGCCAGAAAGCCGCCGCCGGCGAGGGAAGCCTCGCCGACGCGCTACTGCCCGTTGAGACCGCGCTGGACGACA
>DASREA010000025.1:0-3754 GCA_035652315.1 Xanthobacteraceae bacterium | reverse complement strand
GGATTTGTCCCTAGTACGAGAGGACCGGGATGAACATACCTCTGGTGGAGCTGTTGTGGCGCCAGCCGCAGTGCAGCGTAGCTACGTATGGACGGGATAACCGCTGAAGGCATCTAAGCGGGAAACCCACCTCGAAACGAGAACTCCCTAAACAGAGCCGTGGTAGACCACCACGTTGATAGGCCGGGTGTGTAAGCGCGGCAACGCGTTCAGCTTACCGGTACTAATAGCTCGATCGACTTGATCGTTCTTATCTTCAATGCTCATTCCAGGAATCCATGAACAGCGATCAGTAATCAGATCGCTGAAAGCCGTTCCGAATGGCCCAGCTTGCTTCCGGAAGTTTTTGATCGGTATTTTTCTGATTACTGATCACTGATTTCTGATCCCTGTCTTTCGCCGGCCTGGTGGTTTCAGCGAGGAGCCTGTACCCGATCCCATCCCGAACTCGGCCGTTAAACTCCTCAGCGCCAATGGTAGTTCGTCTTAAGACGCGCGAGAGTAGGTCGCTGCCAGGCCTGCCAAAGACGGAAATCTCCTCGACTCGATGATCCGATTCTGAATACGGCCGCCAGAGATGGCGGCCGTTTTGTTTGTGGAGCTGCCCTCCGCAAACGACGAAGCCGCCGCGGTTCTCCGCGGCGGCTTTTTTGTTGGCCGCGGCCGTCCCCTTATTCCTGCAGCAGCTCGCGCCGGCGCTGCTCAAGCTCTTCCGAATAGCGGCGCAGCGCATAAGCTTCGGTCAGCAGTCCTACCACCTCCCGCGTCTCGAAGGAGGTGATCACCGCCAGGGCTTCCGCTTCGGCTTTTTCGAAAATCTGCACGGCTTCCTTGACCGACATCGTTGGCAGCAGCGCGGTGTCGGGAAAATGCAGGATATCGCGCACCGGCAGGCTTTCATCGAGCTCGGGCGTGTGCGCCTCCGCAACCATGATCATGCCGGAATAGCGTTTGTTCTCGTCGACCGCGATGACATAGGCGGTTGAGCCAAGGGGAAAGACCACCCTGAACCGCCCGACCGTGGTGTGGGCGGGCACGGTCCGCACATCCGGCCGCATCATGCGGCGCACGTTCAGCTCGCGGATCCAGCCGATATCGGCGGCGCTGCGGATCGATTCGCCGCGCAAATGAAAGCGCCAGGTGGCGAAGGAATAGCCGAAGGTTTCGCGGGTGAGCTGCGCCGAGACAATAATCGCGATGAGCACCGCCGTGGTCAGCCAAAAGTCGCCCGTCGTCTCCAGGGCTATGAAAGTCATGGTCAGCGGTCCGCCGATCACGGCAACCGAGACCGCGCCCATGCCGATGATGCTGTAGGCGTGCGGGTCGAGGCCGCTCGCCGGCCACAGGATGATGCCGATACCGGCGAACAGCCGTCCCGCCAGCGCGCCGATCAGCAGCGAGGCGAAGAACAGGCCGCCGCGGAAGCCGGTGCCCAGCGACACGATCGAGGCCAACGACTTGAGCGCGAAGAGCAAGGCGATCGCCGTCAACGGCCGCGCGAACATCGACGACAGATGAATGGCGCCGTGTCCGGACGACATAATTTCCGGCGTGATCGTCGCCATGACACCCACCAGGAGGCCGCCCAGCGTGGGCCGCAGTACGGGACGAATCCTCAGCGCATTCATCAGGGACTCGCAGGCCGCCACGCCGCGCATCAGCCCGATGCCGATCGCGGCGGCGGCGATGCCGACCAGGGCGGCGATGGCCAGGTCATAGCCATGCACGTTGGAAACATAGAGGGTGCCGATGCCGAGCGACGGCTGCTCGAAGTGACTGGCGACCAGATAGCCGGTGACCGCCGCAACGCCGACCGGCGCCAGGCTCGCCGCCGAATAGGTGGCGATGACCAATTCGAAGGCGTAGAAGGCGCCGCCCAGCGGCGCGCCGAAAGCGCCGGCGATGGCGCCAGCGGCGCCGCAACCGACCAGGATCCGCATGTCGCTTCGGCGCAGGCGAAAGGCGCGGCCGATATGAGAAGCGACGCCGCTGGCCAGCTGGGTATAGCCGGCCTCCAGACCGACCGAGGCGCCAACACCGCTCGACCACACCGTCTGCAGCGCGACAATGAAGCTGCCGAGTAGTGACATGCGCCCGCCATGCAGGGCGTTGGCCTCGATAGGGTCGATTTCCCGCCCCGGCCGCCAGCGCACCAGCGCCCATAACGCGATCCCGAAGGCGACTCCCCCCAAGGTCGGCACGCTCAAGGCGAGCATCGGATCGAGCTTGGCGAGCGCCGACAATCTGTCGCCGGGCGAGACGCCGAATAGCGCTTGATGCATCAGCGTGACGGCATAGCCCATGGCGGCGACAACGAGACCGGCCAGCGCGCCGACCAGCGCCCCGAGGACGAGAATGCCCGAGGCGCGCGCGCGCACGAGCGCGCGCAGGGCTTGCGGGACTTCGAATTTGGGCTGCAGCGGCCTCAGCCGCGTCCTAAGATCGGATGGACTAAGCATCAATGCATCGAATCTTTTGGGGTGTGCTACGCCAGAACGCGCGCGGCGTATAGCCCTTTAAAGCCGTTAAGGCGGCACGCTTAACGCCGCCCGTTGGCCCTCATTGACCAAGATCAATGCAAGAGAGGGCGGACAGTTCGAATTTAAACGCGATTTTCCCTGCAGAAGGTGCAGAACCATGCCTAATCGACGTCTACAGAATGCGCTCATCGTCTATTTCCGCCTGACGATGGCTTGGACTTTCCTGTATGCCGCCTCGCATCAACTCTTCGATCCGAAATGGAGCGCGGTCGGCTTCCTCAGCCGCACCAAGACGTTTCACGACGTCTTCTCGGTTTTCACCACGCCGACCATGGCGCCGATCACGAGCTTTCTCGTCGAATACGGCCACCTGCTGATCGGCCTGTCACTGCTCGTCGGATTGATGGTCCGGGTCAGCGCGGCATTCGGCGCGCTGCTGATGGTGCTCTACTGGATGGCGCATATGGATTGGCCATACATCGAAAACACCAACAACTTCATTGTCGATTTCCACCTCGTTTACGCGGGCGTGCTGGTGTATCTGATCGTGCTGCGCGCCGGCCATGTATGGGGCCTCGACGGTTGGGTGGAGAAATCGACGTTCGTCGCGCGCCATCCAAAGCTCAAGCCGCTTATCGCCTGATCCGGTTTCAAAGCAAAGGGCGCACACAGGCTGCGCAAAAAGCGGGGCCAGGAAATTCCTGGCTCCGCGCGAAATTTAAATTTTGACGGAAGCTTATTTGCAGTCGATCTCGCTGGCCTCGCCGCTGCCTTTCGCAGTGCAGTCCATGCCGACCTTGATCGCATCGCGCGAGGCGGTCTTGCCGTTGATCATCACTTTGGTGCGCGACCCGGAGACCGTATAGCTTTTACCGCCGATGGTAATGTTCTTTGAGCCATCCCACTTCTCGACCTTGGCCGCGAATGCGGACGAAGTCGCCAAAGCCGCCACTGCAATGCCGGCGGCGATCAACGAGAGAGTCTTGGTCATCGGTTCCTCCAATGGATTCGTTTTCTCTATCGGCACTTTATTGCCGCTCAATTGAACCCCGCATTTGTGCTTAAAAAAATCGTCGCTGCCACTGCGGCGAAGCGTCGCCTGCCAGCAGGGGATTAAAGATGCTAGCGATCGCGATAGCGGGAGAAGATAAAAAAGAGCCGGACGCGAGGTCCGGCTCCGCTTCGTTATTGAAAACGACTTACTTGCAGTCGATCTCGCTGGCCTCGTCGCCGCCCTTCGCGGTGCAGTCCATGCCAACCTTGATCGCGTCAAG
>DASREA010000024.1:0-22119 GCA_035652315.1 Xanthobacteraceae bacterium | reverse complement strand
GCCTCGGGCGAGAGCCGCAGCACGCCGAGGCCGAAGCCGATCGCCTGTTTCCAGGGAAAGGGAGCGAAGGTCACGGGCCGTCTTCCGGTTCGCCGGTGAAAGTCGCGGCGATCAGGTTCGCCGCCGTGCGCGCATAGCCGGGCGCGCCGCCGGCAATTTCCATGCGCGCCACCTCCTCGTCGCTCACGCTTTCGCCGGCGCCCCGCAGTCCCGCGGCGATGATGCGGATGAGGTCGCGCGCTTTCAGCCTTCCGGATTCGAAGCGCTCCGCCAGGGCGACGAGATCCTCGGCGCCGAAGGCCGCTTCCAGCTCGGCCAGGGCGCCGAGCGTCAACACCAGGCGCCGGCGCGCGCCGCCGATCTCCGCTTCGATCTCGCCGCGATGACGATTGGGCATGCCGACGCTCCTTGCGACAACCTACTCCCTCTCCCCGTTGGGGAGACGGTTGGGGTGAGGGGGTTCGGGCCTGAGCGAGTCTGTACGCCCTCACCCGGCGCACTGCGTGCGCCGACCTCTCCCCACGGCAGAGGTGAAAATCACATCGCGGTAAACGTCAGCGCGCCCGCCGACTCCAGCGCGAGGTCATAGGTCACCTCGCCATTATGCTCGCCGGCGAAATCGAGGCTGGTGATCTGGAACGGGCCCTGCACCGTGCCGAAATCCGGAATGACGATCTGATAATTCTTCACCGCGCCGTCGAAGAAGGTCTGGCGCATCAACGCGTCGCTCGATTGGTCCTTGAACAGGCCGCGTCCCGATACGGAAGCGCGCTTGACGCCGGCGCCGTCGAGCAGCTCGCGCCAGCGGTCCACCGACTCCGCATGGGTAATATCGACCGTTTCGGCGTTGAAACTGAGCCGCTGCGAGCGCAGCCCGGCCACCGTGGTGAAGCCGCCGGCGCCGTCGTCGGTCTTGATCAGCAGATCCTTGCCTTTTTGCGCAGCCATATCGTGTTTCCTCTTTGAGACTCGTGTCCCGGACGCGGTGCAGCGTGAAACGATGCACCGCTGATCCGGGACCCATTTTTTGATTCATCTGGATCCCGGGTCTGCAGCGCGCCACCCTGTGCTGCGCTGCGCCCGGGAAACGATGCCTCACATCGGCTCAGTGACGGCGCGAAAGCGCACCGCGGCGCGATAGGTCTTGCCGTCGGCCTCGCGGCGCACATCGGCGAGCGCGAAACGCAGATTGATCAGGCGGTGATCGGTCAGCGCCAGCGGCGCGTCGTCGAGCGCCTGCAGCAGCGCGCCCGCGATCAGATGCGCCTCGCGCTGCCCGCCCTGGCGCGACCAGGCGTTGAGCGTGAGCTGATGCTCCTCGCCGGTATCGGTCCCCGTCGACCAATCCGACACGCGCGTCTCCCCCAGCGTGACGTAAGGAAACGCGACGGCGCCGGGCACCTCGTCATAGATTTTCGGCCCGCCGAGCAAGCCGGTCAGGGCGGCATCGGCAATCAACGCGTCATGGATCGCGGCGCGCAGCGCCGTAGCGGCAGCAGTGGGCATGGGGGCATCCTTCCGGTCATTCCTGGGGCGCGCCGAAGGCGCGAACCCGGAATCCAGAAGCGCCGTCTGCGTATCTGGATTCCGGATAGCCGCCTCGCAGCTTCCGGAATGACGAATGAGAGTAGAGGGTTAATCCGCGCGCTCTTCCACAGCGACGTCGAGAAAGCGCCCGCGGCCGTCCTCATCGCGCAACGCGGCGACCTGGAAAATGCGCGCGCCGAGGCGAAAGCGATGCCGCGCCGTGACGTCGGCGCGGTGGCGGATCACGATGCGGTGCGTGACGGTCACGCCGCCGCCATCCGCGATAACGACATTCTCCGCGGCAACCGGAACGAGCGCCGCCCATAGCGTCGTCACCGTCTGATAGCTGCGGACGACGCCGCCGGCGCCATCGGGCGTCTCGACCGGCTCTTCGAGGAGCAGGCGCTGGTTGAGATCGCCGATCGTGGTCATAGCGATGCCACCCGATAGGGCGCGATCAGCGCGGCAACGCCTGCGGGCGTCGCGCCGATCGGAAGTGCACCCGCCGGGGCACTGCGGTTCTCGTACCAATGCGCGACCAGCAGACGGATCGCCTGGCGCAATGGCTCGGGCACGTCAGCCGCGGCGTCGCCATAGCCCACGCGGATGTCGATCTCGATACCGGCGGCGATGCGGCCCGGCTGCGGCAAAGCCCAGGGCGCGAAGGCGATCGCCGCCGCACCCTTGTCGATGACGAAGGCCTGCAGGCCGATGTCGCGCGTCGAGCCGTCCAACTCATAGACGCGCGCTGCGACAATATCTTGCAGCGGCGACGGCGACAGCGAAATCCGCCCGTCCGCCGGCCAGCCGTCGCGGACGATCCGCCAGCTCTGCGTGATCAGCGCACGCCGTGTCTGGCGCTCGACATGAATGCGCGAGCCGGCGATCAGCGCGGCGATGGTGAGATCGTCGTCGCTATGCTCGACCCGCAGATAGGCCTTGGCCTCGTCGAGCGTCAGCGGCTCCGCCGCCGGTCCGGAGAGAAGAATGGAGGACATGATGCTTTCCCTAACAGGAGGCTGTTGACAGGGCCCCCGCAACGAGGCTCATCGGCACGCATGCCGCGCCGCGTTGCTATTGCCGCTTTCTTGTTCGTCTCGGCCTTTCCCGCCGCCGCCATGGTCGGCGGCGCTCAGGCCGTCGATGCCGCCGCGCCGCGCCACGAAGTGATGATCCTCAGCGGCCGCGGCAATCTCTGCACCGGCGTGGTGTTGGTGCCGGATCTCGTGCTCACCGCCGGTCACTGCATCGATCCCGCGCTGCCTTACCGGCTCTACGAGCTCGACGCCGCGCGCCAGCCGCGTTTCCGGGAGATCGCCAAGATCGCCGTGCATCCGCAATTCAGCCGCGCGACCTTCGACGCCAATCGCGCCACCGCCGATGTGGCGCTGCTGAAATTGGCGGCGCCCTTGCCGGAGAGCTATGCGCCGGCGGCGCTGGCGCCGAAACGGCCGCGCGTCGCGCTCGGCGAGCATTTCCTCGTCGCCGGTTACGGCGTCACCAAGCCGCGCGACAACGGCACCGCCGCCGTGCTGCGCCGCGCCGATCTCGTCGCCACCGGCCAGCCCGGCAATCTGCAATTGCGCCTGGTCGATCCGGCGACGCAGGGCGAAAAGCCGGGCCTCGGCGCCTGCACCGGCGACTCTGGCGGTCCGGCTTATGAGCTGACCAATGGCAAGTCTTTGCTTTACGGCGTCATCAGTTGGACCACCGCGCCCAGGCTTGAATCCGGCTGCGGCGGGCTCACCGGCGTCACCCCGCTCGAGCTCTACCTCGGCTGGATTTTGCGCACAGCAAAATCGCTCGGCAGCCCCTTGGGGCCTTGAAACCCGCCGCGCATCCCGCGATGCTGAGGCATTCCGCGCTGGGGGGCGCCGGATGCCGCTTTCTTATCGTCACGCTTATCGTCATGTCGCTTTTTCGCTTGCGCTCGTCTGCGTCGGCGTGCTCATGCCGCGCCATGCCGAGGCGATTGTGCGCGGCCATCCCGCCGGCGCCATCGCCCATCACGTCGTGTTGCTGAAATCACCGTCCCTGCTCTGCTCGGCAACCGTGGTCGGCCGCCAGGAAGTGCTCACCGCCGCGCATTGCGTGGAAAGCATCCGCGCGCTTTATGTCATCGCCGGCGGCCAGCGCATCGCGGTGACCGACAGCAGCAGCTATGGCGGCCCGGTGCGGCTTACCTTGGCGCGGCCGCTGCCTTCCCCTTATCGGCCGATCGAGATCGGCGGCGGAGCGAGCGGCCCGGTGACCATCGCCGGCTACGGCGTCGCTTATGAAAGCCCGCGCGCGCCGTCGGCCGGCTTGCGCGAAGCCCGCGTCGTCGCCCAGGATGGCTACGGACCATTGGTCGACCCGGAACGTAAAGGCGGCGTCAGCGCCAGCGCCTGCATGGGCGACTCCGGCGGACCGGCGGCGGTGTTCGATGGCAATCGCTACGTGCTGATCGGCATTATCGATCGCGCCTCTTATCCTTCCTCGTGGCGCGCTTGCGGCTTTTACACCCATGTGGTTCCGGTCGGCGGGTCGTTCGCCGCCATGCCGGTCGCCCCGCGAGCCGCGCCGGCGGAATCGCAACCGCCGCGCGCGACCGCCAAAGCGCGGAAGAAAACGGTGGCAGCCGCCGAGTTTTCTATTTTCCGCTTCGAACACGATCGATAGCGGCAAGCCCGACCGGTCTATTCCGGCGTGGCGGCGGTGAATTTGCCGCGCCAGAACCAGGCCGCCGCGCCGACGATCAGCGTCACGCAGGCGCCGATAAAAACAGGCAGCGGCAAGCCTACGGTTTCCGCGGCGGCGCCCATGCTGAGCGAGCCGAGCGAAGGCACACCCTGCGCCGCCATGCCGTAAATGCTCATGGTGCGCCCGCGATAGCGCGAACGGATGCTGATCTGCACCAAAGTCTGGCTGGTGATGTCCATCACCACAAAGAAAAAGCCGGTGACGAGCAGCAGCAGGCAGCCAACGAAGAACCAGGGGTCGGAGGCGAACAACAAAAGCGACACGCTCATGCCGACGATGCTGAAACAGGCGAGCGGCAGCAGGCGCTTGTCGCCGACGCCCAAGGTGAACCAAAGCCCCGCGGCGGACGCGCCAATGCCATGACTCGCCAACAGCCAGGCCAGTCCGCCCGCGTCGTTCTTGAACACGTTGCCGGCAAATCCCGGCAGCAGATCGGTGATCGGCTTGGCGCAGAAGGCGACGACGATGACAAGCATAAGCTGGAAGCTCACCGTGCGGTGCTGCACGATGTAGCGAAAGCCCTCGGCCATGTCGGAAAGCACCGAGGACGGCGCCCGCTCGCGTTCGGCCACCGCGATCACCTGCACGAAGCGCAACGCCACAGTGAAGGTTAGGATCAGCAGCAGGGCGATGGCGAAGGTTCCCGCCGTTCCGGTCAGCGTGAGACTGGTGCCGGCGATGGCCGGACCGATGAATTTCGAAGACTGGAATACGACGGCATTGCCCGACAGCGCCGCCAGCATCTGATCGCGGCCGACCAGGCCATAAACCACGGTCTGCCGCGCCGGCCGGTTGAAGGCGAACACGGTGCCCTTGAACAGCACGAGTGCGGCGAGGATCCAGATGTCGATCGCGCCCAGCGCGGTGAGCGCGAACAACAAGACCGAATAGAGCACGGTCAGCGCCTGGGTGAAGCGCAGCACCCAGAAATGGCTGAGCCGGTCCAGCACCACGCCGGCGTAAATGCCGCAGAGAATCGTCGGCCCGGTCTCCGCCAGCGCCATCCAGCCCAGCCAGGCGGCCGAATGCGTCAGTTCCCAGGTCAGCCAGCCGATGGCGGTGCGCTGGGTCCAGATGCCGATGGTGGAGGCGAAATTGCCTCCAAGATACCAGCGGTAGTTTCGGTCGGCGAAGACGGACGGGATTTTGATCGGTTCGCCTCCGGTGCGGCTGTCCTGGGGAATCGCGGCGCCGCGCGCGCCACCTGTTCCTTATAAAGCGCGCAGCCGGAATGCCAAGCGAGGAGGCTGCGAACTTCAGTAGCTTGGCGGCGCCAAAGCCGCGCAGACAGGCCAGTTCAACCCAATGCGATCAGAACCTGATTCGGCTCGGTCGGATGATTAGTCCAGATGCGTATGCGCGTTTTCATTCCTGGCGCCGCGGAACTGAGCAAAGTCTTATGATCCACAGTGGAGACAGTCACGCGTCGCGTCGGCGTTTCCAGAGTCGCCTCAAATACCGGCTTCGAAGGCATATCGGCCGCGTTTACAAGCGACACCTCTGTCTCACCGTCCATAAAAGCCAGGCACCCAATCGCGATACAGGACGGCGTCGACCACAGCCGCGCACCGCGCGTCATTTCTGGCGTGGCGCCGCCCGCCGCATCGGAAATAAAGAGTAATGAATTCGGAGGGGCATTTCTGATAGAAATCGGCATGTTGTTAGAACACGATTGTCTACCCGATAACGATGATGACTTTGTTCGTATCGCGCAATCCATTCGTCCAAATTCGTACGCGCGTCACCGTGTTGGACACGTCGCGCTCAAGAACATTTTTAGCGAGCACCGTTTCCACGATGATGCGTCTGCTTGGCGTTTCGAGTTGCGCGTCAAATAAGAGCTTTCCGCGGTTGCCTGGAAGTTCCGATGACGCGCCAATTTTGATTTCGGTCGGACCGTCGCTGTCCGGCATGCAGCTGACTGCAACGCACGATGGGGTCGACCAGACAGCGCCGTTTCCATCGACCAATGGCAGGGTTTTTATGTATGCGTCCCGGATAAACAACAACGAATTCAAGACTCGCACATGGGCTGCCACCATCGTCATTTCTTCACCCCTCGCGTACTGATCCACCCGCCCTGCCTTAAGCTGCATGTCAAACATTGCGGATACAGACGCTGGATTCTGTTCAACGGATTTACTGCGTTCGGCGGCTGGTGGTCTGGCACAAAATTACCTCCCGCTGTGCCCGGCTCCTTAATTCCGCACGTATGACACCCTGATTCAACTCCAATGCTATTAATTGCACGGCGCTCTTCTGCCGTGAAGTCGCGCTCCGGTCCACGTGCCGGGATCGACTTGCCCGCAAAGGAACCGGGTCCGATTCCCACGCGCTGCAATTCGGAAAGCCGCGCGCTGGCCTCTTGCGCATCCGCCTGGTAGGCGGCGATATATCCCTCAGCAGTCGCGAATAGACTCGGCTCCGGCTTCCAACTTGGATCGAGCTCCTGGACGCGGCGAACGGCATCCCGAGCTTGCGTCTCAGCGACGGTGAGACGAGCGGCCTGTGCGGGAGTCAGCTCTAGGAGCTGGCCGTTGACAAATACGGTCCCCGAGCCCCCGCGCCGTCGGTTCTGCGCGTATTGCGCACCCGGCCTTATCGGATCGGGCGTTGCGTCGGAAAGGACCCGCGGGTCGTTGCGCCCGCTTGAGCCGCCGGCACTCGTCCACTGCCCGCCGTCCGAACTACCGGCCGGCACGCGCGGTTGATCGGACGAGTATTTGCGCTCGATGCGCGCGTAATGCGCGGCCAGCTCCGAGCCCGGAAGGACGAAGCGCCGCCAGTCGGAGCGCAGGAAGCGATGCGCGTCATGGCGCAGAAAGCGGTCACGCTCGTGCGCGAACGCCGCCGGAGGGATCGGGGGCAATTGTGTCGGCCAAGGTTTAAGAATCTAACGACGTGATTTTTGCTTCACCTCGCCCCGCTGTGCGGCGAGAGAAAGCATCCGTGTCCCGGACGCGGTGCAGCGTGAAACGGTGCACCGCAGAGCCGGGACCCAGGAATCTTATGGACCCCGGATCGGCGGCGCACCGCTTTCGCTTTGCTTCGCGCTGCGCCGCATCCGGGGAACGTGCTTGAGTTCGGCCGAGCGCCCTTACGACACTGCGAACTTCAAGAGCTTGATGGCGTCGAAGTCCTGGACGCCGCCGCCCACGCGCTTGGTGGTGTAGAACAAGACGTAGGGCTTCGCGGTGAAGGGATCGCGCAGCACCGTGACGCCGGCGCGATCGACCACCAAGTAGCCGCGGCCGAAATCGCCGAAGGCGACCGAGAGCGAATCCGCGGCGATGTCGGGCATGTCCTCCGCCTCCACCACCGCGAAGGTGACGAGGCTCGCACGCCCGCCCGCCTGCGCCGGCGGCTGCCACAGATAATTGCCGTTGGCGTCCTTGAATTTGCGGATCGCCGACTGCGTCTTGCGGTTCATGACGAAGACGCCGTTCTGCCGGTAGCCCGCCTTCACCGCATAGACCAGATCGATCAGCACGTCGGACGGGTTCGACGCCGGAAAGGCGCCGGCGGCGCCGGTCGCCACATAACCGATATTGCCCCAGCTCCAGGAGGCATTATCGACCGTGGTGTAAGAGAGAAAGCCCTTCGGCTTGTTGCTGCCGTCGCCGGCAACGAAGGCCGCGCCTTCCTGCTGGGCGAAGACCTGGTCGACCTCGCCCGCGAGCCACTCCTCGATATTCACCGCGGAGTCTTCGAGCAGCGTCGCGGTCGCCGCCGGCATGGCGTAAAGCTCCATGGCCGGGAAGGACAGTTCGTCGAGCACCGGCGTCGCCGTCTGCGTGCGCGCGTCGGTCTCGCCGACCCAGCCCACCGCCGGGCCGGAGGTCATGAACGGCTTCTTGTAGACGTTGCCGCTGATGGTGCGCTGGCCCGCGATGGCGCGGATCGGCGAAATCGCGGCGAGCCGCGCGCCGATGATGCTGTCGATCTCCACCGGCACCGTGTAGCCGCCGTCGGCATTGGAACCGGCCGACAGCGCCTTGACTTCCAGCGCGCGCAGCCCGGCGGTCTCCCCCGAGCGCATATAGGCGTCGAAGGCCGATTTGTGCTCACGCGCGGCGAGGCGGTCGGCGCCGCCGTCGCGGCCGAGCGCCGGGCGCGCCGAACGCAAGGTCGTCTCCTCGATCGCGCGCTGATGCGCGTCGAGCGTTTGGCCGATCCGCGCCACCTTCTCCTCGAGCAGCACGTCGCCGCCGCGCTTTTCGATCGCGGCGAGGCGCTCATCGTTGGCTTCCTTGAAAGCCTCGAAGGCGCGGTTCATTTCCCCAAAGGTAACCAGCGTCTCCGCCGGCAATCCCGCCTTGGTTTCGAGCGGGTCGCGAGCATCCATATCCATGTCTGTCTCCTGGTGGGTGGATGGTTTCTCGAAAAGAAAAAAGCCCAGACCGCTGTCTGGGCTCGCGCATCGGGATTCGGGCCGGTTAGCGAAATTCGCCGCCCAAAATCCGGGCCTTGCGGCCTTCCGTTACCACTGCGGCGGCATGCCGCGCGCAATTCCTTGCAGGCCGATGCAACCGGCGCGAACGCCACGGCGTTGATGCCGCTGGGGACCCCCCGCGCGTATCCCAATCCGTGCCGTCTCTCGCGATGGAGAAAGGAACGACCGATGTCTCACGTGCTGTCCTTCATGAATGTCCCGCAAGCCTGGAAAAGCCCGAAGGCCCATCCGGCGCAAGGCGTCATCAAGCGCAACTGGGTGCCGACCGGACGCATCGATTTCGCCACCCGCCTCAACGGCGATCCCGCCGAAGCCGACGAGCCGAGCGAGTTCAAGCTGCTGGTCGAGGAGCGCCGCATCGTCGAGAGCGTCACCGGCCTGGAGAATCTCGAGATCCAGTGGCGGCTCGCCACGCTGAAGGAGGCGAAAGCGGTGATCGGGCAGTATCACCGCTTTCTGACGGAGAATTCGCTGATCCGCTCAGTGACCGACGACGTGCCGCTGGCGCCGAAGCGTCTGCAAAACATGCACGACAGCTCCGCGGCGTAGCGTTTCGGTAAAGCTGCCCTTCAAACAAAAGCCCGGCCGTACGGCCGGGCTATGTTTCCCTTCCCGGTTTACAGTGAGGGTTCGGGCCGCACTTCTCCTCTGGCCACTGGACCGTGCCCGCAACCTGCGTTCGCGATTGGTCGGCGGCGTCGGTGCCCGTCGATGGTTCGGCCGCGGAACTGTTGCCGCTCCCCTGCCCGCTTCCCCCGCCCGCATCCGTCCACCGCCCGCCTTCCCGACTCCCCGCCGGCACGCGCGGCTGATCGGGGCTGTACTTGCGCGCCAGCCGCCGCATTACGAAATCGAACGTCAGATCGGCGACAAGCCAGCGCAGATGCGCGAGCCTTGCCTGCGCACGCCGCAGCTCCGCGAGGTTCAAGCCGCCGCCATCCAATCCAGAGATCCACCGCTTCGAGTTTGCGGATGCGCGTCTTCGGATCGATGCGCCCCTCCACCGTGCGAAATCCGCTAGCCCGTGGACGGAAGCTGCAGATCAGGAAAGGTGTTTGGCGAAGGTCGCGGTCCCACGTGTCGCGCTATAGTATCTTCCATGTTCATTTCTCGCACTTGCGCTCAGCGCTAGAAGGGCGACTGCAAACGTTTGCTGCCGGGGTAGGCAATGTCACGAAATTCCTCCGGCAAAAACTCTCGTCGCAAATCGTCGATGATCTCGTCGTCGTGAATAAGAAGCCCCATCGCCGGCCACTCATTCTCCTTTCCAATAACGTCGACTCTGAATGCAATCTCCCAATCAGGATAACCGGTGAGCAAGGCTTGCAGCGACTTAATGATATGCGGTTGCAGCAGACTTAGATTTTGGACTTCAAGCTTCTGAAGATACAAACCCAGGTCTTCGTCCACCAGCCAATAATCGCCTTTTCCAACGGCGTCCTTGCGAGCCCCGAAGCCGTCAAGCGTTTCCGTAATGCGATCATGGAGTATTTTCCACTCGCTCGCTCGCCGCGTCTCATCGTGGAGCCTCATGTCACGTCTTCCTCGCTCAATCGTCGTCGCCGCCACCACCACGAAGCCGTCGGAGCCTCTGAATACGCCTCATATTCAGGTTAAAATCCCGAATGCGAGGGTCTTCTGACATTCTTATTTCCTTCAATAGTGCACGAGCCTGGTCAGGAGTCATGTCCGAGGCGTCTGGCCTGAGTTTGTTGGCCTCTATGAACCTGTTGCCAAGCTCGGTAACTGCATCGTTATAGGCACGATGCAGACCGCCCCTTGCTCCTTCCCAAATATTTCCGATACGAGGACCATCGGGCGTAAGCTGCATTGTGGTACCCAGCGTCCCTGTGGTCGACTGCTGAAATACCTTTCGAGTTTCCGGCTGAAGGCTCCACTTATTGTATACTCCTTCGGGCATCTCGTGATGCCCACCCGGCTTGTAATAAGGCTTGCCATCCACGTCGGTGACCGAATTGCCGATTTGCGCAACGCGGATACGGTTGGCTTCCTCATTTTTGCCGTCTCCGCCTTCATCTGCCCCGCCTGCGTCCGTCCACCGCCCGCCTTCCCGACTCCCCGCCGGCGCGCGCGGCTGATCCGGGCTGTATTTGCGCGCCAGCCGCCGCAGCGTCAGATCGAATTTGAGATCGGCGACAAGCCAGCGCAGATGCGCGAGATCCGCTTGCGCGCGTTGCAGTTCGACTAGGCTCGGGCCGCCGTCATCCGCCGCTTCCATCGCCGGCGGCGGCGGCCATTGCTTCCGCTCGCGCCAGTCGGGTTTGATCCAGCGCGCGGCATCGGGCCGCATCCAGCGCGCACGCCGATGCGCGAGCACTTCCGGCTTTCCCCGATGCATGAGGCTTATCCCGCCGCGCCCAGCCGCCGCCACTCCTTCTCGGCGCGCGCCCGCGCGAAGGAGAGACGCGGGTGCCGGCGCAACAGCCGCTCGGGCACGCCCGGCGCCTCCTTGACCGCGCGCACGCGCGCTCCCGCCAGCAGCGGGAAGGTGACGATGGAAATCTCCCAGAGATCGACGGCCTCGAGCTTGCGGATGCGCGTCCTTGGATCGATGCGCCCCTTCACCGTGCGAAAACCGATGGAGAGCCCGTCACTGGCGCCGGCCTTGAGCAGCGCCAGCACCTCGCGCGCGCGCTTGACGTCTGGGATGAGCCGGCCGCGCGCGTAAAGCCCGCGGAAATCCTCGCGCAGCTCGAGCCAGATGCCGATCGGCTCGGCCGGGTCGTGCTGGAACAGCATCGGGATGCGGCGGATGTCGCGCTGGCGCAGCGTCTGCGTAAACGCGCCGGCCATCACCATGTCGCGCGCCTGGTCGACCTCGCCGAACAGCGAGGCATAGCCTTCGATGGCGCCCTCGCTGTCGATGCTGAGCTGCGGCCGGAAAATCCGGTCGGCGGCGGATGCGATTTCGTTGCGTGCGAGCATGAGTGAGACCGGTTCGGCTGTCGTCCCGGCCAAGCGCCGCGCAGCGGCGCGCGCGCCGGGACCCATAGCCGCCGGCCTCGCGATCGGATCGCATACCCGGCGATTATAGGTCCCCGCCTTCGCGGGGACGACGGTTGAAGAATTTGCGCGCTTATTTCCGTCGGCTGCCGCTATTCGGCTTCGCGCGTTTCTGCTTGGCGGGCGGCGCTTTGCGTTTGCCGATGCGGTCGAGATGATCCAGAAATTCGCGGAACACGGTGAGATGATCGCGCCGCGATTTGGTCTCGCCGCGGATCGAGCGCAGCACGCTGTGCAAAGTGTCCATCAGCAATCTCCTCGAAATCTTTTGTTGAAATGCGCCAGCTCGCGCACGAAATCGTCGAAGCGGCGCATGGAGGCGGCCAGCTCGCGCAAAGCGAAGAACAGCAGCGCGCTCGCCCCGCTGGCCCAGAGAAACAGCGCCAGATGCGCGAGATCGCCGCGCTCGCTGAAAGTGCGCGCCAGTTCGGTCATGCCAAGCGGTCCCCGCCCTCGACCGGCGCGAAGCCGGTCATCGCGCGCTGTTCGTTCAGCGTCAGGAAGGGCGCATTGGTCACCCGCTGCCACAAGGCGGCGCGGTCGCCGGCGAGCGCGTCGATGCGGTCGGCGTCGACCTCGAGGCGCAGCTCGCGGCCAAAGGCCGGCGCCAGCCATTGCGCGAATGCCGCGCCGAAGCGGTTGGCGAGCGGCAGCACGGTCTGCCGCCAGAAGACGCGGTTGGCCTCCTGGTAATTCGAATAGGTATTGTCGCCGGGAATGCCGAGCAGCATCGGCGGCACGCCGAAAGCGAGCGCGATCTCCCGCGCCGCGGTGTGCTTGGCTTCGAGGAAATCCATGTCCTTGGGCGAAAGCGACAGCGGCTTCCAGTCGAGCCCGCCTTCCAGCAGCAGCGGACGGCCGGCGTTGCGGCTGCCTTCGTAATTGTCCTCCAGCTCGCGCTTGAGCCGCTCGTATTGATTGTCGGACAGCACCGAGCCTTCCGGGCCGGCATAGACCAGCGCGCCGGAGGGCCGCGCCGCATTGTCGAGCAGCGCCTTGTTCCATTTCGCCGCGGCGTTGTGGGTGTCCACCGCCACCGCGGCGGCTTCCAGCGGCGCCAAGCCGTAATGATCGTCGAGCGGATGGAAGGCGGCGAGATGCAGGATCGGCGGCAGCGCCGCGTTCTGGTCGAAGCGCACCGTCTGCCCGCCGACCGAATAATCGTAAGCCTCCGGCCAGCCGTCGGCGCCGGGCACCACGCGCATGCGGTCCGGGCGCAGCGCATAGAGCTCGCGCGGCGCGCCGTCCACCGTCACCGTTTCCAGATAGGCGTTGCCGGCGAGCAGCAAATGCGAGAACGCCGCCTCGAGCAAGGCGGCGCCGTTCTGGCGCGGGTTGGGCCGCGCCAGCAGATCGAGCAGCGGGTGGCTGTCATGCGCCGCCGCGCCCTCATAAAGCAGGAAGCTGACCGAGGCCGCGTTTTCGGCGACGAGCTTCACCGCGCGGTGCACGATGGCGTTGCGCATATAGCCTTCGCGCGCGAGCGCCGCGTAATCGCGCGGCGTCCAGCGCGCGCGGCCGCCGGATTCCAGCGCGATCAGCCGGGCAATGCGCGAGGCTTTCGTCTCCGGCGCGCGGAGCAGATTTTTCAGACGATGGAGCATGAGGCTAACCTCAGGATCGTGTCCCGGATGCGCTGCAGCACGCAGTGGTGCAGCGCCGATCCGGGACCCATTGCTTCAGTTATGTTATCGTTGTCTAACGGCGCGGATAGCGATGGCTTCAACGTTCTTCGTCTATTTGCTGGCAAGCCGGCGCAACGGGACGCTATACGTTGGCGTGACCAACGATCTCGCCCGCCGCATCGGCGAACACAAGGCAAAGGCCGTCCCCGGCTTCACCCGCCAATACGGCGTCGACCATCTCGTCGACGTCGAAGAATTCACTTCAATTCTTGAAGCGCGCGCCCGTGAGCATACACTCAAACGCTGGCGCCGCGCCTGGAAGGTCGAGCTGATCGAAAAGTTGAACCCAACCTGGCGCGATCTGAGCGATCAGATCTAAACGTTCCCCGGGCGGCGCAACATGAGGCGGAGCGGAATGATGCGCCGCTGATCCGGGGTCGAAAAGCCAAACCTCGGCAGCACGAATTTCTCAACTCCTGGGTCCCGGTTCAGCAGCGCACCGTTTCACGCTGCGCTGCGCCCGGGACACGAAGGTTACAGCCCCCTCACCCGCGGCCCGTCCTTCGAGCCAAACGACAGCGCCGTCACCGCCCAGACCAGCGCGTCGACGCGGTCGGGCGAGCGGCCGGAGGACAGCCCGTCCGATCCGAAGTCGCACATCTCGTCTTCCAGCGCCGGAAAGGCACCGACATGCTTGACGCGCCCCTGCTCGTACAAGGCCGCCACCGGCTCCGCGCGCAGCCACTTGCCGCGGCGCGCGCGCACACCGATCACCGGCACCTCGCGGTCCTGCTCGGCAATTACCGCGCGCACCATGTCGCCGCCGTGATTGGTTTCCACCAAGAGCGAATCCGCCTCGAGCCGTCGCCACAGCGCCACCGCCTTCGCCGCCCAGCCGGCCGGCGAAAGCCCCGCCGCGGTCTCGTCGGCGATGACGTAAATCTTGCCGTCCTCGCTGCGCCCGGCGGCGATCATCCCGCAGGAGGCGGCGCGTTCGCCCGCCGTCGCCGGCGGATCCACCGCCACGACGATGCGCACTAGATCGGGCGCCGCGGCGACGCGGGCCGCTTCCAGCCGCGCGCGGGTCCATAAAGCGTCGGCGCGCTCGTCGATGATTTCGCCGTCGAGTTCCTGGCGGCCGAGCCGCGTGCCTCGGTAGCGCGCCACCACCGCTTCGAGAAAGGCCGGCGCCAGCATGCGCGCGTTCACTGCGGTGGGCGCATGGGTGAGCGCCGTTTTCCCATCGGCGATCAGGCGCCTGAGCAGCGGGATCGGCCGCGGCGTGGTGGTGATCACCTGCCGCGGCCGTTCGCCAAGGCGCAGCCCGAATTGCAGCATGTCGAAGGTTGCTTCGGCATGGCGCCACTTGGCGATTTCGTCGCACCAGGCCGCCCCGAATTGCGGGCCGCGCAGACTCTCCGGATCCTCGGCGGAAAAGATCTGCGCCACCGCGCCATTGTTCCACTCCAGCCGCCGGCGCGAGGGAATCCAGATCGGCCGCACGCCGGTCCAGGGATTTGCCAGCAAGCCGGAAATGCCTTCGATCATCACCTCGCGCACATCGGCTTCGGTTTCGCCGACAAGCGCGATGCGTCCCACCGGCGCGTTGGCGTAAGGCGCGATCCCGAGCGCCATGCCGTGCACCCACGCGGCGCCGGCGTGCGTCTTTCCGGCGCCGCGCCCGCCGAGCAGAAGCCAGGTGATCCAGTCGCCGCCGCCTTGCGCCGCTGCCGGCGGAAGCTGATGGTCATGCGCATAGGCCTTCCACCAGGTGTTCGCTGCGAACATGCGCCGGCGGTCAAGGTTCGCAACAAACTGCGCCCTCTCGTCCAGCGACAATAGCTTCCAGTTTGCGCGAAAGCTCTCGGCGTAGCTCTTCGAGATCCTGGGGAGGAACGTCGTCGTCATCGGCGGGCTCGAATGGCGCGGGCGGCGATTCGAGCCGCTTCAGTTCACGCAAGGTGCGCAGCAGGCCGGCGAGCGCGCGGCTGTTGCGCTCGGATTCGTCGGGCGTTTCCGGCAAGGGCAGCATGGTTTCGGCGGCCTCGATCTGCCGTTCCACCATCGCTTGCACCCGCGCGACCAGCGAAACGCGGTCCTCGGGCGCGGCGGCGGGCGCCGACGGTTGCGGCGCGGGCGCGGCGCTTGCCGGCGTTCTGGCGCGCGCCCGGGTCGGCTTGCGCGGCGTCGCAGTCTTGCGCTTGTTGCCACGCCGATAGGGATTGCGCCGGGAAGAAGTCATGCCGCCCTCGTTGCGACAGCCGGATTCCGGGCCGGCGCGATAACGACCGCTGCTCAATACGCAATGGGGAAGGCGCGGCCTTTCCGGCATCCCGTGCCGGCCGCGCGGCGCCTAAGCGCAATTGTCGAGCATGCCTGAAGCCTACTGGAGCAGCGTCGCGCTGTCAAGCATAAATTCCTACCTACCGGAATATTTTCTCTGCGAGAGCCGGCGGCGGCCTTATTTCTTGGTGTCCTTCGCTGCCGCCCGCGCGATCAACTCGCCAAAGCGCCGGCGCGCCTCGTAGTCGAAGATGTCCTCAAGGCGCAACTTATCCTCGGGCCGCCGCTCCGCCGGGGCTTCCGGCCCCGGCGGAGCGTCCCATTCAATATATCCGTAGATGTTGTGCGTTCTCGACATCTGCGGCCCGTGTTGGTGTTTCCATACCATCAAAACCCGAGGCCGCAAGGATCGTTCCGCGCCGCAGATCACCTCCGATTGGGCGAGGCCGCGCGGCTAGCGGCCGGTGCCGGATTTGAAATTGCTGCACCAGCCGCGCGGGCTGACGGTGCCTTCGACGATTTGGCAGCGGTCCGGCGCCTGGAAATGCACGCAGCCGGCGCATTGCTGGCCGTTGTTCGGCTTGTCCTGATAATGCGCGTCCGCCTTGCTGATCTTGCCGCCGCCTTGGGCAAACAGCAGGAAGCCAAGATCGCGCTCGCGCGCCATGGCCGGGATTGCCGCGCCGGCAAGCGCGAAGCCGGTGATTATTCTGCCGATAAAGTGCCGCCGCGAGAGCGGCTGGCGTTGCCTTGCCGGCGCTGTTTGACGACTCATGGCCCGTCTCCATCGGATGATGCAGGCCCCACCCGATGGAAAAACGGCTTGCGGCGGCAGCCGTTCCCGACCTCGTATTGCATCGCCTTTTCTAAATGCACTCGGGCCTTGATCGTTTGTGCCATTTTTGACACATTCGACTTACATGATCGACCGTTCGAAGAAGATCACCGGCCGCTTTTATGCTGCCGCCAGCGGCCGCCGCCCGGTCCGCGAGTGGCTGCAACGACCGGCGCGTGATCGGAAAGGATATTCAAAAAGTCGAATTCGGCTGGCCCATCGGGATGCCGTACTGCCGCCCGCTCGGCCACGGGCTTTGGGAAGTGCGCAGCGATCTGAGCGGCGGACGTATCGCGCGGGTGCTCTTCTGCATCGTGGGTGGCGAGATGGTGCTGCTGCACGGCTTCGAGAAGAAATCGCAGAAGACGCCAGCGCGCGATATCGAGCTTGCGCTCAAGCGAAAAAGGGAGATTGACGAATGAAGAAAGCCAGAAAGAGAAAAATGAAAGCCTCTATCGACCGCAGCGAGAGCTTCGACGAATTCCTCGAAAAGGACGGCTTGCTCGCGGAAACCGAGGACGCCGCAATCAAGGAAATCATCGCTGACCAAATCAAGGCGGCGATGAGCAAGAAGGGCCTGAGCAAGACCGCGATGGCCGCGCGCATGAACACAAGCCGGCGGCAGCTTGACCGTTTGCTTAATCCGGATAATCCATCGGTGACGCTGGCGACGCTGCGCCGCGCGGCGACCGCAGTGGGGAGGAATTTACGGGTGGAGTTGGAGTAACATGCAACGCAATGGCAAAGCGTATTGCGCCGACCACGTTTAGCCTCATTTGGCGGAATACGCTTCGCTATTCCGCCTTACGGCGCGTGAATCCGGCATGGCTCGATGCGCGCGGATAGGTGAAGCGAATCTTGCCTACCACGCCTTCGGTGCGTCGGCGTGGCAGGCGTGAATGCTGCTCAAGTCGGGAAAGTTGCAGCGGCTGCAATCGGCCAGGGCCGCGCCCGCAAGCAACAGCAGCGTCAGGATCAAAATGCGCTTCATCGAAAGCTCCCGCCGGCTCTCATTATAAGGAAGCCGCGCCCGCCGCGCGATCAAAGAATAAGAAATAATGCCGCGGCCGGCCCCGGCCTCGCCCCTACTCCTTCGCCGCCTTCGGAATATCGGCGCGGCCGGCAAGCGGCCGCTCCTCCATCGCGAGCAGCGCCACCAGCGCGGTGCCGAGCACCAGGGCAATGGCGGCGAAGACCCAACGGAAAATCAGCGCCAGCTCGGCGCCGCCGGCGCTGGCCTTGATGACGGCGACGCTCAAGCCGGTCTCGCCCTTGATATTGACGCCGCCGAGCACCAGTGCGCCCAGCGCGGCGACGATCACCGCGGACAGCAGCATGCGGAAGAAGTTCATGGTGCCGGTGACGATGCCGAGCTGATAGCGCGGAACCGCGTTCTGCACGGAGACCGTTGTTACCGGATAAACGGTGCCGATGCCGGAGCCGATGGCGGCGATCTCCACCAGCACCAGCGGCAGCGGCGCATAGGGCTGCCAGGCCAGCGCCAGCGCGCTGACGAGCGAGAGGGAGAGCCCGACGATCGGCACGCGCTTGTAGTGATGGAACCAGCCGAGACTGCGGCCGGAGAAGACCGCGGCGATGTTGGAGATCACCACCAGCGGAATCAGCGCCACCCCTGAATGGCTGGCCGACAAGCCGTGCACCATGTCGAAATAAAGCGGCAGGAAAATCGTCATGCCGATCATGGCGGCGACATTGCAGGCCGCGCCCAGCGTGCCCAAACGCACCACCGGATTGGAGAGCATGGTCAGCGGAACGAACGGCTCCTCCGCTTTCGCGAGCCGCCAGAAGAAGAGAACCCAGAGCGCCGCCGAAAGGGCGACCAGGCCGATGACCGGCGCCGACAGCCAGGGATAGCGCACGCCGCCGGTGGTCAGCGCCAGCAAGAGCGCCACCGCCGCCGCCATCATCAGCGCGCTGCCGAGCACGTCGAGCCGGTGCGGCCGCATCACCTGCGACACCCGTCGCAGCGTGCGGTCGCAGAGCCAGAAGGCGAGCAGCCCGAGTGGGATGTTGATCCAGAAGATCAGCGACCAGTGCAGATATTGCGACAGTCCGCCGCCGAGCAGCGGGCCGAGAATCGCCGCGCTCATCCACATGATGCCCATGTAGGATTGGTATCGGCCGCGCTCCTTCGGCAGCACCACGTCGCCGATCACCGTTTGCGCCAGCGGCAGGAGTCCGCCGGCGCCGAGGCCCTGAACGGCGCGACCGAGGATCAGCATCAGCATGTCGGTCGCCAGCGCCGCGATCAGCGAGCCGGCCATGAAAATGGCGATGCCGGCAAGCATCATGGTCCGGCGCCCGACCATGTCGGAAAGCTTGCCATAGAGCGGCGTCACCGCGGTTGACGTGAGCAGATAGGCGGTGACCACCCAGGAGAGATTTTCCGCCTCGCCGAAGGCACCGCTGATGCTCGGCAATGCCGTCGCCACGATGGTCTGATCCAGGGCGCCCAGGAACATGGCCAGCATGATGCCGAAAACGATGCGCCGCAGCTCGGCGTGCGACAGCGGCGTGTGCCCGGCCCAACGGCTGTAGGCGAAGGCCGCGGCGGCGTCGGGATTGTCCGGTGCGGCCGAATCCGCGGCCGGCGGCGGGCCCTTTGGCATCTGGTCCATTCCGCGGCCTACATCGCGTGAAGCCGGGCCGAATTCAAGGCATCAGGCCGCGGATGTGGCATTCGCCGGCTGCAAGCGGGCCGCTTTTGCCGCAGCCGCACCGACTTTCGCAGGCTTGCGCGCCCCGCCGCGCCCGCGCAAACTCCCGGCTCTTCATAAACGGCAAGCCCAAGGCTGGGAGGGATTTTCATGGGTCGCACTATCGTTTTCCGCGCGCTCGCGGTGGCCGCTTTCGCCGCGGTCGCGGCACCTGCGCCGGCAGCCGATTTCTATGCAGGGAAAACCATTGAATTCGTGGTCGGCGGCGATACCGGCGGCGGCTACGACAGCTATGCGCGCACGATCGCCAAATTTCTGCCGAACCATATTCCCGGCCATCCCGCCATCGTGGTGAAAAACATGCCGGGCGCCGGCTCGGGCAAAGCGGCGACCTATCTCTCCACCACGGCGCCGCAGGACGGCACGTCGATCGCTGCGCTGTTTCCCGGCGCCGTCGTCGGCTTGCTGCTCGATGAGAAATTCAAGAAGACCTTCGACCCCACCAAGCTGCAATATCTCGCCACCGCCGATTCCGGCACCCGCGTCTGCGCCACCTATATCACTTCGAAGGTGAAGAGCTTCGCCGACGCGCAGAAGGAGAAGGCGGTGATGGGCGCCAGCGCCGCCGGCGGCTCGACGCGCGATTATGTCAACATGCTGCGCAAGGCGGCGGGCGCGCAATTCTCGCTGGTCGCCGGCTATCAGGGCACGCGCGAGATCGGGCTTGCCGTCGAGCGCGGCGAAGTCGACGGCCTCTGCGGCTGGGACTGGTCGAGCTTCAAGACGCAGAAGTCGGACTGGCTGAAGGACAAGAAGGTCAACATCCTGGTCCAGGTCGCGCTCGAGCCGGAGCCGGAGCTGACCAAGCTCGGCGTGCCGCCGGTATGGCAATTCGTCAAGAACGCCGACGACAAGAAAGCCGTCGAGCTGATCATCAGCCAGCAGGTGTTCGGCCGGCCCTATGTGGCGCCGCCCGCCACGCCGGCCGCGCAAGTGAAGATCTTGCGCGACGCTTTCATGGCGACGATGCAGGACAAGGATTTCCTCGCCGACGCCGAGAAGGCGAAGCTCGACGTCAATCCGCTCGACGGCGACAAGGTGCAGCAGGTGGTGGAGAAGGTCTATGCCTCGCCGCCCGCGATCGTGAAGCGGGCGAAGGAGCTGATTGCCGATTGACCTGAGCCATAGCGGCGCAAGCCGGGAGGTTACCATGATCCGATCCGCGTTCCGTCTCCTCGTCGCCGCAGCCTGCGCCGCCGCGGCGGCCGCTCCGGCGATGGCCGCCGATTTCTACGCCGGCAAGTCGATCGACTTTATCATCGGCGCCGACGTCGGCGGCGGCTACGACACCTATGCGCGTGTCATCGGCCGGCATCTCGGCAAGCACATTCCCGGCAATCCGCAGATCGTGATGAAAAACCTGCCGGGCGCCGGCTCGGGCAAGGCGGCGACCTATCTCTCCACCACCGCGCCGCAGGACGGCACCTCCATCGGCGCGCTGTTTCCCGGCGCCGTCGTCGGCCCGCTGCTCGATCCCAAATTCCAGAAGACCTTCGACCCGGTGAAGCTGCAATATCTAGCCACCGCCGACGCCAGCACGCGCGTCTGCGTCACCTACGCGACCTCCAAGATCAAGATGTTCGAGGACGCCTTGAAGGAGAAGATGGTGCTCGGCGCCAGCGCCGCCGGCGGCTCCTCGCGCGATTACGCCAACATGCTGCGCAAGGCCGCCGGCGCGCAGATCAGCGTCGTCGCCGGCTACAAGGGCAGCCGCGAGATCGGGCTCGCCATGGAGCGCGGCGAGGTCGACGGCATGTGCGGCTTCGACTGGTCGAGCATCCGCGCCCAGCACGCCGACTGGCTGCGCGACAACAAACTGCATGTGCTGGTGCAGGTCGGGCTCGAATCCTATCCGGATCTGACCAAGGCCGGCGTCCCCGAGGTGTGGAAATACATCAAGAACGACGCCGACAAGAAGGCGGTGGAGCTGATCATCAGCCAGCAGGTATTCGGCCGGCCCTATGTGGCGCCGCCGGCGACGCCCGCCGCGCAGGTGAAGATCTTGCGCGACGCCTTCACCGCCACCTTCAACGACGCCGAATTCCTCGCCGACGCTAAGACCAGCAAGCTCGACGTCAATCCGCTCGACGGCGAGAAGGTGCAGCAGGTGGTGGAGAAGGTCTATGCCTCGCCGCCGGCCACCGTGGCGCGCGCGAAAGAGCTGATCGCGGATTGAGGCGCGTTCTCCCACCCTACCCTCCCCTGCAAGCGGGGGAGGGATTGGGAGGGGGCAAGCTTCACCGCCGCGTCGTCCCCCGCGCCTTTTTCGGCAACCGCTGCGGCCACTGCACGATGTGGTCCTCGAGCTCGCAGTCGGGCACCTCGTCCTCCGAATAGCGCACGCGCCCGCGCACCGAGACGCCGGCGGCGTGCACGCTGTCGGGATCGCCGGAAACAAGCGGATGCCACCAATAAAGATCGCGCCCGGCGGCGACGAGCTTGTAGGCGCAGCTCGGCGGCAGCCAATGGATGCGGTTGATGTTGCGCGGGGTGAGCCGCACGCAATCCTTCACCTTGGCGCTGCGGTTGTCGTAATCGCCGCAGCGGCAGCTTTGCGTATCGAGCAGCTTGCAGCCGACATGGGTGTAGGAAATCTCGGCGGTGTCGTCGTCCTCGAGCTTTTGCAGGCAGCAGCGGCCGCAGCCGTCGCACAGGCTTTCCCATTCCGCCGGCGTCATCTGCGCCAGCGTCTTGGTCTTCCAGAATGGGCGGTCGTCGGCGTCCATGCCTTCCTTGTGGCGACGCGGCCACGGCGGCGCAAGGGGGAAGACATCATTCGTTCCCCGGATGCGGCGCAGCACATTGTGGTGCGCCGCTGATCCGGGGTCCGGAAACAGTTTCCGTGGATCCCGGGTCTGCGGCGCAACGTTGCACGCTGCGCCGCGCCCGGGA
>DASREA010000023.1:0-25999 GCA_035652315.1 Xanthobacteraceae bacterium | reverse complement strand
ATCGCTGCGCAGCCAGCCGATGGTGACTTCGGCGCCGGATTCCGGAGCTTTCCGGTTGCCGAAGGCGACCGTGGCTCCCGAGCGCTCGAGCAGCGTCTTAGCGATGAAGAAGCCGAGCCCGAGGCCGACCTCGCCTTGCTCCTCCTTGGCGCGGGACCTGCGGGTTGTGACATATGGCTCGCCCAGGCGGTCCATGATCTCGCCGGCAAACCCCGGGCCGTCGTCGCGAATGGTGATCACGACGTCATCGCCGCCCCAGGCGGCGGCGACCTGTACGGTGGTGCGCGCAAAATCGACGGCGTTTTCCACAAGGTTGCCGAGGCCATAGAGAATGGCGGGATTGCGCGTGCCGACCGGTTCGCGTTCCCGCGCCGGCGGCAGAGCGACCTCGATCTCGATGCCGAAGTCGCGGTGCGGCGCCACGACTTCCTCGATCAAAGCCGACAGCGGCATGCGATCGAACAATTCGCCGCCCGAGGACAATTCCGTGATCTTGGAGAGAATGTCGCGGCAGCGTTGCGCCTGCTCGCGCAACAGCCGCACATCGGCCCTGTGGCGCGACTCCGCCGAAATCGAGCGCTCGAGTTCGCGCGCGATCACGGAAATGGTGGAAAGCGGCGTGCCAAGCTCATGCGCCGCGGCGGCCGCCAGTCCGTCCAACTGTGAAAGATGTTGTTCGCGCGCGAGCACCAGTTCGGTGGCGGCCAAGGCCTCCGCGAGCTGCCGCGACTCCTCGGTGATCTGCCATGCGTAAACGCCGATGAAGCCCATCGTGATCAGAATCGAGAGCCACACCGCGAGCAAATAGATCGCCGGCAATTCCAGGGGATCGGCGGCTTCCCACGGCAAGGGAAAATGGACGAAGAACAGCGTGCTGGCGCAGAGCATGGCGAACACGCCCAGCATCAGGGTGATGCGCGGCGGCAGCGCCGTGGCGGAGATCAGAACCGGCGCGAGCAAAAGAAATGAGAAAGGATTCTGCAGGCCCCCGGTGAGAAAAAGCAGGACCGAAAGTTCGGCGATGTCGAAAGCCAGAAGCCATGCCGCCCGCTCGGGATCGAGCCGCTGCACCGTGCTGAAACGAAGGCGCAGTGCGATATTCATCCAGGCGGAGAGCGCGATCACCGCGAGGCAAGCCCAGATCGGCACCTCGAAATCGAGTCCGAAATGCACCACGAGAACCGCCGCGGTCTGTCCGGCCACGCTCAACCAGCGCAAGCGCATGAGCGTATCGAGGCGCACATTGCGCTGCAGGTGCGGAAGCTCGTCCAAGCTCAATCCTCCATCAGGACCCATTCTATGCGATTTGCAGGGAGACCCGCATGGTAAAAGAGTCCCACTCCGCCGGGCGGATCGCACTTGCGAAGCCGGCCCGCCGGGATCACATGTTGCGGACCATGCCGCCATCGTCACCCGTCGCCCCGACCGCCGCCATCGAAGTCGAAAACCTCGTCAAGATTTTTAAAGGCGCGACGGCCGTCGACGGCATCTCGTTTCGACTCGCTCGCGGCTCGATGACCGCGCTGCTCGGCGGCAACGGCGCCGGCAAGACGACGACCATCGCCATGATCATGGGCCTGACCACGCCGACCTCGGGCAAGGTCAGCGTGCTCGGCGCGCGCATGCCGGCGGAACGCTATCGGGTGCTGCATCGAATGAATTTCGAAAGTCCTTATGTCGAGGTGCCGATGCGGTTGACGGTCAGGCAGAACCTCGTCGTCTTCGCCGGGCTCTACGGCGTCGAGGATGTTCACGGCCGCATCGGCGTACTCGCCGAGCAGCTCAGTCTGCGCGAGTTGCTCGATCGGCCGACCGGCAGGCTTTCGGCCGGACAGAAGACGCGGGTTTCGCTTGCCAAGGCCTTGCTCAACGAGCCGGAGGTGCTGCTGCTCGACGAGCCGACCGCGTCGCTCGATCCGGATACCGCCGACTGGGTGCGTGCGCGCCTGCAGCGCTATCGCGTGGAACGCGGTGCGACAGTCCTGCTTGCGTCCCACAACATGACGGAGGTCGAGCGGCTGTGCGAGCGCGTGATCATGCTCAAGCGCGGCCGCATCGAGGATGACGACGCGCCGCAGCGGCTTTTGTCGCGCTACGGACGGCGCACGCTGGAGGAAGTGTTCCTCGATGTGGCGCGGGGCCGCGGCGAGGCGCGCGAGGCCGCCCAATGAGTGCCGCCGCGCAAACACACTTCTCGTATCGGCGCACCGGAGCCTTGGTGTTGCGCTATTGGTACCTGCTGCGTTCTTCGTGGCCGCGCGTGCTTGAATTGATCTATTGGCCGCTGGTGCAGGTGCTGACTTGGGGCTTCATTCAGTTTTATGTTGCCCAGCATTCGGGGTATTTTCTGCGCGCCGGCGCGACCTTGATCGG
The DNA here is from genome assembly GCA_035652315.1 of Xanthobacteraceae bacterium. Taxonomy (GTDB): domain Bacteria; phylum Pseudomonadota; class Alphaproteobacteria; order Rhizobiales; family Xanthobacteraceae; genus CANKHA01. Next base: position 23,626 of record DASREA010000023.1, on the reverse strand, counting down.
CGCCATGCTGCTTTGGGAAATCCTGTTCCGCGGCCAGCTCGGCTTCTCGGTTTCCTTCCTCGAGGAAATGTGGGCGCGCAACCTGAGCAACTTGATGATAAGCCCGCTGCGGCCGGCGGAATTCATCGCCGCGCTGATGATCATGAGTCTTCTTCGTCTGATTATCGGCATGGTGCCGGTCACGTTGATCGCCGTCGCTTTTTTCGGGTTTAACATCTATGGCCTCGGCCTCGCGCTGCCGGCCTTCTTCGCCAATCTCATCCTGACGAGCTGGGCGATCGGCCTTTTTGTCTCCGGCTTGCTGCTCCGCAACGGGCTTGGCGCCGAAAGCATGGCGTGGACCCTGACCTTTCTGCTGCTGCCGCTGACCTGCGTCTATTACCCCGTGGCGGTGCTGCCGCATTGGGTGCAGCCGGTCTCCTGGATGTTGCCGCCGACCTATGTTTTCGAAGGACTCCGCGCGCTCCTGCTCGATCATGTTTTTCGTCTCGACCTGATGCTCGGCGCGCTCGCGCTGAACGCGCTATTTTTCGGCGCTGCGGCAATAGGCTTTATGGCCTTGCTGGAGAGCGCGCGGCGGCAGGGCACGCTGTTGGCGGCCGGCGAATAAGCCGCGTTATTTCTAGCCTTTCAGCCGAAGGTAAGGAACGGTGAAGTTTCCCACGCTATATTGACCTCATGGGCAAAAGACGCCAATCTGCTGCGGTGCAACAAGGCGCATCATTTCCTGATCCGGCTGCGGAATTGCTCGGCGAGGTCGCCGCCCCGCCGGAAAGCGGCGTCATGCTGGCGACGCCGATGTATTGGCTCTACGAAATGAATCATGCCGCGCTGAAACCGTCGCGCGCATGGGCGGAAGCGGCCCGCCTTTTCTACAAGAATCCGGTCAACCCTTTGTCCCATACCTATTGGGGCAAATCGATCGCCGCCGCCGCCGAAGTCTTCGAGCGCGCCACCCGGCGCTATTCGCAGCCGGAGTGGGGCATCGAGTCCGTGCCGGTCGCCGGCAAAGAGGCGCCGGTGAACATCGTGCCGGTTTGGCAGCGCCCATTCTGCCGGCTGCTGCATTTCGAGCGGCTCTTGGAGCAAACGCCGCGCCGGCCGCAGCCGAAGGTTCTCATTGTCGCGCCGCTCTCCGGGCATTACGCCACGCTTTTGCGCGGCACCGTGGAAACCTTGCTCCAGCAGCATGATGTTTACGTCACGGAATGGATCGACGCCCGCATGGTGCCGGTAGAAGAGGGCTCCTTCGATCTCGACGACTACATCGATTATGTCATTGCTATGCTGCGCTTGCTTGGCGGCGACACCCATGTGGTTGCCGTCTGCCAGCCTTCGGTTCCAGTGCTCGCCGCCGTGGCGCTCATGGAAGCGCAGGACGACCCCGATGTGCCGCGTTCCATGGTCTTGATGGGCGGCCCGATCGATCCGCGCCGCAACCCAACCGCCGTGAACAAGCTTGCCGAACGGCGCGGAGCGGAATGGTTTCGCCGTCACGTGATCACCAAGGTGCCGTTCCCCAATCCCGGCTTTATGCGCGACGTCTATCCGGGCTTCTTGCAACTGCAGGGCTTTGTCAGCATGAATCTCGGCCGGCACATCCAGGCGCATCGCGATCTCTTCAAGCATCTGGTCGAAGGCGACGGCGACTCAGCGCAAAAGCACCGCGAGTTCTATGACGAATATCTCGCGGTCATGGATCTCGCCGCCGAATATTATTTGCAGACCGTGGATACCGTTTTCGTCCGACACGCTTTGCCGAAAGGGGAGATGACGCATCGCGGCACGCGGATCGATCCCGCGCGCATCCGCCGCGTTGCGCTCATGACCGTCGAAGGCGAACACGACGACATCTCCGGTATCGGTCAGACCGAAGCGGCGCACCGGCTGTGCGTCAACATCCCGGCCGCGCGGAAGGCGCATTACCTCGCGCTCGGCGTCGGCCATTACGGCGTATTCAACGGCTCCCGCTTTCGCGCCGACATCGCGCCGCGCATCGCCGAATTCATCGCGGCGCAGGACCGAATATCAGCCGCCGGCGAACACCGGCCATCCGGCGGCGGCGATGTCGTGGCCGTGGCGAAGGCGAGTGCATCCGCGCCGCGCTGAATGGCGGCAGCTGCGCCGCCGATGGGCCCGGCAGATCCCGCGAATCGCAGAAAATGACCCTGGCAGGCGGCTTTCTCATTCCGCGAATCGCCAGAGCGGCCCGAGCTTTCACTAACCTCTTGTTTCTACGTGATTTTTCAAGGAGTAGCCGAGTGCTCCCGGCCTCCTCTTCTCGCCGCGCGTGCCGGAAGCTGCGAACTTAAATTCACGTCAACAAACCCACAATATCTTGCAGTTAAAGGTCTCGGCCGACACTCTTGCTTGCGTTCGACCTTTGACTCGCGAAAGGGGCTATGCGCCGCCGCGGATATGGCAATATTTCGCTCGATTGACCTTTCCGACTGGACCCCTCCCATGCCGTTGCGCGCCTTGCTTTACCGTCGGCCCAGCGAGCCGCAGGCGATTAGCATCAATTTCGCCAAAAACATCTATCTCGTCCGTCTGCGTCGCCATCGGCAGGCGCGCCGCTATACGCTGCGCATCCAGGCCGCGACCCGCGAGGTCGTGCTGACGATGCCGCCGCGCGGCACGTTGAAAGAAGCGTCGGAATTCGCCCAGAAACACGGCGGCTGGATCGCGGCACGGCTGGGGCGTCTGCCGGAAGCCGCGCCCTTCGCCCCTGGCGTGACGATTCCGTTGCGCGGCGTGCAGCACCGCATCGTACATCGGCGCGACAGCCGGGGCGTGGTCTGGACCGAAAGCAGCGCGTCCGGCGAGCGCTTGCTCTGCGTCGCCGGCGAGGCCCCGCACCTCAACCGCCGGGTCACCGATTTTCTCAAGCGCGAGGCGCGGCGTGAGCTCGAAGCCGCCAGCCGCCGTTATGCGCAAGCGATCGGTGCGCGGATCAAGCGCATCACCATCCGCGACCAGTCGAGCCGCTGGGGATCCTGTTCCACGACCGGCTGCCTCTCCTATTCTTGGCGTCTCATTCTCGCGCCCTCCTTCGTGCTCGACTATTTGGCCGCGCACGAGGTTGCGCATCTGATCGAGATGAATCACTCGCCGCGGTTCTGGCGGCTTCTGGCGCGGATGTCGCCCTCGATGAAGCGCGCGAAAGTTTGGCTCGATGTGCACGGCAACGACTTGCACCGTTACGGACTGCCCGCGCCAGGACCGAAGCCGCGGTAGCGCCCTTCAGCGGCCGAAGAGCTTTCCTAACAGCCATTCGTCAAGAGTGCCGCCGCGCGCCGAAGCCGGCTGTGCCTGCGGCGCGGTGAGCGGTGGCGCGTTGGAAACCATCGCCGGCGGGATCGGTATCTCTCCCGGCGCAGCGCCGTTCAATCCGGGGAGCGGCGCGGGTGGCACGCCGCGTTGCGCCGCTTTCATGAGACGGCTCCAGATTTCCACGGGCAGCCCGCCGCCCGTTGTCTTGTGGGTGGGCGAGCCATCGTCGTTGCCGAGCCAGACGCCGGCGACGAGATGCGAGGTGTAGCCGACGAACCAGGCGTCACGGAAATCCTGGCTCGTTCCGGTCTTGCCGGCGGCCTGCCAGCCCGGCAATTGCGCCCCGCGCGCCGTGCCAATGAGAAGTGTCTGCTCCAGCATCGTATTCATCATCGCCACATAGCGCGCATCGACGACGCGGCCGAGGCTGTCCGGTACGTGCGAATAGAGCACGCGCCCATCGGCGGCGCGCACGCGCTCGACGACGTGTGGCGTCACTGCAAAGCCGCCATTGGCGAAGGTCGCATAGGCGCTGACCAGTTCGAGCGGCGTGACTTCCGAGGTGCCAAGCGCGATGGACGCGTTCGATTCGAGCTTCGAAGCGATGCCGAGCCGGTGCGCCGTCTGGGTGACGGCGGTAGGGCCGACTTCCAGGGTCAGCCGCACGGAAACGGTATTGAGCGACATCGCCAATGCCTGGGTCAGAGAGACCGGGCCGAAATATTCGCGGCTGTAATTCTCCGGCTTCCAGCCTTTGATCGCGATCGGGCCGTCGAGGCGCACCGTGTCCGGCGTCAGCCCGCGCTCCAGCGCCGTGAGATAGACGAAGGGCTTGAAGGCCGAGCCGGGCTGCCGTTTGGCGGAAACCGCGCGGTTGAATTGGCTCTCGCTATAATCTTTGCCGCCGACCAGCGCGGTGATCGTGCCGCCTGGCGTCATCACGACGACGGCGCCCTGGCTGACGCCGAACTTCTCGCCCTTCTGCGCCAGCTCGTCGACCAGCGCCTTTTCGGCGGCAGCCTGCACCGTGGGATCGATGGTGGTTTCGACCACGATGTCCTGATCGACGCGGCCGATGAGGTCATCAAGTTCGTCCATGATCCAGTCGGCGACATAATTCGCCGAACCGTTGCCGGCCTGCTGCACGATATGCGGCGGATTGGCCATGGCGATGCTGGCCATTTTCTCGGAAACGAAATGCGCATCCGCCATCGCCTGCAGCACGGTCTGGGCGCGGCGTTCCGCGCCCTCGGGATTGCGGATCGGCGCCAGCCGCGAGGGCGAGCGAACAAGCCCGGCGAGCATCGAGGCTTCCGCAAGCGTGACTTGGCGCGCGCTCTTGCCGAAGTAGCGCTGCGAGGCGGCTTCGACGCCATAGGCGCCGGCGCCGAAATAGACCCGGTTGAGATAAAGCTCGAGAATTTCGGTCTTGCTGAATTTGTGTTCGAGCCACAATGCCAGCACCACTTCCTGGATCTTGCGGGTCAGGGTGCGCTCCTGGGTGAGGAACAGGTTCTTCGCCAGTTGCTGAGTGATCGTCGAGCCGCCTTGCGCGACGCCGCGGTGCAGGATGTTGGCGGCGGCCGCGCGCGCGATGCCGATAGGATCGATGCCGAAATGCGAATAGAATCGGCGGTCCTCGATGGCGATGAAGGCCTTGGGCAGGTAGGGCGGCATTTCCCGCAAGCTCAACGCCTCGCCGCCCATGTCGCCGCGCGTGGCCAACACCTGACCATTCAAGCCGACGATCTGAATCGAAGGGGGCCGCTTCGGAATTTCCAGCGATTGAATCGGCGGCAGATGCACGCCGATCCACACGGCGACGCCGATGGCGCCGATCACTCCCCACAGCGCCAACACCGCCGACCAATAGGTCACGCGCCAGATCCGCGACACGCCGCCGCGCTTCTTGCGCGCCTTGCGCTCGGTTCGATTGCCGTTGCGAGACCGCGCCGGGAACCGCGCGCCATCCAGACCGGCATCGAATAGCGGCTCGCGCCGTGCGCTGCCCTTCTTTCGTGCCAACCGGTTTCTCCCCTTAGCGCGCAAAAGGCGCCGCGACCCAGCCATTCCGGAGGCTAAAAGGGGCGGTTTAAGGGCCAGTTAAGCCAGCAAATTGTTCGCGATCGGCACTGCGAACGCTTGATCTACTCGTCCATCATGCCGGCGGCGGCCAGGCCCGCCGGACCTTGCGTCAGGCAGATTGCCATGAACTGCCGATGGAATTTCTCCATCTCCTCCGGCGTATGCGATTCGCCAAGCTCCGCGCCGAGCTCGGCATCCTCCTGCACCCAAATCGGCCACTTGGCGGCACAGATCTTGGCATAGGGAGATGTCGCGGCTGTTGCCGGCTTCTGTTTGGTCGTTTTCGCAGCTCGGCTCGGTTGCTGCGCATAAGCTGAAAGGCCCATGGCGGCGGCAAGCAGACAGCCGAGCATGGTTGACACAATCGTCGACTTGGCCATCCCGGCGCTCCGTGATGAAAAGGCGAGAACGCAAGCCGTGGGTTGCGTGACCGATGCTTCCATAAGGCAAAGGCTCCCGGCAATAATGCTTACGGCTTATCCAGCCGCCGCGCTGGCGCGCCGCTCGCTTTCCGCAGCGGCGCCGCCGACAAAGAGCTGCAACAGCGCGCGCTTGATCGCCGCCTGCCGGGTCGGCGCGGAAATCTTACCGCCGAGCAGATCGGTGACATAGAAGACGTCCACCACGCGTTCGCCGAAGGTGGCGACGTGGGCCGAGGTTATATTGAGATTGAGCTTCGACAGCGTCGTGGTCAGCGCATAGAGCAGGCCCGGCCGGTCGAGGCCGGTCACCTCCACAACGGTATAGCGGTGCGACCATTGATTGTTGATGTTGACTTCCGGCTCCAATGCGAAGGCCTTGATACGGCCTTTTGGCGGCGTCGCGGCGCCGATCGTCGCCGGCAGCTTGAGTTCGCCGCGCAAAGCCCTTTCGATTGTGCTTGCGATGCGCTCGGCGCGGCGGATTTCGTCCTCATCGAGATCCAGTTCGCGGGAAATGGAGATGGTATCCAGCGCAAGGCCGTCCGTCGTCGTGTAGATCTGCGCATCGACGATGTTGGCGCCGGTTATAGCGCAGGCGCCGGCGATGATCGACAATAACCAGGGGTGATCGGGCGCCAGCACGGTGAGCTCGGTGACGCCGCGCGCCGGATCGAGGCCGACCGCCGTGGCAAGCGATTTACCATCGCGCTCGGCGTCGCGCAGGAAACGCGCGTGCGTGATTTTGTGCGGCAAATCGACTTTGAGCCAATAAGCCGGATAATGCCGCGACACGTAGCTGTCGAGCTGCTCGCGCGGCCAGTCGCCGAGCGCCGCTTTAAATTCGTCTTGCGCGACGGCGACGCGCTGGGCGCGATTGACCTCGGAAAAGCCCCCGGTCAGCACCGGTTCGGTCTCATAGTAGAGGGCGCGCAGGAGCTGCGCCTTCCAGCTATTCCAGACCCCTGGGCCGACGGCGCGGATGTCGGCGGTGGTTAGAATGGTCAAAAGCTTCATCCGCTCAAGCGACTGCATGACGGCGGCAAAATTCTCGATGGTCTTGCGGTCGGACAGATCGCGCGACTGCGCGATGCTGGACATCACCAGGTGATTTTCCACCAGCCAGGCGACGGTATCGGTCTCCGATTGCGAGAAGCCGAGCCGCGGGCAGAGTCGGCGGGCAATGCGCGCGCCGGCGACGGAGTGATCCTCCTTGCGGCCCTTGGCGATGTCATGCAGCAGCAGTGCGATGTAAAGCACCGCGCGATGCTGCGGCTGGATCTTGCGGATGAGGTCGTTGGCCAGTGCAAATTCGTCATTATCGCCACGTTCGATCTCGGCGAGCACGCCGATGCAGCGCAAAAGGTGCTCGTCCACCGTGTAGTGGTGGTACATATTGAACTGCATCATGGCGACGATGCGCCCGAACGCCTGAATAAAGCGGCCGAGCACGCCGTTCTCGTTCATCCGCCGCAACACGATTTCCGCGTCCTGCGACGTCAGGATCTCCAGGAATAGCCGGTTGGCCTCCTCGTTCCGCCGCAAATTCTGATCGATCAGTTTCACCGAGCGGCGGATTGCCCGCATGGCATCCGGGTGCAGCACCAGATTATGCGCCTGTGCCAGGCGGAAGATGCGGATGAGGTTAACCGGATCGCGCCGGAACACGTCGGGATCGGCGGCCTTGATGCGGTTTTTGTCGACGACAAAATCGTCGCTGTCGAGTTGCACGCGGCGGCCCTTCGGACGCAGCCGCGCCACCATGCGGCTGAGCACCGGCGCCGGCTTCGCCTGACGGTCCTCCAGTTCGGCGCAGAGAACGGCGGTGAGATCGCCGACGTCCTTGGCCACAAGGAAGTAATGCTTCATGAAGCGCTCGACGTCCTTCATGCCGGGCCGCTCCGTGTAGCCCAGGCGCGCCGCGATCTCGCGCTGAATGTCGAAGGAGAGCCGCTCCTCGGCGTGGCCGGTGAGAAAATGCAGATTGCAGCGCACCGACCACAGCACGTCCTCGCAGCGGCGGAACACGGCGTATTCTTCGCGGTCAAACACCCCGGATTTGAGCAGTTGTTCCGGCTCGCGCACGCGGTAGACGTATTTGGCGATCCAAAACAGCGTATGCAGATCGCGCAGCCCGCCCTTGCCGTCTTTGACGTTGGGCTCCACGAGGTAACGGGATTGCCCGGCGCGGCGATGGCGCTCCTCGCGCTCGGCGAGCTTGGCGGCGACGAATTCCGCCGCCGTTCCCTGCACCACTTCCTTGTCGAAGCGGGTCACCAGCGTGTCGAATAGCTTGCGCTCGCCGAGCAGGAAACGCGCCTCCAGGATGGAGGTGCGGATGGTCATGTCGGCTTTGGCCTGGCGAATGCATTCGTCCACCGAGCGTGTGGCGTGGCCGACTTTCAGGCCCATGTCCCACAGGCAATAGAGAATGGCCTCGGCAACCGACTCGCCCCAGGCGGTCTGTTTGTAGGGCAAAAGGAACAGCAGATCGATGTCGGAACCGGGCGCCAACAGGCCGCGCCCATAGCCGCCGGTGGCGACGATGGCCATGCGCTCGGCCTCCGAAGGATTTTCCGAGGGATAAAAATGCTTGACGGCGACATCGTAGAGCAGGCGGATGATTTCGTCCTGCATGAAACAGAGCCGCTCAGCGCAGCGCCGGCCGTGGCGGTCCTGCAGCAGCAGCTTTTCCGCCGCCGCGCGGCCCTCGAGCAGTGCCGCCTTGAGAAGTTTCGGCAACGCGCCGCGCAATTCATCCGCGCGGTGACCGGTGGCAAGCCGATTCAACTCGGCGGCAACGGCTTCCGACTTGAAGATTTCTCGACGCGGGCTCGGATTTACGGACATGCCTATGGGACTTTATCGCCTTCCGCCCGGCGACGCGAGCAGCACGGCTATCGAGCGCCGGCCTTGGCTTTCAACGCATAAAGCGCTTCCAGCGCCTCGCGCGGCGACATCTCGTCGGGATGGAGCGCGGCGAGGGCGGCAGTAAGCGCATCCAACGCGGCCTCGGCTTGCGAGGGAGCCGCGACCGGCGCCGCCGCGAACAGCGGCAGATCGTCGAAGCCGCGCGCGGGGGAGGAGCGATCGTCGGCTTCCAATTTGGCCAGCACCAGCCTGGCGCGCTCAATCACCGCCGGCGGCAGGCCCGCGAGCTTGGCCACCTGAATGCCATAGGAACGGTCGGCGACGCCGGGCACCACTTCGTGCAGGAAGACGACGTCCCCGTGCCATTCCTTCACCCGCACCGTGGCATTGTGCAGGCGCGGCAGCTTGGCGGCGAGCGCGGTGAGTTCCTGGAAATGCGTGGCAAACAGCGCGCGGCAGCGGTTGCTGTCGTGCAGATGCTCGATCGTCGCCCAGGCGATGGACAGGCCGTCGAAGGTGGCGGTGCCGCGGCCGATCTCGTCGAGGATGACCAGGGAGCGTTCGCGCGCCTGATTGAGGATGGCGGCGGTCTCCACCATCTCCACCATGAAGGTTGAGCGGCCGCGCGCGAGATCGTCGGCCGCGCCGACGCGCGAGAACAGCCGGTCGACAATGCCGATATGCGCGCGCCGCGCCGGCACATAACTGCCCATCTGCGCCAGCACGGCGATCAGCGCGTTCTGCCGCAGGAAGGTGGATTTGCCGCCCATGTTCGGCCCGGTGAGCAGCCAGATGCGTCCGGTTCCGGCTTCCTCCGCGGCGGAAAGGTCGCAATCGTTGGCGACGAAGGGGACGCCTTCGCGCGCCAACGCCTGCTCCACGACCGGGTGGCGGCCGCCTTCGACCACGAATTGCAACGTGCCGTCGACCTCCGGCCGCACGTAATTCTGCTCGACGGCGAGCTGGGCCAGCGCTGTGGCGACATCGAGCAGCGCCAAGCCCTCCGCTGCCGCCTTGATGTCGGCGCCGGCCTTGGCCGCCGCGCCTGCCATCCGGGCAAAGATTTCAAGCTCGATGGCGAGCGAGCGCTCCGCGGCATTGGCGATCTTGGCTTCCAGCTCGCCGAGCTCTGCCGTGGTGAAGCGCACCTGGCCCGCCAGGGTCTGACGATGGATGAAGGTCGCGTTCAACGGCGGCGCCAGCAGCTTGTCACCGTGCTGCGCCGTCACTTCGACGAAATAGCCGAGCACGTTGTTGTGACGGATTTTCAGGATGCGGATGCCGGTCTCCTGGGCATAACGCGCCTGCATCTGGCCTATGACGCGGCGCGACTCGTCGCGTAGCGCCCGCGCCTCGTCGAGCTCGGCGTCGTAGCCGGAGCGGACGAAGCCGCCATCGCGCTTGAAGGCGGGCAATTCGTCGGCAAGCGCCGCCGTCAAAGTTTCGGCGATCTCGGGATCGGGCCGCCGCAAGCCCTCCACCGCTTCGCGGATTTCCACCGGCAGGTCCTTGCGGCGATGCAGCTTCGCGGCGATGGCGGCCGCCGCTTTGATGCCATCGCGGATCGCGGCGAGATCGCGCGGGCCGCCGCGCTCGACGGCGATGCGGCTCAACGCGCGGGCGAAATCGGGGGCGGCGCGCAGCCGGTCGCGGAGGTCGCCGCGCAAGGCCGCGTCACCGGCGAACAGCGCCACCGCATCGAGCCGGTTGTTGACGGCGGCGCTGTCGGTAAGGGGCGCCGCCAGCCGCTGCGCCAGAAGGCGCGAACCCGCCGCCGTCACCGTGCGGTCGATCGCCGCGAGCAGCGATCCATCGCGCTCGCCCCGCAACGTGCGCACCAATTCCAGATTGCTGCGCGTCGCCTGGTCGATGGCCATGGCGGCGCCGGCGGCCTCGTGCCGCGGCGGCGAAAGCGGCGGGCGCTTGCCGAGCTGGGTGCGCTCCACATAGCTGATACAGGCCGCCGCCGCAGTCAGTTCGAGCCGCGTCAGCGCGCCGAAGGCTTCGGTCGTCGCTACGGCGAAGTAATCTGCCAGCCGCCGCTCGGCGGTGGCGCCATCGAATACGTCGCGGGCGAGCGGCGTCACCGCGGGCAACGCGCGCAGCCAGGGCGACAGCTCCGGATCGGAATAAAGCGTATCGGAGACGAGGATTTCGCCGGGTTCAAGCCGCGCGATTTCCGCCGCCAGGGCGGAAGCTCCGCACTCGGCGACACCAAACTCGCCGGTGGAAATATCGATCCAGGCCAGCCCGAAGCTGCTTGCCTCGCCGGGCCCGCCGCGCGCCCGCACCACAGCGAGCAGATAATTGTTGCGCCTGGCATCGAGCAGCGTGTCCTCGGTCAGCGTTCCCGGGGTGACCAGGCGCGTCACGTCGCGCTGCACCACGCTTTTGGCGCCGCGCTTTCTCGCTTCGGCGGGATCCTCCAGTTGCTCGCAGACGGCGACGCGGTGGCCGAGCGCGATCAGCTTGTGCAGATATTCGTCGGCGCGGTGAATCGGCACGCCGCACATGGGAATGTCGCGGCCGAGATGCTTGCCGCGCTTGGTCAGCACGATGCCGAGCGCGCGCGAGGCGACTTCCGCATCGTCGAAGAACAATTCGTAGAAATCGCCCATCCGGTAGAACAAGAGGCAATCCGGATTGGCGGCCTTGATCTCGATATATTGCTCCATCATCGGGGTGACGCGGCCCGCATCGCCGCGGGCGGCGCTTTCCGATTCGGTCTTGGCGCGGGCGAGATCCATACGGGTGACGCTAGCAGATGAGGCGCGCGCTTTCATCGGGTGGGCATGCATGACCTTCGGGCATTCCGGCCGGGCGCCGGACGCATTTGACGCTGGCCGGGGATGATCCCTAAAACATGGGCCAGGACCGTGCAGGAAGCTTTCAATGGCCCGTATAATGACTCTGCCCGAAGCTGTGGCGGCGCATGTGCGCGACGGCGATTCGGTGGCCATGGAGGGATTCACCCATCTCATCCCCTACGCCGCGGGGCATGAGATCATCCGGCAGCGGCGCCGGGATCTGACGCTGATCCGCATGACGCCGGACCTCATCTATGACCAGCTGATCGGTATGGGGTGCGCCAAACGGCTGGTTTTTTCATGGGGCGGCAATCCAGGCGTCGGCTCGCTGCATCGGTTCCGGGACGCCGTCGAGAATGGCTGGCCGCATCCGTTGGAGATTGAGGAGCATTCCCACGCCGCAATGGCCAACGCTTACGAAGCCGGCGCGGCCAACCTGCCGTTCGCGGTCTTTCGCGGTTATGTCGGCGCCGATCTCGCCAAGGTCAATCCAAACATCAAATTCATCGCGTGCCCCTTCACCGGCGAAACCTTGGCCTGTGTTCCGGCGCTGCGCCCGGACGTCGCCATCGTCCACGCGCAAAAAGCCGATCGTGCCGGCAACGTGCTGTTTGACGGCATCGTCGGCGTGCAAAAGGAAGTGGTGCTGGCCGCCAAGCGCTCGATCGTCACCGTGGAAGAGATCGTCGATGATCTCGGGCCGCGCAGCTACAATGCGGCAGTGCTGCCCGCCTGGTCGGTCGGTGCGATTTCGGTGGTCTCCGGAGGCGCCTATCCCTCGTATGCACAGGGCTATTACGCGCGCGACAATGCCTTCTACCAATCCTGGGATGCAATCGCCCGCGAGCGGGATTCTTTTCTCGCCTGGATGAAAACCAACGTGCTGGATCGCGGGCCGGAGATTTTCGCCAAACACATCCAGGCGCTGCGCGTGGCGGCGGAGTGAGCGCGATGGCCGACTATAGCGCCAATGAGATGATGATCGTGGCCGCTGCGCGCGCGCTTCGCAACGAGGACGTCTGTTTCGTCGGCATCGGCATGCCTTCGGCGGCGTGCAACCTGGCGCGGCTCACGCATGCGCCCGAAATCACTCTGATCTACGAATCGGGCACCATCGGCACGCGGCCCCATGTGCTACCGCTTTCCATCGGCGACAGCGAGCTTTGCGAAACGGCGCTGACAACCGTTTCGGTGCCGGAGATGTTCCGCTATTGGCTGCAAGGCGGCCGCATCAGCGTCGGCTTCCTCGGCGGCGCGCAGATCGACAAATTCGCCAATCTCAACACCACGGTGATCGGCCCCTACGCCAAGCCCAAGGTGCGGCTGCCGGGCGGCGGCGGCGCGCCGGAGATCGCTTCCTCCTGCGGCGAGATTTTCATCATCATGGCGCAGAGCAAACGCACTTTTGTCGACAAGGTCGACTTCATCACATCCTTCGGCCACGGCAAGGGCGGCGGGGATCGCGGCCGCCTCGGGTTGAAGACCAATGGGCCGACCAGGGTGATCACCGATCTCTGCATTCTTGCGCCCGACGCGGATACCAAGGAAATGACGGTCGTTTCCATTCACCCCGGCGTCGACCGCGCCAAGATCGAAGAGAATACCGGCTGGCCAGTGCGCTTCGCGGCGCAAGTATCCGAGACACCGGCGCCGTCGGCGCGCGAACTCGAGGCGCTCCGGGTGCTGCAAGCGCGCACCGCCGCCGCGCATGGCAAGGCGGCCTAGGAGGACGGATGCGCGAGGTCTTTCTCTGCGATGCGGCGAGGACGGCGATAGGCCGTTACGGCGGCGCGCTGGCGAAAGTCCGCACCGACGATCTCGCCTCTGTCCCGATCAAGGCGCTGCTCGCGCGCAATCCCAAGGTGGATTGGGAAAGGCTCGATGAAGTCTATCTTGGTTGCGCCAACCAGGCCGGCGAGGACAACCGCAATGTCGCGCGCATGGCGCTGCTGCTCGCCGGGCTGCCGGCAAGCATCCCCGGCGTCACGGTGAATCGGCTTTGTGCGTCCGGGATGAATGCCGTGGGCGATGCCGCGCGTGCCATCCGCGCCGGCGAAATCGATTTCGCCATCGCCGGCGGCGTGGAGTCGATGACGCGGGCGCCCTTGGTAATGGGCAAGGCGGAAGCCGCCTTCCAGCGTTCCGCCGAAATCTACGACACCACGATCGGCTGGCGCTTCATCAATCCGCTGCTGAAGGCGCAATACGGCGTTGATTCCATGCCCGAGACGGGCGAGAACGTGGCCGAGAAATTTCAAGTCAGCCGCAAAGACCAGGACGCCTTTGCGCTGCGCTCGCAGCAACGCGCGGCGCGCGCGCAGGCTTCCGGATATTTCAAGGGTGAGATCGTTCCCGTCGCGGTGCCGGACGGCAAAGCCGGGCCGGCGATCGTTGACCGCGATGAGCATCCGCGTGCCGATACGACCATGGACGCGCTGTCGAAGCTGAAAACACCGTTCCGCAATCCCGGCACCGTTACCGCCGGCAATGCCTCAGGCGTCAACGACGGCGCGGCGGCGATGATCCTCGCCTCGGAGGACGCGGCCACGATGCACGGCCTGACGCCGCGGGCGCGGGTGCTCGGCATGGCTTCCGCCGGCGTGCCGCCGCGCATCATGGGCATCGGGCCTGTGCCGGCGACACAAAAGCTGTTGGCGCGGTTAAAGCTAAAGATCGGCGATTTCGATTTGATCGAATTGAACGAGGCTTTTGCCTCGCAGGCGCTGGCCTGCCTGCGCCAGCTCGGCATCGCCGACGACGCCGAGCACGTCAATCCACATGGCGGCGCTATCGCGCTCGGCCATCCGCTCGGCATGTCGGGCGCGCGTCTCGTCATGACGGCGGCGCACGGGCTCGAGATGCGCGCGGGCAAGCGAGCGCTCGCCACCATGTGCGTCGGCGTCGGGCAGGGCGTCTCGCTGGCCTTGGAGACAGTACGATGACCTTTATTTTTCCGCGCGAGAGCGTCCCGATTTGTCCGCCCGAGCGCGTCGCCGAGTACAAAAGCTCGATCAAGCGCACGCCATCGAAGCCGCTCATTCTCGCCCCGCATACGCTCAGCGAACTCACCGGCCCGGTGTTCGGTCACGACGCCGTGCGGGATGGCGACGCCGATCTCACTCGGCAACACAAGAGCGAACCGCTCGGCGAACGCATCATCGTGCAGGGCCGCGTTCTCGACGAGGACGGCCGCCCGGTGCCGCACACCCTGGTGGAGATCTGGCAGGCCAATGCCGCGGGCCGCTATGTGCATGTGGTCGATCAGCACCCGGCGCCGCTCGATCCGAATTTCACCGGCGCCGGCCGCGCCGTCACCGACGCCGAGGGCCGCTACAAATTCGTCACGGTGAAGCCGGGTGCATATCCTTGGGGCAATCACGACAATGCCTGGCGCCCGGCGCATATTCATTTTTCGATGTTCGGTCACTCTTTCCTGTCGCGGCTGGTCACGCAGATGTATTTCCCCGGCGATCCGCTGATCCCGCTCGACCCAATCTATAATGCGGTGCCCGCGGAGGCGGCGAAGCGCATGATTTCCAGCTTCGACCTCGAATCGACGGTGCCCAATTGGGCGCTCGGCTACCGCTTCGATATCGTGCTGCGCGGCCGCAACCAGACGCCGATGGAGAAATGAGCATGGCGGGTGTCACACCCTCGCAGACGGTCGGGCCCTATTTCAGTTTCGGTCTCGATCCCAAGGGCCGCTACGATTGGGTGCAGACGGTCGGCAACGACCTGGTCACCGCCGATGCGACCGGTGAGCGCATTCTGATCGAAGGACGCGTGCTCGACGGAGACGGTGCGCCGGTCAACGATGCCATGCTGGAAATCTGGCAGGCCGACGCGGCGGGACGGTACGCCCATCCCGCGGACCAGCGTCGGCCCAATGCGCAGTTCAAGGGTTTCGGCCGCGCCGGTACCGATGCCGACGGCGGCTTTGCTTTCAGCACCATCAAGCCGGGCTGCGTTGCCGGCCCCGACGGCAAGCCGCAGGCGCCGCACATCCTTGTCGCGGTGTTTTCGCGCGGCATGGTGCGCCACCTCTACACGCGCCTCTATTTCGAGGACGAAAAGACCAATGCCGGCGACCCGATCCTGGCCCTGGTTCCGGCAGAACGGCGCGCAACGCTGATCGCCAAGCGGCAGGACAAGGACGGCCGGGTGGCCTACCGCTTCGATATTCGCCTGCAAGGCGAGAACGAAACGGTCTTTTTCGATATTTGAGTAAAGGCAAGCCGCGCTAATCGAGCGCCAGTGCCGGTTCTTCGCCGCCGGCCTGCGGCGTTCGCGCGCTGCCGATGATGAAGACAAGCGGCAGCGTGGCCAGCGTTAGATACATCAGCATCTTGAAATCGTTGGCGTAAGCCAAGATCGAAGCCTGCTGGCTGACGATCTGGTCCATCAGGGCGCGGCCGGTATCGGTGCCGAGCTTCAGCGCGGCTGCGGCGTCGGGCATCTGTAGCGCCGGATTGAACGGCGTGACGAATTCGGTCAGATGCGCGTGCATGCGCGTGGTGCTGGAGGTGAGCTGGGCGATCACCAGGGAAATGCCGACGGAGCTGCCGACATTGCGCACCAGAGTGAGGATAGCGGTGCCGTCGGTGCGCAGATGCGATGGCAGGGTCACGAAAGCGACGGTGCTCAGCGGCACAAAGACGAGGCCGAGGCCGAAGCCTTGTAGGATGCTCACCAGCACGATGGTGCGCGAGGAAACCTGGTCGGTGAATCCCGCCATTTCGTTTAGCGCGAAAGCGCCGAGCAGCAATCCGATCAGCACCAGATAGCGCGCTTCGATAAGCTTGAGCAGCCGGCCGACGACCAGCATCGCCACCAGCGTGCCGACGCCGCGGGCGGCGAGCAATATGCCGGCGGTGATGATGGGATAACCCATGACGTGCTGCATGTAAGGCGTGACCAAAGCCATGGTGCCGAACAGCACGACGCCGATCACCACCATGAACAGACAGCCGGCGACGAAATTGCGGTCCTTGAAAATGGCGAAGCGGACGAAGGGCTCTCCGGTGGTCAGCGAGTGCGCGAGGAAGAAATAGAAACCGGAAATCGAAACGATGGTTTCGACGAGAATCTCCGTCGACTCAAACCAGCCGACCTGTTCGCCGCGGTCGAGCAACAGCTGCAGCGCGCCGATGCCGACCGCGAGCGAGACGAAGCCGAACCAGTCGAAACGCAGATGCGTGTGCTTTTCGGTTTCGTCGAGAAAAATCATCAATCCGATGACGGTGACGATGCCGATCGGCAGGTTGATGAGAAAAACCCAGTGCCAATTGTAATTTTCCGTGAGCCAGGCGCCGAGCGTCGGCCCCATGATCGGGCCGAGCATGACGCCGATGCCCCAGATCGCCATGGCCGAGCCGCGCTCCTCGGGGGTGTAATAATCGAGCATGACCGCCTGCGAGAGCGGCACCAGAGCGGCGCCGAACGCGCCCTGCAACAGGCGGAACAGCACCATTTCGCCGATGCTTTGCGCCAAGCCGCACAACACGGAAGCGACGGTGAATCCGGCGGCACACAGCACGAAGAGCTTCTTGCGGCCGATCCGGTCAGCGAGCCAGCCGATCGGAGCCGTCATGATCGCGGCGGCCACGATATAAGAGGTGAGCACCCAGTTGATCTGGTCGAGTGAGGCCGAGAGGCTGCCCTGCATATAGGGCAGCGCCACATTGGCGATGGTGGTGTCGATGGCCTGCATGATGGTGGCGGCCATGGCGCAGACCGTCACCATCGTGCGGCGGCCGCCGACTGCCGGACGCGCGACGTTCATGGCGCCGCCTGCGCCGACGTGCCGAAACCGAGCAGCGACGCCAGCGTGTGGTGCCGGCCGGTGTCGATGTCGACCGTGGCGCTCATGCCGGCGCGCAACAGGCTGACGTTTTCGCCCTCATCGAAGGCGATGCGCACAGGCAGGCGCTGCACCACCTTGACCCAGTTCCCGCTCGCGTTTTGCGGCGGCAGGATGGCGAATTGCGACCCGGTGCCGGGGCTGACCGCGGCGACATGGCCGTGAAAGATGCGGTCGGGAAAGGCGTCGACCGTCACCGTCACTTTCTCGCCGAGCCGAAGATGGGTGACGTCGGTTTCCTTGGGATTGGCGTCGACCCAGGGATGCGCGTCGTCGATGACGCTCAGCACGGGCGATCCGGCGGTCACAAAGCGGCCGAGCTGGATGTTGTCGACCTGGGTCGCGGTGCCGGCGATCGGCGCCTTCAGCACGGCATGGGCAAGATCGCGCTGTGCCTGATCGAGCGCGGCTTTCGCCTGCAGGTAGGGCGGGAACTGCTCGATCGGCAAGTCACGGTCGCCCTTGAGCTGATGCAGCACGTCGTTGCGCTGCTGCGCGGCGTATTGCGCTTGCAACTGCGCCGCCACCAGCGCCGCCTTGGCGCTGTCGAGATCGGCGGCGGATCCGGCATTGGTCGAGACCAGCGTCGACTTGCGCTGCACGTCGCGCTGCTTGATGTCGGCGTTCTGATTGGCGAGCTCGACGAGCTTGTCGAGCGATTGCAGGTTGTCTTTCAGCTTGGCGAAGTCGACGCGGACGGCATCCAGCTTGCCTTGCGCCTGCTCAACGGCGAGCCGGAACGGCACCGGATCGATTTCGAACAGAACGTCGCCGGCCTCGACACGCTGGCCTTCCTTCACGGCGACGCGGTTGATGCGCCCGGAGACATCGGGCGTCACCAGCACTTTTTGCGCGCCGATATAGGAATTGTCGGTCGAGATATAGCGGCCGCCCGCCAGATAGAAGCCAAGCCCGACCGCCGCGACCAGCGCGGGGACGATCACGAGAAGAATGAGCCGCAGCCGTTTGCGCGCGAAGCCCTTCAGGGCCGAAGCTTTTTCCGCGGCGGCCTTTTTCGGGTTGGCGAATTTGAGAACGGTATCAGCCATATTGCGCTTCACTCTTCACGTCGGAATTTTTCTGAATGGCCAGGCGCAGGTTTTCCTTGGCTTGGCCGAGCTTCGACAGCATCAGACCGATGTCGGACTCGCTGATGCCGGCGAGCACGTCGTCCATGATCGCCTCGCCGAGGACGGCGAGACGCTCCATGAGCGGACGCGCTTGCGGCGTAAGGAAAAGCCGTTTGGCGCGCCGGTCGTTCGGATCGGACCGGCGTTCGATGAGGCCGTTGTCGCAAAGCCGGTCGACGAGCCGCGTCAGGGTAATCGGCTGGATGTCGAGACTCTCGGCCAGGTCGGATTGCTTAAGGCCTTCGGCGCGGCCGAGCCGCGCCAGCACCGCCCATTGCGCGCGAGTCATGCCGTAGCGGCGCGCCTGCTGATCCACGTGGGTTTTCAGCATCCGGGCTAGGTCATTGATAAGGAAGGCCATTTCGCGTTTCGGGCTGGGGGCCTGCATGACAGGGTCCTTTTATTTTCAAGCTTATTATAAGCTAGCTTACTATCACGCGCAATAGCCGGGAACGGCGCCGGCTCATTTCGCCGGCCCCGTGCCGGCGGATAACGATGCGGCTTGCGGCGCGGCCGCGATGTATGGCCTATCGGTTTCATGTTCGCGCCCAGGCGTTCCGCGGCCGGCCAGGTTTTGCTCGCCGATATCGGCGGCACCCACAGCCGTTTTGCTGTCGCATCGCCTGGCGGACGGCCCGAGCGGATCGCGGTCTTCGCCAATCAAGACTTCACCGGCCTTGAAGCGGCGATCGCCGCCTACCTCGCCGAACACGCGGTCCATCCGGATAGTGCAGTCTTGGCGGTAGCGGGACCGGTCGACGGTCACGAGATCGCGCTGACCAATTGCCCGTGGCGTTTCCGGCTCGACGTTTTGGCCGAGCGCTTCGCGCTGCGGCACGTGCAGGCCATCAACGATTTCGAAGCCCTTGCCTGGGCTCTGCCGCAGTTGCGCGCCGAGGACCTGCGCCGCCTCGGGCCGGAGGGGCCGGCTGGAGCATCCGACAGCGCCAAAGTGGTGCTCGGCCCCGGCACGGGTCTCGGTGTCGCGGCGCTGGTGCCGACCGGCGACGCCTGGCAATCGGTCGCCAGCGAAGGCGGTCACGTCTCTTTCGGTCCCGACGCGCCAGATGAATATCCGATCTTCGCGCTCTTGCGGGCGCGCGGGCGCGTCAGCGCGGAGACGATCCTGTCAGGACCCGGCCTGGCGCGGCTGCACGCGGCGCTCAATCCGCAGGCCCCGGCCTTGGCGCCGGAATCCGTGGTGGCCCAGGCGCAGTTGGGCGACCGCGCCGCGCTCGCCAGTACGCGGCTTTTTGTGCGGCTGCTGGGGCGCTTTGCCGGCGATGCGGCTTTGATCTTCAAGGCCACCGGCGGCGTTTATCTTGCGGGCGGCGTCGCGCCCGCGCTCGGCGCGCTGTTCGACGAGGATATTTTCCGCGCCGCCTTCGAAGCGCACCCACCTTACGCCGCGCTGCTCGCCGCGATCCCGACGTTTCTGATCACCTGCGCGCAGCCCGGCTTGCTTGGCTGTGCGGCGCTTGCAAAGGAAATGCAGAAGGCGGGGGACGCTTTCACGCCAAGCCAAGTCCGATAATGGCCGCGCAATGATGCGCCGCCGACTCCTGGGAAAAACAGCAAAATATGACACGCTCCAGGCCATGCCGCGCCCTGGCGGCTTCCGCGGCCACGGTACCGACCGCGATGCGCGCCGCGCGATCGGCGGGAAAACGGTAGACTCCAGTCGAAATGGCGGGAAAAGCCATCGACGTCAGCCGGTGTGCCGCCGCGAGCGCGAGAGAGCGGCGATAACAGGAGGCGAGCAACTCCTCTTCCTGCGCCTTGCCGCCGTTCCAGATCGGACCGACGGCATGGATGACGTGTTTGGCTTTGAGCCGGTAACCGCCTGTGATCTTTGCCTCTCCGGTCAGGGCGCCGCCGAGCCGGCGGCACTCCTCGAGCAGTTGCGGCCCGGCCGCGCGGTGAATGGCGCCGTCGACGCCGCCGCCACCCAGCAACGAGCGGTTGGCGGCGTTGACGATGGCATCGACTTCGAGCGTGGTGATATCGGCGACGATGACGTCGAGCCGTGCCGATCCGGCCTGGACGCTGAGGAGAGAACTGCCGGTGCCGGTCATGAAATCGGTCTAAGTCCCTATCGCCACCCGCCGCCGTCACCTTTCGTTCAGAGTTCCGCGCAGCCCGATGGCGTCATAATGCATCACGAGGAAGCGCCGCGCCGCCGCCTCTCCGAGCTGGCGCAGCTTGTCAAAGTATTCGTAGCCATTATGCAGCCGGCCCACGGAATCAAGACTCTCATCGAGATCCTCCAGCGCGATGCGGTGCAGCCGCAATGACGGCGGCTTGCCGCCTCCGGCAGCGCGGCGCCGGATCGTTTCGATGGCCCGCAATTCGGCGAGCAGCGGGGCGTTGAAGCTGATCTCGCTGGCGCGATTCATGATCTCGCGGGGCGAATGCGGCGTCGTCGCCCGCAGCGGCGGATAGATTTGAACAATCAGCAGATCGGCGTCGTCTTGATCGAGAAACGGAAGCAGCGGCGGGTTGCCGACATAGCCGCCGTCCCAATAAGGCACGCCGTCGATTTCCACGGCGCTGAAGAGGAGCGGCAGACAGGCCGAAGCCATGACCGCCTCCGCGCTGATTTCCTCGCGATGAAAGATGCGCAGATCGCCGGTATGCACGTTGGTGGCCGAGATGAATATTCGCCGGCTCGAATCCGCGCGCAGCGCGGCGAAATCGGCGAAGCGCTCAATTATCGGCTTCAAGGGATTGATCTGCAACGGATTGAGATTCGACGGCGAAAACATCCCACCCATGGTGGAGACGGTGTTCAGCCAGTGCTGCATCACCGGCCCGGCGCGAAACAGGCGTTCGATGACATGGCGTTGCAATTCGGGAAGCTTGCCGCCGATGCTGGCGGCGCGCCAAAAATCCGCAAGGCGCTTGCGCGCCTCGTCGCGACCGCCGCGCAGGAGGCCGTCGGCCAGCATCACGGCGTTGATCGCCCCGGCCGAGGCGCCGGAAAGATCGCCGATGGCGATGCGGCCGTCTTCCAGCAAACGATCGAGCACGCCCCAGGTGAAGGCGCCGTGGGCGCCGCCGCCCTGCATGGCGAGGTGTAGACGTTTCGGCGGCGGTTCGCCCGCGGAAGGACCGTGGCCGCCCGTCCAGGAAAAAAAGTTGCTCATGCCGGCGCGAATTCCTGCCGGGCCGCCGGCGGCCGCGCCGGCCTTGCCGGGACTTTGTGTTCGGGAGGCAGCATATCCATCTTAGGGAGGCACTCCGGTAGGCCCTACGAAGATGGGGTGGCTTATGTTGCAGCGCAATATGCCGAGATGACGCGGAAAATGGCGCGATTTCCGCGGGCCGCCGGCAAGGGATATAATTTTGGAACCGCAACCAGAGGGCTCACTGTGACCGTTGCCAGCTTGTTTCCCGCCCCCGACCACGATCACGGCCGCTGCTCTTCGGAAGCGATGGCCCAGGCGGAGACGGTTTGCGCCAAGCGCCGCCAACGCCTGACGCCGATTCGGCGCCAGGTTATGGAAGCCTTGCTCACCAGCCACCGTCCGCTCGGCGCCTATGAGATCATCGAACTCATGGCCGGAGAGGACGGGCCTCCCGCGCCGATCACCGTCTATCGCGCGCTCGATTTTCTCCGCGAAAACGGGCTCGTGCACCGGATCGAAAGCCGCAATGCTTTCATTGCCTGCGTGCACAATCACGAATCCGGCGCTTTTGTTGTTTTCCTCATTTGCGAGAAATGCGGCACCGTCGGCGAAGCGCTGTCGGCGGCGGCAGCGCAAACGCTGCGTTCGGCGGCGCGCGGGGCGGGATTTACGCCGAAGACGCCGGTCGTCGAAATCGTCGGCGTCTGCGCCAATTGCCGGGAGGCATGATGGTCGAAGCGGGTCCGCAAGGCCGTCATCGCACCGTTGCGGTTGAAGTCGGCAATGTGATCGTGGGCGGCGGCGCCCCGATTGCCCTGCAGTCGATGACCAATACCGATACCGCCGACGTGGATGCCACGGTCGCGCAGGTGGCCGCGCTGGCCCGCGCCGGCTCCGAGATCGTGCGCGTCACCGTGGACCGCGACGACGCCGCGGCTGCGGTGCCGCGCATCAAGGAGAAGCTCTTGCAGATCGGCGTCGAGGTGCCGATCGTCGGCGACTTTCACTATATCGGCCACAAGCTCTTGGCCGACCACCCGGCCTGCGCCGACGCGCTCGACAAATACCGGATCAATCCCGGCAATGTCGGCTTCAAGGACAAGAAGGACAGGCAATTTTCCGCCATCGTCGAAACCGCCATCGAACACGACAAGCCGGTCCGCATCGGCGCCAACTGGGGCTCGCTCGATCAGGATCTGCTGACCGGGCTGATGGACGAGAATGCGCGTTCGCCGCAACCGCGCGATGCGCGCGAGGTGACGCGCGAAGCCATGGTGCAGTCGGTGCTGCGCTCCGCCGAACGCGCGCAGGAAATCGGGCTGGCGAAGAATCGCATCATCCTGTCGGCAAAGGTCTCGGCCGTGCAGGACCTCATCGCAGTCTACCGGGAGCTGGCGCGGCGCTCGGATTACGCGCTGCATCTTGGATTGACCGAGGCCGGGCTGGGATCGAAAGGCATCGTCGCCTCCTCCGCGGCCATGGGCGTGCTGCTGCAGGAGGGCATTGGCGACACCATTCGCGTCTCGTTGACGCCGGAGCCGAATGGCGACCGCACTCTCGAAGTCAAGGTGGCCCAGGAATTGCTGCAAACCATGGGCTTCCGCACCTTCATTCCCGTGGTCGCCGCCTGCCCGGGATGCGGCCGCACCACCTCGACCATCTTCCAGTCATTGGCGCAGGAGATTCAGGACTTCATCCGCCTCTCCATGCCGGAATGGAAGGCGCGCTATCCGGGCGTCGAGGCGATGACGGTCGCGGTGATGGGTTGCATCGTCAACGGGCCGGGCGAAAGCAAGCACGCCGACATCGGCATTTCGCTCCCCGGCACCGGCGAGCAACCGACGGCTCCGGTCTTCATCGACGGCAAGAAAGCCGCGACGCTGCGCGGCCCGACACTCGCCGCCGACTTCAAGCAGATGGTGCTCGATTACATCGAGCGGCGGTTCGGCGCCGGCGCGGGACGGACGGCGGCGGAGTAGAACTTCGCGCATCCCTTCGCTGCGTCGTGAGCGCGCATCCAGAAACAAGGTGACATCATGAGCAAATGTCAGCC
>DASREA010000022.1:0-21389 GCA_035652315.1 Xanthobacteraceae bacterium | reverse complement strand
CTTCCCCTCAAACATGAGGGGAGCGGAGCGCCGGGAAGGCGCTTCGGCTTCTTTGAGCCATGGCCTTGCGGCCATGGCGCGCCTCTTCATTTGGAAGAGGCGCGCGCCTTTCGGCGCTCCGCGGCGGTGTCCGTTACGGCGTCCGTCCCGCGCTCACCGGGGTACGGCCCTCATTCATGGGCCTGCCGGCTACTAGCTCCTAGTGCCCGCCTCCTAGTGGGCGGGGGTCGGGGTCCGGCGCCGCCCGAGCGCAGGCTGTGCGAGAGCCTGCCCGCGGGCACCGCACCTTGCTCCGCTCGTCTGACGCCTCATGACAGCGCCCCCTCGCGAGCAAGGCATAGGAATTAAATCATAGACGGAAGGAAGAGTCAAGCCCGGCTAATCGCGGTGATCGCCGCCGATGGCCGGCGCGGCAACGCGGCCGGAATAGCGCAGATCGGCGGCGTCGGGCGCGGGCTTGCCGATCAGCGCCAAGGCTGCGCGCAATTGGCCGCCGGCGCGCGCCAAAGCATCCGCCGCCTCGGCAGCGTTACATCCCTGCAGCATGAGAATGGCGAGCTTGACATTGCCGCCAGCGTCAGCCAGCGCCTGGCGGGCCTCTTCGCGGCTGCGCCCGGTGACATGCATCAAGATGCGCATGCTGCGGTCGACCAGCTTTTCATTAACGGCCTGCAGATCGACCATCAAGCCGTCGTAGACGCGGCCGAGCAGGATCATGACCAGCGACGAGAGCACGTTGAGCACGATGCGTTGCGCGGTGCCGGCGTTCATCCGCGTCGAGCCGGCGATCGGTTCGGCCCCGGTATCGAGAAAGATCGAATGGTCCGCCTCCTCGAGAATCGGCGTTCCCGGGTTATTGGCGATTCCGACAGTCAGCGCGCCGCGCTGCTTGGCGCCGCGCAGGCAGGCCAGCGTGAACGGTGTGGTGCCGCTCGCCGCCACCGCAATCAGCACGTCCTTCGCCGAAACCTTATGCTCTTGCAGAAGCCGGTGCGCATGCTCGGCCTCGTCCTCGGCACCTTCGATCGAGCGCGTCATCGCCTCCTTGCCGCCGGCGATGAAAAGCAGCAGCCGCTCCTCCGGCCAGCTAAAGGTCGGCATCAGTTCGGCGCCGTCCTGCACCGCGAGGCGGCCCGAAGTGCCGGCGCCGGCATAGACCAGCCGGCCGTCTGCGCTCAGGCGCGCCTCGATGGCGAGCGCGGCGCGCTCCAAAGCCGGGCGCACCGCGCGCACCGAAGCGACCGCGGCGAGCTGCCCCTCGATCATGGCGTCGAGGATGTCGGCCGGATCCCATAAATCAATATTGGAGTAGCGTGGGCTGGGGCGCTCAGTGTTCATTAGCCATATCCTTAGCGAGGATGTCTTGCGTCGCTTTTGCGCCTGTCGAAGACAACGCCAACGATCCAAATTCGTTCTGACGCGTTAACAAACGATGGGGCTTGGGAAAATCGGAGCTACCCATGAGCCCAAACGCGCTGTTGCTTGGCGTCGACGGCGGCGGAACGCAATGCCGGGCGCGGCTTTGCACGTTTTCCGGCGACAAACTCGGTGAAGCGATTGCCGGCCCGGCGAATATCCGCTTCGGCCTGGAACGCAGTTTTGAGGCGATTCTCCAGGCCGCGACAGCATGCCTGGAGCAGGCCGGTCTCTCAAGTGCCGATTTTGTCCGCACCATCGCCTGCCTCGCCGTGGCGGGCGTCGGCGAGCCGAGCCATTTGGCCGCCGCACAGAATTACGAAAATCCCTTTGCCAAGATGATCGTCACCAGCGACGCCCATGCCGCCTGTATCGGCGCGCATGGCGGGCGCGACGGCGGCGTGATCGTGATCGGCACCGGCAGCATCGGCTGGGCCGAGCTGCGCGGGCTGCATTATCACGTCGGCGGCTGGGGCTGGCCGATCTCCGACGAGGGCAGCGGCGCCTGGCTCGGCCATGAGGCGCTACGCCGGGTGCTCTGGGCCTACGACGGGCGGATCGAATGGTCGCCGCTGCTGCGCGAGCTGTTCGCGCGCTTCGAATCGGATCCTTATGCTATTCTGCGCTGGGCGACGCAGGCATCGCCACGAGACCTCGCCTCGATCGCGCGCAGCATTGTGGAGCACAGCTTGCAATACGACCGCATCGGCCGCGAACTCATGCGCTTGGCCGCAGGCCATATCGATGCGCTGGCGCATCGGCTGATCGAACTCGGCACCGAGCGGCTAGCGCTGGTCGGCGGACTGGCCTCGCATATCGAACCTTGGCTGGTGGAGACGACGCGGTCTCATCTGACTGCGCCGCAAGGCGATGCGCTTGACGGCGCATTGCGTCTGGCGAAAGCGGCGGCGGATGGCCAGCTCTCATTTCACTTCGAGCATGCCGGATGAGCGACGCCAGACGGCGCATGGCCGCGGAATTCCGCGAAGCGCCGGAGGCGGTGCGGCGGCAAGGGCAAATCCTCGCAGGGCCGCTGGCGGATTTGGCCGCGCGCTTGCAACAAAAACCGCCGTCCGTCGTCGTCACCTGCGCGCGCGGCAGCTCGGCGCATGCGGCGACCTTCGGCAAGCATCTCATCGAGCGTTACCTCGGCATTCCCTGCGCCGACGCGGCGCCCAACATCGCCAGCGTCTATCGCCGGCGGCTGCGGCTGAAGGACCAGCTTTTCCTTTCCATCTCGCAATCCGGCCGCAGCGACGACCTGGTTGAATCGGCGCGGCTCGCCGGGGAATCCGGTGCGCTCACCGTGGCGCTGGTCAACGACACGGCAAGCCCGCTGGCGAAAGCGTCGCGCATCGTGCTGCCCCTGGCGGCGGGAGACGAGCACAGCGTGGCGGCGACAAAGACCTTTGTCGTCTCGCTCGCCGCGCTGCTGCGGCTGGCGGTCGCCTGGAGCGGCGAAGCGCATTTCACCCGAGCGCTTGAGCGATTGCCGGACCGCCTGGCCGCAGCCGGCGATCTCGACTGGAGCGCGGCGCTCGATCCGCTTGCACGAGCCGGCAGCCTGCTTGCGCTCGGCCGCGGGCCGACGCTCGCCATCGCGCGCGAGGCGGCGCTGAAATTCAAGGAAACCTGCGATCTTCCCGCCGAGGCTTTCAGCAGCGCGGAATTCCAGCACGGGCCGGTGTCGCTTGTCGCGCAACATTATCCGGTGCTGCTCTTTGCCCCGACCGATGAGGCCGGCAAGGGCCTGCGCGAGCTTGCCGCCGACATCCATGCCAAGGGGGCGGCGGTCTTCATTACCGAGCACGGTGGCGCAACGCCCGGCACCCTGCCCGCGCTGGCGCCCGATCAGCCGGAAGCCGACGCGATCTGTCTCATTCAAAGCCTCTATGCTTTGCTGCCGCCTCTTGCCGAGCGGCGCGGCACCAATGTCGATCAGCCGCGCCATTTGCGTAAAATCACCATCACGCGATGAGCCCGCCTCTCCAAGCCGTAGCCGCGGGCCACGTTTTCGACGGCAACTCCGTGCACCGCGATGCCGCGGTGGTCATGGATGGCGAGCGGATCGCGCGCGTGCTGCCGCGCGCCGAGTTGCCGCGATCGGCGCCATTGCGCACCTTGCCGGACGGCGCCTGGCTGGCGCCCGGCTTCATCGACCTGCAAGTCAATGGCGGCGGCGACGTGCTGTTCAATGAGAGCCCGACGCCGGAGGCGATTGCCGCCATCATCAAGGCGCATCGGAAATTCGGCACCACCTCGCTGCTGCCGACCTTCATCACCGATGCAGCGGAAAAAATGCGCGCGGCCATCGCGGCGACGCAAACGAGCATCGCGCACGAGCCGAGCGTGCTCGGCATCCATCTCGAAGGCCCCTTCCTGTCGCCGGAGAAACCGGGCGTGCATGCGGTGCGCTATATCCGCGCTCCACACGATGAGGACACCGCGTTACTGACCGCCCCACGCGAAGGCGCGATGCTGGTGACGCTGGCGCCGGAATGCGTGCCCAAGGGTTTCATCGCCCAGCTCGCCGCGGCCGGCATCCGCGTCTCGCTCGGCCATTCCAATGCCAGTTATGAGCAGACCCGCGCCGCCATCGCCGAAGGCCTCACCGGCTTCACGCATCTGTTCAATGCCATGCCGCCGCTGATGAGCCGCGCGCCCGGACCCATTGCCGCGGCGCTGACTTCCTCCGCCGTTTTCTATGGCTTGATTGTCGACGGGTACCACGTCGATCCAGCCACCTTGCGCGTGGCGCTGCGCGGCGCGGGCCGCTGCATGCTGGTCACCGACGCGATGCCGCCGGTCGGCGGAAAACAAACCGCTTTCCGGCTCTATGGCGAGGAAATCGCGGTGACCGGCGGCCGCTGCACCCGCGCCGACGGCACGCTGGCGGGGTCGGCGCTGAGCATGGCGCAGGCGGTGGCGAATTGCGTCAAGCTGCTTGGCCTGCCGCTTGCGGACGCACTGCGCCTGGCGTCGCGCAATCCCGCGGAATTCATCGGACGCGGCGACACGCTTGGCCGCCTGGCGCCGGGTTATCGCGCCGATCTCGTCGCTTTCGATCCGGTGAGCATGGATGTGATCGACACGTGGGTGGCCGGCGTCAACGCTTCGGCCGCAAGTTGAGGCCGACGCCCTTGTTGGCGAATTTTGTCGAATAGCTCTGCTTGTAATCGACGTCCGGCTTCACCACGCCGACCTGCACCATCTTGTCGAAGAAGCTTTTCATACGCGCGTCGGTCAGTGCGCCGATGCCGAGCTTCAGGGCGTCGCCGGAATCCACGATGCCGTATTCCTTCATCTTAGCCACGGAATAGGCGATCACGTCGGCACTCATATCGGGGTTGTCCTTGCGGATCAGCGCATTCGCCTTGCGATTGTCGCCGTAAATATAGTTGTACCAGCCGACGATCGAGGCATCGACAAAGCGCTGCACCAGATCGGGCTTTTTCTCCACCAGATCGCGGCGAGTCTCGATCAGCGTCGAATAGGAGCCGAAGCCGTAGTCGGCGAGCAGAAACACCTTCGGCCTGAAGCCGGCCTGCTTCTCGATGGCATAGGGCTCCGAGGTCACGTAGCCTTGCATGGCGGAATGCGGATCGGCGAGAAAGGGCTGCGGATTGAAGGTGTAGGGTTTGACCTGGCTTTCCTTGAAGCCGTAATCGGCCTTGAGCCACTGAAAATAGCTCGCCATGCCTTCCTTGGAGACGAACAGCGTCAGGTTTTTCAGATCTTCAAACTTCTGCACGTCGGGCCGCGCGATCAAGACCTGCGGGTCCTTCTGGAACATCGCGGCGACGACCAGCGTGGGAATGTGCTGGGCGGCGGCATCGAAGGCCTGCAGCGAATTCGCGCTCATGAAGAAGTCGAGCTTGCCGGCGGCGAGCAGGATGCGGTTGTTCACGTTGGGGCCGCCCGGCACGATGGTGACGTCGAGGCCGTATTTGCGGTAGGTGCCATCGGCCACGGCTTGATAGAAGCCGCCGTGCTCGGCCTCCGCCACCCAGTTGGTGCCGAAGCTGACTTTGTCGAGGTTTTGCGCCGCGGCGGGCGCGGCGAAGAGGGCCAGCAAACTCAAGGCGCGGAGTGGCCTGGCGAAATTCATGTTTCGTCCTCTGTTGCTTTCCGTAACAATAAGCGAGCCGAAACAAATTGGCGAGACGCTGAGAGGACGACCTTGTTGCCCAAGCGCGACTGGACGGAAATGACCTGGCAGGATTTCGCCGGCGCCGATTGCGCGCGCTGGATCGCTGTGCTGCCGCTCGCCGCGGTGGAGCAGCATGGGCCGCACCTGCCCCTCGGCGTCGATACCATCTTGGCGCAGGCCTATCTGGGCCGCGCGCGCAAAATCATTCCGCCGGAGCTGCCGGTCACCTTTCTGCCGGTGCAGACGATCGGCCAGTCGCAAGAGCACGTGGGCTTTCCCGGCACGCTGACGCTGACGGCGGAAACCGCGATCCGCGCCTGGACCGAGATTGGCGAAAGCGTCGCCCGCGCCGGGCTGCGCAAACTCGTGCTGATGACGAGCCACGGCGGCAATATCCAGGCCATGGAAATCGTGGCGCGCGATTTGCGCGCGCGTCATTCGATGCTGGTGGTTTGCTGCGGCTGGCACCGTTTCGGCTATCCGCCAGGATTGTTCGCCGACGAGGAGCGCAAGCACGGCATCCATGCCGGCGACATCGAAACCTCGCTGATGCTGGCGGCGCATCCGCACGCCGTGCGCAAGGACAAGATCGCCAATGCCGTGCCGGCGACGGTCGCCTGGGCCGAGGAATTCCGCTGGCTCAACGCCTACCGGCCCGCCGGATTCGGCTGGATGACGCAGGACCTGCATCCCTCGGGCGCGGTCGGCGACGCGGGCAGCGCTTCGGCGGAAAAGGGCGCCGCCGCGCTCGACCATGGGGCCGATGCCTTTCTCACCTTGCTGGAAGAGTTGAACCGTTTCGATCCGGCAGGCCTGCGGCAGGGACCGCTGGGGTGATTGCCCCTCCCCTCGCGCGGGGAGAATTGATTTCTTCTACTGCTCGAATCTTTCGATGAACCAGCGCAGCAGCTTCATCCAGATTTCGTCCTTGCCGACGGTATCCTCGATGCCGTGTTCGAGATTGGGATTGTCGTTGACTTCCATCACCACGAAGCCGCTGTCGGTCTGCTTGATATCGACGCCGTAAAAGCTCTCCCCGATCGGCCGCGCCGCGCGCACGGCGAGGTCGATCACTTCCGGTGGCGCCTGCGCCAGATCGAAGGTCTTGAAGCCGCCCTCGCGCGAGGAGCCGTCGGCGCGGTGCTTGACGATCTGCCAATGACCGCGCGCCATGCGGTATTGGCACACGAACAGCGGCTCGCCGGCGAGCACGCCGACGCGCCAGTCGAATTCGGTGGGCAGGAATTTCTGCGCCAGCAGCAGGTCGGTTTCCTCGAACAATTCCTCGGCCACCCGCTTAAGCTCATCCGGCTTGGTGACCTTGTGCACGCCGCGCGAGAAGGAGCCGTCGGGAATCTTCACCACCAAGGGCAGGCCAAGCTCGTCCACGACCCGTGAGAGATCGCCGCCTTCGCTGAGCAGCACCGTCTGCGGCATCGGCACCTGATTGGAGCCGAGCAGCTCCATGAGGAAGACCTTGTTGGTGCAGCGGATCATCGAAATCGGATCGTCGATGACCGGCATGCCCTCCTGCCAGGCGCGGCGGGCGAAACGGTAGGTGTGATTGTCGATCGAAGTGGTTTCACGGATGAAAAGGCCGTCGTATTCGGCCAATTCGTCGAGCTGGCGGCGGGTGATCGGCTGCACGTCGACGGAGAGCTTTTCGGCGATACGCGCGAAATGCTTGAGCGAGGCGATCGACGAAGGCGCCATCTTTTCCTCGGGGTCGTGCAGCACCGCCAGGTCGTATTTCGCCAGCGAGCGGCCCTTGGGATCGCGCCATTCGCGCTTGGTGTGCTGGTGCAGCGACTCGCGCAGGAACGAGCCTTCGCCGTTTTCCAGCCGCGTCAGCGTGCGCGGACGTATCCGCTCGATGGAATACCAGCGCCCCGGCTCGACCGAGACTTCCAGCGCCGGACAGCGGAACCAGTCGAACAGCAGCCGGCCGAAGGATTCAAAGCGCGGATCGCGGGCGATGCCGAAACAGACCAAAATCTTGAATGGCGCGTCGCTTTGCAGATCGGCCCTGCGCACGCAGCGGTTCAGCTCGTCTTCCAGGTCGGGCAGCGCGTGCTCGTAGAGCTTGGATTCCCGCAGCTCCAGCATGGTTTCCACCGTGGGCACGACCCGGTGCCCGCGGGCTTCCGCAAGAAGCGACGCGTAATAGCCCTTGGATTGATAAGCGTAGGAGCGCGACAGGTTGACGAGCTTCGGCCGCCCGCTTTCGAACAGGCGCGGGCGCGCGAGATACTCGCTCGTCGTGATCACCTTATGCGGGGTCTCGGCGTTGGGCAGGTCTTTGGGCTGATCAACCAGAATGACCCAACCGGTCATTGGCGCGGCCCTTTTCGCACCACGACGGCGGCGCGCAGATTCTCACGGTTCAGTCGCATCATCCTGTCGAATTTGGGCCACGGCACGGAATAGGTTTCCGGCGCCAGCGCCCTGCCTTCGCTATCCCTCCGGGCGGCGGGGTCGTGCAAGAGGATATTGGCGCCTTGACGTCCGAAGGCGAAGACCCAATGGGGTATGCGCCGACGAGCCATCCGGGAGCCCGAGACCAGCACCACGGCTGCGGCACCGCTCTCGAAGACGCTTATCAAAGCCGATTCGCAAAGCGGAGTCAGGTGGGTCGGCACGCCAAGCTCACCGGCTTTCCGTTGGAATTCGGCCTGTACCTGCCGCATGATGCGGCGCGAATCCTGCGAGCGCACGCTCTCGAGGAAATAGGGCCCCGGCCGGCTTACATGGATTTCCGGCGAAAGGCCGTGACGCTTGAGCGTGACGGCGATGCCGTAAGGTTCGCACCCTGCCGGGCCCGACGCCATCACGATGGTGGTCGCTTCGCGCCAGAGGCTGAATTCAAGGGCCGGATCGAGCGGGCGCGAGGGGTCCGCCCAAGCCAGGGCCATCATCATCGAGGCCGGCCCGCAGGTGAATTCGCTCGACTGATGGACATAGGGCGGCGCGGCAACGGCCGGCGGCAGCGAAATGCTTTTTTCAAAACGCAAGGCGTTGCCGCCATCGCCGTAGTAGCGCAGATGCCGCCCGAACGGCGCGTATCCGGACTTGCGATAGCGGTCCGCCGCCCGGACATTGCCTTCATGAACTTCAAGCCGCATGCGCGTACAGCCGCGGCGGCGCGCGGCGTCTTCCGCCGCCTCGATGAGCCGCGTGCCGATGCCCAGGCCTTCGCGATCCGGAGCGACCGCGAGCGAATAGATGCGTGCGACGACGCTATTGGCGCGGAATAGAACCAGGACATAGCCGGCGAAAGCGCCTCCCTGTTCGGCCACCACAAGCTCGGCGGCCGGCGAGGCCAGAAAGCGGCGAAAGCTTCGGCGGGTCAGCCGGTCGGTGGCGAAGACAGCCGCTTCCAGCGCGGACAGCGCGGCAATATCGGCCGGCCCGCCGGGCCGCAGTTTGAGATTGAGGATCGGCCCCGTGGGCTCGAGCGCGCGCATCGCCGGCGAATATCGGCCCCGCTGGCGGCGGGTTCAAGGCCGCCGGTGACGACACCGCCGTGGCGGCCAATCGCGGCGTCAATTGTGCTAAGCAAAGGCATCGTCCGCCCCAAGCGGCAAGCAAACGGATGCTGCCATGCAACGCGTGACCATCACTCTCGACGAAGAGCTCATGACCGAGCTCGACCGCATTATCGCCGACCGCGGTTATCAAAATCGCTCCGAGGCGATCCGCGATCTCGCCCGTTCCGGCATCCGCGAAGCGGCACAGACCTTGGGCAAGAAGCGCGACTGCGTGGCGGCGCTGGTCTATGTCTACGACCATAATGCCCGGCAGCTTTCCAAGCGGCTTGCCGACACCTTTCACGAGCATCACGAATTGTCGCTGGCGACCATGCATACCCATCTCGACCCCGATAGCTGCATGGAAATCACCATCCTGCGCGGGAAGACCGAGAAAGTGCAGCATTTCGCCGAGCACGTGATCGCCGAACGCGGCGTGCGCCACGGCCGGCTGGTGCTGGTCCCGACCGACCTGCTGATCAAGCCCCACAGCCATGAGGCCGGCGCGCCGCACCATCACCCGCACGATCACCCGCATCCGGCGAAAAAGCAGCACGGCTGAGGCAAGCCGGGCCTGGTGCCGCCGGCGGGATGGCTTGCGCCGGTAGGACCTTCTTGCTAAATGATCATACCAAGTATGATGTTCCGGAAAGGACATCTTACCTAACCCGCCTTGCGGAGCGAGTTGCGCTGATGCCGTTGCGGCCCATGACATTCCTTCCCGGCATTTGCCCCTCGGGCCGGCACAATATCTTGCTGATCTACGCGACGCTGATTGCAGCCAATGTCGCGGTCTGGACCTGGGCCTTTTCGGCCTTCCACGACTATCCCGTCCTGCTCGGCACCGCCTTTCTGGCCTATAGCTTCGGCTTGCGGCATGCGGTTGACGCCGACCACATCGCCGCCATCGACAACGTCACCCGCAAGCTGATGCACGAGGGAAAGCGGCCGCTGGGAACGGGCCTCTTCTTTTCGCTCGGGCATGCGACCGTGGTGGTGCTGGCGTCTATCGGCATCGTCTTTGCCGCGACCGCCTTCAAGGACCGGATGGATTCCTTTCACTCCATCGGCGGCGTCATCGGCACGACGGTTTCCGCGGCCTTTTTGCTGCTGATCGGCGTCATCAACACCTTCATCCTCGTGGAGGTCTACCGCGTCTTTCAGCGGGTGAAGTCGGGCGGCAGCTATGCCGACGACGGCCTCGACAGTTTGCTGGCCAAAGGCGGATTTTTCGCCCGCATTTTCCACCGGCTGTTCCGCATGATCGGGCGAAGCTGGCACATGTACCCGCTCGGGCTGCTGTTCGGACTGGGATTCGACACCGCGAGCGAGGTGGCGCTGCTCGGCATCACGGCGGCGCAGGCCTCAAGCGGGCTTTCGATGTGGTCGATCCTGATTTTCCCGGCGCTCTTTACCGCCGGCATGACGCTGCTCGACACGACCGACAGCATTCTGATGGTGCGCGCTTATGGCTGGGCCTTCGTGCGGCCGGTGCGCAAGCTCTATTACAATATGACCATCACCTTCGTTTCCGTCGTCGTGGCGGTGGCGGTCGGCGGCACCGAGGTGCTGGGGCTGATTGCCGGAAAATTCGGGCTCAACGGCGGATTCTGGAGCGCGGTCGACGCGCTCAACGAGCGTATGGATCTGCTCGGTTACGGGATCGTCGCGATCTTCATCGGCAGCTGGCTCATCTCCATGCTGATCTACCGCCTGCGCGGCTATGACGGAATCGAGACCCAGCCTTCCCGCTGACGAGCCGATATCGCTTCCCCGCTAAGACGAATTACCAATGCCAGCGACATTCGTGCGCTTGCATCGCCCACCGCTATTTGCATTGATATTCATAATACCAAGGTCGAAAGGCCCAAGAACCCATTGGATTTGGCCAAATGGGCGTCATCAAGCGGGAGGGAATCATGTCGTTACCAAAATTCTTGCTGGGGCTCGCGGCGGCCGCATTGCTCTCGATCGGATCTGCCGCCGCGCAGACCGAAATCAAATTCGGTCATGTCGGCGAGCCGGGCTCGTTGTTCGACCAATCGGCGCAGGAATTCGCCAAGCGCGCCAATGCCAAGCTCGGCAGCAAGGCGAAAGTCACGGTTTACGGCTCAAGCCAGCTCGGCGGCGACGCCGAATTGATGAAGAAGCTGAAGCTCGGCACCGTCGATCTTGCCCTGCCCTCGACCGTGATGTCCTCCCAAGTAGCGCTGTTCGGCCTGTTCGAGATGCCGTATCTCGTCAAGGACCGCAATCACATGGCGAAGATCCGCGACCAGATCGTCAACCCAACGCTGGTTCCCGCCGCCGAGAAGGCCGGCTATCGCATCATCGCCACCTGGGAAAACGGCTTCCGCCAGATCACCAACAGCAAGCACCCGATCGTCAAGCCGGAGGACCTGCAGGGATTAAAGCTGCGCGTGCCGCAAGGCGGCTGGCGGGTGAAGATGTTCCAGGCCTATGGCGCCAATCCGAGCCCGATGCCGCTGTCGGAGGTCTTCGTCGCCCTGCAGACCGGCGTGATGGATGCGCAGGAAAATCCGCTCGCGCAAATCTATCCGTCGCGCTTCTACGAAGTGCAGAAATATCTGTCGATGACCGGCCACGTTTACACGCCGGCCTATGTCACCGCCGGCGCGAGTTGGGCGAAGCTGCCGCCGGATGTGCAGAAAATCCTCAGCGACACGGCAGTCGAGATGCAGCCGGTCGTCTACAAGATCGCCGCTGACCTCGATAGCGACCTGCTGGGCAAGCTGAAGAAAGCGGGCATGCAGGTCAACGAAGCCGACAAGAATGCCTTCATCAAGGCGAGCGCCAAAATCTACGACGAGTTCTCCAAGGAAGTTCCCGGAGGCAAGGAGTTGATCGACAAGGCGCTGGCGCTCGGCAAAGCGAAGTAATTCCGCGAGGTTTCGGGCCGGCGGCGGCGCCGGCCCGATTCGTTCGAAGGGAAGCGGAAATGAGCGTTGCGCGCTTTCGCCAAGGCTTTGAGTGGCTGCTTGAAACCATTGTCATCGTTCTCGTCGCCGCGTTGACTCTTCTTGTCATCGCCGGGTTTGCCTTCCGTTATCTCGGCGCTTCGCTGTCCTGGTACGACGAGACCGCTTCGATCGGTTTGGTCTGGCTCACCTATTACGGCGCGGCGCTCGCCGCGCTCAAAGGCGCGCATATCGGCGTGCCGGGAGTCGTCAACGCCATGCCGCCGCGCATTCGCTTGCCGGTGATCGTCTTCGCCGAATGCTGCGTGCTGCTTTTCTTCGTGATGCTGGCTTGGACCGGCGTGCAGGTGCTGATCGTGCTCGGCAACGACGGCATGGTGAGCCTGCCCTGGGTGCCGCTGCGGCTGACGGATTCGGCCATCCCCATCGGCGCCGCCTTGTTCGTCGTCGCCGAGCTGTTGCGGTTGCCGCAAGTGCTGAGGGACGCCCGCGGCCGCGGCTTTGTCGATGCCGAGTTCCTTGAGGCCATCTCGCAAGCCGCCGCCGATCCACCGACGAGCCGGAGCAAAAAGCCGTGACCATCACGCTGATGCTGGTCGGCATGATCGCCCTGGCGCTGATCAATGTGCCGATCGCGGTGGCGCTCGCCTTCGTCGCCATGCTGGCGATTATCATCGTCCAGGGGCCGCAGATGCTGCCCAATCTGGCCTTGGTGATGCTGGACGGTGCCTCCAGCTTCCCGCTGCTGGCGATCCCGCTGTTCATCCTCTCCGGCGCGATCATGAATGCCTCGTCGATCTCGCGGCGGCTGATCGCCTTTGCCTCGGCGCTGGTCGGCTTCGTGCGCGGCGGATTGTCGATGGTGGCCATCGGAACCTCGGTCTTCTTCGCGGAAATCTCCGGCTCGGCCGTAGCCGATGTGGCGGCGCTGGGCACCATTTTGATTCCGGCCATGAAGAATCGCGGTTATTCCAAGGAAGTGGCGGCGGCCACCATGTCGTCGGCGGCCAGCCTCGCCATCATCATTCCGCCTTCCATCCCCATGATCCTCTATGCGGTGATGGCGCAGACCTCGGTGGTGAAGCTGTTCGTCGCCGGCATCATCCCAGGATTGATCGGGGCACTGGCCATGGCCGGCGCCGCCTATCACCACGCCGTGCGATTCGATTTTCCGCGCGAGCAGAGGTTTCGGCGCGCAGAGGTTTGGCGCACTTTCAAGGAAGCGCTCTGGGCCTTCATCCTGCCCATTGCGATCCTCGGCTCGATATTCGGCGGCATCGTCACCGCCACGGAAGGCGCGGGCATGGCGGTGGTCGCCGCCATCGTGGTCGGCGGCTTGATCTACCGCGATCTCGACTGGCGCGAGCTGCGCAAGGCCTGCATCGACGGCGGCGTGCAGACGGCGGTGGTGATGCTGCTGGTCGCCGCCTCGGCGCTGATCGGCACTTTTCTCACCGAGGCGCAGCTTCCGCAGGCGCTGGGCAAGGCCATCACCGGCGTGACCACCAACAAATATCTGGTGCTGCTGCTGCTCAACGTCGCCTTTCTGATCCTCGGCATGTTCCTGCATTCGGCGGCGGCGATCATCCTGGTAATCCCGATCGTGATGCCCATGGTCATCGCCGTGGGCATCGATCCCATTCACTTCGGTCTCGTGGTGACGCTCAATCTCGCCATCGGCCAGCAGACACCGCCGGTGGCGAGCGTGCTGATGACTGCTTGCGCCATCGCCAAAGCCGATATCTGGCAAACGACCAAGGTCAATATCCCCTATATCGCGGCGCTGCTCTTGGTTCTGCTGCTGTGCACCTATGTTCCGGCCGTATCGCTTTGGCTGGTGCAGGTGTTCTACGGAGGCTAGGGGCCTGCCTCCGGCGACAGGCTCATCGCCAGCACGCGGGCGACATGCACGGCTTCACGGCCGGTCCCATCGCGGACCTGCTGACGGCAGGACGTGCCATCGGCGACGATGATGGCGTCGCCGTCCGCTTTGCGCACCGCGGGCAGGAGCGTTAGCTCGCCCATCGCCAATGACACATCGATGGTGTCGGCGCCGTATCCGAAAGCGCCGGCCATGCCGCAGCAGCTTGAATCAACCGCTTCCACCGCGAGGCCGGGCACGAGCCTGAGCACCGCCTCCACCGCGCCCATGGCGCCGAAAGATTTCTGGTGGCAATGGCCGTGCAGCAGCGCGCGTTTCGCCTGCGGCCGCAGCGGCAGCCGCAGGCGGCCCGCCTGTGCCTCGCGGTCCAGAAATTCCTCGAACAGGAAAGTCTGCACGGCAAGCCGCCGTGTCTCCTCGCCCGGCAGTAGCGCCGGGATTTCGTCGCGAAAGCCAAGGACGCAGCTAGGCTCAAGGCCGACGATGGGAACGCCGCGGGCGACGAATGGCCGCAAGGCTGCGGCCACGCGTGCGATCTCCTTGCGCGCTTCATCGACCAGACCGGCCGCGAGAAAGGTGCGCCCGCAGCACAGCGGGCGGGCGTTGCCATCCGCCGGCCTCGCTATATGCACCGCATAGCCGGCGGCACCGAGCACCGACATGGCGGCGTCGAGATTCTCCCGGTCGAAATAGCGGTTGAAGGTGTCGGCGAAGAGAGCGACTTCTTTTCCGTCATTCGCAGCCTTCGGCGCCGGCGACGCGCCATCAAACACGTCGCGCCGCCATCGCGGCAGCGGGCGGCGGGCGGAAAATCCGGCGATGGCCTCCGACAGCACCGCGGCACCGGGGAGCGTGTCGCGCATATTGAGCAGCCAAGGCAGCCTGCTGGCGTAAGGCGCATAACGCGGCAGATAGGCGACGAGCCGGTCATGCAGCGACAACCCGCGGCGCGCGGCGCGCGCCGCCTGCACCTCGATCTTCATGCGCGCCATGTCGACGCCGGTCGGGCATTCGCGCCGGCAGGCCTTGCAGGAGACGCAAAGCTTCAACGTCTCCGCCATCTCGTCGGAAATCAAGGCAGCGGGCCCAAGCTGGCCGGTGATGGCAAGCCGCAGGGAATTGGCGCGGCCGCGGGTGGCGTCGCGTTCGTTGCGGGTCACGCGGTAGGACGGGCACATCACGCCGCCCGCCAGATTGCGGCAGGCGCCGTTGTTGTTGCACATCTCGACCGCGCCCTGGAATCCGCCGCCCGCGCCGGGATAAGCCGACCAGTCGAGCCGCGCGCTGATCGGCGCGGCACGATAGCCGGGTGGATAGCGGAACAGCCGGCGGTCGTCGAATTTCGGCGCGCGCACGATCTTGCCAGGGTTAAACAGGCCGTGGGGATCGAAGCGATCCTTCACCGCTTCGAAGGCGCGCACCAGGCGGCGGCCGAACATGAATTCATGAAATTCGGAACGTACGATGCCGTCGCCGTGCTCGCCCGAATGCGAACCTTTGTATTCGCGCACCATGGCAAATGCTTCTTCGGCGATGGCGCGCATCGCCTTGACGTCCTTCTCCAGCCGCAGGTTGAGCACCGGCCGCACATGCAGACAGCCCACCGAGGCGTGCGCGTACCATGTGCCGCGCGTGCCGTGCTTCTCGAAAATCTCGGTGAGACGGCCGGTGTAATCCGCCAGATGCTCGAGCGGAACGGCGCAGTCCTCGACGAAGGACACGGGCTTGCCCTCGTCCTTCATCGACATCATCACGTTGAGCCCGGCGGTGCGGACGTCGGTGATCGCCGCTTGCAGCTTGGCGTCGAGCACCTCGACCACGCCGCCGCAACGCGCGCCGCCATTGTTCCAGGCGAAGCCAAGGTCGCCCATGAGCTCGCCGAGACGGCCGAGCCGCCGCAGATTTTCCTGCTGATCGTCCTCGCCGAATTCGACCAGAAGAATGGCCTCCGGATCTCCGCGCACGAATTCCGCGAGGGCGGGCCGGAACATGGCGATGTCGCGGGCAAGCCCGATCATGGTGCGGTCGATCAATTCCACAGCGATCGGCCCGAGCCTGACGATGTGTTGCGCCGCATCCATCGCCGCATGGAAGCTGCCGAAATGGCAGGCGCCGACCGCGCGGCGGCCGAGCAGTGGCGCGAGCTTCAATTCAACGCGCGTGGTGAAAGCGAGCGTGCCTTCCGAGCCGACCAGAATATGCGCGAGGTTGAGATCGTTGCGGCCGGGAAGAAGTGCGTCGAGGTTATAGCCGCCGACGCGGCGTTGCACTTTGGGAAAGTGCGTTTTGATCTCCTCGCTCTCGCGCGCGGCAAGCGCCAGCAGATCGCGGGCGATCGGGCGCAGCGGCGAATCGGCGGCAATGTCGTCCAGTTCCACCGTGACCGGGCCGAAGCGCGCCGCTCTGCCGTCCGCCAAGACGGCATCGACGGCGATGACGTTTTCGCGGGTGTTGCCGTAGCGGAGCGAGCGCGCGCCGCAGGAATTATTGCCGACCATGCCGCCCAGCGTGGCGCGCGAGGCCGTGGAGATATCGACGGGGAACCAGAGGCCGTGCGGCTTCAGTGCCCGGTTCAGTTCGTCGAGCACGATGCCGGGCTCGACCACGCAGCGCCGCGCCGCGGCGTCCACGCTGACAATGCGGTTGAGGTATTTGGAACAGTCGATGACCAGCGATTGGTTGACGCTCTGCCCGCTCTGCGAGGTCCCCGCTCCGCGCGGCAGCACGCTCACGCCTTCGGCGCGCGCAATAGCGATGGCGCGCTCGGCCTCCGCCACGCTGCGCGGCACCGCGACACCGAACGGCATGATCTGATAATGCGAAGCATCGGTGGCATAGCGGCCGCGGGTGAAATCGTCGAAATAGACCTGCGACAATTCGGCCTTGAGGCGGCGTTCGAGGCCCGGCATTCGCGTTACCGCCACGTCGAAGCCTCTTCATCGCCGAACGCAAGGCTCGGCGCCTTGGCAGTTGCAGTCTTTCCAGTCATGGCGGCGGCCGATGCTTTTGCTACAAAGAGAGCATTGACCGCAATCTCGCATTCATAGTTGATCCCCACAAGCGCGCCTGGGCTGGCGCGGGGCAGGCCCTTTGGAAAGGAAAGACCCGATTATGCCGCAGAATTCGTCCCGCCCGGTTGGGCGCCATTTCCTCCACATTCCGGGCCCTACCCCGATTCCGGACCGCGTCCTGCGGGCCATGGATACGCCGATCATCGACCATCGCGGCCCCGAATTCGCCAAGCTCGCCCGCCGCTGCCTCGACGGCATCAAGACCATCTTCAAGACCGCAAACCCGGTCATCATCTACACCGCGACCGGCACCGGCGCCTGGGAAGCCGCGCTGGTCAACACCTTGTCTCCCGGCGACCGCGTTCTCTTTGTCGAGACCGGGCAGTTCGCCCTGCAATGGAAGAACATGGCAGCGAAGTACGGGCTGAAGCCCGAAGTCATCGCCACCGACTGGCGCACCGGCGCCGATCCGGCCGCCATCGAAGCCAAGCTGCGCGAGGACAAGAACCAGGAAATCAAGGCCGTCTGTGTGCTGCATAACGAAACCGCGACCGGCTGCCTTTCGCCGATCGCCGAAATCCGCAAGGCCATCGACCGCGCCAAGCACCCGGCGTTGTTCCTGGTGGACACGATCTCGTCGCTCGCTTCGACCGACTACCGGCACGACGAATGGGGTGTCGACGTCACCGTGGGCGGCGCGCAGAAAGGCCTCATGCTGCCGCCCGGCATGTCGTTCAATGCGCTCAGTGACAAGGCGCTGGCGGCGGCGAAGACCGCGAAGCTGCCCAAGTCGTTCTGGAGCTGGGACGACATGCTGACCATGAACAAGCAGGGCTTCTTCCCCTATACGCCGGCGACGCAGATGCTGCAGGGCCTGGCGGTCGCCATCGACATGCTGCACGAGGAAGGTCTCGACAACGTCTTCGCGCGGCATGACCGGCTTGCCGAAGCGACGCGGCGCGCGGTACGCGCCTGGGGCCTGGAAATCCTCTGCCGCGACGCGAAATATTATTCACCAACCGTGACGGCCGTGCTGCTGCCCGAAGGGCAGAACGCCGATACCTTCCGCAATCTGGCGCTCGAGCATTTCAATATTTCCTACGGCGCCAGCTTCGGTCCTTATGTGGGCCGCTACTTCCGCATCGGCCATTTGGGCGACATCAACGAAGCGATGTTGCTCGGCGGGCTTTCGGTGACCGAGGTGGCGCTCGGCGTCGCCGGCGTGCCGCACAAGAAAGGCGGCGTGCAGGCCGCCATCGATTATCTGGTTTCGGCCGACAAGCCGGCGCGCGCCGCCGCGGAATAGCGCATCGACAAAGGCCGCGCCGGCCCGCCCAAGGTCGAGCCGGGCTCTGCGCGCCGGGAACTTCCGCCCTCGGGGCAGCAAATCCCTGCTGCGGGGGCGAGACTCGGCAGTGAGGATATCCCAGCATGCCTGCAAGTCTGGAATATTGTTCCCTTTTCCCGGCATTTTTGCCTGCTATATAGAATGGACGTCCTAACGGGCAGAAATCCGCATGAATGCGAATCTCGCTGTCGTCACCGCGGCCAAGCTGAACAGCGCGCTCGCCGACGCCGATCCGAGCGCCATCGTGACGGCGGCCGTCCGCGCCATCGCGCCGTCGCGCCTGGCGGTAGCTTCCTCTTTCGGCATTGAATCCGCGACGCTGCTGAAGATCGTGGCCGACGTCGATCCGTCAATCCCGGTGCTGTTTCTCGATACCGAGTGGCTCTTCCCCGAAACGCTGAGCTATCGCGAGACCTTGGTCGAACGCCTTGGCTTGCGCGACGTGCGCACCATCAAGCCTGCGGCGGCGGCGGTGGCGGAAAAGGATCCGCATCGCGATCTATGGTCGACCGATCCCGATGCCTGCTGCCATTTGCGTAAAGTCGAGCCGTTGTCGGGCGTGCTGGAAAATTTCGACGGCTGGATCAACGGTCGCAAGCGCTACCAGGGCGGCGAGCGCGCGTCGATTCCTGTGGTCGAAGCGGAGGGACGGCGCCTCAAATTCAACCCGCTGGCGCGCAGCACCCCGGCGGAGATCGCCGCGATGTTCCGCGACTGGAATTTGCCCCTGCATCCGCTTGCCGGGAAAGGCTTCAGCTCGGTCGGTTGCATTCCTTGCACACGGCCGAGCCATTCCGCCGAAGCGGTTCGCGCG
The DNA here is from genome assembly GCA_035652315.1 of Xanthobacteraceae bacterium. Taxonomy (GTDB): domain Bacteria; phylum Pseudomonadota; class Alphaproteobacteria; order Rhizobiales; family Xanthobacteraceae; genus CANKHA01. The sequence goes on along the minus strand of DASREA010000022.1, from coordinate 2,302 downwards.
GGCCGCTGGGCGGACAGCGAAAAAACCGAATGCGGCATTCACAACCGCATGCCGCTGATCGACGGCGCCGGCATCTGACCGGCGTCGGCCCTTGGACTAGCGGCGCCGCGGCAAGGCTGCTGCGGCATTTTTTCGTCAGCGGTGTTGTGTGACGGTGTCGACCAGAGCGACGCGGCCCTTTTTGACCTCGGCGATCGCGCGCTCCAGCGCCGGACGGATGTCCTTGGGATTCTCAATCGGCCCTTCGCCGTAGCAGCCCATCGAGCGCGCAAGTGCCGCGAAGTCCGGCTCCGGCCCGAAAAGGTCCATGCCGATATGGGCCTTGGCCTCGTCGGTGCCGCGCAGCTTCGCCATGCGGATCTGATGCTCCCAGTCGTTGTAATAGGCGCGGTTATTGTGCATCACGATCAGCATTGGAATCTGATATTTGGCGGCGACCCATAGCGCGCCGGCGTCGAACATCAGGTCGCCGTCGGGCTGGATGTTGACGACGAGACGACCCTTGTTCTTGTGAGCCAGAGCGACGCCGATTGAGATGCCGATCTGGGTCGAGGTGCCGAGCTCGGTGCCCGGATGCCGGTAAGGCTTGTCGAAATCCCAAAGCCTCGGAACGGTCTTCTTCAAATCGTTGGCCGTGAGCACCCAGTCCTCGTTCTTGATGACGTCCCAGACTTCGAGCGCGAGGCGACCGAAGGTGATCGGCGAGGCATCCCAATCCTTGCGCGCGTCGGCGTCCCATTTGGCGAAAATCTCGTCATGGCGCTTGCCGATGGCCGCCTTGCGGTCGGCGATCTTCTTCTGCAGCTTGCCATCCTTGGCGATGCGTTCCTGACAGAGGCGCGTGAGCTCCGGCACGCCGAGCGAGGTGTCGCCGAGCGCGCGCACCGAAAACGATTGTAGGCGGCAATAATCCATCGCCCATTTGCTGATGTTGAGCTCGCCGAAGCCGATCTCGACGAAATCGCAATTTTCCGGCACCAGCGGCTCGAGCGTGCGCATGGTGCTGTTCAGTTCCATGAGCTGCTTCTCGTAATCGCGCACGTCCAGGCCGAGGACAAGGTCGGTCTTGCGCAGCGACGGCTTGTCGTAAGTCAGGCAGAGCGGATGCCGGTTCGGGAAGTTCAGCGAGCTGGGAATGCTCCAGACGCCGGCGCCCACGGTTTCCGCGAGCTTGACCAGGCTTTCGAAGCCGCCTTCGCGTCGCCCGTGATATTCCGGCATCAGCATCGGATGCTCGGCGGCCAGCAGCTTGTCGGCGATGGCATGCAACGCCTTCGGATCCGGCATCATGCGCGCCGGTGTGGCTGCGGCTTCGCGCGGCGGCAGATCGATCTTGGTGGTCAACGGCGCTTCCTGCAGCGCGGCGTCGTAGCACATGTAGATCGGGCCGACCGGCTCGGTGGTCATCACCGAATAGGCGCGGGCAAAGGATTCCGGCACGCCTGCGATCGAAGTGGGCTGATAATCCCACTTGGTATAGTCACGCACTGCATTGCCTTGCACCAGCGCCGAATGGGTCCAGTCGATGTGCGGGCGGCGTTTGCCTTCATCCATCGGTCCGGTCGCGCCCATGATGAACAGCGGCACGCGGTCGATGAAGGCGTAATAGATGGCCATGCAGGCGTGCAGCAGGCCGACGAGATCATGCAGGATGACCGCCGCCGGCTTGCCGGTCGCCTTGGCGTAGCCGTGGGCGATCTGCACCGCGATCTCCTCGTGATTGCAGAGCATGATCGGCGGTTGGTTGTTGCCGTAATTCACCAGCGAATCGTGCAGGCCGCGGAAGCTCGCGCCCGGATTCAGCGTGATGAAGGGAAATCCATATTGCTTGATCAGATCGACGATAACGTCGGATTGCCAGCCGGCGTAGTTTTCTAGCTTCTTTTCCGTTTTTGCGTCCATCCCGAAACCTTCATAATGCCGCGCCACGCGGAAAATGCCGCGGCGCGAAGTGTTACCGAAATGCCGCCGGGTTTCTAACGCGAAAAGCCGCGGCTTGGAAGGCGGCTTAGACAAAGACCGGCGGAGTTTGGAGCTCCGCCGGTCCCGCAGTCGCTATAAGCCCGAATCTCTATTTCTTCGGACCTTCGCCGAGCAATTCGGCGGTCTTCTTCACCACCGCCGGATCGGTCTTGTAGGAGTCGACGATAATCTGCTGGACCTCTTCGCCGGAGATCGGCGTGATTTCCAGCTTCTGCTTCTCGGCCTCGGCCAGGAATTCCTTGTCGGCCATGGTATCCATGAAAGCCTTGCGCAACGCGGCGACGCGATCGGCCGGCACGCCCGGAGGAGCCACGTAGGG